>SUYG01000009.1:0-53232 GCA_015060555.1 Prevotella sp.
TCACACTCATCCACAAGCTAATAACAGCTTCTGCGAAGCACTGACTCACGCTGAGGAAAAACATAAAAAACCATTTCGCCATTGGTCATTAGATTTGTTTTTTAGTGAAGCGCAGCGTAACGGTGTTTTTCCGATGGTGTTGGCTGTGTTGCGGAACGCAACAGGGCGGTGCTTAGGAGTGGGCGTTGAAAGCTTGCTTTCATAAGAGCACTCATGAGCGCTGACCGTAGGCCGAAGGCCACAGACAGCAGCGGGGTTTTTAATGTTTTTGTCTTAAACTTGAATCCTGAATCTTGAATCCCTGAACTTTTTATTCTATGAAAGAATCCACTAAGAAAACACTGAAGAAGGTGGCGGAGATTGTCATCACAATCATCACCGCCCTGCTCACCACTCTGGGCGCACATGCCGCCGGCATCGTGCAGTAAGCCCGCCGTGATCCTGAATTGACACAAGACGAAAAGCGTTGCGCGTTGCAGCGTTGCAGTTAAAAAAATGAAGCGCCTCGCGGCTCACAAGGGAGTGAGTGGCGAGGCGTTATTGTGTGGCGTGGGGTCATCACACGGGCGGTCATCACACGAGGACACCTACGGGGAACTGCATGGTGGAGCAGTGGAGGGAGCCGTGCTGGCGGATGAGGACGCGGCAGTCGATGGGCACGATGTCGTACTTGGGGAAGGCCTTCTGCAGCTGGCGACGGGCGAGGTCGTCGGTGTCGGGCTGACCGTAGGTGGGCATCAGGACGGCGCCGTTGATGATGAGGAAGTTGGCGTAGGTGGCGGGCAGGCGATGGCCGTCGTCGGGGTCGTAGATGGGCGACGGCATGGGGAGGGGTATGAGGCGGAAGCAAGGCCCCTCTCCGACTCCCCCCGTGGGGGGGAAAAGCCCCTCTCCGACTCCCCCCGTGGGGGGGAAAAGCCCCTCTCCGACTCCCCCCGTGGGGGGGAGGGCTGTGTTTCCGCTTGTAAGCCCCTCTGAGGACATGAAGTCCTCCCCCCCACGGGGGGAGTTAGAGAGGGGCCTAGAGAGGGGCCAGCCCTTAAGCTGTTCCTCCATCAAGTGAAGGGCCTCGTAGTGCTCGTCAGCGGGGTCGGTGCACTGCACGTAGGCGATGGTGCCGCCAGGGCAGAAGCGGACGAGGGTGTCGATATGACTGTCGGTGTCGTCGCCGGCGAGGTAGCCGTGGTCGAGCCACAGCACGCGCTCGGCATGGAACCAGCGCAGCAGACGCTCCTCGATCTGCTGTTGGGTGAGGCCGGGGTTGCGGTTGGGCGAGAGCAGGCAGGCACTGGTGGTCATGAGGGTGCCACGGCCGTCGCTCTCGATGCTGCCACCCTCGAAGACGAAGTCGAGGTGGGATTCGTAGGTGCCACGTAAAGGCCCCTCTCCAGCACCCCCCGTGGGGGGATAAGCCCCTCTCCCCGCTCCCCCCGTGGGGGGGAGGGCTGCGTTTCCACTTGTAAGCCCCTCTGAGGACATGAAGTCCTCCCCCCCACGGGGGGAGTTAGAGAGGGGCTTGAGTTTCCTATTGATCTCATTGTCCAATTCTGCGGGGAACTTGCCACCCCAGCCGTTGAACTGAAAGTCGAGGAGGCGGGGACCGGACTCGGTCATGAGGGTGAGGAAGCCGTGGTCGCGGGCCCAGGTGTCGTTGGTGGGACACTCGAAATAGCGCACATGGGGCAGCAGGCGCGAGGGGATGCGCTCGTGGAAGAGGCTCTTGATGCGGTCGGGCTCGGGGGTGACGATGAGCAGAAGTTCATTGCGAACAAGAATCTCCAGGGCGATGCGAATGAAGCAGTCATCGACCTCGGCGAGCAGCGGGGCCCAGTCGGTGGCGGCATGGGGCCACGTCAGCTGCACGCCGCTTTGGGGAAACCATTCGGCAGGGAAGAAGGTGGAGCGGATCTCGGTCTGCTCGGGACCAGCGACGGGCTTGGCCATCTGCAGATGCAGGGTGAGGTCGCTGATGGTGGGGGTGCTGGGGGTGAAGTGGATGGACATGGCAGGCGGCGGAGCTGCGGTTTATGGTTGAGGGTTCAAGATGTTTAAGGAGTTTAAGAGTTCAGGATTCAAGTTTAAAACAAAAACATTAAAAACACCGCTGCTGCTGTCTGTGGCCTTCGGCCTACGGTCAGCGCTCATGAGTGCTCTTATGAAAGCAAGCTTTCAACGCCCACTCCTAAGCACCGCCCTGTTGCGTCCCGCAACACAGCCAACACCATCGGAAAAACACCGTTCAGCTACGCTTCACTGGAAAACAAGTCTAATGACGAATGGCGAAATGGTTTTTTATGTTTTTCCTCAGCATGAGTCAGTGCTTCGCAGAAGCTGTTATTAGCTTGTGGATGAGTGTGAAAGCTCGCTTTCAAACACCCAGACACAAGATGAGAACGTAGGGCGTAGCCCACTGACATATGATGAGGTGTTTTTTCGGTTTTTGTTTCAAAGATCCCTTGCGACCAAGGCCGCGCTCATTTTTCACTTTTCACTTTTCACTTTTCGTTGTCGCGGAAGCGGCGGAGGAGGTCCTGGTAGGCGTCAATGCGGCGGTCGCGGAGGAAGGGCCACCAGCGGCGCACCTGCTCGGAGCGGTGGAGGTCGAGATCCACGATGAGGTTCTCGGGCTCGGTCTGTGAGGCTTCAGCCAGTAGCTCGCCCTGTGGGCCACAGACGAAGCTGGTGCCCCAGAACTGTATGCCACGGGTCTGACCGCTGGGATCGGGCTCGTGCCCTACCCTGTTCACGGCCACCACGGGCAGACCGTTGGCCACGGCATGACCACGCTGCACGAGCTGCCATGCCTGGCGCTGGCGCGCCTGCTCCTCGGGTGTGTCGCTGCTCTCGTAGCCGATGGCGGTGGGATAGATGAGGATGTCGGCGCCGGCAAGGGCCATGAGGCGTGCACCCTCGGGGTACCACTGGTCCCAGCAGACCTGCACGCCGAGGCGTCCGACGGAGGTTTGGATGGGCTGGAAGCCGAGGTCGCCGGGGGTGAAATAGAACTTCTCGTAGTAGGCGGGGTCGTCGGGGATGTGCATCTTGCGATGTATGCCGGCGATGGTGCCATCCTTCTCAAAGACGACGGCGGTGTTGTGGTAGAGCCCTGCGGCACGGCGCTCGAAGAGGCTGGTGACGAGCACGACAGCGTGTTCACGCGCGAGCGCGCCATAGAAAGAGGTGGAGGGCCCGGGGATGGGCTCTGCCAAGTCGAAAAGCTCTACATTCTCTGTCTGACAGAAGTAGGGCGTGTTGTGCAGTTCCTGCAGCACGACGAGCTCAGCGCCACGGGCTGCGACGTCGGCAATGGCGGCAGCGATGCGCGCGCGGTTGTCATCGGTGGAGGGGGTGCAGGGGTGTTGGATGAGGGCGAGAAGCATGAGTGACGAATGACTAATGACGAATGATGAATGAAGAATGAAGAATGAAGAATAAGGATTACCTTGAACTCTTAAACTTCTTAAACTTCTTAAACTTGAATCCTGAATCCTGAATCTTAAACTCCTTAAACTTCTTAAACTCCTTAAACTCCTTAAACTTCTTAAACCTCTTAAACTCTTAAAGGTTAGTCAAGTCGAGGACCTTATCGCAGAAGCGGAGGAAGACGGGGTCGTGGGAGACGACGAGGGCTGCACGGCCTTCCTCGTGGCAGGCTCGCAGCAGGGCGAGGGCTACGCGCTGGCTGTTCTCCTCGTCGAGCGCTGAAGTGGGCTCATCGAGCAGCAGCAGGGGCTTGGGCAGCGCGAGGGCTGCAGCAAGGAGGATGCGCTGGCGCTGGCCGCCGGAGAGCTTCGAGGCCTCCAGCGAAAGCAGTGCGGGGTCGATGGCGAGGGCGGTCAGTTGAGAGTTGAGGGTTGAGGGTTTATGGTTGAGAGAGGCCCCCCCCCCGACCCCGCCCCTGTTAGGGAGGGGAGATTGAGCAGAGGGGGATGAGGAGGACTCTAAAAGGGCGCGGTTGAAGGCAAGGGCGTGGGTGAGGGCGATGAGGGCTGCGCCGTCCTCGGCAGGGGGCTGTAGCTCCTGCGGAACGTAAGCTATGTTCTGGCGGATGGCATGGATATGGTGCACATCCAAGGGGAGGCCGCAGACCTCGATGGCGCCAGCGGTGATGGGGATGACGCCCACGATGGCGCGCAGCAGCGATGTCTTGCCCGTTCCGCTCTCGCCCGTGACACCCACCAGCTGGCCTCGGCTCAATGTGAAATCGAGGCCGCTGAAGAGCGGGCGGTCGCTGTAAGCGAGGGTGAGGGATTTGAAAATTAGCAATTGAAAGATTGAAAGATTGAAAGATTGAAAGATTGAAAAATTGAAAGATTGAAGGATTGAAGGATTGAAAAAATCTATACGCTGTCGGCCCTGCTAATGACTGTAGCAACAGAAACTTTCAATGTTTCAATCTTTCAATTTTTCAATTTTAGTTGGCAGCCGTGAACTCTTCCAGGAAGCGGACGTCGTTCTCGGAGAAGAGGCGGAGGTCCTTGACCTGGTACTTCAGGTTGGCGATGCGCTCGATGCCCATGCCGAAGGCGTAGCCGGTATAGACGCTGGAGTCGATGCCGTTGGCATCGAGGACAGCGGGATCTACCATGCCGCAGCCGAGAATCTCGAGCCAGCCGGAGCCCTTACACATGGAGCAGCCTTTGCCGCCGCAGATGGTGCAGCTGACGTCCATCTCTGCCGAGGGTTCGGTGAAGGGGAAGTAGCTGGGGCGCAGGCGAATCTGCGTCTCGGGGCCGAACATCTCCTGAGCAAAGAGCAGGAGGACTTGCTTGAGGTCCTTGAAGCTGACGTTCTTGTCGATATAGAGGCCCTCAACCTGGTGGAAGAAGCAGTGGGCACGTGCGCTGACGGCCTCGTTGCGATAGACACGGCCCGGGCAAATGACGCGGATGGGCGGCTGCTGTTTCTCCATGACGCGCGCCTGCACGCTGGAGGTGTGCGAGCGCAGGATGATGTCGGGGTGTGCCTCCACGAAGAAGGTGTCCTGCATGTCGCGCGCAGGGTGGTCGTCGGCGAAGTTCATGGAGCTATAGACGTGCCAGTCGTCCTCCACCTCGGGGCCCTCGGCAAGGGTGAAGCCCATGCGCGAGAAGATATCGACGATTTCGTTCTTGACGATGGTTAGGGGATGGCGCGTGCCAAGAGCGATGGGGTACGGCGTGCGTGTGAGGTCGAGGTCGTCGGCCACCGTCTCCTGAGCGGCGGCAGCGGCCTTGAGCTGGTTGATGCGTTCGGTGGCAAAGTCCTTGAGTTCGTTGATGTGGCGCCCCACCTCCTTCTTCATGTCGTTGGGGATGGTGCGGAACTCCTCCATCAGCGCGTTGATCTCACCCTTCTTGCTCAGATACTTGATGCGCAGCGCCTCCACCTCCTCGGGCGAAGCGGCCGAAATCTGCTGTACTTCCTCAAGCATCTGCTTAATCTTTTCAAGCATATTCATAGTCGTTGGATTGATTTATCTTCATAAAACGGCGCAAAGGTAGCGAAATATTTGCGAAAAGCGTGCGTGGAGAATAAAATATGTTGTACTTTTGCACGATTTTTACCAAAAGGAAGATTATATTAAGGTCTTTTTTATGAAAAGAAAACAGGCTGCGATTCTCATTGGTCTCGTTTGCATGGCACTTGTGGTTGCCTGTGTAAGCCGTCAAAATGACACCCCTTCGGACACCGAAGAGAGTCTTCTGGATTCTCTTGCCGAGGACTCCATCGCCGCAGCGGCTGACACACTGCTGCTGGATTTGGAGACGCGCGACACGCCATTGCCGAAGACCGTGGACGAGGTCTTCGACGACTTCATCTTCAGCTTCGACCAGAGCAACCGCCTGCAGCGCTCGCGTATCGTCTTTCCGCTGCCTGTGACAGAGGGCAACGGCGAAAAGCACTACATCCAGCGCCATGAGTGGCAACACCACTATCTCTTTCTGCATCAGGACTTCTGCACCGTGCTGTGGAACTCGCGCCGGCAGATGGACCTGGCACAGGACTCCACCGTTCATGAGGCACGCGTGGACCAGATCTACCTGCACAGCAGACAAATCAATTCCTTTGTCTTCCAGCGCGACAGCATGAGCGGCCAATGGATGCTGACAGAAGAGTGCATCGTCCCCTTCGGACACATCGACATAGCGCCCTTCCTGGACTTCTACAGCAAGTTCGCCACCGACAGCATTTTCCAACGTCACCACGTCGCCGACCCGCTGCGCTACAGCACCTCGGACAATGAAGACTACGACACCGTAGAAGGCACCATCAACACCGACCAATGGTTTGAATTTCAGCCCGAGATGCCGCAGGATGTGCTCGTGCACATCGCCTACGGGCAGACCTTTTCCAACACCCATCGGATGCTGCTGCAGTTCCGTGGCATCAGAAATGGTTTCCAGAGTCTTTTCATATTCCATCGCGACGGCGAACGCTGGCGCCTGACGGACTATGAAAATTGAAAAATTGAACTTTTGGAGCAGCGAGAGCAATCAAGCTTGCTTGAATTGCCGAGTCGTGACAAAAGTCAACGAAGTTAAAAATTGAAAAATTGAGATATGATCGTTAAGGATAACTACTCACTGAAAGAGCACAACACCTTCGGCATCGAAGCCACGGCGGCCCACTTCGCAGAATACGAAAGCGTGGATGAGCTGCAGATGCTCGTAGGCCGCAGGAGTGCCGAGAACGACACCACTCCCCTGCTCCACATCGGCAGCGGCAGCAACCTGCTCTTCCTCGGCGACTACGCCGGCACCGTGCTGCATTCGCAGATCCGCGACATCACCGTCACGGCCGACGAGGGCGACTATGTCTATGTGCGCGTCGGCGCCGGTTTCATCTGGGACGACTGGGTGCAGTACGCCGTTGACAGCTCGTGGTACGGGTTGGAGAACCTCTCGCTCATCCCCGGCGAGGTGGGCGCTGCCGCCGTGCAGAACATCGGCGCCTACGGCAGCGAGGCCAAGGATTTCATCCTCTTCGTAGATACCGTGGACCTCGAGACCGGTGCCATCCGCCATTTCACGGCCGAGGAGTGCCGCTACGGCTATCGCGACAGCATCTTCAAGCAGGAACTGCGCGGCCGCTATGCCATCACACATGTCCATTTCCGCCTGTCACACAGCTTCCGCCCATGCCTGGACTACGGCGGCATACGCCATGCACTGGAGGAACGGGGCATCGACGATGTCAACCTCACTGCCGAGCAGCTGCGCCAGACCATCATCGACATACGCCGCGAAAAACTCCCGGACCCCACAACGCTGGGCAATGCCGGCAGCTTCTTCATGAACCCCATCGTGGAAAGGAGCGTCTTCGAGCACATCCAAAAATCCTACCCCGATGCCCCACACTACGAGGTCGATGCCGACCGCGTGAAGATTCCGGCAGGCTGGATGATTGAGCAATGCGGGTGGAAAGGCAAGAGCGTGGGCCATGTCGGCGTCTATGAAAAACAAGCATTAGTACTCGTCAACCACGGAGGCGCAACAGGACAGGAAATCAGACAGCTGTGCGAATCCATTCAAGCAGACGTTGAAGCCCGCTTCGGCATAAAGATTCATCCCGAAGTGAACTTCATCGCATAAGATTCCATGACCAGAAGACAGCGCTATGAGGCCGTGATAGCCTACTTCGAGCAGACGATGCCGGTGGCAGAGACTGAGCTGCACTTCGGCAACGACTTCCAGCTCCTGGTGGCTGTGATGCTGAGCGCACAGTGCACGGACAAGCGGGTGAACATGGTGACGCCCGCACTCTTCGAGGCCTTCCCCACCCCTGCTGCCATGGCGGCAGCCACGGAAGAGGAGGTGCTGGCCTACGTGAAGAGCGTCTCCTACCCCAACTCCAAGGCGAAGCATCTGGTGGAGGCGGCGCGGCAGCTGACAGAGCGCTTCGGCGGAGAGGTGCCCAGCACGCTGGACGAGCTGACATCGCTGCCGGGCGTGGGGCGCAAGACGGCCAACGTGGTGATGAGCGTCGTCTTCGGCAAGGCCGCGATGGCCGTGGACACCCATGTCTTCCGCGTCAGCCACCGCATAGGCCTCGTTGCAGAGGCAGCGAAGACACCGCTGGCCGTGGAACTGGAACTGGTCAAGCATTTCCCCGAGGCCCTCATCCCCAAGGCTCACCACTGGCTCATCCTCCACGGCAGATATGTCTGCACGGCTTTGAAGCCACGATGCATGGAGTGTGGGCTGCAACACGCGTGTGCGCACTATAAAAATACAAAATATAAGATATAAAATATTAAATATAAGTCCTAATTTTTTGCTCACCTCGAAATAAAAGCGTACTTTTGCACTCGCAAATAAGATACACCCAAGCAACAACGCATATAATCATAAGGTCTTTAAATCATAAATCATAAAATCTTTAATCCTAAAATTACATTATGACCATTAACGACTACAAATTCGCTGGCAAGAAAGCCATCGTACGTGTTGACTTCAATGTGCCCCTCGACGGCAATGGTAACATCACTGACGACACCCGCATCCGCGGTGCCCTGCCCACGCTGAAGAAAATCCTCAGCGACGGCGGTGCCCTCATCATCATGTCCCACATGGGCAAACCCAAGGGCAAGGTGAACCCCAAGCTCTCCCTGCAGCAGATTGTTCCCGCTGTGAGCGCTGCCCTCGGCGTGGAGGTGAAGTTCGCTCCCGACTGCGCTAAGGCTGCCGACCAGGCTGCAGCCCTGAAGCCCGGTGAGGTGCTGCTGCTGGAGAACCTCCGCTTCTACCCTGAAGAGGAAGGCAAGCCCGTGGGCATCGACAAGGAAGATCCCGCTTACGACGAGGCTAAGAAGGCTATGAAGGCCAGCCAGAAGGAGTTCGCCAAGACACTGGCCAGCTACGCTGACTGCTATGTCATGGACGCCTTCGGCACAGCTCACCGTCGCCACGCCAGCACCGCCGTCATCGCTGACTACTTCGATGCCGACAACAAGATGCTCGGCCTCCTCATGGAGAAGGAAGTGACAGCTGTCGATAACGTGCTCAGCAACATCAAGCGCCCCTTCGTGGCCATCATGGGTGGCTCCAAGGTGAGCACCAAGATCGGCATCATCGAGAACCTGCTGGGCAAGGTCGATAAGCTCATCCTCTGCGGTGGCATGACCTACACCTTCATGAAGGCTCACGGCGGCGAGATCGGCGACTCCATCGTGGAGCTCGACAAGCTGGATGTGGCCCTCAACATCGAGGAGATGGCTAAGAAGAACGGCGTGGAGCTCGTGCTGGCCGAGGATAGCGTGGCCTGCACAGGTTACGACTTCAGCACCTTCAGCGTGAAGCCCGGTGCGCAGATCAAGACCTTCCCCTCCAACGCTATCGAAGACGGTTGGGACGGCCTCGACGTAGGTCCCAAGAGCCAGGCTAAGTTCGCCAAGGCTATCGAGGGTGCCAAGACCATCCTCTGGAACGGTCCTGCCGGCTGCTTCGAGTGCGACGAGTTCACCGCTGGAAGCCGTGCCATCGGCAACGCCGTGGCTAAGGCAACAGCCGAGGGTGCTTTCTCCCTCATCGGCGGCGGCGACAGCATCGCTTGCGTACACAAGTTCGGCCTTGAGGACAAGGTCAGCTACATCTCCACGGGTGGTGGCGCCCTCCTCGAAGCTATCGAGGGCAAGGTGCTCCCCGGCGTAGCTGCTATCAAGGGATAAGACAGGTTAACACGTTAACAAGTTAACAAATTAACAAGTTAACAGGTTGACAAGTCTATCAGATTATTAGATTAGAGGGCAGTAGTGATTGTGCTGCTGCCCTCTTTCTTTCAACAATAACGAAAACGTCTCTGGCGCCACACCCTCACATGAAGTCCCTGAAAGAAGTCCACAACACCCTCAACGCCCATGTGCCTTGGTTCAGACAGCACCCCCATAGAGTGCTGGCAGGTGTGCTGGCCGCCATCGCCATCCTGGTGGGCTTATGTCTCATGCCATCCGGCAGCAGCCATTCGGGACTCACGGCAGAAGAACAGGCGCAGCGCGATTCGGCGGCTCTGCACGTGGCGCTGATGCCCGTGCACGACTGCTTTCCGGCCTTCTACGCCCAGCGCATGGGCATCTATGATCGCCTCGGCCTCGACCTGCGCATCATGACTTTGCAGGCGCAGCTCGACACCGACACGGCCCTCACACGCGGACGTGCCGAACTCATCTACAGCGACCTGGCACGCGCCATCTTCATGCAGCAGGACACCACACCCCTGCGTGCCGTGGCGGCCACCGAGGGAACGCTGCAACTCATCACCGCACGCCGCGGACGTGTGCGACAGCTGAATCAATTAAAGGAACGCATGGTGGCCGTGGCGCGCCACAGCATCACAGACTACTGGAGCGACCGCCTCACCGACACGGCCAGCATGGCACGCGCCGACATCTTCCGTCCGCAAATCAACAACGTCCGCATCCGCACCGACATGCTCTGCAACGGCACCATGGATGCGGCCTTCCTGCCTTCGCCCTTCGCCGAGGAGGCGCTGCTGCGAGGCAACACACAGAACTTTTCCACCAAAGAGCTAACGCCAAGACTCGTAGCCTTCGTGGCTTCGGAAGCGGCCACGACAGACAGCACCCGACGACGCCAGCTGCAACTGTTCTGCCAGGGCTACGACGAGGCTGTGGAACTGCTCAACAAGGGTGGCGTGAGAGACACGCTGGCAGCCATGTACAAGCAGCTGTGCCAGACACCCGACACCCTGATAGACACACTCCTGAAAGCCACATCACACTTCACACCCCTGCGCGCCCCACAGCAGAGCGACGCAGATGCAGCACTGCAGTGGCTGCGGTCACGTGGCAAAGTGAAGAAGGGCTACAGCGCAGACAGCCTGCTACTGCCCCTGACACGCTAACTCACCTACGGAATCACCCCATAAGCCTTATGGAACAGAAAGCGTTCATAAAAATATACACCGAAGCCGAAGAGGCCATCGCGGAACACCGCTTCTACGACACACTTTCCCTGTGCGAAGCCATCTTCAAAGATACGCCCTACGACAATGTGCTGGACGAGATCGTGCAGATGCGCGAGGACTACGGCCAGCTGCTGCAGGAGATGCCGTCGCTGACACACGAAGAGCGCGTAGAACAATCCAACGAGCACTTCCGCAGCCTCATCGACCTGCTGCAGATGGCACGCGACTTCTGGAACCAAAGCCATCCGGAGACTGAATACGCACGCATTTCCAGTCAGCTGCTCGACATGGAGGAAGACGACATTCTCCATCAGCTGCATTGTGCCAGCAAGAGCTGTGTTGGCAAGGAAGACTACCACCAGGCCCTCGATGCTGCCTTCGGACTCCTCTGGTGCACCATCGTGAATCCGATGGCAGTGCCCATGATGACCATCGCCCTGCAGACCTCCGACAGCTTCACACGCCGGACGCTCGTGGGAGCCTTGTTACTAGGCATCCTCGAACGTTTCGCGCCCGAGAAGCTGCAGCTGCTGCTGGCACTCGGCAAAGCCAACAAAGACGACAGCGAGGACGAGGCCACTGACCTGGAAGCACGCGTAGCCGTAGCACTGACTCTCATCTACCAGCGCTACCAGGACTTCTTCACCTTCTACACCGACGAAGCCAAGCAGCTGCACGACTTCTTCTCAGCAAAGCGGCTGAAGGCCATCCTGCCGGAGCTCCTGCAGGCCTTCACCAGTCAGTCCATGGTCGGCCGCATCGGCAAACGCGTGGATGACATCGTCCCCATCGTACGCAGCTTCCTCGAGGAGCAACAACCACGTCTGGGCAATTCCGACGACGAAGAAGAGAAGAAAACGTCCAAGGACGAGGAAACAGGCATGCAAATTCAGGAGCTGTTCATCGACAAGGACTCCAACGAACGCCTCTTCCACAAGCTGGCGCACCACGCCCGCAAGGTCGATGAGATGCGCCAGGCCGACCTCGACGTCAACTACAGCAGCCAGGAGCACCTGAAGAACTTCGACTTTTTCAACCACGCCGCACACTGGTTCTATCCCTTTGACACACAAGTTCCTGTCGTTCAGCAAAGCCTCACCCGTCCCAACGGCAAACTCGACAAAATGACGCTCAGCATCATGGAATCCAACCGTTTCTGCGCCAGCGACAGCTACTCCTACGTTTGTATGATGGGCAAGCTGCGTGCTAAGGGACGCAGTAAATTGTCGGACATGCTGAACGATCAGTTGGAAGAGTTGGAGGATGCCATTGGAAAATTCTGCAAAGAGGATAAAATGCCCGCGCTGAACCGCGTCGTGGACTTCACGCAGGGCGTATATCGCTTCTTCTACAGCCACATCCGCACCAAGGACTTCCTCTACCGCCCGTTTGCACCCGACAGCACACCCTTTGCGCTGTTGCCGCTCTTCAACGGTCTGTTCGCCGATGCTGACGCCTTCAAGACCAGCATCGACAACGCCATCTACCTGGGCGACAACGAACTGGCCATCATCCTTATCGACTACGTCGCCGACCGCTTCGGCACCGACGGCCATCTGCTCTACAACCGCGGCTATGCCCTGATGCAGCTGAAACAGTGGCAGCGCGCACTGAACGCCTTCCAGCAGATGCTGCTCATCGACGAAGATCCGCAGGCTGAACTCTGCATGGCCCGCTGCTTCGAGGCACAAGGGCAATGGGACCGAGCCCTGCCCTATCTGCTCAAGGAGGAGGAGCGTCGTGGCGACGACAACAGCGCTGAGACCGCTAACATCATTGAGGAGACCGGACGCTGCCTGCTGCAGCTGCAACGCTGGGACGACGCAGCACAACGCTTCTTCAGGCTGGAGTTCATGGAGCGCCACCTGAATGTGGCACGACGTGCCATCGGCTGGTGCTCGCTGCATCAGGGGAAATACGAGCGCGCCGCCAACTACTACAGCCAGCTCATCGAACAGAAGAAAGCCACGTGGGAAGATCGTCTCAACAGGGGCCATGCGCTGTGGCTGCAGGGACTCACGGAAGAGGCCATCACGGCCTACCGCCAGTCAATGACAACCTTCAACCGCACGAAGAAGGAAGAGCGCCAGCAGTTCCGCCACTGGACAGAAGCGTTTCAGGAGGATGCACGCGGCCTGCTCGCCACACACTTCGACGCTACAGACTGCGGTCTCATGATTGACGCAGTAACGCATTAGAAGAAACCACGGAAGAGGGAGAAGAAACGGCCTATCAGCCGGTGTCCGAAGTTGAACTGCTTGCGGTAGTCCTCGGACCTGAACAGCGTGCAATGCTGCTTGTCGCGCTCGAAGATGTGCTGGAGTTCGGCCGTCGTTTCGCGATCCAGGATGAAGCTGTTCACCTCGTAGTCATAGAGGAAGCTGCGACCGTCGAGATTCGTGCTGCCAACGGTGCAGAAGCGCCCGTCAATCATCATCACCTTGGAATGATGGAAACCCGTCTGGTTGTAATAGACCACAGCACCACGCTTGGCCAATCGCTTCATTTCCAGCGCCACGACATCGGGCGTGATGGGTACATCGCTCTTTGCCGACACCATGATTTCCAACCTCACACCACGCTTCAGTGCACGACGCAACGCGCGTCGAACACTCTTGACATTTGTGGGATAGGGGTTGACAATCTGTATGAGCTCCTTCGCTGCATCGATGGCGGCGACATAAGCCATGCGCATATTCTTCGGGGTGTCAATGGGTCGGCGATCTACGACACCGATGACCTTATGGCCTGCTGTGGAGGAGGTGTCTTGTAGAAGACGAAACTCGTCGCGCGAGCGTGCCAGTGAGATAATGCCTGAGAAGGCTTCGCCAGCGGCTGGTTTGTAGGCTGTGTAGCGCTCGTTCAGCAATACCTCGCCCGTCTGCTGCCACCACATCCGGGCGAAGATGGCCTCGTACTGTGCCACCACGTCGCCCGTCAGCTCCATGTGCATATCGCGCCACTCGCCGTATTCCGGGCGACCGTTGATATAGTAGTCCGCCACATTCATGCCGCCAGCGTAGCACACGGCACCGTCGATGACCACAATCTTGCGATGGTCGCGATGAAAGGCGTGGTTGATCCACGGGAACTTGATAGGGTCAAATTCCTCCACCTTGATGCCCATGGCCCGGATGGCACGCAAGTGCTTGTTCTTCAAGGGAGAATCATTGCTGCTGTTGCCGAAACTGTCATACATCGCACGCACTTCAACACCCTCTCGCACCTTCTTTCCCAGCAGCTCAAACAGCGCCAGTCCAATGCTGTCATTGCGGAAGTTGAAGTATTCGAGATGAACATAGCGCTTGGCCTGTCGGATGGCTGAGAACATGGCATCGAACTTATCCCGCCCCGTGTGCAGGAGCACGACACTGTTGTTAGAGGTAAATTCTATGCCCAACTGTTCCTCCAGCGCTTGCTTCACCACCAGCTCCGATGGCGTATCCTCCGTGACGGGAGGCAACGAAGAATGTCCCAGTTCGCGGTCTTCAACCTCCTCGGCCAACAGGCAGATCGGCACCAACAGCAGAACAGCCAACAATATCAACTTGAACATCTTCACTGCTGTACTACATCTACTTTAAAGCATACAACTGAAGGAATCGACGATGCCGATGAGGTGGTGCTGCTGATCGGTCACGAGCACTGCATGAATCTTATTCTGATGCATCAGCTGTTGTATCTCACTGATTTTCATATCTTCCGGCACGCACTTCGGTGTCGTCGTCATGACATCTGCCACCGTGACATTGAAGAACTCCTGCTTCAGGCGCTCCATCGCACGTCGTACGTCGCCGTCGGTGATGATGCCAACCACCTTCCCCGCTTCCACAGGCACCACCATGCCCAGTCGCGAACGGCTGACACAGATGACCGCCTCGCTAAGCGGCATTGTCGTGGGTACGGTAGGCAGGTCCTCCGTGCGCATCACATCGCGCGCCGTCGTCAGCAGGCGCCTTCCCAGCGAACCACCCGGGTGGAACTGGGCATAGTCGCCGGCATCAAAATGGCGTGCCTCCATGAGCGTCACCGCCAAGGCATCACCCAGCGCCAGCTGCGCCGTGGTGCTGCTCGTGGGAGCTAAGTTCAGGGGGCAGGCCTCGTGTGCCACATGCAGCAGGATATGCACGTCGGCATGGCGTGCCAGCAGCGACTCCGCATTGCCGGAGATACCTATAATCTTTACATGGCGATCCCTCAGCGAGGGGATAATGCGCAACAGCTCATCTGTCATGCCGCTGTTGCTGAGCGCCACCACCACATCACCTTTCGACACCATCCCCAGATCACCATGGAAAGCATCCAGAGGGTTCAGGTAAAAGGACGGCGTGCCCGTGCTGGCCAGCGTGGCTGCAATCTTAGCGCCGACGTGTCCGCTCTTGCCAACGCCTGTGACAACAACCTTCCCCGTGCAATGAAGCATCAGCTCCACGGCGCGGTCGAAAGCCTCGTCCAGTTGTGGTATCGTCTGCAGAATGGCTTCAGCCTCATCACGCAGACATTGAATGGCGATATCTCTTATTTGCATCTCTGTTAACTTTCAACTTTAAGAGTTTAGGGCTTCAAGAGCTCAAGGATCACCTTTTCCAAATCCTCCAACTTCAACATGTTAGGCCCGTCGCTCAGCGCGTGGTCGGGGTCGGGATGTGTCTCGAAGAAGTAGCCCGTGGCACCGAAGGCCTTGGCTGCCAGCGCCATCGATGGCACAAACTCGCGATTGCCACCCGTCTTGCCGCCAGCAGCACCAGGACGTTGCACGCTGTGTGTGCAGTCCATGATGACGCGGGGCGTAAAGGCCAGCATATCGGGGATATTGCGAAAATCCACCACAAGGTTGTTGTAGCCGAAGGAGTTCCCACGCTCTGTGAGCCACACCTCCGTGGCGCCGCTCTCGCGAGCTTTCTCCACAGGATAGCGCATGTCCTGACCCGACAGGAACTGAGCCTTCTTGATGTTCACCACCTTCCCCGTCTTCGCTGCTGCCACCAGCAAATCCGTCTGGCGACACAGGAAAGCGGGAATCTGCAGCACATCCACCACCTCGGCGGCAGGCGCTGCCTGCCAGACCTCGTGAATATCCGTGAGCAGGCGCAACCCATGCTTCGCCTTCACATCGGCCAGCATCTGCAGGCCGCGCTCCAGACCAGGACCACGGAAAGAGGAGAGACTCGTGCGGTTAGCCTTGTCGAACGAAGCCTTGAAGAACAAATCCAAATGGTACTTCGTCTGCAGGCGCACCAACTCCTCAGCCACCACATCCAGCACCTCGGCGCTCTCGATGACGCAAGGTCCGGCAATGAATATAGGTTTTATAGCTGTCATTTTCGACTGCAAAATTAGGGGATTTTACGCGCTTAAACAAGTTTTCACGTAAAAAAGCACCTTTTATACCTTATATTTGAATAAAAAGCAGTACTTTTGCAGCGAAATTATGACGTGACATCCGTCATTGACCTTCGGTCGAGCCTGCTCACGCTCGGGAAAGTTCAAGCGAGCTTGACTCTCCTCTCGCTTAATCGCAGCCTTCATCATTCGTCATTCGTCATTCATCATTCGTCATTCATCATTCGTCATTCATCATTCGTCATTCTAATATGAGCCCCGTTATCATCAACTGCTATGAGGACTTCGAAGCGCTCCTCGGTAAGGAAATAGGCAGCAGCGACTACATTCAAGTGAATCAGGACCGCATCAACATGTTTGCCGATGCCACGCTGGATCACCAGTGGATACACGTCGATGAAGAGCGCTGCAAGGCAGAGAGCCCCTTCCACCAGACCATCGTCCACGGCTACCTCACCCTCTCGCTCCTGCCCTACCTCTGGGACCAGATCATACAGGTCAACAACCTGGAGCGCCTCGTCAACTACGGCATGGACAAGATGAAGTTCGGCCAGCCCGTGCTCTCCGGACAGAGCGTGCGTCTCACCACCCACATGGAGGCCCTCGCCAACCTGCGTGGTGCCATCCGCATGAGCATCCGTTTCACCATCGACATCAAGGAGACCGGCAAGACAGCCCTCGAGGGTATCGCCACCTTCATCTACTTCTTCAAGAAAACTAGTTAACCGTTAATTGTTAATCGTTAATTGTTAATCGTCAGATCCACTCATGGCACATAATAAATTCCGCGGCCTGGGCATCGCCCTCATCACCCCCTTCCGCGCCGATGGCAGCATCGATGAAGAAGCCCTCATCCGCCTGGTAGAATTCCAGATCAAAGGCGGCGCCGACTTCCTCTGCATCATGGGCACCACCGCCGAGACACCCTGTCTCACGCCCGAAGAGAAACTGTGGCTGCGCCAGACCCTCGTGCAGCGCGTGGCAGGCCGCGTGCCCCTGCTCATGGGCTGCGGCGGCAACAACACAGCCGCTGTCGTGCGCGAACTGCAGGAGACCGACTGGACTGGCATTGATGGCGTCCTCAGCGTATGCCCCATGTACAACAAGCCCTCACAGGAAGGCCTCTACCAACACTTCAGCGCCATCGCCAAGGCAAGCCCCGTACCCGTAGTATTATATAATGTACCCGGGCGCACGGGCGTGAACATGACCGCCGAGACCACGCTGCGTCTGGCCCGCGATTTCGAGAACATCGTAGCCATCAAGGAAGCCAGCGGCAACATCACCCAGATGGATGACATCATCAAGAACAAGCCCGAGGGCTTCGACGTCATCTCCGGCGACGACGGCATCACCTTCCCCCTCATCACCCTCGGAGCCGTAGGCGTCATCAGCGTCATCGGCAACGCCCTGCCGCGCGAGTTCTCGCGTATGGTGCGCCTCGCCCTCAACGGCGACTACGCCTCAGCCCTCACCATCCACCACAAGTTCACCGAGCTCTTCAAGCTCCTCTTCGTGGATGGCAACCCCGCCGGCGTCAAAGCCATGCTCCACGCCATGGGCATGATCGAGAACCAGCTCCGTCTGCCCCTCGTGCCCACCCGCCTCACCACCATGGAGCAGATCTCCGCCATCCTGCGCGAGCTCAACATCAAGTACTAAGAGCCTAAAAAAAATTTCAACAAATTTCATGCACACACCGCACGGATTCGTCATCAAAGCGAATCCGTGCGGTGCGCATTCTATCCCGTAGTCTCCTACCGCCCAAAGTGGCCGGGGGCAGGACGGTAGCGAGTCTGTGCACCGCGGCCTAAAGCGATGAGGCGGCCCTCACGCACGAGGCGGCGCAGCAGGCTGGTGATGCGCTTGCTCGTCAGCGTGAGCTCAAAGGCATAGGAGACATCCTTGTGGGCGACGGTGTCGTGCGTAGCAAAGAGCTCCGTGAGCGTGGCATCAATTTCAGCATCATCCATGTGGAACACCTGCCCGTAGGGCGACTGATCCACGGGGAATCGGCGAACCTGCTGCAGCAACTCGCGGTCGGGGCTAAACAAGATGTCGTCCACACGCACGTCGCGCCCGTGGTAGTAAGCCCCCTTCTTGTCGCTACTCTCCCTCACCTCAATGCCACCTTTCAGCGAGAGGCGGAAAGTGCCGATGCCTGGCAGCAGCACCGCATTGCCCTTCTCCATTTCGTGCAGCATCACGCGCTGCAGCGTATCCAGCGCAGCTATCAGCTCCCCCTTAGGCATCAGCGACGGCAGGCGCGAAGCGCCACCCTGGAACTCCACCGCATCCACCGTGGGGCGATGCTCCAGGCGTGGCCGCAAACTGCGCAGCCACTTCTCGTCCGTCAAATGCTCTCTGGCAGCATCCGCCAGCGTCACCGTTCCATTCTCCTGCGACTCCTGACTTCCCTCCGTTCCATCCTCCAGCACCTTCTGACTGCCTTCCGCTCCATCCTCCAGCGTCTTCTGACTTCCTGCCGTTCCATCCTCCAGCACCTTCTGACTGCCTTCCGCTCCATCCTCCAGCATCTTCTGAGTCCCTGTCCTTCCGTTCTCCAGCGACTCCTGACTCCCTGTCCTTCCGTTCTCCGTCTTCTCGATGGGCAGCAGTCCTCGCTTTGCAATTGTAAATCTAATAGCCATAATAGTTGATCAGTTAAGTTTATGCTGCAAATATACACATTTTGTCCGAGACGACCAAATCTTTTGCCCAAAACCGCCCCTTCTTATGCTCGAAAATTCACATTGCATTGATGAATCCATCATGATGGCACCATCAATCCATCATGATGGCTCAATGAATCCATCATGATGGATTCATCTACTCACCACTATAAAATCCTCGACACGTTACGATGAATCTCGCAGCACATCAGCAGCATTTTCCTTGTCGCTCCATGATTCTCCCAGACTTGGCATATTGGAAAGTGACAGCAGACAGAATCATCATTTACATCCCAAAATGCAGTGAGCCCCGAAAGCCATACAAAAGGCTTTCGGGGTCACTGCAAAATAGGTATGTCCTCTTTAGATTACCTCAGCACGACCTTGCGACCATTTCGGATATACACGCCTTTCATGGTTGGCTTACCCGCAAGGCAGCATCCGTCAAGAGTGTACCATGTGCCCGTCGTAGTCCTGTCTGTGGTGATGGGAGCAGAGATACCGCTTAGGTTCTCGTCCACGTTGATGTTCAGTCCATAGATTTTCACGGCATCATCGTTGGCGTAGGCGGCGCGGCGCGGCTTTGTACCAATTGCCCGTGAAGGTGCGGCTTTAGTACCAGCGTCAGACATGGCGGCATAGACGTAGATGCGTGTCGTTTCGACCACGTCGTAGGGGATGGTCTTCGTCTGCTTAGTGGCGGTTTCCACTTTCTCCGGCTCATTGCTACCTATTTTAACGTAGATAGCGTTCTGGCCTAGCGTCTGGCAGTCGATGCTGATGGTGCCCTTGCCGGCCGGCACCTCGAAGATGAGTCCGTTGAACTGGTTTTTCACCGTCAGGTCGTCGGCGCCGTCGGCCGTGGCTGCTGCCAACTGTTCGTCGCTGACTGTTGAATTGATGACCAGGCAGCCCTCCGAGGCGTTATAGCCGTCGCCGCTGTCCTCGGTGTCGAGGGTGACGAAGATGCTGCCCAGCATGGTGCTCGACAGGTCGGTCTCTTCTGTCACCTCGTTGCTGACCGTCACGGCCGTGGTCTCTTCAACGGCTTCCGCACTCGATGCACCGTCGAACTGTTCTATCTTCTCGAACGTACCGGCCCATAGGGAATGACTCTGATAGTCGGCCAGTGAGCCGTTGGGCACGCGCAGCAATGGCAGTTTGGTGCCGTAGTGCTCGAAATAGGTATTGCTCCAAGTGATGTTTCCCTCGGCATCGATGGAATAATCGGAATAGATTGTTCCTTTAAATGGGCCATACCAGCCTTTGGTTCCGTTGATGGCCAGGCCTGGTTCCCATTGTGCGTCGTTTTTTGTTAACTGTCCGTCATACATCATGCTGCTAAAATCGAGAGGCTCCGTAAGGTAGGAATCCACCTTGGTGAGACCGCTTCCTCCAAAGGCATAGGAGCCCAGATACTTCAGCGACGACGGCAGGTCGATACGGCTCAGCGACGAGCAGTTGCCAAAGGCATCATCGCCAATGCGCTCCACGGTGCTGGGCATCTCGACGCGAGCGATGTTCTTGCAGTCGTAAAACAGTCCGTTGGGAATCGACTTCACGCCCTCGCCGATGATGACGCGCGTCACGCTTTCAGGGAATATTCTTTCATAGCTGAAGCGCCCATCGGTATGCTCTACATCCTTATAGTTAGCATCTGCGGCATTGTAGTAAACGCGCACCAATGGGGTGCCATAGAATGCTCCGCTCTCGATTATTTTCACATTCTTCGGGATGGTGATGCGGCGCAGCTTACTCGAACCGCCATCAACAGCCGCAAAGGCTCCTTCGCCAATCTTCTCCAGCGACTCGGGCAGGTCGATGCTGCTAAGTGCGGCATTTTTAAAACACTCCCTGCCTAAGATGCGCAGCGTAGAGGGTAGGGTGATAGAGTTCAGGCCTTTTGCGTTAACAAAACCATCGGCCAGCGACACAGTGCCCTCCTTGATATTGAGGTCGGTGCCGTCGAGGTGCTTATACGCCACCTTGCTGATATATAACACACCGCCCTCGTTAGGCTGTTTTGCAACCCAGGGGATGTCGCTCATCACTGTGCCATAGTAATAGACGGAGGCAAAGGCGTCCCGCCCAATCTCCTCAATGTTGGACGAGATAGTCACGTTTTCCAGACTAGTGCAGCCCGAGAAAGCCTCCGCGCCGATTTTCTTCACCTTGTCGCCCATAGTGACAGTTGCGAGCTTTTCACAGCCACTGAATGCACTGCTGCCGATTTCAACGACATTGGCCGGGATGTTGATGGCGGTCAGCTTCGTGCACTGGGAGAACATAGTTCCAGGAATCATCTCCACTTGGTCGTTCAGCGTGATGCTTTGAATATAGGTGTGACTGAGGCATCCCTCGCCAAAACTCGTTACATGGCTCACGTCGATGCTCTTAATAGGCTGTCCTATAAAAGCGTTGACACCGATGCTTTTTACCGATGACGGTATGTCGATTTGGTCCAAGGTTCCAGGAGCTTCATACCATAAGTTCTGGTTCTCAAAGGCATAGTCGCCAATGTAGGTCGGGGCCGACGGCATACCCACCTTGGCAATGGGCGTGCCACTGAACATGTTTTCGCCAATAGCCGTCAGCGTCTTGGGCAGATAGCACTCCTTCAGGTGTTTCATACTCTCGAAGGCGTGGCTCAGGTCATTGCGGTGGCAAATGGTGCTGGTGACAGTCACCTGGCCTTGCTGACCGCCGTCGCCTTGTTCGTCATAGTTCTCGGCCGAGAGCGTGAAGATGTTGGTGTGACTGCTGTAGAAACCGCCATGTCCGTTCTGGAAGTAAGGCTCGTCGTCATATACCAGTTCCACCTGCGAGATGTCGAGGTATTGCAACTGGGACACCAGTCCCTCCTGTGCCTGCAAGTAGGCTATGTCGGCGCCGCCCAGCTTTCCCCTGACGGTCAGATAGTCCACCAGGTCGTAGTCGGTCTGGAATACGGCGTTCTCTAAGCGCTGCTTCAACTTCCCCGCCTCGTTGACAGTTACCGTGAAGTGGACCCCTTGACTGAGATCGATGGGTGTGTAGTCAGTCGTGGCACCAGTATCGGGGTCCTCTTCTTTAGACTCATAGATGATGATGCTTCCCACGGACTTGCTTTTCAGCGACACTTTCACCCATCGCGTGGGATTCATTTCCTCCCATCCCCAAAGCGAAAGCGTGAGGTTCTGCTTGTAGTCATGTTTCGTCGACAGTTCTTTCTCCTCGTTGAGGCCGATTTGATAGTCGCCCGGATTCGGGCAGTAACGGTATCGCTCGATGCCGTCCCAGTCGTCGGCCGTCTCGCCCAGCTTGGTGGTGATGGTGAACTCGTAGGTTTTGAGGCTCGCCCCATCAATATAGGTGGCAAACGTCACTTCGCCGACATACTCGCCAAAGTCGTTCTTTGTCAGGGTGGCCGAGGCATGGTTTGCCTCAAACACACCGTCTGTACCAATTAAGTAACAGACATCCTGTGCCCATACTGTCATACACGACAGCAGGAACATAATTAGCGAAATAGTCTTTTTCATACACAAAATAATAAATAATTTATAATGGTAATAGTTATTAAAAGGTTTCATTGTTCGAAGTTTCGTGGGCAAAGTTAGGGAAAATCTTCTTTCATGGCATTGTTCGGAAGCGTCGTGTTTCGTTCAATAAAACAATTTCGTACGTCAATGCGTAAAAGTGGCGGGTACTGTGTTTCTATGTTGCAGGGATGTTACCGTACGAACTTGACCGTGCGACGGCGGCCGGCGATGGTCCAGGTGACAAGGTAGAGGCCGCGAGGAAGACCGGCGAGGGTGGTGCCGTCGGAGGCACGGAAGGAACGGACGAGGCGGCCACCGCGGTCATAGACGCTGACTGTGAAGGTGAGAGCGGAGAGGTCGTCGGCTCCGAAGTGGAGGCGGCCACTCTGTGGGTCGTAGGCCAGGGCGAAGTCGATGGTGCTGTCGAAGTGGTCGATAGACGTAGGAATCACTGGGGCAACATCGGTGATAGCCCAAAGGCGGTTGTTGGAGACGGCATCACGGTCGTCGCTGGTGTAGCTGAGCACCGAGGTGCCATCGGAGGCGCTGCCGCCACGGAGATTGGCGACGTGCTGTGAGAATCGGCTGAC
The DNA here is from genome assembly GCA_015060555.1 of Prevotella sp. Taxonomy (GTDB): domain Bacteria; phylum Bacteroidota; class Bacteroidia; order Bacteroidales; family Bacteroidaceae; genus Physcousia. The sequence goes on from SUYG01000009.1 coordinate 23,032, forward strand.
GAGGTTGTAGTAGCCGTCACGGGCCACGAAATCCCACTGCTGGCGGATGTCCAGAGAATCGCCTGGGACGGTGTTGAGCTGTGCGCCGGTGAGCGTGGTGGCGGTGGGGTTGCCCTCGGTGGGGTCGTTGAGGGCATAGCCTGTGGCACGGTTGACGACATAGAGATAGCCGTTGGACAGGGGATAGACACGCCACTGCTGGCTCTCGGCCTCCTCGTTGCGGGCATTGCAGACGATGAGGTCGTCAGCGGTGTTCACGTCAAAGAAGGTGCCTGTGCCTTTGTTGCTGATGGCGTAGTAGAGAAGTGTGTCGGCAGGGAAATCCGGCTCCTTAGGTCCCGGCTCAGGACCTGGGCCAGGGTCGGGACCGGGTTCGGGCTCATCGGGAGCAAGTTTCGCAAAGGCTTCGTCGAGGTAGATGAGATGGTCGTGGATGTAGCTGCGCAGATCGCGGACATACTCGTCGTAGGTGCTGTAGAGGACACGCTCGCGCAGGGCGCGTGAGCGGATGTTCCAGCGCTGGTAGTTGAGTTGCTGGGATTCGTCGATGAGGGCTGTGAGACTGTCGATCTTCGCATTGAGGTAGTCCTCGATGCCACTATCTACGAGTTCATGGAAGCGACGGTTGATGAGGCGTCCGAACCAAGGGTCTTCCCAGAAGCGGCGCACCCATTTGGTCATGTCGCCGTAGCCCACGTCCACCATGAGCTGGCGCAGTGTGTTGTTGCCCATGCCATTGCGGTCGCGATTGTCATTGTTGTAGGAGATGTCATAGTCCCACAGGGGGCCCCAGAAGATGTGGTCATCCTGCTGCTCCTTGTAGAAGTAAGTGCTGTAGAGGCCATCGACATTTCCGCTGATCTCAGTGCAGATGTACCAGTTGGCCAGCGACGCGGAATCAACCATCACGCGGTAGCCCTCATCGGGGTCCTGGAAGTCCTCGGAATAGAGGCGGTACTCGAAGTCGTTGATGAACTGGCGTGCGTAGTTCAACTGCGAATAATCCAGGTCTTCGGGTTCTGGATAATGGATGCGGATGGGCAGGCCGTAATAGGGTGATCCGAAGCCATCGGCCACGAGCGTGCGCTGCTCTTGGCTGTCCCAATAGTCGCTGTAATGGAAATCGCCCGAGTTGTCATTCTCGAAGAGGTAGCCGCCGGTGATGTCGGAATCCTCGGTGAGGGGCACATCCTGCTCGGTGATGTTGACACGATGGGGGCGGACCTCCACCTGATCAGAAATCTGGTAGTTACCGTCGAAGCGGTCGTTGAGGGTCAGGTCCACGAACTTGGCGGCGGGGTTGTACTTCAGACCCGCGAATTCACCCATGAGGCTGGTGACGGCATTGCGGATGAGCGTCTTGTCGCCGTGGTTGGCCAGCATCGTCCACTTCTTGGCATTGGCATAGCCCTTGCCCAGCAGCTTGGCCTTCTTGTTGAACTTGAGCTTATAGGGTTTCTTGGCCAAGCCCCATGTGGCATTGCCGCGGCCACGAATCTGCAGGGAATCGTAGAAGGTGACATTGTCATCCTCATCGACGTACCACATTCGGGCATAGACGTAGTTGTCCTTGCTGGTGATGAAACGGTTGTTGAAGGTGTTGATATAGACGTGCGGGATGTTGCTGACACGGGATACATCCTTCTCGGAAGGATCCACGGGTGTGGGCGGGTCGGCGACTCTCTCCAGACGCCACACAAACTGGGGCGTGAGCGTGTAGTCGGCATTGGGCAACTCGTCGGCGTCCGTATCACCGGCGACATTCCAGAAAGCCTCGCAGCCCCATGAGCCAATAGAGGTGGCATTGGTCGCGCGCACGGCATAGGTGTCGCCGTCCTTGTACCACACTTGACTTTCCCAGGCTGCATCACCACGGGAGTTCGTGCGGATGTATCCGAGGTTGACCATCCACTCGCTTCGCTCATCCCTGCAGTCGGGATTGGTGAAGCACTGGTCCACCTGCCAGCTGACAGGCATATAGAGACCATCTCCCGAGATCTTATGGAAGACGAAGGAGCCGGCTAGGACGACATTATCGGTCAGCCGGCCGCTGTCCGTGAGATAGTAGCGCTCAGTGCCTTCCTCCCATCCATCGTAGAGAGTGAAGATGCGATAAGTGGCCTCAGGTACGATGGCAGCCATCGCAGCCTCGTACTGTGCATCGGTGACCTCCTGCGCCGCAGCTGTCATAGGCAACAGCGGAAAGAGCAGGAAAAGGAGATAGAGAGCTATGGATTTGAAGTGCTCCATGTCGTGATAATCTTATGTTTGTTTTTATAATGAGATGTTCTCAAAGCGGACCTGATAGGGCCATTGTTCGTCGTTGGACTCATCGTCGTCCCACGGATGACGCCAGTACGTAGTTGGCGCACCCATGACCACAAAGAAGATTTTCTTGCAGTTGGCTGGCACAGTGAGCGTGGCCGTGCCCTCGGGGTTCTGGCTGGTGGCGCCCTGCACGTCGCCATAGACGCGCTCGCCGCTGGTGGTCAAGGCCACAAAGGCATAGCGCCATCCGCCACTCGACGTGCGGATGATGCGATAGCCATCAGCACCGATGATGCCCTTAAAGTGGGCTTTGATGACAGTGCCGGCAGCAACGCTGTTGAGCGTGGTCACGTTGAAGCCGAAGTTCTGCGGGCAGTAGGCAGCAGGGATAACCCAGGTGTCCGTGGTGCCGGCGACCTTCACGAGGCGGTTGGGATAGGGATAGCGGTTCACCTTGGCGGAGGCATTGGCGCGCACGGCATCGATATCTACGGTGGCCATGCGGAGGCAACCCTCAAACTGCTCGGCCGTGAACTCCTCGAGCGTCAAGCCACACAGCCGCATATAGGCTTCGATGGGGTCTTCAGGGCGCACGCTCTCGCGCCACAGACGGCCCACGAAGTCGGTGCCATGCTTCTGGCACCACCAGTCCTGCATGAAACAGTTGTGATAGCGCAGATCCTCATGCATGAAGTTCTCATGTGTGCGGGCGATGTAGTTCTCAAAGTACTCGCCGTCGGTGAACTGGCGGTCGGGGAAGACCTTGTACATCTGCCAGTCGGCACAGGACTCCCACCAGCCGTTGCCGCCCGACTCATTGGGGCCGTAGCCGTAGTCGAAGCCGTGGTTCCATGCCACATCCACGTGAACAAGGTACTGGAAGGTGTGACCCACCTCATGGGCCACAGTGCCACCACCGCGCGAGACGGCAGCCCAGGGATTGAAATGTCCCAGGCCCGTCTTGCCACCGTTGACGCCATCGGTGCCGGAGGCATCAGCACGCCACTCACTCTGATAGGGAATGTAGAGCTGTATCTTGAAGTTGTCCGTAGAGGACTCGCCTGGCTTGATGAAGCCCAGTTCCACGTACTTGTCCCAGCAGCGCTCGCAGATGTCCAGCACGTTATAGGCATTAGCGATATTGCCGTCGCCGGGGTACTGGATTTTCTTGGGGTTATCACCATAGCGCACATCCCAGAATACAGCATAGTGCTCGCTTTCCACCATGTGTGCAAAGTTATAACCTTGTGTGGCAGCGGCGTTGGTATAGTCGGTGCCACCGTATGTGTTGGGTTTCAAGAGATAGCGGCCGGGATCAGTGAACATCATGTCAGCAGCATCCACGGGAAGCAACGAGCTGACGCTCTTGGTAGAATAGCCGGTGGGCAAGGTGGAATTGTATAATCTGAACTGCGTGGGACGCACCTCTATGGAGTCCACATTTTCCAAGGAGATGGTGGCGTTGGCCTTGAAACGGTCGGCATAGCGAATCCAAATCATGTTCTGTGCCTGCATCGTGAGGACGGCAGCAGTAAGTGTAAGTATAGTGAGAATCTTACGTGTGTTCATCTTTCTGTCCTCCTTCATTTTATAACCACTTTACGACCACCTACCACATAGATGCCAGGCTTCAGGCCCGCAGCTGACAAAGGCGTTGTGCCCACGCGGCGGCCTCCCAAGTCATAGATGCCATCCTTGTCATTCATGCCATGAGGCGCGGACTGCTTGAGATCGGCAATGCCGTCGGCGATGATGGCCTCGCCATCGACATAGAAGGTGAGGCTGTGCTGCTCGTTGCTGATTTCATCCACCCACGAACAGAAGGCTTTCACCTCAGCTGCTTCAGTGTTCTGGTGCATCAAGCCATCGTCGCCAAGCATGTAAGTGCCTGGCTCAATGCGTTTGTTACGAATGTATGCCCCCTCTACAACGGAGTCATCCAACTTCAGGTAAGTGCCACGAAAACGCACCTTCACGCTCTCGTCTCCTGACATGAACGACTGGATACGAGGTGTAGCCTTAGCCTTCATGGAGACATTGGGAATCAAATAGATGGGGCCGTACAGACGTGTACCGTTCTTGAATGTAGTGTTCACCTTGCCTGCTGCCAGGTCTGGCTCGCGACGCGGACGTATCAGGTAGTGATAGTTGGCCTGGATGACCTCGGCACCGGGTGTCATCTCCACCGTTTGCAACTCTACGGCTGTGGCATCGTCCTCACGCAAGCCGCGCGGCTTGGCCACCTCTGTGCCCTCGCCGAAAGCGCCTATGACCTGCTCGGTAGTCAGGCTCATCGGCAACACCAGCGAGTTCCACTTGTCCACAACAAACGAGCGGCGCAGTGCCACGAGGCCATGATCAACGGCCAATGTCCTGTCGTACGTGGTGCTGTCCCCATCAAAGATGAAATGCGGAAGCGCATGGAAGCGGATGGACTGAATGTCAGACACGGCAAAAACATCGTCGCCGATGGTGATGACACCGTCCTTGAGACGCAGCATCTGGTAGTCATTACTACTCACGAGATAGTAATAAGTCGTGCCGCTTGTCGTCGTCACCATCAGGTTCTTGGCTCCAACCAGCGCCGACATACGACTCGTCTGCCCTTGTGCCGCAGACGACACAAGTATCACTGCTGCTACAAGCAACATTTTAAGCAGTTTTCTGTTCACTTTCTTGTTTTTTTTGTATTTAACGCTGCAAAGGTATGTAAAAAACTTGAATACAAACAAGAAATGTGGCCTAAAAGATATTATCTTTTAGAAGGAAGAGTGCTTCAGCAACCAATTTATCTGACGAGACAGGCATCAAGAGCCGCAGTGATGGCATCGCGATCGAGGTGCTGCCCGATGAAGACGAGCTTCTGCATGCGATCACCATAGCGCTCATCCCAATCACGCTGCAAATCGGGGTTCTGAGACTTGAAATCGGCCAGCTCGTCGGCGGGCATCGTGGCATACCACTGTCCGGCATCGCGCAACGACACCTGCTTGCCAGCCTGCTCGAAAACGTAGCAGGTGTCCGGCTCGCCATAGAACCAGCAAATACCCTTGGCACGAATGATAGAGGCAGGCCACTTGCGGGCGACATACTCGTCGAAGAGACCCATATTCAGAGGGGCACGACGATAATAAACGAAGGTGCCGATGCCATACTCTTCGGCTTCGCCCTCATCATGGTGATGGTGATGATGGTGATGATCGTCATCGTGGTCATGTTCATCATGGTCATCATGTTCGTGATGATGGTCGTGGTCATCATGATCTTCGTGATGATGATGTTCGTGGTCACCATCGTCATCATCTTCTTCCTCTCCATGATGGTTTTCAATGGCATCAATCCATGCCGCCGAGGTCGCCACTTTGTCAAAGTCGAAGGCGTGGGTGTTCAGCAGCTGGTCAAAATCCACATCGCAGTAGTCACACTCAATAATATGCGCCTTGGGCTGCAGGGCGCGGATGATTTCACGGATGCGGCCTAGCTCGTGAGGCGTCACCTCGGATGCTTTGTTCAGCAGAATGAGATTACAGAATTCTATCTGCTGGATGACAAGGTTCTCGATATCATCCTCATCCAGATTGGGGCGCAGCAGATCCTTGCCACTGCCGAACTCATCGCGCATACGCAGTGCGTCCACCACCGTAGCAATACAATCGAGAACTGGCACGCCGTCACGCATATACTCTAATCCCATGGTGGGGATGGAACAGATGGTCTGAGCGATAGGGGCGGGCTCACAGATGCCACTGGCCTCAATGACAATGTAGTCGAAACGTTGCTGACGTGTGATATCACGCAGCTGTTCCACGAGGTCCATCTTCAGCGTGCAACAAATGCAACCATTTTGGAGAGCCACAAGGCTCTCGTCCTTCTGGGCTACCACCCCACCCTTTTCGATGAGGTCGGCATCGATGTTCACCTCACCGATATCATTGACGATCACGGCAAAACGAATGCCACGACGATTGTTGAGGATACGATTCAAAAGTGTTGTCTTACCGCTGCCGAGATAACCGGTCAGCAGAAGAACGGGTATAGCTTGTGCAGACATGATGATATGTTTTTTTAAACGTTTAGCGATTCGGATTCAATGCTCGACAGCATGCAAACAAAGAAGGCCACCATTTGGTGGCCTTTCGTTGTGTGACTGTTGAACAGCTGTAGTGAAGAGGAGGAGACTCGAACTCCCACGTCATAATCGACACTACCCCCTCAAAGTAGCGCGTCTACCAATTCCGCCACCTCTCCAAATTGAGTTCATGACCCACGCCGTAGGAAACAGTGCCCAGAACAGGACTCGAACCTGCACGTCTCTCAACACTCGCACCTGAAACGAGCGCGTCTACCATTCCGCCACCTGGGCAGGCTCTGTGCGACGATATCGTCATTTCACTCTTGCGGTTGGAGCGGCAAACGAGACTCGAACTCGCGACCCCGACCTTGGCAAGGTCGTGCTCTACCAACTGAGCTATTGCCGCAAAAATTGTTCCAACCAACTGTTCAAACTGTCAAAATCACAGGCAATCCCCTGATTGCGGATGCAAAGGTACTGCTTTTTCTTGAACTGGCAAGGGATTTTGAAGTTTTTTTTAATCAAAGCCCTCATTTTTCACTTCTGCCCTGCATTTTTAGCTCTTCAATCAGTCCATTCGACCACGATAATCCTCATATTTGAACTCTCGAAGAACTTCTAAAGCCCCGTCGAGATGCCGTATGACAATGGACGGATGGCGGACGCCGTTGAAGGTTGTCGTTTTCACTGTCGTATAATGCATCATGTCTTCAAAGATGATTTCATCACCTATCTTTAACTCACGCGGAAAGCACCATGAGCCCATGAAGTCACCAGAGAGACATGAGTTTCCTCCGAGCCTGTAATTGAAGGGGGAAGCACCATCAGCAAGCGGTACACTCTGGCTGTCGAGAGTTACGGCCGGATGGTATGGCATCTCCAGACAGTCGGGCATGTGACAAGTGAAGCTGACATCAAGAATGGCTGTTTTAATACCATTATTCTCTACAATATCCACTACAGACGATACGAGAGGACCCGTCTGCCATGCAAAAGCAGAGCCAGGTTCCAGAATCATACGTAAGTGGGGATAGCGACGATGAAAATCCTGAAGGGTGTGAACAAGAAGCTCTACATCATAGTCCTTGCGGGTCATGAGATGACCGCCACCAAAGTTTATCCATTTGAGTTTAGGGAACCAAGGAGAGAACTTATTTATAATATGTACGAGCGTGCGCGCGAAAACATCTGCACCACTTTCACAATGACAGTGGATATGGAAACCATCGATATCTGACGGGAAGGTATCGGGGGATGGAAGGTCTGCAGCAAGAACTCCAAAACGGGAACCTGGAGCACATGGATTATACAATTCAGTCTCAATCTCACTGTACTCGGGGTTGACACGAAGTCCGAAAGAAACATCTGTTCCTGCTGACTTGAAGCCTCTAAACCTATGGTACTGTGAAAGGCTATTGAATGTGATATGTGAAGAGCATCGCAGGATTTCAGGGAAATCATGCTCCGTGTAGGCAGGGCTATAGGTATGGGCTGGACTACCGAACTCCTCAAAAGCCAGACGAGCCTCGTCAGGACTGCTGGCCGTAGTATGGCTGATGTACTCACGAAAGATGGGGAAAGTCTTCCACAAGGCAAAAGCTTTGAAGGCGAGGATAACCTCTGCACCTGAACGGTCTGCAACATCTTTTATCAGCGAGAGGTTACGACGCAACAAGGATTCTTCGAGGAGATAGTAGGGAGTAGTCAAGGGATTAGAGATTTAGAGATTTGAAAATTGAAACAATAAATTGTCAATTGTAAATGGTCAAAAAGTAAATCAATAGATGAGTTTCACGTTATCAACCCAAAGGGTTGTACCGTCGGCACCGATATAAGCTCCGCCGTAGCTGCTGGCAAACTGCAAGCAGAGGTGTGTGGGTGTTTCGTCGGCAGTCCCCCACTCCACTTCCTTCACTGGCACCATCTTACCCTTACTATTCTTGGCATACTTCTGATCATCACCGCCATTGAAGAGATGCATATATGATTTGTAGAACGGCTCTTGAGAGATGTCGCCATAATGAATCTCAAAGGTAGCGCCATGCACCCAGTCGGTGTTCTTGCCGAAACGCTGTACCAGTGTGCCTATACGCCGTGCATAGATATTTCCCTTCTCGTCCTCCCAGCGCTTCTGGAGAAGACAAACGGCCATAGGCATATCGGCACCTGGAATAGTCTTGACAGAGCTAAATCCCGTCTGACGAATACGGTCAGGCTTGCCGGAGAGTTGTACTTTATAGTCAAACTGTACGGCCTTGGGCTTCTCTGTGAAAGGGATGCCATAGTTGAGTTTACTCATGGGATTTGAGGAGCTGGTAATGGGCTCTACCATCTCACCCAAATAAACAGATCCTGCCGCAAGGACATTGATATTGATGAGGCCAAGCACCTTAATTCCTACAGTGTGTGTGACCAACTTGGCACAGTGACCGCCAGCATGGTCATCGCGATAGACGCTGGAATTGGTTTTCACGATGCCAGCAACTTTTGCCATGACATTACTGGTGGCCCATGGCGAACCACCCTGATTGACATAGGCTTTCTTTCCGTTCCATTTCATATTGGGAGCTATCTCATATAGCGTCTGTTTCTTGCCACCGATGATAGGACTCTCCTTGACATCACGTGTCAGCCATGAGTCGAAATCGCCGTATTTCAATTGTTGCTGTGCCTGCATCTTCGAAACGGCAGCCAGCATGACGAATGATAAAATATTATGTTTCATTGATCCAAGTATTCTTCTGATGGTATTGTAAGTGCATAAAGCTGAGGTAATTCGCCATTGAAGATGTTGCAATCCACATAACCGCGAATGCCATCGATGTGCCCCACATCGGTATATTGCCAAAACGACCACGGGCCCTTATACTCTAACTGTTCCACATAGTAGTGGGCAATCCAGTAGGGATAAGCATCGAACACCGCATCGTTCAGGTATTTTAGCTTGAAGTGATAACCTGTGTAAATGATAGGTTTCACGCCATAGTGTTTTTCAACAATCCCCAACCATTTGCGGACAGCCGTCTGAAGCTCCGCGACGGACAGTTTTCCGGCTTTCTCCACATCCAATACGGGAGGTAAATCGCCCGACTCCAGATGCACTTGTTTCATAAAGAACAGGGCCTGACGGGCAGGGTCTTCACTGGGCACAAAGAAGTGGTAAGCGCCTCGTATCAAGTCATTTTGTCGCGCTTGATAAAAGTTCTCATTAAAGTTTTCATCGATGATGCTGACGCCTTCTGTTGCCTTGATCATGACAAAGCGCAGAGGCTGTCCTTTTACCTGAGCATTGCGCAGGCGCGACCAATCAATTGATTCCTGATAGTGACTGATGTCAATGCCGCGCACCTCGAAGCCATCGGGTTCCACGGGCTCGCCATAGATGGCATTCCAGCGGAACGAGAAGGGATTCACGAAGACGCGGACAAAGATGAATATCCACAACGCAACCGCAAGAACAGCCCCTCCCGTCACTACCCACCAGGGATAGCGACGGAAGGCGGTGTTCTTTTTCTGTTGGCGCGGGCGCCGCTTTGTACGGGTGACGCGTGGAGTTGGTGTCGTTTTACGCTTGCTCAAGCTGCAAGGTCTTAGTCGGCTGGTCGCAAACCTCGGAAGGACCGAAGTACTGGATAGGACCAGGATATACATAGCAAGTGTTCTTAGCCCACTCATCGCGATGAGCAGCGAAGAACTTGAAGGGAGCACCGTCCAGCTCTACGAGGGCCTTGCGGATAACGGGCTTGTCGGCACCGTTGCGACGCTCGATGTTCATCATCATCGTGATGGGCACACCACCGGCAATCCACTCAGCAGCGGGGGCTGTGGTGTTCTTGATGATGCTCATGTAGCCCGTCTTGCCATTGGCAATGAGGCGGCTGGCGTTGAAGCCGAGGCTGTAGCAGTAGTCGGCATCGTAGTTGCTGGGAGCTGCGCAGCGGCCTTCGTAGCCGAAGAAGTGGTGCTGGGCGCTGAACTTGGGTGCGCGGCCTGTTTCCTTCAAGCGCTTGGCCACCATGCGGCTCAGCAGCTTCTCGGTCTCGATGAGGCTTACCTGCACGTTGCCGTGGGGGTCGCGGTCGAGGCAGAGCTGACGGGCCACATCCTCGGGCAGGCTCTCCAGCACGGCGAGGTTGTCCTTGGCGATGCTCTTCTTCACGAAGGCGATCTGGGCGTCGGCGCTCTCAAACTCGCGAGGCTCGCCGGTGGCGGGATCTGTCAGCACCTCGTTGAGCTCCTTGATGAGCTTCTTGATGGCGGGGATGAACTCGATGAGGCCCTCGGGGATGAGCACAGTACCGAAGTGGTTGCCCTGCTCAGCGCGGGCGGCAACGATGTCGGCGATGTAGTTCACCACGTCATCCAGGCTCATCTCCTTGGCCTCCACCTCCTCGCTGACGAGGCAGATGTTGGGCTGAGTCTGCAGGGCGCACTCCAGTGCGATGTGGCTGGCGCTGCGGCCCATGAGCTTGATGAAGTGCCAGTACTTGCGGGCGCTGTTGCAGTCGCGCTGGATGTTACCGATGAGCTCGCTGTAGGTCTTGCAGGCGGTGTCGAAGCCGAAGCTGGTCTCGATCTGCTCGTTCTTCAGGTCGCCGTCGATGGTCTTGGGGCAACCGATGACCTGCACGCCATACTTCTTGGCAGCATAGTACTCTGCGAGGACACAAGCGTTGGTGTTGCTGTCGTCGCCACCGATGATGACGAGTGCCTTGATGTCCAGCTTGCGCAGGATCTCGATACCCTTCTCGAACTGCTCCACCTTCTCCAGCTTCGTGCGGCCGGAGCCGATGATGTCGAAGCCACCGGTGTTGCGGTATTCATCAATGATGTCAGCAGTGAGCTCCATGTACTTATGATCCACGAGGCCGCCGGGGCCGAGGATGAAGCCGTAGAGCTTGGAGGCGGGGTTGATGCTCTTGATACCGTCGAAAAGACCGCTGATCACGTTGTGACCGCCAGGAGCCTGACCGCCGCTGAGGATGACGCCGACGTTGATGGCAGGCAACTGCTGTGCCTCGCCAGCCTCGAACTCGATGACGGGGAGTCCGTAGGTGTTGGGGAACAATTCCTTAATCTTAGCCTGGTCGCCGACACTCTGCGTGGCGGCACCTTCCTTAGCTTTCACAGGACCCTGCAGGGCTTTAGGGAGTTTGGGCTGATAGGCAGCCCTTGCGATTTGCAATGCGCTTTTTGTCATTTGATTTGAATGTTTATGAATGAATAAATTTAATTGGTGAATGCTTGGATTATAGAGGATTACATATTTCGCTTACGAAAACGCGCACAAAGGTAGGCATTTTCTGCGATATACGCCAAAAAAATCAAAGATTTTTAAGATTCAACGGCCCATCAGGGAGAAACGATAGGTGAAGCTGAGCAATATATAGTTGGTGACGCTGTGCGGATAGGTGGCCTCTACTCGCTCTGCTGCCGATGTGGCGGTACGTGCAAAGCTGTGCTGACGCAGCAGGTCGCAAACCTGCAGTCGCACCTCGGCGCTACGTCCCTTGAGAAATGCATAAGCCACCTCAAAATCCACAAGCCATTCGTCGTCATTATCGACCGCTTCCGTGAAGCCGCGACGACTCTGACGAGAAGCATCAATGGCCGCACTCCAACCGTTCAGCGATTCCAAACGGAAGAGCAGCCCTACGCCCAGCAGCCATAGGTTGGAAGGGTCCTTACTGAGCAGACGTGTTCTGACACCGTTGTAGGAACAGAATCCATACGGCTTGACAGAGACGATGCCCGGATGCCATTGCAAACCAATATACTGGCGAAGCAAAGTCTGGTGGGTCACGAATGGTTTATCCACAATCGAGGACGACGTGGCCGAGGTCACATTCTCACGTTCCTCTTGTATGCCTACACGGCGGGCATGGGTGAGGTCTCCCTGGAAATCAAGCGTCCAATGCGAACCGGGAACGAAGCCTGAAGAGATATTCCACGACCCTCCGAACTGGCGACAACCTTCAACATTGGTTACCGAGGTGCGGCGAATGCCCTGAACGGGATCTACCTCAACGACATCTGTCATAGCGTGTACCTCCCACAGCCCGATGCCTTGCAGGTTGACTTGCGTTTGCGAGTTTTGGTCGAAATAGAAGAACGTGGTATTCACCTGATGCAAGAACGACGGCTTTAGTCCGGGATTGCCCACGCGCAGATGAAGCGGGTCGGTGTCATCCACTATAGGCAGCAGACTGAGCAGCGAAGGCTGACGCGTGCTGCCAGAATACTGCGCCGTCAAATTCCAGCCATGCTTGGAGCGGTAGTAGAAGTTCAGTTCCGGGGCGAGGTTATCTACACGGCGCGTCTTCTTCAGTTCGAAACCTTCCTTGCGATAATTGATCGACGATGCCACAGGGTTGTAGTGACCACCGATGCTCAAGAACAGTTCCTCCGACGGCGACCACTGCACCAGCAGACGGGCTATCTGATTGATAAAACGATAGGTGGCATCACGTGAGCGCTGAGGGGAATAGACGGAATCAGCGAAGACCTTTTCCTGAATACGTTCATGGCGAAAGGAGAATCCGTATTCGCCTTTCAACTTGACATACTTTGAAATCGGCTCAATCCACGCCACACGCACGTTGACCTGATGATCGCGGTCGGGAGCATCGGAATAGCGCGACTGGCGTTCGTCACTCTCCGTTCGATAGTACTTCGTCTCTGCGAAGGACGAGGCATGTGAGTTCATGTCCGTTAACGACCAGGAAACCGTTGCTGTCAACGCCCTACCCTTGGCGCTCAGGCGGCGACGCAGACGGGCTGTGAGGGAGGCATCCCAGACGCGGGTGTCATCTGAATTGGCCGTCGTCTGACGGTTCAGAAGGAAGGGTGAGAATGCCAAGTCATCCCACTCCAGCACCTCGTTCAAAGCACGTGTCGAAGAGGCACCCAGATACTTATTCTCACTGCGCTGTTTCGACCATGACACCTGGGGGTCAAAGGTGATGGTGGTCATCGAATCACGCCGCTCGATATGCCCGGATGCCGTGATGGCATGGGTACGGTCCACACCTTCAGAGGAGGTACGGGAGAACAGACGGCCCGTTGTGAGAAAGTGCTCCGTGAAGCTCTCTGCGCCCTGATCGGTCTTCGTATTGGTATAAGAGATGGAACCGGAGGTATCCCAATGTGAGGTCTTGCGGCCCAGTATGACACTGACGTTACGGTGATGCGAATCACCTGTTTGTGAGGACTTTTCGAGTTTGTCGTAGAACGACTCACCCAAGCCGAACGCCTCAGGGAGATTGTCGGCTGAGGCGGAAATCATGTGCTGATATTGCTCATCAAAACGACTGGCGTTGGCGTTAACGGAATAACGGCGATCATAGCCGCCGGCACCTGTAACATCCGCAAACCATCCACGATTGTTATCGGGCATTGTGGTCAAATCCATGACACGGTCGGTGCGACTGCGAATACCCGTGTCCTCCTCATCCTTCTGAACACGTTCATAAATTTTGACATCTAACAACACCCCAGCGGGTAAGTTGTCAAGAACTATGGAGCGGTTTCCGGAGAAGAATTCACGACCATTCAAAAGAAGGTAACTAATAGGCTTTCCCTGCGCCGTGACAACTCCGTCAGCGGTCACTTCGATGCCGGGTAAGCGCAACAGAAGTTCCCTTAACCGTGAACCCTCTGGAAGAGGAAAAGATGCGACATCGTAGATTAAAGTGTCACCACGTTGAACGACAGGGTGCAATGCACCCGTCACCGTCAGTTCACGAAGCGTGATGGTGTCTGTTTCGATTTTCAAGGTATCCAACTGATTATCAGCACGCGCCATCACTGCCGACAACAGCATCAGCAGCGACAGAAACAACCTATTCGTATGGGAATGCGAAACAAACATGGTAAAGTCGGCGCAAAGATACGACATTCTGTGACACCAAGGACTAAAAAATATGATAAGAAAAATAAAAAGCGAAGGCTTGAAATGATAAAATGTGCAAAAACAGATGTCATCTCGACTTTTTGACGTATCTTTGCACCCGCAAAAAGAAATGACAGCAAAATGAAGAAGTTTTCAACCATTCTTTATTTTATAATGTTCGCGTGCGCGGCAGCGTTCGCGCAAGTTGGGATGACCAGCCCTGTAAAGGTTCAAGTGGAACAACAGGCTGTAAAAGGTCACGATGATCTGCTCGATTTGGTTTTTACATTCACCATCAATAGCGGTTGGCACGTGTATGGCCCCGACAACAATGGCGGTCCCACACCCATGGCCATCACATTGGAAACATTGGAGGGCGCCCAAGCATCTGGAGCGCTGCGACTCTCCCCCACTCCCACCCGCATTGAAGACCCCGTGTTTGAGTGTGAGGTCACATATGTAGAGCGCTCTGCCAAAGCCATACAACGCCTTCGCCTCACGGGCGGCGCCTGGAAAGTTGCAGGTTTCCTTCGCTATGGTGCTTGCAACGACGAGGAATGTATGCCACCCACAAATGTAGAGTTCAGCTATGAGGGACGCTATGAAGCCAAGGATTCCCAGGCCACAGCCCAAGGCGTCCCCCAGACCACAGCCTCCCCTACGACGCCCGAGGGGGACGCTGATGTGGTGCCCATAGAAAGTCCAACGCCATCTGACAGCATCGCAACAGAAGCCCCCTCGGAGGCCGTAGAGGATGCCTCGTCCGGCCTCTGGACTCCCGTCATCGACGAGCTGAAAGCCATTGATGTTGCCAGCGACACACAGTCGCGCTCCCTTTGGGGTATCTTCTTTCTGGGCATTGTCGGTGGCCTGATTGCCCTGCTGACACCCTGCGTGTGGCCCATCATCCCGATGACCGTCTCCTTCTTCCTCAAACGCGCCAAGGACGACAAACGCAAAGGCCTCCGCGACGCTATCCTCTATGGACTCTCCATCGTGGTCATCTACGTGGGACTCGGGCTGTTGGTAACGCTCATCTGGGGACCGTCATCTTTGAATGCCCTAAGCACCAACGCCATCTTCAACCTTTTCCTCTTTGCCCTGCTGGTAGTCTTCGCCGCATCGTTTCTTGGCGGTTTCGAGATCACCCTGCCGTCATCATGGAGCACGAAGATGGACGAGAAAGCCAGCTCCACCACGGGCCTGCTGAGTATTTTCTTCATGGCTGCAACGCTGGTGCTCGTCAGTTTCTCCTGCACAGGCCCTATCATCGGCCTGTTGCTCGTGGATATGGTCACCAGCGGCTCCGTTGTGGCCCCGACCGTCGGCATGTTGGGCTTCGCCCTTGCCCTGGCAGCACCCTTCACCCTCTTCGCGATGTTCCCCACATGGCTGAAGTCTGCGCCCAAGAGCGGCAACTGGATGAATGTCATCAAGGTGGTCCTCGGCCTTGTGGAACTGGCCTTCGCCCTGAAGTTCCTGAGTGTAGCCGACCTGGCCTACGGCTGGCGCCTGCTGGACCGTGAGACATTCTTGTGCCTGTGGATACTTATCTTCGCCCTCATGGGTTTCTACCTGTTAGGTTGGATTCGCCTGCCGCACGACGAAGATGAATATGATGACGAGGGCAATGTCATCGCCCGTCCGAGGATTGGCGTGACACGCTTCCTCTCGGCCCTCTGTGTGCTGGCCTTCGCCCTGTACATGGTGCCAGGCCTATGGGGCGCTCCCTGCAAGGCCGTCAGTGCTTTTGCACCTCCCATGTGGACACAGGACTTCAATCTCAATCCCCACACCGTTGAGGCCGTCTATACAGACTATGAGGAAGGTATGGCAGCAGCTCAGAAGGCGGGTAAACCCGTCATGCTGGACTTCACCGGATTCGGCTGTGTCAACTGCCGCAAGATGGAGGCTGCCGTCTGGCCCGATGCCAAAGTGCGCCAGCTGATGACCGAAGACTACATCCTCGTAAGCCTTTACGTGGATGACAAGACACCCCTTCCCGCCACCATTGAAGTCACCGAGAGCGACGGCACTGTCCGCAAGCTCCGCACCATAGGTGACAAATGGAGCTACCTGCAGCGCTCTAAGTTCGGTGCCCAGACACAGCCCTTTTATGTCCTGGTGGACCACAATGCACGGCCCTTGGCACCTGCATACAGCTACGACGAGGATGTCAACGCTTTTGTGCGCTGGCTTGAACACGGTATAGCACAATTCAAGAAATAATTATATTTGATACATGACAACTAACTACTACGACCTATGAAGACCTACAAATCTTTGTTAGTGACTGTCATGCTCTTAGCCATGACAGGGAATATCCTTGCCCAAGATGTCAAATGGGATAAAGAAAAATACCCCGACTACAATCCCACGCCCCATGTGGATCAAGCCCAGCTGACACGCATGAAGAAGCGTTTACAGCTGCAGGCTGCACAGGGCAAGCAGCGCCCCGACCACTGGAATAATGCGCTCTCCACCGCCTTCCCGCCCGTCATGAACCAGAGCGCTGGCTCGTGCGGCTCTGCCTCTCGTATATATTATATGTTCGCACACGAAATGAACGCAGCCCGCTGGGCAGACGGTTCCAAGGCCGAGAACATCTATCCTACCCACTTCACATGGTTGCTCACGTGGACAGGCGATAACAGTCACTCCCAAGGCAAGGAGATGATAGCGCAGTTCAACGGTGTTCCCAACAGCGAGGTATATGGCGGCTACACCTACAGCGATGTCTTCGGCTATCAGGACTGCGACGACGGGCAGAGCAACTACGGCTGGATGCAGGGCTACGACAAATGGTTTCATGCCATGAGCAACCGCATCACCGGAACGGCCAATTTCGCACAGGCGCTGAATACCGAAGAGGGACGCGAGATGGTAAAGAACTACCTCTGGAACCACTGCGGTGATGAGAGCTACAGCACAGGTGGCATCGTAGGTGTCGGCGTGGCTTCAGGTCTCACCTCTGGCACGATAGCCAAGACAACGGCCAACACCGCTGCTGGCGTTGTTGGAATGAAATACGTCAAGTACTGGGGTACAAGCATCGACCACGCACTCACCATCGTCGGATATGACGACCGCATTGAATTCGACCTCGACGGCAATGGCAAATACGGTGAGAAGGAGAAGGACGAGGTCGGCGCATGGATTATCGTCAATTCCTGGGGTTCCGGCTGGATGAACAAAGGCTTCATCTACTGCCCCTACGCAGAAGCACGTCCTACGAAAGACGGTACAAGCTACTGGGCTCCCGAATACTATACGCCCCGCCGCGACTACCGTCCGCTGCGCACGCTGAAAGTGAAGATGGACTATGACCACCGCTCGGAAATCGCGCTGTTTGTCGGTGTCTCCTCCAACCTCAACGCCACAAAGGCCGACAAGGAGATTTGGCTGCGCCACTTCTACTACTCTGGCCTTGGCAAGGGCATCACCGTGAGTGCTGACACCCCCGACCCCGCTATCCCGATGCTGGGCCGCTGGGCCGACGGCAACCTGCACAGCGAGCCGATGGAGTTCGGCTACGACATCACCGACCTCGTCAGTGGCTACGACAACGGTCAACCGCTGAAATACTTCTTCCGTGTCGAGACACGCGCCTGGGCACAAGGCACCGGTAAGATTTACAACGCCAGCATCATCGACTACACCACCGACCGCGAGGGCGTGGAGATTCCCTTCGAGATTGTCGAAGGCGGTAAGGAGATTGCCAACAAGGGCGCCAAGACCACCATCACCACAGCAGCCCGCTACGAGAACATTCCCGCTCCGCAGAACCTGAACGTCAACGGCACAACGCTCACATGGGAAGCTCCCGTCGGCGCACCCTATGACATCAGGAGCTACAGCATCTATCAAGATGGCACCTTGCTGACAACCGTGGATGCCACGACCCTCAACGCCACCATCGGCGAGAACGGCACCTATACCGTTACCGCCACCTATCAAGTAGGCAACAGCGTCTTCGAGAGCCAGCCCTCGTCACCCATCCTCATCGGCTCTGCGGCCAGCCCCACAGAAGACACTTACATGTCACTCACCGACGGACACTTCACCGTACCCGCCTTCACAACTGGCGGCCTCACCGAATACACCATAGAGTTCTGGCTGAAGCCTGAATCCTTCGCAGAAAAATCATTCGGCATCAAGGCCTCATCGGGCAAGTTCCTGTTCTACGTCAACGCCAACAAGAAGGTGGTTGTAGGCTTCGACGGCGGCGACTTCACCACGTCCACCACGTCTCTCACCACAGACTGGCAGCACATCGCCATTGTGGTGAAGAACTCCAACGTCACCGTCTATCGCACAACTACGGCAGCAACTACCAGCACGATTAACGCCATCATCAACTGGAACAGCAGCTGGAGCAATAGCGGCATCAATGGCAACAACGACCTGATGTTCGGTAAGACAGAGGGCACTGGCAGCGGAAGCAGCGACTACAAGACCGTTGTTGATGCGCCCTGGAACGGGCTCATTGACGAGCTTCGCGTATGGAATTATGCCCGCACACAATCTGAGATCAAGAGCACCGTAGGCGACGCTTACGTACTGCCGGGCAACTATGAGAAGCTCACACATTACTATACAATGAACACGCGAGAGAGGGCCGATGGAACGCTCATGCTGGTGGACAGCAAGGGCAAGAATGACGCCGCCCTAGGCAGTGGTCAGTTCACCCCCGGCACCATCGCTCTCAACGAAACGAGCAAGCACCCCCACCGAGTGATGTCCTCCACAGCCAAGTTCTCGTTGAGCGTCACCAAGCCCGTTGTAGGACAGCCCGTCACCATCATCGACGGCAGCAGCCCCAGCACCTCCCAGTGGTCTTGGACATTCACGGGTGCAGAGCCTACCGCCAGCCACGTCAGTCGTCCCGTCGTTGTCTTCAACCAAGCGGGTGAGCAGACGATAGAGCTGACCACCACGAACCTCAAGGGCGAGACCAAGAGCACCAGCAAGACCATCACCGTCGTGGAGGCCGAGAAGCCCGTGGCCGACTTCCGCCTGCCCAGCGGAGCCATCGCTGCAGGTCAGCATGTCACCTTCATCAACACCTCCACACCGCTGGACGATGCCTCCTATACATGGACGCTGGATGGCGCTGCCATCACCACCCTCAACACGATGAACGCCACCGCCACCTATCTTGCCAACGGCACATACACCGTGCGGCTGGAAGCCCGGAATGCAGCCGGTTACAGCGTGGTAGAGAAGCAGGTGGAAGTCGTCAAGGTGGCTCCCGAGGCAGCCTTCAACATCCAGAATAATGTCGCCATCGTGAATGAGCCTATCAACATCATCGATGCATCAAAATACGAACCCGAGAGCTGGGAATGGATGATTCGTAACGACAACCACACCTTCCTCGTGAAGACCCGGAGTGGCAGTGTCAAGATGGATAAGCCCGGCATTTACGACGTCACGCTGAAGGTAGGCAACAACGTTGGTTCCAACTCCCTGACACGCCAACGCGCCATCACCGTCTGCAATGCCGACGGACAGACAGGTCTGAACTTCGACAATCTCGACGACGAGCTGTCGGCAGCTTCTCCCGGTGTCGCGCTGAATGTCACCATCGAGTGGTGGATGTACCCGGGTAGCATCAGCAACACGTGTCTGAAGATGGGCGACAGCGAGAACACCTTCCTGCTGACGACCGAGAGCGACCGCAGCATGAAAGCCACCGTCAAAGGCAAAGTTGCACAGTCCCTTGCCAGCTACGTCCTCGAGAACGAATGGCACCACTACGCTGTCACCTATTCCTACTCGAAAGCCGCCGTCAGTTTCTACCGCGATGGTGTCCTGTACAACACCGTCACCAATGCGGGCAGGAACACCACGAAATGGGCTTCCTTCAAGATGGGCGGTGCCGATGCTCCCATGAACGCCATCGTGGATGAGCTGCGTATCTGGAACAAGGTCATGACCGTTGATGAGATTCGCCAGGTTGCCAACAGCCCCATCGCCAACCCTGCCGACGAAGAGAAGCTGGTGCTCTACTATGACTTCAATCAATCAACGGGCGACGTCATCGACCGTAGCGCCAGCAACCTCACCGGCACGCGCACCAACTTCGGCCCCGATGGCGATGCATGGACCAGTTCACGCGGCATCTTCTTCCTCGACTTCGACAGCGAGGCCAAGGATGTCACCGCCACCTACCTGAAGAACTACAAGGCTCCGTTTACCACGGGTTCCGGCTATATCAACCCCAGTGGTGGCACTCGCTTTAAGAAGATTGGGACACCCTGGACACAGGAAAACAGCGTTGTCAAAGACAACATCACCACCGAGTTCCACGTTGATGCCAACAAGAACAACTACATGACCCTCTCCACCTCATGGGACGGCTTCGCCTCCGAGGTGAAGAACCTGAAGATCTATCAGACAGTAACGCTGCCTGCAGGAGCCTATGAATTCGGCACGTGGACGGACAAGGAGGCGCAGCTCGGTGCCAACTACCTCGTAGCAGCTGCCGGCACAGGATTCCCCGACTTCACGGAACTCGCCGACCAAGCCTTGGGCTACTCTCCGAGCAATGCCACCTGTAAGTTCATCCTGAGCGAGGAGACCCCTGTCAGCCTCGGCATCCTCAGCATGATGAGCGGCCAGGCCTGTCACACCGTCAAGCAGTTTACCCTGTCCATGTCACCCGTCATCGAACTTGAAGCCGGCGAGATCTACGATGCCATCGAAGGCGTCACCGAGGAGGTGAATGCAGAACCCACGCTGCAGGCCTTTGGAGGTCTTGGCACTATCCGCATCGCTGTCAGCGAGCCGCAGGAAGTCGTGGTGGTAGCACTCAACGGTGCTGTCATCTGGCAGGGCTTCGTGGTCAAGCAAGCCACCATCCCCGCTCGCAAGGGACTCTATATCGTCAACCACCAGAAGATCATCGTGAGATAATCATCATACAAAACACATATCATTTATTAATAAGGTAAAAAGAACATGAAGAAAGAAATGAAGCTGACGACCATTTTCGTAATGGCTGTTAGTATGACGTTGATTACATCTTGCGGAGGCAAGAAGCAACAGCAAAGTCCAACATCAGCGCCTATCGCCTACAAGACCGTGAAGGTGAAGGCTGAAGACCGCATCATCGACACGAAGTACAGTGCCACCATTCGCGGCCGTCAGGATATTCAGGTCCTGCCGCAGGTCAGCGGCCAGCTGCGCCAGCTATGCGTCACTGAAGGTCAGCATGTGCGCAAGGGCCAGACCCTGTTCATCATTGACCAGGTTCCCTATCAGGCAGCATTGAACACAGCAACTGCCAACCTCGAAGCCGCGAAGGCAGCCGAGGCAACGGCAAAGCTCTCTTTGGAAAGCACACAGAACCTGCACGCTCAGCAGGTGGTCAGCGACTTCGACCTGCAGACGGCCACCAACGCCTATGCACAGGCAAAGGCTACGGTAGCACAGGCCACGGCCGCTGTCGTGAATGCTAAGAACTCTCTCTCCTACACGGTCGTCACCAGCCCTGCCGACGGCGTTGTGGGCACACTGCCCTACCGTGTCGGTGCCCTCGTGGGTCCCACCATTTCCACTCCCCTGACAACCGTTTCTGACAACCATCAAATGTATGTCTATTTCTCCATGAGCGAGAATCAGCTGCTGCAAAAGATACGTGAGGCTGGCAGCGCAGATGCTGCTGTCAAAGCATTGCCTCCTGTGCGCTTACAGCTGGTTGACGGCTCTGAGTACGAGGAAACAGGTACCGTAGAAACCGCCAGCGGCGTAGTGGACTCCTCCACTGGCAGCGTGCAGCTCCGCGCCGTGTTCAACAACCCCAAGGGCATCCTGCATTCGGGTTCCACGGGTAATGTCATCATTCCCGTCACCGTCAATGGCATCATCGTGCCTGCTGCTGGAACCAAGAAGCTGCAGACAGTTTATCAGGTCTTCAAGGTCGTCAGCAAGGACGGACAGCGCACGGCTGTTGGTACTGACGTGGAGGTTGCCCCCTACAACACCGGCAAGGAGTTTATCATCACCAAGGGCTTGAAAGTCGGTGACGAGATCATCGCTGAAGGTGCCGGCATGGTCAAGGAAGGAGCACTGGTGAAATAACATCTCGCTTACGCGAAGTTTAAGGTTTAATGTTTAATGTTTAACGACCTCCGGCAAACGAATAAACATTAAACATTATGGGCAGAGCCCATTTCCTTAAACATTAAACTTTAAACATTAAACTGCGGCTTTGCCGCGAATAAAAGAATGAAAGGCAATATATTTATCAAAAGGCCGGTGATGGCGATGTCTATCGCCATTGTCATCGTGCTGTTGGGAGCCGTCAGCTACTTCAATCTGGCTGTCGAACAGTTCCCCGATATCGCACCTCCTACGGTGGTCGTCAATGCCACGTACCCTGGTGCCTCGGCTGAAACCGTAACAAAAGCGGTGATTCAACCCCTTGAAGAGAGCATCAATGGCGTGGAGAACATGACCTACATGACTTCCACAGCCACCAACTCTGGTTCCGCTACCATTACCGTGTATTTCAAGCAGGGTTCTAACCCCGATATGGCTGCCGTTAACGTGCAGAACCGTGTCTCCATGGCACAAGGTCTCCTGCCACAGGAAGTCACCATGATTGGTGTGACCACCTTCAAGCGACAGACCTCCATGCTGCAGATCAACGTCATGGTCAGCGACAACCCCGACTACGACGCGAACTTTATGGGCAACTACATGGCTATCAACGTAACGCCGCAGCTCAAGCGTGTGCAAGGCGTCGGCGAGGTGATGGCCCTGTCTGCCGCCTACTCTCTCCGCATCTGGCTCAAGCCCGAGGTGATGGCACAATATGGGTTGAACCCCAGCGACATCACAGCATGTCTGGCCGAGCAGAACTTAGAAGCTGCCGTGGGTAAGTTCGGCGAGAAGCCTATGGAAGGCGGCCACGGTGAAGGCGTTGACAATGTCTATCAATACACGCTGCGCTACACGGGCCGACTGAAGGAAGTCTCTGAATTTGAGAACATCGTCATACAGGCCAAGCCCGACGGCTCGCTCCTTCGCCTGAAGGATGTCGCAGATCTTGAATTGGGCCAGGCCGA
The DNA here is from genome assembly GCA_015060555.1 of Prevotella sp. Taxonomy (GTDB): domain Bacteria; phylum Bacteroidota; class Bacteroidia; order Bacteroidales; family Bacteroidaceae; genus Physcousia. The sequence continues at coordinate 46,337 of SUYG01000009.1, forward strand.
CTACGGCTACAGCGGTAAGTTCAACGGCAAGCCCTCCGTCACCTTCATGGCCTTCCAGCTCGCCGGTGCCAATGCCAAGGAAACCAACGACCGACTCAGTGCTGCGTTGGAAGAGATGGAGAAGACGCTGCCGAAAGGCCTTCACTTTGAGCAGATGATGTCCACCAATGACTTCCTGCTTGAGTCCATGGCGAACGTGGAAGAGACGCTTGTCATCGCCATCCTCCTCGTCATCCTCGTGGTGTATTTCTTCCTGCAGGACTTCCGTGCGACACTCATCCCGTCCATCTCCATCATCATTTCGCTCATCGGCACCTTTGCCGCCCTGATGGTGGCGGGCTTCACCTTGAACCTGCTGACGCTCTTCGCGCTAGTGCTGGCCATCGGTACGGTGGTGGATGATGCTATCGTCGTCGTAGAAGCCGTTCAGGCAAAGTTCGATGCCGGCTACACATCCAGCTATCAGGCTACCAAGGATGCCATGTCTGATGTGACAATGGCTGTGCTCTCCTGTACCTTCGTCTTCATGGCCGTGTTTATTCCTGTCGCCATGATGGGTGGTACCACGGGTATGTTCTTCACCCAGTTCGGTGTCACGCTGGCCACTGCCGTAGGTATCTCCTGCGTCTCGGCCCTTGTCGTCTGCCCTGCCCTCTGCGCCATGCTGATGCGCCCGGCCAAGAAGAACCGCACTGCCGACAACAGCATCAACGCATTCTTTATCGGACTGAACAAGCGCACACGTGCTGCGTATGAAGCCAGCTTCGGCGCCATCATGGGTAAGTATACGAAATGGTTGCACGCCGTCATCGGCCGCCGTTGGCTTGCCCCCCTCTCCTTCATCATTGCAGCCCTGCTCCTCGTATTCTTCATGGGTGCACTGCCCAAAGGACTCGTGCCTCAGGAAGACCAGGGTGTGATGATGGTCAATGTGACCTGTCCTCCCGGTTCCAACTTGGCCTACACCGAAGGCGTACTGGATAAGGTACAGAAGATTCTGGAGGACGATGAAGACATCAAGAACTACTCACGTGTCTCAGGTTATGGCATGATGTCTGGTCAGGGTGCTGCCAACGGTATGGTCATCCTGCGAATGAAACACTGGGATGATCGTCCCGGCATTCAGCACAGCACCAGTATCAAGAAGCTGATGTTGATGCTGAAGATGATGCAGGAGATTCCCGAAGCCCAGATCTTTGTCTTTGAACCGGGTATGATTCCCGGCTATGGTTTGGGCTCCAATGTGGACCTCCACCTGCAAGACCGCAGCGACGGCGACAAGGGTGTCTTCCTGGAGCAGACGCAGGCCTTCCTCGCTGCCCTCAACGAGCGCCCTGAGATTCAGATGGCTATGACAACCTACGCCCGCAACTATCCGCAATATCAAGTCGAGGTGGATGCTGCGCAGTGTAAGCTTTCTGGTATCTCCCCCGCCACCGTTCTCGGCGCCATGAGTGGTTATCTGGGCGGCAGCTACGTCTCCAACTTCAACCAGTTCGGTAAGGTCTATCGCGTGATGATGCAGACCGATCCCAAGTACCGCACCTCTGAAGCCGACTTATCAAATATGTACGTGCGCGGAAGCAAGGGCATGGCCCCCATCTCTCAGTTCGTCAAGCTGACGCCGGTGCTCGGTCCTGAAATCGACACCCACTTCAACCTCTTCTCCGAAATCTCCTGTATGGTACAGCCCGCACAAGGCTACACCACCAGTGATGCCATGCGCGCCATTCAGGAAGTGCATGACCAGACGCTCCCCGACCACATCACCTTCGAGTACGGCAGCATCTCACGTGAAGAGTACGAGCAGATGGGCTCCAACCAGACCATCCTCATCTACGCCATCTGCGTGGTCCTCATCTTCCTCATCCTCTCCTGCCTCTACGAGAGCTTCCTCGTGCCTTTCGCCGTCATCCTTTCCGTACCTGCAGGTCTGATGGGTTCCTTCGGCTTCGCATGGCTCTGGAATCAGGTCTCTGTAGGCATCGGCCGTGCCCTCACAGGTGCGGACATGTATGTCATCGGACAGATTGAGAACAACATCTACCTGCAGACTGGTGTCATCATGCTTATCGGTCTGTTGGCTAAGACCGCCATCCTGATCACCGAGTATGCTCTGGAGCGCCGTCGCAAGGGCATGGGCATTGTCGAGGCCGCCTACGCAGCTTGCGAAGCTCGTCTGCGCCCGATTCTGATGACCGTGCTCACCTGTGTGCTTGGTATGCTCCCGCTTGTCTTCGCCAGCGGTGCTGGTGCCAACGGTAACCGCACCATCGGCTTGGGCGTCATCGGCGGTATGATTGTCGGCACGCTGGCCATCCTGTTCACTGTGCCCGTATTCTTCATCTTCTTCGAGTACCTGCAGGAGAAGATTCGCCCCGCCATGAAGGTGGAGGCCGACCAGCAGTTCCTCAAAGAGAAGGCCCACAGCCAGCAGGAGCGCCTGGAAGCAGAAGAATAAAAGACCCTCCCCTCACCCTCCCTTGTAGGGAGGGAGTGAATACACTCAAGAATAGTTATCAAAATCAATCTACATTATATATTATGACATTCAAAATGCATAAGTATATACTCCCCTCCCTACAAGGGAGGGGCTTGGGGGTGGGTCTTCTATTAGCCTGCTTCCTTCTGACAGGCTGCGGCCTCTACAAGAACTATGAGCGGCCGGCCGACATCCGCACCGACGGCCTCTATGGCTCGGCACAGGTGGGCAACACCGAGCAGAGCCTAGGTGCCAAGGCGTGGCGCGAGTTCTTCACCGACCCGACGCTGCAGGCCCTCATCGAGCGCGGTTTGTCACAGAACGCTAACATGCGTCAGGTCGATTTGCAGATTCAGGAGGCTCAGGCCTATCTGAAGGTCGCCAAGCTCGCTTACATCCCGTCACTCTCACTGGCACCTCAGGGACAGCTGTCGTCGATGGACTGGAACAAGCCGCTGAAGTTTTATTCCGTACCCCTCACCGCAACATGGCAAATCGGAAGCCTTGGCAGCCTGCGCAACGCCAAGAAGTCGGCACAGGTGGCTTTGGAGCAGAGCAAGACGGTGCGTCAGGCTGTACAGCAGAACCTCGTGTCCAATATCGCCAACCTCTACTACACGCTTTGTTCCCTCGATGCGCAGCTGGCGCTCAGCCAAACGACCGCTAAGAACTGGAGACAGAGCGTAGAGATGACGAAGAAACTCATGGAAGCAGGTCGCTCCAACAAGGCTGCTGTGTCACAGACAGAGGCCAACTGCCTGAGTGTTGAAGCCAGCGTCCTGGATTTGGAGGATGCCATCCGCCAGACAGAGAACGCCCTCTGCACCATCCTTGGCGAAGCACCTCATCACATCGAGCGCACCAGTCTCGCCTCCTTCCAGGCTCCGGCCGTCATCGAGACAGGTATTCCCTTGGCGCTGCTGCAGAACCGCCCCGATGTGAAGCAAGCTGAGCTGCAGCTGGCCAGTGCCTTCTACGCTGTCAACAGCGCTACGGCCAACTTCTTCCCCTCGCTCACCATCAGCGGCACGCTGGGCTTCACCAACAATGGTGGTGCTCTGGAACTCTCTCCGGGCCAGTGGATCTGGAATGCGCTGGGACAACTCCTGCAGCCTATCTTCCAGAACGGACGCCTGCGTGCGCAGAAGAAGGTGGCTAAGTTGAAACAGGAGGAAGCTAAGATTGCCTTCCAGCAGAGCCTCGTGGCGGCTGGTAACGAAGTCAACAGTGCGCTGGCATCACTGCAGACCGCAGAAGCCAAGAAGAACTTCATGACCCAGCAAGTGGCAGCCCTCACCGATGCCGTGCAGGCCACCGAAGCCCTCTACAAGGACAACGTCTCGCGCCAGGTCAACTACCTCAACGTGTTGACAGCACAGACGGGACTCCTTAACGCGCAGATGGGACAGATTGGCAACGACCTCGAAGCCGTCCAGGCCACCATTGATCTCTATCAGGCTCTCGGCGGAGGTTCCCTTCAGACGCCATAGCATCTGACATCCCATCCACAGACACACATCAAAAAAAAATATGACACACCTTTCTAACATTACCCTCTTCACGCACAAGGCACACCGGGCTACCATTCAGCCCCGTGCCTTGTGCGCCGTTTTGTTCTTCCTTCTCCCCTTCTTAGCGGTTAACTCCGCTCCTCCCGTCGCGGGAGCTGAGGGTACCAGTTCCCCCACCGGCTTCGGCCAAGCCCGCCTGCTCAACAGCGGCTGGCTCTTCCAGTTGGCAGATGACAGCGCCGCCATCGCTCCCGCCTTCGACGACATGCGTTGGCAACACGTCAGCCTGCCTCATGACTGGAGTGTGCGCCAGCCCATGTCGCCCGACTGCGGCTCTTGCCAAGGCTACCTCCCCGGCGGCATCGGCTGGTATCGTCGCCACCTCAGCGTCAACGCCGCCGACCTCGCCGACGGCCGCAAGCTGTACATCTACTTCGAGGGCGTCTATAACCGCTCCACCGTCTATCTCAACGGCCACCGCCTCGGCTACCGCCCCAGCGGTTTCGCCTCGTTCCTCTATGACCTGACACCCTACCTCCACGCAGGCGAGGAGAATGTCCTGGCCGTGCGCGTGGATCACTCCCGCCAAAACGACTCACGCTGGTACACGGGTTCCGGCATCTACCGTCCCGTGTGGCTCGTCAGCGCCCCCGCCACACATCTGGCACTCTGGGGCGCCTCGTGGAAAGTGAAGAGCCTCAGTAGCAAGAAGGCTGTGGTAGAGGTGAAAATAGAAGGCCCGGACTCTCCCCCCGCCCTCCCTATAAGGGAGGGAGCAGTCACCTCTCAAGATAAGACATCTTCAAGAACCATCAAAATTGAAATTATAGATGCTGACGGGAATGTCATAGCCAGCAGCAAAAGTAACCACTCCCTCCCTTATAGGGAGGGCGGGGGGAGAGTCTGTTCTTTCTCCATCCCCTCACCTCACCTTTGGACCCTCGACTCCCCCTATTTATATAAGGTACGCGTGCGCCTGATGGCCAACGGCCAGGAGGTGGATCGCTCCGAGGTGCCCATGGGACTGCGCACGCTGGAGTTCTCGCCCGACAAAGGCTTTGCCCTCAACGGAGAATGGATGAAGGTCAAGGGCGTCTGCGTGCACGATGATGCCGGTGCCCTCGGCACCGCCGTTCCCGCCGGCGTGTGGAAACATCGCCTCCTCAACCTCAAGTCCATCGGCGTCAACGCTCTCCGCATGAGCCACAACCCTCATGCCCCTGCCCTCTACGCCCTCTGCGACTCGCTCGGTCTGCTCGTCATGGACGAGGCCAGCGACGAATGGGAGTTCCCCAAGCGCAAATGGCTGAAAGGTTGGAACCAGGGCAAGCCCGGTTTCGAAGGCACCTATGACTACTTCGAGGAGTGGATTGACCGCGACGTGGCCGACATGGTGCGCCGCGACCGCTGCCACCCCAGCATCTTCCTCTGGAGCATCGGCAATGAAGTCGATTACCCCAACGACCCCTACTCCCACCCCGTCCTCAACGGCGGTGGCAGCGACTTCACACAGCCTGCCTATGGCGGCTACAAACCCGACCAGCCCAACGCCGAGCGCATCGGCATCATCGCACAGCGACTGGCCAAGATCGTGCGCGACATCGATGACTCACGTGCCGTCACGGGTGCCCTCGCCGGTGTCGTCATGAGCAACGAGACCGCCTACCCCGAGGCCGTGGATGTCGTGGGTTATAACTACACCGAGAGCCGCTACGCCACCGACCATCAGCGCTACCCCAAGCGCGTCATCTACGGCAGCGAGAACCGCCACGACCTGCCCGCATGGAAAGCCGTGCGCGACAACGAGCACATCTTCGGACAGTTCCTGTGGACCGGCATCGACTACCTCGGCGAGAGTGGCCCCTGGCCTGCCCGCGGCTCTTCAGCCGGCCTACTGGACCTCGCCGGCAACATCAAACCCAACGGCCACTACCGCGCTGCGCTGTGGGTAGAGCAACCCGTCTGCTACATCGGCACCTATCCCGCCATGCAACCTGGCGGCCGCCGCAATCGCAGCCGCAGCTGGGTCTCCCCCTACGCTCCCGCCATCTGGAACTATGAAGAAGGCCAGCGCGTCCGCGTCGTCTGCTACACCAACGCCCCGTCAGCACGTCTGCTGCTGAACAACACTCCCGTAGGCGGCGACCCCAAGCGCGACGAAGACACCGACATCCTCTACTGGGACATCGACTACCAAGCCGGAACGCTGCGCTGCGAGGCCACCAACGGTGCCACCTCCGCCATCACCACCTGCGGCCGTCCCTATGCCCTGCGCGCCACCCTCGACCCCGCGGCATCAGAGTCCGGCGACGTCGTCCTCATCCATGTCGAAGTCATCGATGAAGACGGCAATCTCGTGCCTCTCGCCGACAACGACATCACCTGCCACATCGACGGCACCTCGCGCCTGCTCGGTTTGGAGAACGGCGACATCAGCGACACCTCCAACAAAACCGACCGCCACGAACGCGCCCACGCCGGCCGCCTCCTGGCCTACATCACCCCTGGCAGCGCCACCATCCGCTTCACCTCGCCCCTCCTCCGCCCGGCTGAAGTCAAGTGTGAATTTTAAATACTAAGATAGTGAATCGCCTGCATCGGTTACCCGGTGCAGGCGATTCACTATCTTGGTTTTAATATTATCAAAAAGCACCATTCCAAGAATTTTATTTCTCGAATTTGACACCATTCCAAGAATTTTATTTCTCGAATTTGACACCATTCCAAGAATTTTATTTCTCGAATTTGACACCATTCCAAGAATTTCTCGGCGGCAAAATTACACCATTCCAAGGAATCTTCAAAATAGTTGAGCCAAAAATTTCAAAAATAACAGTTCTGGCTATTATCTTGGCATTATAAGCTGCAATAATTGACAGGAATGAATGCTTTTCTACCTATCA
>SUYG01000010.1:0-43940 GCA_015060555.1 Prevotella sp.
AGATGAATGCAATCGAGACCCGCAAAGCGTCTCGCTCTAAATCTGCGCAATATGTAAAACAATTCATGATAACAAGTAGCTTTGAATCTGTTTAATCTGTTAAATCTGTGGTCTCTTATACTTCCGAAAGTTGAGTCATTCAATTTTAATCGAATTTCACGGATTCCGGAGCGAAAGGCTTCGCGGCTTTCGAATGCCACGCATCTCGGCCATTAAAGAGCAAGCAGAGCAAGCTCTTATGGCGCTCGCTGCTCCAAAAATTCGTATAATTCGTGTAATTAACGTTGTTGACTTTTGTCACGACTCGGCAATTGGCAAAGCCTTCCTCCTTCGCACCTCAGCCAATCAAACAAGTTTGTTGGCTCTCGGTTTGGCGTCGGTTCAAGCAAGCTTGATTGCTCTCGCTGCTCCAAAAGTTCGTTGTTCGAAAAAACTGGATTCAAAGTGGTCAGATGACCTCCAGTTCGCGGCGGGGCAGCCAGCCCTGCTTGCCGTCGGTCATGTGCACCTCCACCCACTCTTTCATCGAGTCATCGACAATCTCCACATGGGTGCCCTCGTGGAGGATGAAGAGGTCGGTGCCGGAGGCGCTGGGAGTGCTCTTAACGACGGCCGAGGGCGCCATGATGACGGCGCCTGTGCGATGCTCTATCTGGTGGCGCTGGCGCACGGCAGCGACATTGGCGAAGATGCAGACGAGGAAGGCGAGGATGGCCACCGTGAAGCCTGTTTTCTTGGCCCACAGCAGGGGCGCAAAGAAATAGACGGCCAGGGCCAGGAGCGCCAGCATGAACATCGCCACGGCCAGCACGGCCCACCCCTGGATGCTCATGGAGAGCACCAGCTGGCGGTAGAGCGAGACGAAGAACATCTCGGAGGCGGGCACGACTTTGTCCACGGTCTTGGCGCGCGCCATCTCGAGATTGAAGCGGATGTCGTCGTCGGAGGGGTCCAAGAGGCGGGCGCGCTCGTAGTAGAGGATGGCGCGCGCGAGGGAGTCCTGGCGGAAGTAGCAGTTGCCGAGGTTGAAATAGAGCTGTGCGCTCTCGCCCATGGAATCTACGAGCTGGCGATAGATGACAGCGGCCTCGGCGTAGTGCTCGTGGGTGTAGGCGGAGTCGGCGAGGGCAGACTCTCCCCCCGCCCTCCCTATCAGGGAGGGAGCGGTTAGTATTAGCGCTAAAAGTAGTTTATGAATTGTTTTCATTACGTATGAAGATTTCTATTCTTGTTTGCTATCGCTCCACTCTCCCCTCCCTCACGGTTAGCGAAGGTGTCAACGGGTTGACTGAATGTCAAGCCGTCCTGAGTGACCGAAGCAGAACTCCTCTGCTGAGGACGGGCAAGGTCGGGGGTGGGTCTTCTAATTCCTCTTGAGTTCCCCCTCCATCTTATTGATGACCTCCTCGGCAGAAGCGTAGATTTTGTCCATGGTGGCGGCAGGGTCGCCGGGGGCAAAGCGGGCGAACTCGCAGTCGTCGAGGGTGGTGAGGAACTGTGTGATGAGTGTCTCGGAGATGTTGCGGTCGGTGAGTTTGCCGCGGACGTTGTCCTTGGAGAGCTCGCTGACGGGGATGTTCAGTTTGTCGCTGACATAGCCCCACAGGGCTTTCATGGTCTCCTCGTAGAAGGCGGTGGCATCGTTCTGCTGCATGAGCTTGCGGGCCACCTTCAGGCGCTTCGTGGCGGCTTTGCTGGCCTTGCGGCCACGGCGGCCTACGAGGTCGGCATTGGCGACCATATAACGGCGGAAGGCCACGGCGAGGATAATGAACGCGAGCAGCGAGCCGATGTAGTAGGCCCAGTAGCGGCGCGAGCCGAAGAAGGCGCTGTCGCCCGTCTGATAGGTGGGCGTGCCGGTCTTGATGAAGCGGATGTCGCTGTTGAGCATCTCTATCTCTTCCTTAGACAGGTTGCTGCCGCTGGAAGCGCTGCCGCCCTTGCCCTTGGCAACGTCGATGGTGTAACCCTCGGAGGTCAGCGTCTTATAGGCGCGGGCGTCGGGGTCGAAATAGCAGAACTCCACGGGCGGGAGCTCATACTTGCCCTGGTGGCGCGGCACGGCGATATAGTCGAAGAGCACCTCTCCCGTGGAACCGTTAGGGCCGATTTTTGTCTTCTCCTCGGTCTTGGGGTCGTAGCGCTCGAAATCCTTGGGCCATGCCACCTCGGGGGCGTTCATCAGCTTCATGTTGCCCGTGCCGCTGACACGCAGGCGCAGCGTGGTGGCATCGTTGGACTTGAGTGCCTGAGGCGTGAGCGACGAGGAGAGGGAGAACTTACCCACAGCGCCCGAGAAATTCGAGGGCTTAGGCGTCGGCAGGGCATCTACGTGCAGCGTCACAGCCGGTGCCATCACCGTCTTCTTCACCTCCTGCATCATCGAGCCGCCGCCGAAGAAGATGTCGAAAGGGTCGGCAGAGCGGTTCTGCTGGATGACGGTGGCCTCGTACTTGATTTCAGGAATCTTCAGCTCGCCCGTCTGCTGCGGGAAGACGACATACTGCGACCATACGACGGTGCCGTAGTTCTTGCCGTTGTAGTGCTCCATCTTCAGCTCCGGCTGCTTCTGGCGGTTGATTTCCTGCACATGGAAGCCGTCCAGCTCGGGCATCTTACCCATGAGCTCGCTGACGTTGACCAGCGTGTAGAGCTTATAGGTCAGCAGCACGGCCTCCTGCTCATAGACGCGCTTCTTGGAGGCTGTCACGGCGATGAAGAGGTCCTTGCTGCCAATGCGGTCGCCCACGCTCTGCGTGCGCATGCGGTCGGCCTGCTGCGAGTGAGCCTGCCCGCCTTGTCCTGCGCCACCTTGCCCCGAGCCGCCGGAACCGCCGGGCAGCACGGTGATCTGCGGCGAAGCGGACTTCACGGTCTTGCCGCCGCTGGTGACGGTGGCGGCAGGCACACGGAACGTGCCGGCCTTGTCGGTAGTGACGGTGTAGGTGAAGGTCACAGAGCTGCTGCTCGTGGCCTTGCCGTTGATGATGGAGTAGCTCGACGACTGGCTGCGGCTGGGGCCATACAGCTCCACGAGACCCTCGAAGGCGTCGATGCGGAAATCATCCACATCGGAGGTGTTCACGACGTACGAAACGCGAAAGCGGTCGCCCTGAATGACTTCGGAGGGAGCCTGCACGCGGACGGTGACGGCAGACTCTCCCCCCGCCCTCCCTATCAGGGAGGGAGCGGTTAGTATTAAAGCTAAAAGAATTTTATATATCGTTCTCATTGTTTAAGATGAATTTCTATTCTTGTTCAGTATTCGCTCCCTCCCTGATAGGGAGGGCGGGGGGAGAGTCTTCCTTACCACTGCTTCTCCAGCTGCCGGCGCTGCGGTTGCTGCTGTGCTTTCTGCACTTTGTCCTGCGTCTGCTTCTCCTCCTGCTGGGCAGCTTTCAGCAGCTGCTCGGCATTCTCGCGGGACATCTTAGGCTGCTGCTGTTGCTGTTGCTGCTGGTCCTCCTTCTGTTCCTGCTGTTGCTGTTGCTGCTGCTGCTGTTGTTGCTGCTGCTGTTGCTGTTGCTGCTGCTGCTGTTGTTGCTGTTGCTGCTGGTCTTGATTCTGCTCCTGCTGTTGGTTCTGCATCTGCAGGCGGCAGAGGGCAAGATTGTAGCGTGTCTCGTCGTCGGCAGGATTCTTGCGCAGCGCGTTCTTGTAGCACTCGATGGCCTCAGCGAACTGCTTCTGACTCTGCAGGATGACGCCCATATTGTGGTAGGCCTGCGCCAGCCGCTTGGGGTCGCGCTGCATGCGCACAGCCGTCTCGAAGCTCTTCATCGCCTCCTTGGGCTGTCCCTGTGCGAGCAGGGCATTGCCGAGGTTGTAGTGGGCCACAGGGTTGGTGTTGTCCTTCTCCAGCGCCTTCTGGTAATCGACCTGCGCCTTAGCGAAGAGGCTGTCGCGATAGAAGCGGTTGCCGTGGCGCACGAAGTAGCGGTCGTTCTGCTGCTGGGCCACTGCGGGCACAGCCATGAGCAGCAGGGCTATCGCCACGGCCGCGCGCGACGTGGCCTTGAAAAGCGTGAAGCGGCTGAGCACATGGTTCTTGCGTTCCAGGAAGAGCACTTCAAGGAGGAGCAGCACGAGGGCTGCCCAGGCGAAGTCGCGGAAGTGCTCGTCGAACTCGCTGTAGAGCACGCTCTCCATCTCGGCCTTGCCCAGCTTATCGACATATTTCTGCAGCGCCGACTGCGCCGAGGAGCTGTTATCGACATAGATGTAAGCGCCCTCTCCGGCACTGGCTATCTCGCGGCACATGTCCTCGTTGAGCTTCGAGATGACGGTGTTGCCGGCATTGTCGGTGATGTAGCGGTTGCTGCCGGGGATGGGGATGGGAGCGCCCTCGGGAGAGCCTACGCCAAGGACATAGACGTGCATCCCTTTCTTGGCGGCAGCCTCGGCGGCAGCCACGGCCCCACCCTCGTTGTCCTCGCCGTCGGTGATGACGAAGATGGCACGTCCGACACCTTCCTGCTGTGTGAAGCTGTGCGTGGCCAGCTCAATGGCGCGGGCGATGTCGGTGCCCTGCACGGAAATCATGGCGGGCGAGATGTTGTCGAGGAACATCTTGGCAGAGACGTAGTCGCTGGTGATGGGCAGCTGCGTGTAGGCATCGCCGGCATAGACAATGAGGCCGACTTTGTCATCAACCATATTATCTACGAGGTTGCTGATGAGCATCTTGGACTTCGACAGACGGCTGGGCGTGACATCCTCGGCCATCATGGAGTTACTGACGTCCAAGGCGATGATGGCCTCGATGCCGCGGCGCGTGCGCGTGTCGATGCGAGTGCCGTACTGCGGACGTGCCAGACTCAACACCAGCATGGCCAGTGCCGCATTCAGGAGCCAGAACTTCAGCTCGCGACGCCAGCGGGAGACATCGGGCATCAGCGCCTTCAGCAGCGACGGGTCGCCATAAGCGCGCAGGCGCTTGCGGCGCAGCAGCTCTGTGCCGTAGTGGAGCAAGGCCAGCAGCGGGATGACTGCCAGCAGATAGAGATATAAAGGATGAGCGAATCTGAACATAAGACTATAAAGGCCCCCTCCCAACCTCCCCGAGGGGGAGGAGACGTTTTGCTATTGTAGGATCATTTCTTACTATCTTTAGCCCCTCCCCTCGGGGAGGCAGGGAGGGGGCCTCATTTACGGGATTTTCTTCAATATGGTTTCGCGCAAAAGCAGTTCCAGCAGCAGGAAGAGGCCGGCAAAGAGGGCGAAGGGCGCAAAGGCCTCGTAGCGCTTGCTGTACTCCTTCACATTCATCTTCGTCTTCTCCAGCTTGTCAATCTCCTGATAGACCTCGCGCAGCTTGTTGTTATTCGTGGCACGATAGAACTCGCCATTCGTGGTGCCGGCGATGGACGCCAGCGTCTTGGAATCAATCTCCACGGGAATGTTGATGTACTCGACGCGCCCGCCCACAGGATAGGGATAGCGCGCGGTGCCATTGGTGCCTACGCCGATGGTATAGACGCGGATGCCGAAGCTCTTGGCAATCTCGGCGGCTGTCAGCGGCGAGATGTCGCCGGCGTTGTTGGAGCCGTCGGTCAGCAGGATGATGACCTTGCTCTTCGCCTTGGAATCCTTCAGGCGCGAGATGGCATTGGCGAGACCCATGCCGATGGCGGTGCCGTCGCTCATGAGACCGCGCTGCACCATGTCGCAGCTGACGCTGTTGAAGAGGTTCAGCAGCACAGCGTGGTCCGTGGTCATGGGACATTGCGTGAACGACTCGCCCGAGAAGATGGTGAGGCCGATGTTATCGTTGGGGCGACCGGCGATGAACTCCGACGCCACCTTCTTGGCTGCCTCGATGCGGTTGGGGCGCAGGTCCTCGGCAAGCATCGAAGTGGAGATGTCCATGCACAGCATGATGTCGATGCCCTCAATCGTGCGGTCGCTCCAGGAGTTGCTCGTCTGCGGGCGGCACAGCACCAGGACTATCATCACGAAGGAAAGGCAGCGCAGCAGGAAAGGGGCATGAATGAGCAGATGCTTGTAGGTGTGAGGAGCATGGCGGAAGGCGCCTGTCGAAGACACCTGCAGCGAAGGCTCACTCTCATGGCTCCGCAGGATATACCATAATATATAAGGTATCAACAGCAGGAGCAGCAACAAAAGATATGGATGTGCAAATTGCATAGGAACTATCTGATAAGGTCAATAACAAGATACAGCGCATAGACAGCCAGCACACAGGCCACAACAGCACTCACGCCCATGATAATCTTCATCGTCAGCGAGCGTGCCTTGATCTGCTTCACCTCCTCGGGGATGATGACTTCCTCCTCCGGCTGGTTGGGATCTACTTCCTGCTTCGTCTGGTTGATGAAGTCAATGGCGCTGACCAGGTTGGCGTCGTTCTCGCCTGTGAGCGTCTTCCACTTGGCAAACTTCACGAGGTCGGCGGTCTGGAACAGCTGGCGCAGCTCGTTGAGGGCTGTCTCATCCTGCTCCTGCAAGAGGCGCTCGATGATTTCCGCCGAGGTCATCTCCATCGCATTGAAGCCAAAGCGCTCATGGATGTAGTTGCGCAGCGTGTCGGTGAGCTGTGTGTAGTACTCCTTGCTGTCATCCTCCGTCCAGTGGCGCTCGCCCTTGATGCGCTCAATTTCATTCATCGCCACCTGATGGGCGGGCAACTTGCGCTTGCGGCGGATGATGCGTATCAGCGGCTTGTTCTCATGCCAGCGGCTGTAGAGCCACAGCAGCGCCAGCGCCAACAGCTGATGGAAGAACAGCAACCACAACACAGGCTTCCAGTCATCCCATGAGAAGGGATTATTCTGAATAGGCTTGTTGGGGTAGTACTGAGTGTAGTCCACCGTGAGCGTGTCGATGGGAACTGTTAGCACTTTCAGTGCCAGTTCCTTAGACTTGTACGGTTTACCATCTACTTCAACAGTGAAAGGCGGCAGGAGCACAAGGGTGGAGTCCCATGCCGTGAGCGTGTAGCGCTGCTGCACCTGCATCCTTTTGCCATCATCGAGGTAGGTGGTGTCTGTGCCCAACAGCTCAACAACCTCCACCTCGGGGGCCAGCGGTTGCTGCGGGCGCAGGTCGGGCATCTTCAGCTTCTGCTTCGAGCCGCAGGTGACATCCAGCGTCAGTTCGCGCTGCTCGCCGATGAGCAACACCAGCGTGTCGATGCGCGCCTCGAAGACTACCTGAGAGAAAGCGGAGAGAGGGAGAAAAAGCAGAAGACCCACCCCCCTGCCCCTCCCTGCGAGGGAGGGGAGTAAATACTTCTGCAGTAGATGTTTCAATCGCTTCATTTATTTCTGAAGAAAAATCTATGATCTAATTATTTTGAATGGAACTACACCCGCCGTAGGCTTCCCCCTCGCCCTTTGGAGAGGGGGCTAGGGGGTGAGGTTTGGGTTGGGGGGTGGGTCTTCATTTATGTTCTCTGTGCGAACAGGCTCCTCAGCGCCACGACATAGTCCTGGTCGGTGCGCACACTCACGTGATCCACGCCAGAGCGACTGAAGATGTCCGTGAGACGGTTCTGACTCTCGCGCCACCATGCCGCCTGCGCATTGCGCACACGCTTGCTGGACGTGTCAACCCACTCCAAGTGCCCTGTCTCAGCATCCTTCACGCGCATCAGACCCACATTCGGCAAGTCGGCGATACGACGGTCATAGACCTGAATCGCCACCACGTCATGCTTGCGGTTGGCAATGGTGAGGGACTGACGGAAGTCGCGCTCGTCGATGAAGTCACTGAGCAGGAAGCACGTGCAACGACGCTTGATGACCTGCGTCAGATACTCCACAGCCTGCTGGATATCAGTGCGCTGGCTGTCGGGATGGAAGTCCAGCAGCTCGCGGATGATATACAGGATGTGCTTGCGACCTTTCTTAGGCGGGATGAACTTCTCAATGCGGTCGGAGAAGAAGATGACGCCTATCTTGTCGTTGTTCTGGATAGCACTGAAGGCCAGCGTGGCAGCTATCTCGGTCTGCATCTCGCGCTTCGTCTGCACAGAAGTGCCGAAGTCAAGACTGCCGCTGACATCCACCAAGAGCATCACCGTGAGCTCGCGCTCCTCCTCGAAGACCTTGATATAAGGCTTGTTGAAGCGCGCGGTCACGTTCCACTCGATATCGCGGATATCGTCGCCATACTGGTACTCACGAACTTCGCTGAATGCCATACCACGCCCCTTGAAGGCTGAGTGGTACTCGCCGGCGAAGATGTTGTTCGAGAGCCCGCGCGTCTTGATCTCTATCTGACGGACACGCTTTAATATCTCAGAAGTTTCCAATTGTCAAATTGTTAAATCGTCAAATTGTCCAATTAAGGCACTTCGACCTTGTTGAGAATCTTGCTGATGATTTCCTCGGCTGTGACATTGTTGGCCTCTGCCTCATACGTCAGACCGATGCGATGGCGCAGCACATCGTGGGCCACGGCGCGCACATCCTCGGGGATGACATAGCCGCGACGCTTGATGAAGGCATACGCACGAGCTGCCAAGGCGAGATTGATGCTGGCACGGGGCGAGCCACCGAACTCAATGTAATCCTTGATTTCCTTGAGGTTATACTTCTCCGGATAGCGCGTAGTAAAGACGATGTCCGTGATATACTGCTCTATCTTCTCATCGAGATACACCTGACGCACAACGTCGCGCGCATCAATGATATCCTTAGTAGTGAGAATCGCTTTGACAGCCTGACGCTCGCCACCGATGTTCTGGCGGATAATCTTCTTCTCCTCGTCGGGCTTCGGATAGTCAATGACCACCTTCAGCATGAAACGGTCCACCTGTGCCTCGGGCAGCGGATAGGTGCCTTCCTGCTCGATGGGGTTCTGCGTGGCCAGCACCAGGAAGGGCGAAGGCAGCTGGAAGGTCTGCTTGCCGATGGTCACCTCGCGCTCCTGCATGGCTTCGAGCAAGGCGCTCTGTACCTTGGCCGGCGCACGGTTGATCTCGTCGGCAAGGACGAAGTTTGCAAACACAGGGCCCTGCTCCACCATGAACTTCTCGTCCTTCTGGGAGTAGATCATCGTGCCTGTCACATCGGCGGGCAACAGGTCGGGGGTAAACTGAATGCGGCTGAACTTGGCATCGATGAGCTGTGCCAAGGTCTTGATGGCAAGGGTCTTAGCAAGACCGGGGACGCCTTCGAGAAGGACGTGGCCATCAGAGAGCAAGCCGATGAGAAGAGATTCTACAAGATGACGCTGACCGACAATCGTCTGGTCCATTCCCGTCATCAGATTGGTGACGAAAGCGCTCTGGCGCTCAATGAGCTCATTCAAAGCGCGAATGTCAATTGATTCTGCCATAATCTGTTTTAATATTTCTAATATCTTGGAACAAATTTATTATAAAGGATTATTATTCTGTAACAGTCTGTCCGGCGGATGGCTGAGCAGCGGGAGCTTGTGCTGCGGGAGCTTGTGAAGCTGGAGCACTCACAGCAGCCGCCTTCTTGCTGGCAGCCTTCTCAGCTTTCTTGGCTTCAGCCACTTCCTGAGGAGTCATGCCACTCTCCTTATGACGGAGTTCGGGAATCTTCAGCTCCTTGTTCAAGGGAACGATGTCAGGATTGGCTATCTCGTTCATCGTGCAGATATACTTGAAGAGATCCTTGTCCTTATAGTACTTGAGCGCCATGTTCAAGAGCGTCTTGCCAGGCGACATGGTTTCCATGCCCAGCTCGCCTACAATCCAGTACTCGCCGCCATCCATCTGAGGATAGTTGCGCGTAGCAGCAGGCACCTTGCTCTCTTCCTCGGCAGCGTTCTTAGCTGCAGCTTCCTTAGCGGCTGCCTCCTTGGCGGCTGCCTCCTTAGCGGCTGCCTCGGCCTGCTCGTCAACCTTGGGCTCTGCCTTCTTCCACTCGAACTTCCATTCAGGAAGCGCCACTGGATGCCAGTAATAGCCTAAGCAATAGCCAAAAGCCATAAAGAAGAGAGCCAAGACAACACCCCAAATAGCGTGACAACGACTGTGACAGCAGCAGGAAGATGCCTCTGCAGCGGCAGGAGCAGCAGCAGGAGCCGGATCTTTCTCTACGATAGAAGCAGTAGCGGTGGAGGAGACGGGGTCCGTTACAACTGATGCAGCGGCAACAGGTTCCTCGACAACGGGCTCTGTTGCAACAGGTTCCTCGGCAACGGGTTCCTCGGCAACGGATTCCTCGGCAACAGGTTCCTCGACAACGGGCTCAGCGGCAACAGGCTCAGCAGCAACAGGTTCCTCGGCAACAGGCTCAGCAGCAACAGGTTCCTCGGCAACAGGCTCAGCAGCAACAGGTTCCTCGGCAACGGGCTCAGCAGCAACGGGCTCAGCAACAACGGGGGGCGCAGAAACCGGTTCATCGACAGAAGGCTCCTCGATAGCTTCCATCTTCTTCACATCGGTGCCATCGTTGATGACAACAGTCTGGAAGGCAAGGAAAGGCTTGTTGACAGCATCGCGCAAGGATGTATCTGGGGTAAAGCTAACCTTGGTGTGTGAAGCAATCTCAAAGCGTTCACCGGTGCTCACATTCACACTTTCACGTGCATCAATGTCAACGACCTTGAATGTTCCAAAACCTTTTATCTTCACTAAGTTATCGTGTACAAGTCCATCTTCTATGACCTCGAAGAAAGAACGTACGAAATCCTCGCAATAACGGCGGGGAAGACTACCACGACGTGCAAGTGCTGCAGCTAAATCGGCGGGACTCAATTTAACGTCTGTCATGATTCACCTCCTTTCTGCGTACGCTCACGAAGAGCGGAAAAAGCCTTGAAATTCAACACCAATTTTGGCGGCACCAGCATACGCTGACCGCTGGAAGGATTAACCACCACGCGCTCAAGCTTTTTCTTCACCTCGAACTGTCCGAAATTCTGAACAGCCAGCGTGCTGCCATTCTCGAACTGCGACGAAAGTTCGGCAACCAGCAAGTTAACCAGCTTCTGCGTGTCGCGCTGCAGGAGGCCCTCTTTCTGCGAGAGCGCAGCAATAAATTCCTTATTATTCATGTGAGATATATGTAATTGAATCAATATATTCTGCGTAGAGGTCAAAGTCATCGGAAGACGTGATGCGAACATCATAGAAAGTGCCGATTTCCAAGGACTTATCATTCACAGGAATGAGTACCTCAGGATCTACTTCCGGTGAATCAAACTGCGTGCGACCGACATAATAGTCGCCTTCGATGCGGTCGATGATGACACGCTGCACAGTGCCCACCTTCGCCTCCTGAATCTCGCCGGAGATGCGCTGCTGGAGGCGCATGAGCTTGGAGAGGCGCGTCTGCTTGACATCCTCAGGAATATCGTCAGCGTAGTGCTCTGCGCTATAGGTCCCTTCCTCCTCGCTGTAGGCAAAGGCGCCCATACGCTCGAAGCGAGCCCAGCGCACGAACTCCAACAGCTCATCGAAAGCGGCTTCGGTTTCACCAGGGTGGCCCACCATCAAGGTCGTGCGCAGATGAATACCAGGCACTTCGCGACGAATACGTTCCACGAAGGAATAGGTCTCCTCCTTGGTGATATGGCGACGCATCGCATCGAGCACGGGCGTGCTGATGTGCTGAAGCGCAATGTCCAAATAGCGACAGATGTTGGGATGGCGGTTGATGACCTCCAGCAACTCCCAGGGGAAGTCGGTCGGATAGGCGTAGTGCAGACGAATCCACTCAACGCCCTCAATGTCAGCCATCTGGTCAATAAGTTCAGCAATGGCACGATGATGATAGAGGTCGAGGCCGTAGAACGTCAGTTCTTGGGCAATGACATTAAACTCCTTGACGCCCAGCGCTACCAGCTGCCGCACTTCCTCCAGGATTTCTTCCATCGGACGGCTGACATGAGCGCCCGTGATCAGCGGGATGGCGCAGTAGGAGCAGTGGCGGTTGCAACCCTCAGAAATCTTGATATAGGCGTAATGCGAAGGGGTGGTGATGATGCGGCTGGGCTTCAAGCAATCGTCCCAAGCCTTACCAAGGTCTTCAAGGAGGCGGGGCCAGTCAAACTTGCCGTACCAGCCGTCCACCTCGGGAATCTCCGTCTGAAGTTCTGCCAGATAGCGCTGTGAGAGGCAACCCATCACAAAGAGCTTTTTCAGTGTGCCCTCTGCCTTGCGCTGTCCCTGTTCCAGAATGACATTGATGCTCTCCTCCTTGGCATCACCGATGAAGCCACAGGTGTTGACAACACAGATGTCGCCCTTAGCCACCTCGGGATCATGGGCTACGGCGTAACCTGCCTGGCGCAGCTGTGCCATCAGGCGCTCGCTGTCCACGAGGTTCTTGGAGCAACCCAGGGAGATGATGTCAATGGAAGTTGGTTTCATCGTTACTCACCAAATAAACTATCAACGAATTCCTTACGATTGAATGGCTGCAGGTCCTCCATACCTTCGCCGAGGCCTATGTAGCGGACGGGAATCTTGAACTGGTCGGAGATACCGAGCACTACCCCACCCTTTGCCGTGCCGTCGAGCTTGGTGATGGCCATCGAGGTGACATCCGTGGCAGCGGTGAACTGCTTGGCTTGTTCGAAGGCGTTCTGGCCGGTGGAGCCGTCGAGCACGAGCATCACATCGTGCGGCGCATCGGGCACAACCTTCTGCATCACACGCTTGATTTTCGAGAGCTCGTCCATCAGACCTTTCTTGTTGTGCAGACGACCAGCGGTGTCAATCAGCACGACATCGATATCATTGGCAACTGCGCTTGACAGCGTGTCGAAGGCTACGCTGGCAGGATCGCTGCCCATCTGCTGCTTCACCACGGGGACACCGACGCGCTCGCCCCAGATGGCTATCTGCTCCACGGCAGCAGCGCGGAACGTGTCGGCTGCGCCCAACATCACCTTCAGGCCTGCCTGCTTGAACTGCCAGGCGAGCTTGCCGATGGTCGTGGTCTTGCCAACGCCATTCACGCCGACAACCATCACCACATAGGGCTTCTTGCCCTCGGGAATCTGGTAGCCTTCGGTGTCGGTGGTGTTGTTTTCTGTCAGCAGAGCGGCAATCTCATCGCGAAGGATGCCATTGAGCTCGCTGGTGCTGACATACTTGTCGCGTGCCACACGCTCTTCAATGCGTTTGATGATGTTCAGCGTTGTATCGACGCCCACATCAGAGGTCACAAGGACTTCCTCAAGGTCGTCGAGCACATCGTCATCCACCTTACTTTTGCCGGCCACGGCACGCGTCAGTTTGCCGAAGAAACTCTCCTTGGTCTTCTCAAGACCCTTGTCGAGCGTCTCCTTCTGCTGTTCCTTATTCTTGGAGAAAAAATTGAAGAATCCCATTTCTATTCGAATTTGCGGGTGCAAATATACAACATTGTTCCTAAAGGAACAAGCCTTTCAGAAAGATTAAGATTATTAATTCAGAAAGATAAAGAATCTTAAAACAGATAATGAGGGTCAAAAGCGCATAAGAAAGGAGCTGTGTCGCTTGACACAGCCCCGTTTTTTCTCAGTTTTCAAAAATGTTGAGAAACCTGTTTACTTCACCTTTGCAACGATGGCCTTGAAAGCCTCGAAGTGGTTCATGGCGAGGTCAGCGAGTACCTTGCGGTTGATCTCGATACCGGCCTTGTGCAGAGCGCCCATGAGCTGGCTGTAGCTCATACCCTCCATGCGGGCAGCAGCGTTGATACGCTGAATCCACAGAGCACGGAAGCTACGCTTCTTGTTCTTACGGTCGCGATAGGCGTAGGTCAGACCCTTCTCCCAAGTGTTCTTGGCAACGGTCCAGACATTTTTGCGGGCACCGTAGTAACCGCGGGTAAGCTTCAGGATTCTCTTTCTCTTTGCACGTGAAGCGACGTGATTGACTGATCTTGGCATAATTTTGTTTGTTTTTGAACGATGGCGAATTTAATAGATTAAATTTCTTTTATTGCACATACGTTCGGTTAATGACTTTGGGTGATTTCCTTGCAGAAAAACTTGTTAAACTCTCTATCCTGAAGTTGATTAGCGGAGCAACAGGAGTTCGCGAACCTGCTTGCGGTTGGCCGTCACGACCAGGTCGCTGTGCTGCAGATTGCGCTTCTGCTTCTTGGTTTTCTTCGTCAGGATGTGGCTGTGATAAGCGTGATGACGCTTAATCTTACCCGTTCCGGTCAGCACAAAACGCTTCTTGGCGCCGGAATTAGTCTTTACTTTTGGCATTTTTTGTTTTGTTTAAATTGTTATTATTAACGGCGTGGCAACGCATATACCGGGCGCAGCGCACTACCTTTTTCTCGTTACTGTTCCTCACGGCTCTCCGTGAGGCTTATCATCAGTCGTCCCAGTTCTCGCCTTCCACCTTGGGCCCCGTGTATTCCTTGGGTGCCTTCTGCTGCGGCTTCTTGCGTACGGGTTCCTCAACTATCGGACGTTCTTCCTCGTCCTCGAAGTCCTCATCCTCCAGCGGGCCTTCAACAGCCGGCTTCTTGGGGGTCACCTTCTTGGGGGCGATGAACATAATCATGCGCTTACCCTCCAGAACAGGCATAGACTCCACTTTGCCGTACTCCTCCAAGTCTTGTGCGAAGCGGAGAAGCAACACCTCGCCCTGTTCCTTGAACAGGATGCTGCGGCCACGGAAGAAGACATAAGCCTTCACCTTG
Source organism: Prevotella sp. (assembly GCA_015060555.1). Taxonomy (GTDB): domain Bacteria; phylum Bacteroidota; class Bacteroidia; order Bacteroidales; family Bacteroidaceae; genus Physcousia. The sequence continues at coordinate 14,592 of SUYG01000010.1, forward strand.
TCGCCGTCAGCGAGGAAGCCCATAGCGTGCTTGAGCTTGAAATTGTAGTCGTGGTCATCCGTCTGCGGTCCGAAGCGGATCTCCTTCACGTCAATCTTCACCTGCTTGGCCTTCATCTCCTTCTGACGTTTCTTCTGCTGATAGATGAACTTGGAATAGTCAATGAGTCGACATACGGGAGGATCGGCATTAGGCGAAATCTCCACGAGATCAACGCCTTTCTGCTCTGCGATATGCAGGGCATCACGGGTGCTCAACACCTGAGATTCGATGTCGTCGCCGACAATACGCACTTCACGAGCACGGATTTGCTCGTTCACGCGATACTGGCTTTTGAGGTTGTCTTTCTTCATTCAAGTCGCCTTTGCAGCGAAATATTTAAGTTGATGTGATTTGCGGGCGCAAAATTAGTACTTTTCTGTCATACTGCGCACTTCATCGTTGATTTTCTTTGCAAAATCCTCGATTTTCATGCTTCCTTGGTCACCCTGACCCTGTCTTCTTACACTCACAAGTCCATCAGCCTCTTCTTTCTCACCAACAATCAGGAGATAAGGAATGTGCTTCATCTCATTATCACGGATCTTACGACCAATCTTCTCAGCGCGGTCATCGAGGACTGTGCGGACATCGTTCTGTTCCAGCACTTCCTGAACATGCTGTGCGTAGTCGTTGTACTTCTCCGAGATAGGCAGGACAGCCACCTGGTCGGGCGTGAGCCACAAGGGGAAGTGGCCTGCGGTATGCTCGATGAGCACAGCCACAAAGCGTTCCATGCTGCCGAAGGGCGCACGGTGAATCATCACCGGACGGTGCTTCAGATTGTCCTCGCCGGTATATTCCAGCTGGAAGCGTTCGGGCAGGTTGTAATCGACCTGAATGGTTCCCAGCTGCCAACGGCGACCCAGTGCATCCTTGACCATGAAGTCGAGCTTGGGTCCATAGAAAGCAGCTTCGCCGAGCTCGGTACGGGTCTTCAGTCCCTTCTCCTCGCAAGCCTCAATGATGGCCTTCTCAGCTGCTTCCCACACCTCGTCGGAGCCGATGTATTTTTCCTTGTTATTAGGATCACGCAGGGAGATCTGAGCCTCGAAATTATTGAAGTCGAGGGCGCCGAAGATAATCTGGATAATCTCCATCACGCGGATGAACTCCTGCTTCACCTGATCCGGACGGCAGTAGAGGTGTGCGTCATCTTGAGTAAAGGAACGCACGCGCGTGAGGCCGTGGAGCTCGCCACTCTGCTCATAACGATAGACGGTGCCGAACTCAGCCAGGCGCAAGGGAAGATCCTTATAGCTGCGTGGCTTCGATGCATATATCTCACAATGGTGAGGGCAGTTCATGGGCTTAAGCAGGTATTCCTCGCCTTCCTCCGGAGTGTGGATGGGCTGGAAGCTATCCTTGCCGTAGTGATCCCAGTGTCCGCTGGTCACATAGAGGTTCTTACCGCCGATATGCGGAGTGATGACCTGCTGGTAGCCGTAGCGCTTCTGAATCTTCTTCAGCATATCCTCCAGGCGCAGGCGCAGTGCCGTGCCCTTCGGGAGCCAGATGGGAAGACCCTTACCCACACGGTCGGAGAACATGAACAGCTCCATCTCCTTGCCGATCTTGCGGTGGTCGCGCTTTTTAGCTTCCTCCATGAGGGTGATATACTCATCGAGCAGCTTCTTCTTGGGGAAGGTGATGCCGTAGATACGTGTCATCTGCGGGCGCTTCTCGTCGCCGCGCCAGTAGGCGGAGCTCACAGCCGTAATCTTCACAGCCTTGATGGGCGCTGTATTCACGAGGTGGGGACCACGACAGAGGTCTGTGAAGGCGCCCTGCGTGTAAGTGGTGATGTGACCGTCCTCGAGGTCAGCAATGAGCTCGTTCTTGTATGTCTGTCCCTTGTCGCCGAAGAACTTCAGCGCATCGGCCTTGCTGATGTCGCGGCGCACCAGCGCTTCCTTGCGCTGCACGAGTTCCATCATCTTCTTCTCGATAGCCTCGAAGTCAGCTTCGCGGATGACAGTACCCTCGGGCGGCATCACATCGTAGTAGAAGCCGCGCTCAATGGCAGGACCTATACCGAACTGCGTGCCAGGGTACAACTCCTGCAAGGCCTCAGCCATCAGGTGAGCACTGGTATGCCAGAAGGCATGTTTGCCCTCTTCGTCGTCCCATTTGTACAGCACCAGCTCTGCATCCTCGGTGATCGGGCGGTTCAATTCCACCGTCTCACCATTGACGCCGCATGCTAACACATCGGCAGCTAAACGGGGTGAAATACTCTCTGCTATCTCATAACCCGTCACACCTGCCTCACGCTGGAGGACAGAGCCATCGGGAAGTGTGATTTTAATCATAGGTAGTATATTTCTTTTGATATAATCTCGCGGTATGTAAGTCTTTATTCACAAAGACGGGCGCAAAATTACAGTTTTTTTTTCATACCACCGCACAAAATCCTTAAAAATCTGTCCTACAGGGCCATTTTTCACTAAAATGTAGAAACGAGACCTATACCAATGAGGTAAGAGCGCTCTCATCAATGCTCTTAAGGCCATTCGCCAGGATGACAGAGGCAGCCTTCTCGTTGTTATCAGTTCGGAAGATGAGAATGCCCTTGCCATGCAAGAGGAAAGAATACATATAGGCTATACTGATTCCTGCCTCGCTGAAGATTTTCACGGCATCGGCTGCACGACCAGGCTGATCGTCAATCTCCACCGCAAAGACATCACTCAGAGCCACCGCAATGTTTGCATTCTTCAGTTCCTCGCATGCACGCATGGGTTCGCTGCAGATAAGACGGTATATGCCATACTCAGCAGTATCAGCGATGGTTGATGCTATAATCTGAATTTTAGCCTCCTTCAGGGCATTAAGAACCTTGATGAGTGTACCAGAACGGTTCTCTATAAAAATGGATAGCTGATGAATTGTCATGACTACGACTTGTTTAATGTTTATAATTTTACATTTACTGATATACCTTTCTCTTGTCAACCACGCGTACTGCCTTACCCTCACTAACAGGGAGAGAGCCCTTGGGAACAAGACGTACAATGGGTTTCAGCAAGATCTCGTCGCCCAAGCGATGACGGATTTCCTTTGACAGGAGCTGGATCGCATTGTAGTCATCGGTGGGCTCGCGGAGTTCCACTTCGACAATCATCTGGTCGTTGTTATCCTCCGTGACAAGTGTGATAAGGTAATTCGTCCCGACCTCGGGGAACTGCATCAGGATCTTCTCAATCTGAATGGGGAAGATATTGACACCACGCAGCACGATCATATCATCGCTGCGACCTTTCATGCGATCAATGCGAACATGATTGCGGCCACAGGGACATGTGCGTCCCAAGACACGGGTAAGGTCTCGAGTACGATAGCGCAGTAGCGGCATAGCCTCGCGACAGAGCGTCGTCAGCACCAGTTCGCCGACTTCGCCGTCGGGCACAGGCTCCAGCGTCTCGGGATTGACAATCTCCACGATGTAGTAGTCTTCCCAGAAGTGGAGACCGTTTTGTTCAGGGCATTCAAAGCCCACGCCCGGGCCGCACATCTCACTCATGCCGAATGAGTTGTAAGCCTTCACGCCCATCATCTCCTCGATGCGCTTGCGCTGCTCCTCGCTGTGGGGCTCGGCACCGATGGCCAGCACCTTCAATTTCGTGTCACGACGCGGGTCAACGCCCTCTTGCTGCATCACTTCGTACAGGCGTGTGACATAGCTTGGGATGGCATGAATGGCTGTGGTACCGAAGTCCTTGATGAACTTAATCTGGCGCAGCGAGTTTCCCGCCGCCGCAGGAACGGTAAGCATCCCCAGCTTCTCAGCGCCATACTGGAAGCCGAGACCGCCCGTGAACATACCATAACCGCTGGAATTCTGGAAAACGTCATCGGGGCGCAAACCCACCATCCACAGATTACGTGCCACCTGATTAGCCCACTCGTCAAGGTCTTTCTGTGTATGCAGAATAACCGTGGGATTGCCTGTTGTTCCGCTGGAAGAATGCAGGCGCACACAATCGCGCAGAGGAACACAAGCCATTCCGAAGGGATAGGTGTCGCGCAGGTCCTGCTTCGTGGTGAAAGGCAGCTTACGCACATCAGCCAGTGACTTGATATCGTCAGGCGTGATGCCAGCCTCCGCGAACTTCTTGCGGTAGAACTCATTGTTCATGCAGTGACGCACTGTCTTTTGCAGACGCTCCAACTGCAACGCCTCAATCTCAGCACGGGAGAGAGTTTCAAATTCCGGGTTGAAGAAAGCAGACCCTCCCCCCTGCCCCTCCCTTGTAGGGCGGGGAGTAGAATGATTTTGACTGGTGGATTTTTCTGACATTATACTATGATTTTGCAAACTAAATCTATTAAGGTAATTACTCCCCTCCCTCCACGGGAGGGGTCGGGGGTGGGTCTATAGTTTTCGTTTATCAATCACATGTGCGCTCTTGCCCTGGCTGCGCTCGATGGTGTTGGGCGCTTTCAGCTGCACCTTGGCGGCAATGCTGAGCACGCTCTTAAGTTTGGCCGCCAGTTTCTTCTCGAGCTGGTCCACAGCGGCAGGCGTGTCGAAGACACCGGTGAAGAACTCTTGACGGATCTCTACCTGTACCTGTAACGTATCGAGGTTGTTGACACGGTCCACGATAAGCATATAACGTGGCGCAAACTCCGGCATCGACAGTACGACGCTCTCCACCTGCGAGGGGAATACATTGATACCGCGGATGATGAGCATATCGTCCGAGCGCCCTTCGATGCGCCCCATACGCACATTCGTACGGCCGCAGTCGCAGGTGCCAGGCAGCAGCGAACAGAGGTCGCGTGTGCGATAACGCAACACAGGCATCCCTTCTTTTGTAAGCGTCGTGAACACCAGTTCGCCCGTCTGTCCGGCAGGCAGCGGTTCCAGCGTGGTGGGATTGATGATTTCGGGATAGAAGTGGTCCTCGTTGATGTGCGAGCCGTGCTGCATCCGGCATTCGTAGCTGACGCTCGGCCCCATCACCTCGGAGAGGCCATAGATGTTGTAGCCCTTCAGTCCGAGGCGCTCTTCTATCTCCTTGCGCATGTTCTCTGTCCAGGGCTCAGCGCCGAAGGCTCCTACGCGCAACTTGATATCCTCTTTTCGAATACCCAGCTTGTCCATCGTCTCCGCAAGGTAGAGGGCGTATGACGGCGTGCAGGCCAGGCCCGTTATTCCGAGGTCGCGGATGAGCTTTAAGTGCTTCTCGGTGTTGCCTGTCCCGGCCGGGATTACGCTGGCGCCAAGATGTTCGACGCCATAGTGAGCACCCAGGCCACCCGTGAACAGGCCGTAGCCATAGGCGACGGAGAATATGTCGTCGCGCGTGACGCCATAGGCTGTCAGACAACGCGCCATACACTCGCTCCACACCCCGATGTCCTTACGCGTGTAGCCCACAATGGTGGGATTACCCGTAGTGCCGCTGGAAGCGTGCACACGGATAATCTCACTCTGCGGTGCGGCCTGCAGACCAAAGGGATAGTTGTCACGCAAATCCTTCTTTGTCGTGAAAGGCAGCTTCTTGATGTCCTCTATGGTCTGAATGTCATCAGGACGAATGTCCAGCTCCTGCAGCTTGTTGCGGTAGAAGGGCACATTATGATATACGTACTCCACAATTTTGTGAAGACGTTTACCCTGGAGCGCGCTCATCTCATCGCGGCTCATACATTCTTTTTTCGGATTCCAAATCATGATTTATTGTTGTGTTTGAGGAGCCGGTTATTCGTTATTGGATTCATTGTGGATTATTTATTGGGATCCTCGCAAAGCTCGGTGAGAATACCTACCGTGCTCTTCGGATGCAGGAAAGCAATCTGCAAACCGTCAGCGCCCTTGCGCGGAGCCTTGTCAATCAAGCGGATGCCCTTCCCATCGCACTCTGCCAGGGCCTCAGCAACGCCATCTTCTACGCAGAAAGCCACATGGTGAATGCCGCGACCGCCATTGTCCAAATACTTCTGCACAGTGCTTTCGGGGCACGTGGGCTCCAGCAGTTCCAGCTTCACCTCGCCGACCTTCAGGAAAGCAGTCTTCACCTTCTGGTCCTCGACAACTTCTGTCTTGTAGCACTTCAGGCCTAAAACATTCTCGAAATAAGGGAGCACTTCGTCAATGCTCTGCACGGCGATGCCCAGGTGTTCAATCTTTGAAATCTTCATGATGATTTAATGTTTGAAATGAATAAAATGTTGTTTTGCGCTGCAAAAGTACGATTAAACGAGCGAAATGCCAAAGAAAAAGTCGATTTTCTTCAAAAAATTTGGCAGAACGGAAAAGATGGCGTACCTTTGCTGCCAGAAACGAATACGCAACAATCCATGCAGGCCACGCCAAGTGGCACTCACGGGATTGTTGCGTCTTTTTGTACGCACGGTAACGATGAGTTAAGGCGCTCACAATGAGCGCAATCGTTCTTTCACTTATTGTAATCGTCGTTATGATGAAAAGAAAAAGTTTCCAACGGCCGAAGGTGAACTGCCTCTGCCGTTGCACGCCAGCCACGGGCATTGAGATCCTCCACCACCAGCAGCTGGCGAGTGTGGTTCAAGACGCCTACTCCCGCATCAGTGCCACACGAAGCACAAGCGTCATCGCCTCACAGGCAGTGCGCGTCGGAGGGATTCTGGAACAGACTGGTCACCTCGTTCCTGCGATGACGATGTACGACACAGCCATCAGATGCATCTTCAGGATGGATTCCAGTCGCGCTGAAGACTACTACTACTTCGGTCCCTTGCCGCCCAATCCGTACTACCGCAGCTGGTATGAGCGCATGAACGACGCCGATGCACTGGAGGTGGCAGCACGGCTCGACCCGCTCTACAAACGCCTGAAAATGCCAGGCTATGCTCACCAACAGCGGTTCGTCCGCGTCTATTACGAGGGCCTCTTCAGGAGCGTCTATAGCGCTTGTATGTAAGAGGGGGAAGGGAGGACATCAGAACTCAATCAGCACACGGCCGTTGATCATACGGCCGGTGAGGTAGTTGGGGACAGCGTATTGCTGAGAGGAAATGTCGGTAATCCAGAGATAAGATGCGACATTGTTCAGACCGAGGACATTGAAGCAGTCGATACCCAGCCACACATTGCGCAAGTAGCGCAAGAAGGGTTTACGATTGTGACGATCCTCATTTTTAAACAACCGGTAGCTCATGCCAATGTCCGCACGGCGGTAGGCAGGAGCCCGGAACACCATTTTTTCGAGGCCCGAGTGGGGCGGTCCAAAAGGCAGACCGCCCGCAAAGGCCATCTTCAACGTCATCTTCCAGCGCTCTGTGCCTGGGAAGTAGTCGGAGAAGAAGAAGTTGACACTCCATCGGTGGTCCGTTGGCTGCGGGATGGTTTTGCCGTTCAGCGTCATCGACGCCTTCATCAGCGAGAAGGAGATCCACGAGTCGGTGCCGGGGACGAACTCGCCATAAAGCTTGAAATCGGCACCGACGACATAACCCGAGGCTTCGTTGCGACCGTAATAGACGACCTTCAGGTTATCGACGTTGTAGGGGTTCAGGCGGTCCTGCAGTTTCCAGTAGAGCTCGGTTGTGAACTTGAAGGGCCGGTTTGCGACACGGAACTTATACTCACCGCCAGCAACAATCTGGAAAGAGCGCTGGCTCTGAATATCCCTGTTCAGTGTCACGATGGTGGCGCCATCACGCGTCGTCGTATCGCGCAGCTCCTTGTAGAAGGGTGCTTGGTAGTAGAGGCCGGTAGCCAGACGAAAGGTCAGGTTGTCGTTCTTCTTGGGCACAAAACCGACGCTGGCGCGCGGAGAGAACAGCGTCTCCTTGTTCCAAGACCAGTAGCTAAGACGAGCTCCATAGTTAAACGATATAACGCCGATTCCCAGTTCTTTACGCCATGTGTCTTGTAGATACACTTCAAGGCGGTTAGACTTGACATCCTGTACGCTCTTCAGATTGTAAATGAGCTCCAGGCGGTCGCCGTAGTGAGGCATAGAATAGCCCGCCGAATCGCGAAATTCCCACTCACGGGTGTTCTCGCTGATGGTCTCATGTTTGAAGAGAAGACCGGCGCGGATGTCATGTCCGCGAGGCTTGAACTCATAGGCAGCACGTGCAGCAATCGTACTTGAGGTGAGCAGATTCCGAGCGTGTTCCATGTATGTCCCGACACCCAGCTGCTCACTGGTATTGGTGTCATCAAGCCAGTACTGTCCTTGTATGTCATAGGTCTCGCGTTCCTTGGTCGTGAAGGCTGAGGCACCGAAGGTCAGTGTGCTACGGCTGCCAAGCTTACGTGTGAGGGACAGCGCGCCGAACATCGTCCGGAAGAGGTCCTGCTCCTCGCCGTCGAAATAGACACGGAAGCTCTTTACATCCTCCATTGTGCCGAAGTTGGTCTCACGGTCTTTGGGCTTGAAGCGGTATTTGTTGTTCGAGATATAGCCGATGACGTCCAGCCTCCACTTGTTTGTGGGTTGCCACGAGAGATAAGCCTGATAGTCGATAAAAGTAGGGTCATACTCGCCATTGGTCTGCAGCGAGCCAAGAAGGTAGCGGTTTGATTTGAAGCGGAAGCCCTGCGAGAAGGACACCTTTCCTACACGAAAGCCGTCATAGATATTGGCGCCGAGGAGGCTGGCACTGACAGAGCCCTCGTGGCGTTCAGGGCGTTTGTAGGTGATGTCAAGCACCGATGCCATCTTGTCGCCGTACTTCGCTTCGAAACCGCCCGCGGAGAACTGCACACGCTCCACCATATCCGAGTTAATCACAGAGAGTCCCTCCTGCTGACCGCTGCTGATGAGCATGGGGCGGTAGATTTCTACTCCGTTGACATAGACACAGTTTTCATCGAAGGAACCACCTCGGACATTGTACTGGCTGGAGAGTTCGTTGTGTGTAGAGACACCCGCCTGCGTAGCCACCAGCTCCTCAACGGCATTCCCCGTGGTGCTTGGCATCCGCTTGATATCTCTTGTAGTGATATCCTGCGTGAAGCCCATCTGACGGCGCACCTCGCTGACCACCACTTCGCCCATCTCTGTACCCGAGGAGCGCAGCGTGACATTCCAGACGAGCTTACCCTGGGGCCGCACCAGCACCTTCTGTTTCTTCTCGTAGCCAATGAGAGAATAGTTCACGACGACAGAGTCCGCCGTTTCAAAATTAAAAGAATACTTGCCGTCCAAACTTGTCAGTGAACCCGTCACCTGCCCCTCGACCTTAACCGTCACAAACGGCAATGGCTTTTGGTCTTCATCCACTACACGTCCGCTGATCGAACAGGTCGTAACGGACGGTGCATGGGTGCTGTCGGGCAGGGCTACAGGCTCTTGTGCCCATACGCTGACAACACACGCGAATAAGAGGACGATATATGATAAGTGGCGTTTCACTGTATTTATAACGTACAGCCCCCCCGAATTATTGTACAGCCACGCGACGGGGCAGAACCTGACGAATACCTTGCTCACGGTGTGTCAGGATGACTTCAACACCATACTTCCTGTTCAGGTGTTCGGCCAGATGCTGGGCACTATAGACAGAGCGGTGCTGTCCACCTGTGCAGCCAAAGGAGAACATCAGATCGGTAAAGCCACGCTGCAAGTAGCGCTCTACATGAGCATCTGCCAGTCGATAGACACTGTCGAGGAAGGTCGTGATCTCGCCGTCGTCCTCCAAGAATTTGATGACGGGAGCATCCAGGCCCGTCAGCTGTTTATAGGGTTCATAGCGCCCCGGATTGTGCGTGCTACGGCAGTCAAAGACATAACCTCCGCCGTTGCCGCTCTCATCCTCGGGGATACCACGCTTGAATGAGAAGGAGAAGACACGCACGGTTAGGGAGGACCCTCCCCCCGCCCTCCCTTGTAGGGAGGGAGCAGAATGTTCTGAGCGGGCATCCGCTTTGTTTTCACTCTTCATCGAAATCTCTTCTTGACAAGTGACCACTCCCTCCCTCACAGGGAGGGTGAGGGGTGAGTCTGTGAGGCCCGAGTCCGTAATCTTCTCCAAGACTTTTCTCAATTCCGGATAGGGGCAGGAGCCTTCTTCCTTCAACAGCTCTCGCAGGTTGTCAAGGGCTGGCGGGATACTATCGAGAAAATGTTTCTTACGCTCGAAATAGCCGCGGTAGCCATAGGCTCCGAGGACTTGCAGAAGGCGGAAGAGAACAAATAAGTTGAGAGCTGAAAGCTGAAACGTGAAAGCTGGCACCTGCGACTTGGAACCAGCGACCTCCTTCAAGACTTTCTCCAAGCTCTTGCAATAGACTTCTATCAACTCCTGGCGCAAATCATTGGAATAACGGGCAGAGGCTTGCCACAAGAAACTGGCGATGTCGTAGTAGATTGGACCTCTACGCCCCCCCTGGAAGTCAATGAAGTAAGGATTGCCAGCAGCATCCAGCATCACATTGCGCGCTTGGAAATCGCGGTAGAGAAAAGTTGAGAGCTGAGAGTTCTTCAAGCTTGAAGCGTCGCACTGCGCCGAGCGGGGAGTTGAGAGAAGGTCCTTTGCCAACTGTCGGAAGTCCTGTTCAAGACGGACTTCATGGAAATCGATGCCCACGGCTTTGAGAAAGCAGTATTTGAAGTAGTTGAGATCGAACATAACATTCATCTCGTCCATTTCAGGCTGGGGGTAGCAGACCGAGAAGTCCAGGTCCTGGGCGCCGAGAATCTGCAGGCGCGGCAGTTCGGCAATGGTGCGTCGCAGCAAAGCCTGTTCCGTCTCGCCATACTTCCCTCCTGCCTCACGGGCTTCACGAAGTGCATCAAACAGCGATCGGCTTCCGAGGTCATTCTGCAAGTAGCACATCTCATCATCCGACACAGCCAGGACCTGCGGTACAGGCAGCCCCTTCTCAAAGAAATGACGTGCAAGGGTGATGAAAGCGTGGTTCTCTTCATAGGACGTGCCATGCACGCCGATCAGGCTTGTTCCATCGGTGGAAAAGAAGCGGACATACTGGCGGTTAGATCCGGAGCCCATGATGGTTTCCACGCGTTCAGGAAGCGCACCGGCGTAGGCGCTATAGAGGTTGAGCAGGTTGGGGTGAAGATCTTTACTTTCCATTGAGAGTGCTGTATAAACCACGCTTAAACATCTTGGGAGAGCGGGGCGTGAGACGGTTGATTTTCCTACGGATGGCGACGATATTGAAGAACGATACGATGACGAAAAGTGCAAAGCCGATGAGAATGGTCATCGACACGGGACCCTCGGCAAGCGTCGGGAACATCTCCCACAGGCGGTCGAGATAGATACCGCGAATCCAGAACAGCAGCACAAACGAGAGCAACAGCACGAGTGCATTGAGGCCCACGGTCAGCAGCTGGTAGGGGCGGGACACTCGCGCCGGCGAATAGCCAATGAGCACGAGATTCTGCAGTTTGTCGGCGTTCTTCTGCACCAGCAGAAAGATGCTGAGCATGAGGATATAGAACGAGAGCAAACTGATGAGCAGCCCCACGGCCATGACGATAACGGCTACGACCTTCAAGAAGTAGGTGGCACGTCCGGCCTCGAGGCTATTATCTTCCAGCTCGTAACCTTTATCCTGAACATATCGCGCGATGGCATCGTCAGCGGGATTCTTCACCTCTACGATCAGTCGTGTAGGGGCAGCAGCCGCAGCGGGCGCCAGCTCGCGGTTGCTCTGTTGCATAAAGGATTCGGGCACAAGGACCGTGTTCAGACGTGTGGAGAAGCCCACGACCTGCCCTTTCATGCGACGCTCTACCCCACCCTCGCCACGCAGCCTCAGGTCGAGTTGAATCATCGAGACAAGGCCTTCGGAGAGTTTCGGGAGTGACTTGCTCTGTGCAAAGCCGAAGTTATAAATGGCCAGATAGGAGCGGGGCAAAATGATAGGAACAGTCTGAGCATCCACTGCGGGCCACTGAACATCCACGAAAGCATCCGGGACGCTCTCGAAGAACATATCGGTGCCGATTCCCATTCCGCCCATCGAGAGAGAGCCATAGACCTGATACTGCGAAGCGGTGAAAGCGCCCACGCGCCGTGTGAAGTCCTGCGTCTCGAGGTCGCGAATGTCACCATCGGTGAAGGTCTGTGCCTCGCCGCCGAGCGTAGAAACGGCGGAGATGTGCTTGGAGAGGATGATATAGGTGTTCTTCATTACGCCGTCCTCACCTGAAAAAGCAGGAACGACATCTTCGTAGAACTGCAGGGAGAGCAGCACAATCAACATCCCAAGCAGGTTGGCAAAGAAGAAGCCTGCCAGCTGCCCCACGCTCACATGCTGACGAAGGAGTTTCCAAATGAGTGTCATAGCTTGAAGACTTTATCGTAGGGTAAATCCATGTGATAACCAATACTTGTGATGATGACGCCGGCGCCCTGACTACGGGCCTCGTTCATGATCAGTTCGCCCATGGCGGCCGTATTGTCAGCATCCAAATGGCTGACAGGTTCGTCTGCCAACAGGAAATCAAAGGGCTGGCAGAGGGCGCGGATGAGCGCCACGCGCTGCTGCTGTCCGAAGCTCATCTGCGCCAGCTTCACCTCGCGTTTGTCCGCGATGCCGAGTGCTTCGAACCACGCACAGATGTCGGCGTCGCTCTTGTGGTTAGTGAGTCGGTTCTTGATTTGCACATTTTCCCAAGCCGTCAACTCAGGGAAAAGGCGCAGTTCCTGGAACATTGTGCTTAGAGAGCGCTGGCGCAGCTGCGTCCAGTCGTATGTACAGAACTCATGAATGTCGCTGCCATCGAAAAGGATTTTTCCTTCGTAGTCCTGACGGTAGCCAATGAGGAAACTGCACAACGATGACTTGCCCGTTCCCGATGCGGCCTCTATCAGATAGAGATGACCGCGTTCGAGCGTAGCATCCTGCTTCCAGATGTCCGACGGCGGCAGCTCAGGACGGTCTGCGAAGACTCGGGGAAGCGTATGGAGAAGAGAGATGGTATTCAAGGGAATGAAGAATGAAGAATGAAGAATAAGAGTTACTAATGATGAATGACGAATGAGGAATGACGAATGATGAATGAGGAAGACTGCGATTAAGCGAGAGGAGAGTCAAGCTCGCTTGAACTATCCCGAGCGTGAGCAGGCTCGACCGAAGGTCAATGAGGAATGGGATTATCTCAAGAGTAGTTTCTTGGTGAGATTCGTGTCTTCGGGCGCTACAAGTTGTATCTCGAATTGTCCAACCTCTTTCATGGTCACATTCAAGCGTTTGAACAGGCGGAACAACCCCAGCGTCTGCCCTTGGCCGAACAAGCGACTGAGCGCTGCTATCGGCTGTGTATCAAGGGTCAGATAGAGACGATAGTTCTTTATCTGCTGACGTTCAGATCGGAGGTAAGCATTTTCCTGTGGCACACGTTCCGTGGTGGCCAGATTCTGACTGGCTGCAACATACAAGATGTTGTCATGGGCTCCGAACCACGCCGAATAGCCGTTGGCCATCAGACAAAAGTCCTGCGGCGAGGACTCAGTGAGTTTGTATCCCGACTGCGCGGCAGCGCTCTTCAGCCAGTAGTCCTTCTGTTGGAGGAAGTCCATATCCTTGAGTTCCGCCAGCAGGCGCAACGAGGGCGTACGGCTCCACCCCAGCAGGAAGGTGACATCTGTCAGTTCCAGCATCACGTCACCATCGACGGCTGTCAGCATCTGGTCTGCATCAACCATCATATTCATCCCCAACAGCGCAGTGCGCAGGTCAGGGTTCTTGCGCAGGAATTCAATAAGTGTGCTACCTTGGACATTGCACATCAGCCACATCAGCCCCGAGGGCTGTGCCCGCTCAATGAGACGTCCATCGATGGGTCGCAGTGTTTTAGCAATCTCCTTGAGATGCTGCGAAGCCTCAGCCTGATCTGTCAGCAGGTCTATATGGAACACCAGTTCATTCCTGTTGGCATCGGCCGCCAGACGCAAATAGATGTCATCCAACGTCTCCAAGCCCAACATCTCAGAGATCTGTCCTCGCCACTCCAACGGCAACAGCGCCGCATCAGCCACAGCCGACAGCGGCTCGACATTTCCATCCAAGCGATGAAAGAGTTCGGTGTGGATAGCGCTCTGCAAAGGATTCTGTTTCATGAGCTCGGACATCTGTCCACGCAGGCGGTCCTGGTCAGCACCGATGGCAGGTCCCATGACGAGTGCCCTGTCATCATCAAAGCACAACAACCACTGACGTGCCACCACAGCCCATGAGAAGCCACGCTGCCTGGTCATCTCTGAGGCCAGTCCGCGCTCCTGAAGCTCCTCACAGAAATCCTCAAAGTCATCGTCGTCGCTCAGCGCCGCCACAGCGCCAAAGTTTCCGTCCTTGGTAGCAAAGCCATAGATGGGTTTCTTCAAGTCGATTCCCAAGTCCGTTTCGTCGTCAGCATCGCTCATGTAACGTCGCATCAGTTGCAACTGTTCCTCGAGGGTGAAGTCCGCCTTGTCAAAGAGATGGAGAATGTCAAGACGGGCTATGGCAACAGCATCCTTGGGGATAGCACTGCTGTGAATCACGCGGCGCCGCGACCATAAGAACAGCACTGCCGCAACGATGATGACCACGGCAATGACACCTGAAAGGATATAAAGATGTTTCTTTTTCATCACAAATGTTTATCGATTAGCCAGACGCATGAGATGCACCGCCACAAGCGCTGCTGTCTCAGTACGCAGGCGGCTTGTGCCCAAAGAGACGGAGCGGAAGCCAGCCGCTTCAGCAGCCCTTACCTCATCGATGCTGAAGTCGCCTTCGGGACCGATGAGCACCAGAGCCGGGGTCTGGGGTTGTAAAATATCAAGGAGAAAAGGAGCAGGCTCCTGGTTGAGGTCTGTATAGCAATGAGCGATAAAGCGCTGTGCAGGGAGATCCGCGCGCTGGATGAAGCGCTGAAAGGGTGTCATCTCGTCGAGGAGCGGTTTCCAGGCCTTATGGCTCTGTTTCATGGCGGCCACCAGAATCTTGTCGAGCCGTTCGGTCTTGACAACACGGCGTTCCGAGAAGCGGCAGTCGAGCAGCGAGAGGCGGTCGAGCCCGACCTCTGTGGCCTTCTCTGCCAGCCATTCCATCCTGTCCATATTCTTTGTCGGTGCCACGGCCAGATGAATCATCCCTGTCCATTCAGGCTGCTGCGGCTCGCGTGCTTCGATGCGATAGCGGCAGTGGTGTCCAGTGGCTTCCGTGATGACAGCGCGGTAGAAGCCACCTGTTCCATCCATGAGATGAATCTCATCACCCATCTGCAATCGCAACACGCGCAGGGCGTGCTGTGCTTCCTCGGCAGGGAGCTGTCCGGCCTCAGGTTCAGGTGTATAGAAGAAACGGACTTCTTTCATGAGTGTTCAGCAAAGGCTTAAAGGCTTTCGTCCTGAAGCGGCGTTCGCTTTGCCAGCTCATCGCGCAGCTTCGAAGCAGCTTCGTAATTCTCCGTTGCGACAGCGTGTTGAAGGGCCTCTTCAAGCATCTGGCGCGTCAGGGTGTTGATGTTGAGGGCATAAGAATGTTCGCCCGTGCGGTGCATATACTGTGCTGCCAACAGTTCCTCTTCAATCATGATAGGACACATCGCCGACATTGCCATCACGAGGCCGTCGGTGGCCTGGCAGAATTCCAGCGCCCGCTCCTCTCCGTCGCGTTCTGCTACAATGCGGCAGAAAAAGGTAGCATCCTTGATGGTTGTGATTTCCACACGCTGCAGATGCACGCCAAATTTCAGCATCAGCAGATGCGAGGCATCGGCGACAGTGGCTGCCACGGGCATGGGCAAGGGTATCTTGGCACGCGTCATCAGCGTGAGGGCGCGGCGCGTGGACATCATAATCGGCAGGATACGTTCTCCACCTTTCTCACGCAGCATCAACATCGAACGGTCGTTGTCCGACGTAATGCCTGCAACAGCGTGTATTTCGAGTTCTATGAGCACGGAGGGTTTGGTTTAATGGATAATTGATAATGTATAATGTATAATTGAAGTTTAAGGTTTAATGTTCAATGTTCAAAGTTAGCTGCGCTGACCATTCTTCAAGTGTGAAGCGTCGCAAGCGCCGAGCGGTCACGACTAGGCAATTGGCAAAGCCTTCCTCCTTCGCACCTCAGCCAATCAAACAAGTTTGTTGGCTCTCGGTTTGGCGTCGGTTCAAGCAAGCTTGATTGCTCTCGCTGCTCCAAAAGTTCAAAGTTCAATGTTCAAAGTTCAACGTTCAATGTTCAATGTTCAACGTTCAAAGTTTTCTTCGGTCCTTTGAAGAAGATGGCGAAGAGGATGGCTACGACGGCAGCATAGGTGGCGAATATATACCACGAGGTCTGCCAGCCGGCAATGATTTCCTCTGACGAAGCATCCTCCAGCTGTGGCAGGAAGACGTAATGGTTCAACACACGCTGTGCCAGTTGTGTCCCGAAGAATGCGCCCAAACCGTTGGTCATCATCATGAACAACCCCTGGGCACTGGAGCGGATGCTCTCGTCGGTCTCTTGGTTTACGAAGAGCGAGCCAGAGATGTTGAAGAAGTCAAAGGCTACGCCATAGACAATCATCGAAAGGATGAAGAGCCAGACACCGCTGCCGGGGTCTCCCATGCCAAAGAAGGCAAAGCGCAGCACCCATGCCAGGAGCGCAATGAGCACCACGTTCTTAATGCCGAAGCGCGAGAGGAAGAAGGGGATGAGCAGAATACACAGCGTCTCGCTCATCTGCGACAGCGAGATGAGGATGTTGGCGTGCTGCACCCCGAAGGTGTCTGCATACATGGGAATCTCTCCGAAGCTGGTGATGAAGGGATTGGCAAAGCCGTTGGTGATCTGCAAGCAGGCGCCCAACAACATCGCGAAGATGAAGAAGGTAGCCATGCGAGGATTCAGGAAGAGCTTGAAGGCATTCAGTCCGAGGGCCTCTGCCAGAGATTTCTTCGGTCCCTTTTGAATGCGCATCCGCGGCATCGTCAGCGCATAGGCTGCCATGACAAGACTCAGCGCACCGCTGACCATCCACTGCCCCGGGGTGGCCTGCAGGCCCGTCAGATCCACGACCCACATCGTCACGATGAAGCCTACAGTTCCCCACACGCGGATGGGTGGGAAGGTTTTGACGCTATCGTAACCGGCGCCCTCGAGTGCAGAGTAGCTGACAGAATAGTTGAGCGCTATCGTAGGCATAAAGAAGGCCACCGACAGCGAGTAGAGGGCAAACAAGGGCGCGAACTGAACGGCGCTGCCCGCCTCGTAGGCATAGAAGGAAGCCCCCATCATGAACAGCCCCGCCAACGTGTGGCAGAGGCTCAGCACGCGCTGTCCTTCCATCCAGCGGTCGGCGAGCATCCCCATGAGTGCGGGCATAAAGATGGAAACCATTCCCTGCATGGCATAGAACCAGCCGATGTTCGTTGCCAGTCCTACACTGGCAAGATAAGTCCCCATAGACGTCAGGTAAGCGCCCCAAACGGCGAATTCAAGGAAGTTTAGCGCAGTAAGTCGGATTTTCAGATTCATGAGAACAGTTTTTTCGTAATGTTCGGCACAAAAGTACAAAAAAAGTCGCTTTTCGCGATGCTCTATGGACAACTTTTTCTATTTTTGCCCCGAAAAATTCTTTTCACAATGACAAATAAACATTTCCTGTTGCTCCTGACGATGTCCTTTTCCGTCCTCGGCAACGCACAAAACACGACAGCAAATCCCGACAACATGACACTTGTCTGGTCCGATGAGTTCGACTACACCGGGGCGCCCGACTCCACTCGCTGGCAGTATGAGTACGGCTTCGTCCGCAACGAAGAGTTGCAGTGGTATCAGCCCCAGAACGCCCGCGTCCTCAACGGCGTTCTGCAGATTACGGGGCGCCGCGAGCAGGTGGCGAATGCGCGCTACCGCAGCGACAGCCGCGACTGGCGCCGCAACCGCGCCGTAGCGGAATACACCAGCGCCTGCGTCCACACCCGCGACCGTTTCACCTTCCGCTACGGACGCCTCGAAGTGCGGGCTCGCATTCCCGTTACTCCGGGCTCATGGCCTGCCATCTGGACCCTCGGCAACCGTTGGGGGTGGCCAGCCTGCGGCGAAGTCGATGTGATGGAGTTCTACCGTGTGCCGCCCGCCACCACCGGCATCAGCCATCTTCAGGCCAGCCGCGAGCGCTCGCTGCCCATCATCCTGGCCAATGCGTGCTGGCGCGGTGACAACGGCCGCGACGCCTGGGACTCCAGCCGCACTCCCCTCTCCCACTTCACCGAGCGCGACCCGGAGTGGGCATCGCGCTTCCATGTCTGGCGGATGGACTGGACCCCCGAGGCCATCCGTCTCTATCTCGACGACGAGCTCCTCAACGACATCCCCACAAACCAAGCCGAGCGTGGCGGCGGCAGGGATCACGATGTCAACCCCTTTGCCAACGACACGCCCGGCTTCGGACATTATATTCTCTTAAACCTGGCCATCGGCAGCTGTGGCGGTCAGCCCGACAACACAGCCTTTCCGATGGTGTATGAGATAGACTACGTGCGCGTATATAAGAATAAGGATTAGAACGACACATGTATGCCGGCCATCACCGTGGCACGCGGCATCGGGAAGCCGTAGTTGATTTCATAGCGCTGTGCCAGCAGATTCTCGCCACGCACCCAAATCTTCACCTGCGGGAAGAGATGGTAGGCGGCCGAGGCATTCAGCAGGAAGAACGTGTCCTCCTGCGTATCGCCGAAGCCGTTGTCATCGGTGTCCTTCCAGAGGCCGTTCACGCACTGCAGACCGGCCGTCAGTTCCAACTTGCACACACGATAGTGAGCACCGAGGTAGCCTTTGTACGTCGGCGATGCAGGGATGCGCTTGTCATCAGGCATGTGGAGATAACTGTGGTTGGTGGTGATGGTCCAGTGTTTACCGGCCTGATAGGTCAGCTCCAGCTCGGCGCCATAGTGTTCTGTCTCGCCCGTGTTGTAGTTGGCCATTCGCCCAAGTTCCGGCACCATCGCCGTGGCGATCAGGTTGTCAGCCTTCAAGTAGAAGAGGTTGACGCCGTAGGTCAGGCGGTTGTTCAGCAGGCGGTGTTTCCATGCCAGTTCATAGTTCCATAGGCGCTCAGGTTTCAGGTCGGGATTGGCCACGCCATAGAGGTACATCTCGCGCAGATTGGGAACACGGAAGCCTTTGCCGGCGCTCAGCTTCAGCTCGCCGTTCTTGGCGGGTCGGAAGATGAAGCCGCCCTGCGGCACCCATTCGCCGCCGGCCTCGCTGTGATGGTCATAGCGCACACCGGCCTCCACAGTCCACCACGAGAAGATATCCTGCCGCAGATCTGCGTAGCCGGCGAGTTCCGTGAGGTTCTTGTCCAGCGGATAGTGCATATTCTGCTCCATCTTGCGGTTGAGGCGCTCGCGCGTGGCCGTGCTTTCATTCCAGCATTCACCGTGGATGTTCTGATAGTCGAAGCCCAGCGTCAGCCAGCTGCCCTTCCACAGACGCAGACCCTGATGGGCGCTGACGCCCGTCAGGGCATCCTGAGAGCGGAAGAGGAAGTCGCGCGGCGCTGCCGTGGCAACATGACCGTCGTTGATCTTATGGCGACCGAAATTGTGATAGACGCTGATGGCGCCGCTCGTGCGGTCATAGCGGTTCTCCACGCTGGCCTCCACGACGCCGCGGTTCACCCACTGGCGCGCGCCCAACAGCGGAGCCTGCTCGGGGCCTGGATTGGCGGCTGCGAAATGCGTGAGGTTGGCTGAAGCCCAGGCACGCCAGTGGGAACTGAAGTCATAACCCAGCTTCACCACGCCGCCATACTGGTAGAAATCCATGTTCTCACGGTGGTTGTCAGAGGACTGATAGTTCAGTGCGATGTCACTGAAGAAACGGCCTGCCGTCAGGTGGTTGGCGAGCTCGGCCTGTACGCCGGCATAGGAACCGCCGCCCAGGTTGAAGTCGGTCTGAGAATGCACGCCCTTGGCACCCACGCCGTCTGCTGCAGGGCGCTTGGTTATGATGTTGATGACACCGCCCATGGCGTTGCTGCCATACAGCAGCGAGGCCGGTCCGCGCACCACTTCAACGCGCTCTGCCACCATCGTCTGATAGGCATCGGCAATGGAATGACCATAGATACCCTGGTACTGCGGGTGGCCGTCGATGAGCACCATGGCACGTCCGGCGCCGGAGTTCAGACCGCGCATCGTGATGCCGCCTGCTGCGCCGCCGCTGACACCGTAGCCCATCACGCCACGTTGTGTGATGAAGACATTGGGAATGAGTTCCGAGAGAGTGGGCAGGACACTGACGCGCTCCTGCACACGGAGCTGCTCGCCGTCGATGGTGGAGACAGTGGCGAGGATAGCACGTTCGGGCACCGCCGTACGGGTGCCGGTGACGACGACATCACGCATCACGCTGTCGCGCACCACCTCGTCCTCAGCTGCCTGAAGACCGACGCTGACAAGGGTCAATGCGGCGACGAGAAAGTGTGTTTTGTTTTGCATTATGTGAAAGGAATATGAGATAGTTAGAAAATCATTTGCGGTAGCAGTCAAACATCTTATCCACATCGGCACGCGACATCTTCTTGGTGAAGAGGCTGACGAGCCACACCACGGGGAAGCCGCCGAGCATGGCGATGGCGCCGCAGTTGATGGGGTTGATGGGATTGCCCAGGAGCATATTGATGACGGTGAGTCCCACGCCCCATGTGAAGCAGGTCCAGACAGCCGCGGGTGTCACGCCGCGCCAGTAGAGGCCGAGCATGAAGGGCGCCAGGAAGGCTCCCGCCAGCGCGCCCCATGAGATGCCCATGAGCTGGGCGATGAAGGTGGGCGGGTTCAGGGCTATCATCAGCGAGAGGACGATGAAGAAGAGGATGAGGACGCGCATGACCACCACCTTGCGGCGCTCCACCTTCTCTGCCACGACATCGTCGATGCTGCCTTCCTCCACCTCGCCGGGCAGCGCTTTCTTGTCGCGGTAGATGAGGTCGAGGGTCATCGTGCTCGACGAGGTCAGCACCAGCGAGGCCAGCGTGCTCATGGAAGCGGACAGCACCAGCAGCACCACGAGGGCGATGAGCACGTCGGGCAGCGTCACGAGCATAGCCGGAACGATGGAGTCAAAGGCAATCTTGCCGGTGGCCTCATTGATGACAGGCTCATAGAGACGGCCGAAGCCGCCGAGGAAGTAGCAGCCGCCGGCCACGATGAAGGCGAAGATGGTGGAGATGATGGTGCCGCGACGGATGGCGCTCTCGTCGGTGATGCTGTAGAACTTACCCACCATCTGCGGCAGGCCCATCGTGCCCAGAGAGGTCAGGACGACCACGCCCAGCAGACCCCACGGGTCGGGACCGAACCACGAGGCGAAGGGGCCCGTTTCGGAGTTGAGAGTTGAGAGTTGAGAGTTGAGAGTTGGGGCGCCGTCGGCGGGGATGGCGGCCAGCTTGTGGACAGCCTCGGCGAGGCCGCCCTGCGCCGCGATGACGGCGGCGATGACGGCCACGATGCCGAAGAGCATGATGATGCCCTGGATGAAGTCGTTCATGGCCGTGGCCTTGTAGCCGCCGAAGATGACATAGATGGCCGTGAAGGCTGCCATGCCGATGACGCAGTATTCATAGGGGATGCCGAAGCCCATCTCGAAAAGCGTGGAGATGCCCTTATAGACACCGGCGGTGTAAGGGATGAGGAACACGAAGGCGATGACGGAGGCCACCACGCGCAGGCTCTGGCTCTCGTAGCGCGTGCCGAAGAAGTCTGGCATCGTGCGGCTCTCGATATGCTGCGTCATCAGCTTCGTGCGACGGCCTAAGAGGAGCCATGCCAACAGCGAGCCGATGACGGCGTTGCCCACTCCAATCCACGTGGACGAGAGGCCGTAGCGCCAGCCAAACTGACCGGCATAGCCCACGAAGACGACGGCAGAGAAATAACTGGTGCCGTAGGCGAAGGCGGTGAGCCAGGGACCTACGTTGCGACCGCCGAGGACGAAGCCGTCAACGGACTTGGCCTGCTTGTGGGAATAGACTCCCACGCCTACCATCACGGCCAAGAAGATGATGGTCAGGAAAACTTTGATGAACATATTTCAAATATTTATAGTGAAAAGTGAAAAATGAAAGAATGAAAAATACAAGTTTCTCAAGTTCTTAGTTATCCTACTTTTGCTTGAAAGTAATTCGTATTTTTCACTTTTCACTCTTTCATTTTTCACTTTAATTAAACCTCACCTGCAGCTGGCACAGCACGCTGTGACTG
Source organism: Prevotella sp. (assembly GCA_015060555.1). Classification (GTDB taxonomy): domain Bacteria; phylum Bacteroidota; class Bacteroidia; order Bacteroidales; family Bacteroidaceae; genus Physcousia. Next base: position 36,795 of record SUYG01000010.1, read on the forward strand.
GGTTTCTTGATGAACTCAGTCCCGAGCCTGTAAGCACTCATATAGACGTACTGCACCTGCACGCGGCATTTCTTGAAGAACCAATATTGCAAGCCGGCGATGGCCTTGTGCTGGTCCATGTCCAGGCTTGTGTTGAAATTAAAGAAGTCATAGGAGCCCACGAACTCCACCTTCGGCGTGCCGAGGGGCACGGCGCAGGTGAGATAGCCGCCACGGCTGACGGCGCTGGCGTCATAGCCTTCCAAGTATTCGCCATGGGCCTTGATCCACTTGCATTTATAGTCGAAGCCCACCGACCAGCGGTTGCGCTTGTAATCGTCGCCTGCCTTGATGTCGGGGTTGTAGAGCGAGGTGGCTACGGCGTGGCCACGGCCTATCTGCCCGGTGGCAACGAGATTCAGGCCTGCCACGGGGCGGTATTCGATGCGCCCGATGAAGTCCTTGAAGTTGTTGCCGTCTTTCTTGTTGATGCCCTGTCCGTTCATCACCTGCAGCTCATAGCGCAGCTTGCCGTTGTTGGTCTCGCCGTAGAGCGACAGACCCAGGTCACGACCATACTGCACGCCAAAGAGCGGGTCACTGCCGCAACCGGAGAGGAAGGTGACGCCCTCGCTATAGACATCAATGGCTTCCATGGCGGTGGGGGAAAGGGGGTTCTCGAGCGTCAGACCATTCTTGAACTGACCTAAGCGTACGGTCAGCGCCTTGTTGCGCGTGATGCGGAAGTCTGTGTAGTATTCCTGCACGACACTCGAGAAATCGTGCATGAAAAGGAACGACCAGCGGTCGGTGATGCGGGCGTTGGCCCAGAAGAGAACGCGTTTGAGTTCGAAGGTGTTTGTGTTGGTTCCGTCCCTGTGATTGTAGGCATAGCCGCCTTGGGCGTAGCCGTGAAGGTTGATGCGGTCGGCGACATCCTTGAGCCAGTCGGGAGCCTTCTCGCCAACGGCTTTGCGCACGATGGTCTTCTCCTGCAGCGCTTCGGGGTTCTCAACGGCGACCGTGTCGGATTGTCCCATGGCCGCGGTGCTGCTGAAGATGGCCAGGAATACGGCCAGCAGCGGTCTCATGTGTTTCATCATTTGTGTCATGATTGATTGAAAATTGATAATTGAGATTAGAATGCTATTCACCACAGATTGCACAGATTAAACAGATTGCATGTCCTGTGGTTTTCAAATTTAATTCAATATTCCACAGATTTCAAGCAGCACGCTACGCAGGTGCTGACTGCAAACCTAGCGTGGACTGGAAGGTGTGCATTCGAAAGCCGCGAAGCCTTTTGCTCTGTAATTTGTGTAATTTGATATAAATTCATAAATAGCACCTAAATAATTCGTCTAATTCGTAAAATTCGTTGTTCCAAAAAAAATCTGTGTCATCCGCGTAATCTGTGGTGCGAAAACCGTCGATAGTCGGATTAGTTGTTCTTTTCGAAGATGGCCATGCGCTCTTCGAGCTGTGCGTACTGGTGGTCCTCGATGAACGAGGTGCACACGCGCAGCCCTTCCTGATGCGAGCCGGTGGTGATGAGGCAGATGGCCGACACGCCGTAGTACATCAGCTCGCGCGCCAGCTGGCCGCTGGTCATCTGCTTGTAGCCGATGGTGAAGTAGAAGCCGTCGGCCACGGGGCGGTCCAGGTCGCGGTCATAGACCACATGGAAGCCGTGGCGCAGGAAGATCTCCTTCAGCTTGCGGGCGCGGTCGCCATAGACCTTCACCTCGTCCCTGAATCTGTACTCGCCGTCGCACGCCGCACGGAACATCGCGGCCAGCGCGTACTGCGCCGAATGGCTGGTGCCGGAGCTCAGCGCGTAGAGCATTCGCGTGGAGAAGACCAGGCCGAAGGGCAGCCCTTCGTAGCGGGCGCTGAGGTCGGGGAAGTGGCGGTGGAAGAGCGTGTCGCTGATGCAGACGACGCCGATGCGCTCGCCGGCATAGGAGAACGCCTTCGAGCCGCTGATGAGCAACATATAATTGTCCGTGTAGCGGGCCACCGTGGGCTGGTAGGGCGGCTGGAACGGCACGCTGAGATCCTCGCGGAAATCCATGGCGAAGTAAGCCAGGTCCTCCATCACGATGGTGTCGTACTGCGTCGCCAGTTCGCCGATGGTCTGCAGCTCGCTCTCCGTGAGGCACACCCACGAGGGGTTGTTGGGATTCGAATACACGATGGCGCAGATGTTGCCCTTCTGGAGATAGCTCTCCAGCTTGCCGCGCAGCTTCGCGCCGCGGAAGTCATAGACGTCGAAGGTCTCGTAGTTCACGCCCTGCACCTGCAGCTGCATCTTCTGCACGGGGAAGCCGGGGTCGATGAACAGCACCGTGTCCTTCGCCTTCGACGCCTGCGAGCAGGTGAGGAACGAGGCGAAGGTGCCCTGCATGGAACCCGTGACAGGCACACAGCCCTCGGCGGCGACGTCCACGCCGATGAAGGCCTTCACGAAGCGCGAGGCCTGCTTCTTCAGTTCCGGATAGCCTTGGATGTCGGGGTAGCTATGGGCGATGCCGTCCTCGAGCGCCTTGACCTGCGCCCTGACGCCCACCTCGGCGGCGGGCAGACCGGGGATGCCCATCTCCATCTTGATGAACTCCACCCCACTCTCCTTCTCGGCCATGGCTGCCACCTGCTTCACCTCGCGGATGGTGGCCTTGGCGAAGTCCTGAATGCCCAGCTGGGCGATCAATCCGTCAACAATCTCTTTCTTGATGGGAGTGGCCTCTCCCCCTGTCCTCCCGACGGAGGACGCCTGTTCTACTTGCATATCGTAAGCTCTATTTTTCGTTATATATGGCTTTTTGTTGCTTAATTGCGCGCAAAGGTACACATAATTTACGATTTAATGCCTTCCTCTTGACATTTTTTCTGTGGAAGCATAAAAAAATCCATCATGATGAACCGTTTAAGTCATCATGATGGATTCTTTCATTTTTCACTTTTCATTTTTAATTCGTCATTCGTCATTCCTCACTCCCTACGCTCCCCTTTAGGGGGCTCGGGGGCCGTCATTCGTCATTGACCTTCGGTCGAGCCTGCTCACGTTGATTTCATCGACCTCGAACGCGACTCGGCCATCAGAGAACAAGTTCTCATGGCTCTCGCTGCTTACTCGGTTCGGGAAAGTTCAAGCAGCTTGACTCTCCTCTCGCTTAATCGCAGCCTTCCTCATTCGTCATTCCCTACGCTCCCCTTTAGGGGGCTCGGGGGCTACTTACCGCGTGAATTCAACTAGCAAGTGCAAAATTACAACATCTTTTCGTAAAAGCATTGTTTCGGCGTTTCAAAATTCAATTTTTTCTCTAGGTCTGGTGTTAATTCTATGCATAATTTTAGTAATTTGCTGGTGACTGATGCTAGAAAAGCATGTTGATTTCGGTATGTATTGCCTTATGAGTCCGTTCATGTTTTCAATGGCTCCTTTCTGCCATGAAGAATAGGGATCAGTGAAATACACCCCTACGCCGATGCTCTTTGTTATCATCTCGTGACATGCAAATTCGGAACCGTTATCAGTCGTGATAGATCTGACCTTCCTTTTGAAGGGTTGAAGTAGATGTATGACAGTTCTGGCAAGCTCCCTGGCATTCTTGCCTTTGTTGAGTTTTCTCATGAACAGCATATTTGTACTGCGCTCAGTGAGTGTAAGGATAGCTCCATTCCCGTTCCTGCCGAGTATGGTGTCCATCTCGAAGTCTCCAAAACGTTTCCCGTCTGCTTCCCTGGGACGCTCGCTTATGCTTACACGGTTAGGAATTGGCATCCACTTTCCCCCGACGGGCCGTGCCCGATGTTTAAGCCTGTGCCGGCAGTTCTTGTACAGCGAGCCTCCTTCGGACTTGTCCCTGCGTATAATGCGGTATATCGTTTCGTGAGAGATGTGTTTCCCCTGCCTGGCAAGATATCCGGATATCTGTGCAGGAGACCACTGCTGCTCAGAGAGAAGTCGTATAGACTCATTCTTCACGTCCGCCGCTACGCTATGATTGCCCGGATGCCTGCGCTTGTGATACATGGCATTACGTTGAGCCGTTTCCCAGTTGTAACGGCCATTACGTCCGATATTGCGCTTCAGTTCGCGTGAAATAGTGGAAGGACTGACATTTATTGCTTCTGAAATGTCTTTTTTCTTCGTTCCTTTTTGGAGTAAGATAAAAATTGTGTACCCTTGCTCCGAGGTTAATTGTTTGTACATGTGCAATGCAAATTTAATTGATCTTTGGGAGACTGCGGTCTCCCTTTTCCATTTTTTATGCATTGCTAGTTGATTTCTTGTCTTTGGGGGCTTCTCGCCCCCACACCCCTCGGTGTTTTCAGGTATTAGATTTTTGGCCTATGACCTGAAAAAATTGCAGTTCTATGTTGAACTTGGGTATTATTGTGAAAAATGAAAAAAGAAAAAGTGAAAAAAATAGCGATAAGGGGTGAAATTTATGATTTCCCGATGACTTCTGAGCGATACACGGCACCCGAAAACACCCTATGGAGAAAACGCGTACACCCTATGGAGAAAACGGCTACACCCAATGGATTGTTTGCATTTGCTCCATAGGGTGTAGCGGAAGGCTGTTTTTCGAGCGGGGCAGGAAAAACGGCCGCAAGATAAGGAGGGGGTTCCTGTGCTGCGGTTAGGCTGAAACGGCAGCCTTACCGATGGCGAGGGCCTTGATGTTGGCGTCCACGATAGCGTCGCCTTTGCGGGCGAAGACACGGCGGATGGCAGCCTCGAGTTTGTCGTAGTCGATGCCGAGAGCTTGCTGGGCAGCACCCAGCAGGATGACGTTGGCAGAACGGGGCACCTGGTTGTCCTTGGCGAGCTGCTCGATGTCGATGCAGGCCACGTGAGGAAGCTTCGCGAGTTCCGCATTAACTAATTCTAACTCAGGATAATTCGGAATGTTAACGAAAGGAGCGCTTGAAGTAATCACCCACCCTTCTTTGTTCAGATAGGGCAGATAGCGCAGGGCCTCCATGGGCTCCATGGAGATGATGACATCTGCCCCGCCTTTGGGGATCAAATCGCTGGCGATGGGGGTGCTGCTGATGCGCAGATTGGACTGCACGTCGCCGCCGCGCTGGCTCATGCCGTGGACCTCGGCCTGCTTGATATAGAGGTTCTCATTCATGGCGGCTTCGCCGATGATGGTGGCGATGGAGAGGATGCCTTGACCTCCCACGCCGCAGAGGATGATATCTGTCTTCATATTTTAAATGAAAAATAAAAGAATGAAAAGTGAAAAATAAGAGTATCCTTTACTAAGTAGATTAATTGTCAAGTGGTAAGTGAATTATTTATTTTTCACTTTTCACTTCTTCACTTTTCATTTTAGCTTGAGCTTTCGCGTGTCTCTTGAATGTCTGGATGCACTCGCGGCGAGGGATAATGACGCTGACGCCGTGGTAGTTGATTTCATCACGCAGCAGCTGCGTGATCTCGGGCATATTCTTGGGCAGGGGCACTACGACATGGAGATGCTCGTCGCTGACGCCCAAGCCGCGGCAGATGGCCTCGAACTTATTCGTGCCGGCAGAGTCCTGACCGCCCGTCATGGCGGTGGTGAGGTTGTCGGAGATGATGACGGTGATGTCGGCGTTCTCGTTGACAGCGTCAAGGAGGCCTGTCATGCCGCTGTGCGTGAAGGTGCTGTCGCCGATGATGGCCACGGCAGGCCACTGACCGGCATCCGAGGCGCCCTTGGCCATGGTGATACTGGCACCCATGTCCACACAGGAGTGGATGGCTTTGTAGGGGGGCAGGAAGCCGAGCGTGTAGCAGCCGATGTCGCCGAAGACGCGGGGATTCTCATACTCCTTCAGCACCTCGTTGAGGGCGGTATAGACATCGCGGTGGCCGCAGCCCTGGCAGAGCTGGGGCGGACGGGCTACAACGAGTTGAGAGTTGAGGGTGGAGGGCTGAGAGTCGATGCCCAAAGCCTTTATCACTACATCGGGCGTGAGTTCGCCGGTGCGGGGCAGCTCACCTGTGAGGCGGCCGAGGATGTTCTGGCTCTCGAAGACGCCACGCACCTGTTCCTCGATGAAGGGCTGGCCCTCCTCCACGACGAGGACTTTCTCGCAGCTGTCCAGCAGCTGGCGCACAAGGTGCTTGGGAAGGGGGTACTGGGAGACCTTCAGGATGGGCAAGCACGGTTGAGGGTTGAGCGCTCTTGAAGGGTCAAGCGTCCCGATGGGCCGAGCGGAGGGTTGAGCGTTGAGTGCTTCCTGCACGTAGTTATAAGCGATGCCGCTGGCGATGATGCCGAGGGAGGCCCCGCTCCCCGCTCCCCCCGTCGGGGGGAGAGCCAACTGGTTGTACTTGGACTGGGCAGCATCCTCCTCTAACTGGGCCTGCTGGGCCGTCACCTTGTCATTGCGGCGGCGGGCATTGGCGGGCAGGAGCACCCAGTTGGCAGCGGCGGCATTGTAGTTCTTCTCGTTCTCGGGGCGGGCCTCATCCTTCACGACCACGACGGCGCGGCTGTGGGCCATGCGTGTGGTGACGCGCATCAGCACCGGCAGGCACTGCTGCTCGCTGTACGCGAAGGCGGCCTCCATCATGTCGTAAGCTTCCTGCTGCGAGGAGGGCTCAAAGGTGGGGATCATGGCGAACTTGCCGTAGAAGCGGCTGTCCTGCTCGTCCTGACTGGAGTGCATCGAGGGGTCGTCGGCCACGAGGACCACGACACCGCCGTTGACACCTGTCATAGCGCTGTTCACGAACGGATCGGCACAGACATTCAAGCCCACATGTTTCATACACACCAGCGCACGTTTGCCCATGAAGGACATACCGAGAGCGGCTTCCATCGCCGTCTTCTCGTTGGTGCACCAGCGGCTGTGAAGGCCGCGCTCCTTGGCAATGGCGTTGCCCTGGATGAATTCCGTAATCTCCGTGGAGGGAGTACCGGGGTAGGCATAGACACCGGAGAGGCCAGCATGAATGGCTCCCAAGGCTATCGCCTCGTCACCTAAAAGTAATTTTTTCATTATTATCTGTTATTTATCATTTATTGAAGTTTCGGATGTAAATTTTGACCACAGATTTCTTGAAGTGTCAAGCGTCGCAAGCGCCGAGCGCACAGATTTCACGGATTACCTGTCCTGTAGTATGAATCATTTAATTCTATATTACACAGATTCTTGAGC
>SUYG01000011.1:0-22707 GCA_015060555.1 Prevotella sp.
ATCTAAAACAAATCCCCTCATGGCAAAAGTAACCGTCCTCCCCCTCGGGGGAGCGGAGAGAGGGGTCGCTATTATGAAGGAAAGTACAAAGAAGACACTGAAGAGGGTGGCGGAGATTGTGATTACGATCATCACCGCACTGCTCACCACCCTGGGCGCACATGCCGCCGGCATCGTGCAGTAATGATTTCGCTCTGTCCCTCGACCTCACCCTTCGCGCAGCTAACGGGATGGCAGAACACCAGAGAACCCATTCCAAGGGAAGTGGCACTGTTGGGGGGGCGAAATGGGCTTGAAGAAAACAGCTACGCCCTATGGAGAAATTGCTTTGCTCCATAGGGCGTAGTGTTTTTGCGTCCTAACGTATTGTGTGGAGTGTCCTTACGCTTGGTTTTGGGAATCAGTAGCGAACTTCTGGTTTCGCACGTCTCCCGGCGTGATGCCGAACTTCCTCTTGAATGCGGCAGAGAAGTGTGAGACGTTCTTGAAGCCTACGTCGAAGCAGACGTCTGTGACGCGGCGCCTACGGCGCAGGAGGTCGTAAGCTGCTGTGAGGCGACGTGCTGTGAGCCAGCGTTCAGGAGACAGCTCGCTGAACTTCTTGAAGTCTCGTTTAAAGGTGGAGAGGCTGCGGCCAGAGGCTTGTGCGAACTCACTCATAGACATATCGTTTCTGAAATTCTTCTCCATGAAGTCCTTCAGTTCGATTTTCCGGGCTGGAGTAGGCTGGGAGGCAGAGTCGGTGATTGGCATGAAAAATAATAATGTCTATTTAATGAATATTCCGTGAGTTGTTGCAGATGGCGGTCTTTCTATGGGTGTCCTTCACCGTGCGCTGCAAAGGTACGCGAATAAAAATCAAGCTGTTTTGTTTTATGGTTCAAAGTTGTAATTTTTGCAATTTTAGGAGTGTCAAATCGTCAATTTGATGCTTTTTTTGTCAAAATTGAAAGAAAATAGGCCTTAAAGGCCTTATAAGTTTGTTTATTTTGCTAATTTTGCAACTGTGTAATTGACAAATTTGAAACAAAATGAGACGTTTTGCTTTTAAGATGTTCTTGAAACCAGGTTTCGAGGAAGAGTATGAACGGCGCCATGCGGCGCTGTGGCCTGAGCTGCAGCGTGGCATCAAGGAAGCGGGCGTGGGTAATTACAGTATTTACTGGGATCGCGACACGAATATCCTGTTCGGCTATCAGGAAATCGAGGGTGAGCAGAGCTCACAGGACATGGGCGCCGACGAGACGACGAAGCGCTGGTGGGCTTACATGGCGGACATCATGGAGACGAATCCGGACAACAGCCCTGTTACGGTGCCGTTGCGCGAGGTGTTCCACCTGGATTGATTGTGAAACGGCGTGCCGCGGCATCGAAGGTGATGCCGGGGGCGTTGAAGAAGCTGGCGAGTACGCCGTTGTCAGCGAGTGCTGCCGGGGTGCCAATGACGAGTGGCGCCGCGGCGCTGTCTGCTGTGGCCTTTCGCAGAAGCCACAGCAGGTCGGCGGTCTGCAGGGCAAGTTCCACGTCGTGTGTGGAGAGGAAGATGGTTTTGCCCATGTCATGGGCCAGCCGTTGCAGAAGCAGCGTGATTTCGACTTTGGAGGGGAAATCGAGGAAGGCGGTGGGCTCGTCGAGGATGATGACGGGTGTCTGCTGTGCCAGGGCTTTGGCGATCATCACCTTCTGGCGCTCGCCGTCGGAAAGTGTGTGGACGGGGCGTTGCTCAAGATCGCGGATGCCGACTTGCAGGATGGCGTCGTCAATGGCTTCCTCGTCCTCGGCGTGGAGCTTGCCCCAGAAGCCGGTGTAGGGGCTGCGGCCCATCGCGATCATCTCGCGCACGCGCATTCCTTTTATATTAGGGCGCTCGGTGAGCACCACGCCGATGTGTGTGGCCAGCTGTTGTGGGGTGTAGTCTTCCAACGACCGTCCCCCCAGCAGAACATGTCCGCTGAGGGGAGGTTGGAAGTGTGCGATGGTGCGCAGGAGTGTGCTCTTTCCGGCACCATTGGGGCCCAGCAGGCAGGTGAAGCAGCCGGCCTGAAGCTCGGCGCTGATGCCGCGCGTGACTATGCGCTCACCTTTGCTGGTGTGATAGCCGGTGGAGAGTTCGCTTAACTCGAACGTCATTTATTCTACTTTTCTACAGTAGTTATACCCCAGCCGGTCATAGACCTTGAGCATCTGCGGCAGGCGTTTCTGGAAGTCCTCGAAGTCCTTCTGGTCGGGACGGCACCACTGCACTTCGCTGATGGCGTCGAGGCGCGGCAGGAGCATGTAGAAGACGTGCTCGGGGTAGGCGATGTACTCGGTCCACAGGTTGACCTGTGCGCCCAGAATGTACTGCTGTTCGCTCTCGGAGAGCTGGTCGGGGACGAGGGGCTCGAAGGAGTACACTTTTGACACGGGCAGATAGCCGCCGATGCCAAGGGGCTGGCTCCATTGGTCCTTGAGCTGGTAGTAGTCGATGTAGCAGTAGGTCGTGGGTGCCATGATGACGCGGTGGTGTTGCCTGGCAGCTTCGATGCCGCCGTTGATGCCACGCCATGACATCACAATGCCGCCCTCGGTGAGACCGCCCTCGAGTACTTCGTCCCAGCCTATCATATCGCGCCCGCGCTCGCGCAGGAACTGCTCCATCTCATGGTTGATCCATGTCTGCAGCTGGTTCTCGATGCTGTGCTTGCCGTCGTCCTTGAGGCCGAGTTCCTGAGCCTTGGCCTGGCACTTGGGACACGCCTTCCAGCGTTCTTTGGGGCATTCGTCGCCACCGATGTGTATGAACTTCGACGGGAAGACATCGCAGAGTTCACCGACGGCGGTCTTTAGGAAGACCATCGTCTCGGGGTTGCCCGCGCAGAGGACATCGCGGCTGACACCCCACTGAGGCCACACAGGGTAGGGACCGCCCGTGCACCCCAGATTGGGGAAGACATGGAGCGCGCCCATCATGTGACCGGGCAGGTCGATTTCGGGGATGATGTTGATGTAGCGCTCAGCAGCGTAGTTGACGAGCTCGCGGCACTGCTCCTGGGTGTAGTAGCCCCCGTAGCGCTGGCCGTCATAGACGCCGGAGTTGCGGCCGATGACGGTCTGCTCGCGGACGCTGCCTTTCTTGGCCAGCTCGGGGAGCGCCTTGACCTCGAAGCGCCAGCCCTGGTCCTCGGTGAGGTGCCAGTGGAGCTGGTTGCATCCGTGCAGCGCCAGCACATCGATGTAGCGCTTCAGGGTTTCTAGGGAGAAGTAGTGGCGGGCGCAGTCGAGCATCGCTCCGCGGTAGCCGAAGCGGGGCTCGTCCTGAATGCTGACGAAGGGCAACTCAATGGCAGACTGCTCTGCGACGGGGAGTGCCTTGCGCAGCGTCTGAGCAGCGCGGAAGAGGCCTACGGGTTTGCGCGCGGCAATGGTGATGCCGCTCTTGTCCACGGTGATGGCGTAGGCCTCCTGCTGTTGCTCAGTGAGAGCGGTTGCGGCGGCGCCTTTCTTGGCCTTCTTCTGTTTCTTGTCGGCATCGAGACCGATGACGAGGCGCACGGCGGCTTTCTTGTCGTTGGGCGTCATCGCCAGTTGCACGCCTGTGAGCTGCTGAATCCAAGTGCGCAGGAAATGTGCGTTGCGCGAGAGCTCGGGGTCGGAAGCGTCAAAGGCGATGCCCATGCCAGGCTGCAGGGTGAACGTCTGGCTGTCATCGACCTGCACGCTCTTGGGCTGCGGGATGACCCGATAGTCAGCACGCTCGGCAACCGCGAACGCCGGGGCACAGGCGATGAAGAGGGATAAGATGAGGTGTCGCATAGTTGACTGATTTTTAGTAGATGAGTTCAATGAGTGCCTGGCGGGCCTCGGTGATCTGATCCTTAGCCTGGCCCATCTGCTCCTTCAGCTCGGCAACGCTGGTGGCGTTGATGACGGAGAGGGGATCGATGGCCTCAGCCACGGGCAGGAGCTCGGGGTCGTACTCGGTCAGGCGGTTGATGGCGTCCTGGATGAGGATGATGCGGAGTGTGACGTTGGAAACGGCATCATCGTCGAAGGCTGCCAGGAACTTGTCGGTGTTCTGGGAGATGATGTAGAGCTGCTCCACGAGGGATGCAGAGACAATCTGCCAGAAGAAGTTGATGCGCTCGTTTTGGTTCATGGCATCGTAGAGAGCCTGCGAAGCCTCGTAGATGGAGGACTCGTTCTCGACGGCCTTGAAGGAGGGGTCGTTGATGTCAGCCATCATCTTGGCAATGGCCTTGTCATAGTCCTCGAGGGGCAGACCATAGAGGGCGGCAATCTCGCGGTCGATTTCGAGGCCGCTGAGCACGCGGTATTTCTCAGAAAGGGTCATTGTGGTCTCGGCGATAGCTGGGTCGAGGAGGTAGTGGGGACGCACCTGGCGCTCCTCGTCGGTGAGGACGATGGCGCCGTCCTTCTCCATGATGGGGAGTCTCTTGAGACGAGCGATTTCGGAAGCGAGGCTGTCGAAGTTCATCTTGATGGCGGCTTCGATCTGTTGCTGTTCGAAGTTCTTTGTGCTATCTGCCTCCTCTGCAGATTGAGTGGTCTTGTTGCCTCCGCAGGCTGCGAAGACGATGGCTGCGATAGCGACAGCGGCAAAAGTGAGTTTCTTCATTGTTTAAATAATGTTTGTTTATGAATGAATAATGGTTTTTATGCTGAATAGTCATGAGGCGTTGTCCTTGCGGATGAAGCGCCCGGGGCAGTCGGTGAAGAGCAGCAGGGCCACGAAGATGCACATGATGAGCATCACGGAGGTGTTGAACCACAGTGTCTTGATGTGCCAGTCGCCGAGGCGCTTCTCACAGCTGTAGAAGGGGGCGCGGCCGCAGCGGCTCTGCGGCGTGAGGAAGATGGTGCTGGTGCGCGCCACAAGTTGGTTGCTGACAACCTCTGTCATGCGGCTTTGTCCGGCACCGATGACGAATTCCTCGAGCTTCAGGTTGTAGTTCTCTTTCTTGAGGGTCATCACGGCCTCCTTGCCGATGGCGCGGAAGAGCTCGGTGTTGAGGCGCTCGCGCTGGAGCGTCGCGGTGTTGTTGCGGCGTGAGAGGATGCGCTCGGCCTCCTTCAGGTAGTCGTGGAGCGGGGTGTAGGCCTCTTCGCCATCATAGGGCTCGATGCCGCAGTAGGCTGCCAGACGCGGCATACCGTTGCGGATGGTCAGCAGGTGATTGGGATCGGGGGTGACGCCGCGGCGCTGCTCGTCCTTCCAGGTCTCCAGCTGGGACTGCATCTCATAGAGGTGTCCTACGAGGTAGTACTGTGTCTCGAACTTCTCGCGGTCGGCCGCGAAGAAGGGACGCTCGTAGTCGTTGTCGGTGAAGGATGTCACCGCCAGCGCCTCGTAAGCCCAGCGCGATGGGATTACGTCGCCCACGACGGGAACGTTGCCGGTGGTGCTCTTCGGTGTGAGGTCGGAGAAATCTACCACGAGACCGCAGAGGAGAATCTGCGGAATCAGGAGCATCGGGATGCTGATATAGATGGCGACTACGGAGCTGAGGCATTGCGACAGCAGCAGACCGATGAGGTTCGAGAGCAGCGCTGTCACGAACAGGATAAGCCACCAGATGCCGAAGAGCCCATGTATTCCCATGATGCTGTTGCCGACGATGATGAACAGGAAGGTCTGCAGCAGCGAGACCCCTGCCATGAAGATGATCTTGGACCAGATGTAGCTGTTGTAGGACAGGCGCAGGAAGCGCTCGCGCTTCAGCAGGGCGCGGTCCTTGATGATTTCCTCGGCGCTGCCGCTCATGCCGATGAACGTGGCCACGATGACAGCCATGAAGAAGTAGCTCACCAGGTTCTTGTTGTTCATGACGCTGTAGCCCTCGGGGGGCGCATAGCGCGTCAGCAGGGCGCAGACGAGGGCCAGCACGGGAGCCTCCAGCAGCGCGATGCAGAGGTACTGCAGGTTGGTGATTTTCGTGGTGAAGTTGCGGCGCAGGAAGATGAGGAACTGCTTCAGGACACCGGGGCGCTTCTGGTCGGAGGGCGGCACTGTGCCCATGGTGGGTTGAGGCAACTGTGGGCGGCGGCTGAGGTAGAGCTCATGCCACTGCTGGGGTGTCATCTTGCGCTCGTCGGAGAACTCGCCGCTGGCGGAGAGCACTTTCTCATCGATGATGTTCAGCACGATTTCGGGGTTCACGTTGCCGCAGGTGGGGCAGGCGCTGGTCTCGGCATCGGCGTAGTTGGCCGCCTCCTTGAAATAGGTGATGGCGTCGATGGGGTTACCGTCGAAGACGGGGTAACCGCCTTTGTCCAACAGCCATAGGCGATCGAAGAGCTTATAGACATCGCTGGAAGGCTGGTGGATATTCACCACGATGAGTTTGCCTTTCAGCGTTTGTTCTTTCAGGAGGTTGATGACCTTCTCGGTGTCGGCCGAGGAGAGGCCCGAGGTGGGTTCGTCGAGGAACAGCACTGCCGGCTCGCGGATGAGTTCCAGCGCGATGTTCAGGCGCTTGCGCTGTCCGCCGGAGATGAACTTGTTGATGGCAGAGCCTACCTTCAGGTCCTTGGCGGCGTCGAGGCCAAGGTCTTTCAGCGTCTTCATCACACGACGGTCCAGCTCGTCGGCCGGCAGCCCCTCGAAGCACAGCTTGGCGGTGTACCACAGGTTCTGATAGACCGTGAGCTCCTCGATGAGCAGGTCGTCCTGCGGCACAAAACCGATGAGGTTCTTGGCCTCGGGTTCGGCGATGGAATGGCCATTAATGGTGATGGAGCCTTCCTGGGGCGTTACGCTGCCGTTGAGGATGGATAGGAGCGTTGACTTACCCGTTCCGGAACCGCCCATGATAGCCAGCAGCTCGCCGCTGCGCAGGGTGAAGCTCAGGTCGTGGATGCCGTTGTCGCTGTTGGGGAAGCGGAAGTTGATGTCGCGGCCGCAGAATTCCACCTGCTGTGTGCGCTTGGAGGCTCCGCTCTGCTGATGGGTCTCGAGAACGGAGGAGTAATAGACGGGTTTGCCGGTCTTGCCCTTCAGCACGCTGCTCTGAATCCACACCTGATAGGAACCGGAAAGCACGGGGACATCGTTGAGCAGCACGGTGTCGGGGCCGGTGTAGGTGAAGACCATCACGCCGCTGTCAGGCATGAGCAGCGTCTTCAGCTGACCCTCGGTGTCGGCAATCTCATGCAGGCGCACGTGCTGCGAGGGCTTCGCTGCGATGTAGGCGGAGAAGGCGCTCAGCAACTCCTCGGAGATGCCGAATTTCTCTGCCATGACACGGAAGATGGGGTGACCGGCAGCATCTGCGACGCCGCAGAACTCCATCAGGCGCAGCAGCAGCAATGCTTCCTCGCGGGCGGGAATTTTCCCGTGGAGGTTCTCGCAGATGGAGGCCGCCACCGTTGACATATCCAGGTCGTCTGTCATCTCATAAACGCATCGCATGTCGCTGTAGAGGTCCAGATAGCTGTCGATGTTGCGGATGCCGAAATGGTGGCGCAGATAACTTACGAGCATCGCGCGTGCGCGTTGCTCATCTACCTGTTCTTCTTTGCCAAACAGCGCGAACAGGCTCAGGAAAGTGGACAGTATAAGATCAGTCATCTCGTGTCATAATAGGTATGAAAAAGGCCTGTTCAGCCTTTTCTGTCTGCAAATTAACAGAAAAAGTCTGAATCAGGCCTCTAAAAATACGTTAAAAAGGATTAACGCGCGTGTCTTTACTGTACTTCTACGTAGTCTGTGGTCACTTCGGGCGTTTCATCGCTGCGTAAAACGTAGTAGGCGAGGACTTCCATGAAGTCAACGATGACGCTTGCGAAGAAGATTCCGACGCAGCAAGCGCAGATACCCAGGATGGCGATTCCGATCATGGTAAGGCCCAGCAGGAAGAGGTTCCAGAAGTTGCCCCTTGTGGCGTTCCAGGAGCGGCTGAAAGCTTCGCCGAAGCCGACATTCTCAGTGGCGGCAATCAGGGGAGCGAACCACAGACGGATGCCGAAGAAAATACCGGGCACGATGCAGATGCAGGTGCCAACACCTACGATGATGGCGTAGCAAATCGTCACGCAGAAGAAAATGGCCAGCTGGTTGAAATCCACTTTCAAGGCATCCAAAAGGGTATTATAAGGCTTTCCCTCCTTGATGCAGTTGACATACATGCGATAGGCGATGAAGCTGATGAAGGTGGAGAGGAGTACGCCGATGAGGATGAGGAGGCTGTTCGTCTGAATGGCTTCTGTCAGGAACTTGAGTTGGAGTGTCGGGTCGGAGATACTCTGGATTTCAGCGATTGCATCTTTGTCCACACTCACGCCCATGTCTCCAAAGAGGCTGTTGATGACGGCCAGAACGACGAAGATGGGCCAGTGTTTTACGGCGAGGTCCCACGCGCGGGAGACAACGTCTCCGATAACGAGTTTTTTCATAATGATTGAATTGTTTGAATGAAAGGGTTATATAACTTCTTGTTTTTGACGTTGTTTGTGAGGAGTAAGTTGCACCGGATGAAAGAAAGGTTGCATTAGAGGTGGAAAATATTTCGCGCGATGCCCCACGCGATGCAGATGCAGAGGATGACGAGGGCGGCACGCGACGAGATCTCACGCTTCCACAACCACCAGAGTCCCACCAGCGGAGCGCCCACGAATAGCGCAGGATTCAGCCAAAAGGCTTCTGCCACGTGCCCGTGCAACAGGGCTAAGGCCATGCGTTGACTGCCGCAGAAGGGGCAGCTCAGTCCTGTGATGATGTGGAAGGGGCAGGGGAGCATGGGGAGGGAGAATGAAAAATGAAAAGTGGAAAATAAGAGGTACTAATGACGAATGACGAATGACTAATGACGAATGACGAATATAAGTTACTCTTGAATCCTTCATCCATGTCAAATTATTGGCTTGTTTGGATGGATTTCTTGGTTTCGGAGACGATGACGCCGGAGAGACACAGGAGCGAGATTAGGTTGGGAATCGCCATGAGGCCGTTGAGCAGGTCGGCGAGGTTCCACACGATGTTCAGTTGGAACACGGCACCTGCGAAACAGACCGCGATGTAGAGGACACGATAGGCAACCAGGAAACGCTTGCCCGTAAGGTACTCCATGGCGCGCTCGCCGTAGTAGCACCATCCTAAGATGGTGGAGAAGGCAAAGGACACGATGCCAAAGGTCAGGAGCGGTGCGCCCACCACGGGAATCTTCTCGAAAGCCATCCGCGTCATGGCGCCGCCGTTGCTGTAGTCAATGTCCGGATAGGCGAGGATGCTACTGACCAGCACTAGGCCTGTCAGGGCGCAGATGACGATGGTGTCCCAGAAAGTGCCCGTCGAGGATATCATGGCTTGGCGAACCGGGTCTTCGGTCTTTGCCGCCGCCGCCACAATGGGGGCTGAACCCATGCCGCTCTCGTTGGAGAACAGGCCGCGGGCGATGCCGTAGCGAGCGGTGAGCATGATTGTGGTGCCTGCAAAGCCGCCGCCGGCAGCTGAGGGCGTGAAAGCACCGCGGCAGATGAGACACAGCGCATCCCAGACAAACTCGCGGTTGACAATAAGGATGTAACAACAGCCGATGACATAGAGAAGTGCCATAGGGGGCACAAAGGCGGTGCAGAAGCGGCCTATGCCTTTCACACCAAAGAGAATGACGAGGGCTGCCATAGCCGCCACGACAGCTCCCGTCAGCACCTCGGGAACGCCGTAGGCGTGGTTGAAGAGCAGCGAGATGGCATTGCTCTGCACGCTGTTGCCAATGCCGAAGGCAGCACATGCCGTGAAGGCGGAGAAGGCCACGGCCAAAGGCTTCCAGCCGAGGCCGCGTTCCAGAGCGTACATGGGGCCTCCGAGCATAGTCCCATCGCTCGTCTTGACGCGATATTTTACGGCTAATAGCGCTTCGGAGTATTTCGTAGCGATACCTAAGACGCCCGCAATCCAGCACCAGAACACGGCACCGGGGCCGCCTAACGCCACAGCGGTGGCCACGCCCACGATGTTGCCCGTGCCGATAGTGGCTGCAAGCGATGTCGCAAGGGCTGCAAACTGGCTGATGTCACCATTTGCACTCTTGTCGCGCTTCACGGACAGACGTATGGCGCGAAAGATGTGGCGTTGGGGAAAACGCAGGCGGATGCTGAGGTAGAGATGAGTCCCCATCAATAGCAGAATCATGGGCCAGCCCCAGAACTGTGTGGCAATGTCGGCTATGAATGCACTAAGATCCATTTATGCGTCTGCAAAGATTTTTCCGTCGCTTAAGGTTACATGTAGCTTCTCGTATTCGCAATGGAAATCATTGCGCAGGCGATCCAAGTAGCGACGACATTCCCAGTGGCACATCGGCAGGTCGTGGAGAAGATAGTTGCCACACGTCTCGGGCGTTGTGGCCGGGACGCTCTGCTGGGTGAGCATCCACTCCAGACATTGAATGGTCAGTTGGCGCATGTCGTGGACCGTGTAGCTGCCTGTCATCACGATATACATCCCTGTCAGACATCCCATGGGACCGACATAGACGACATCGTCCTTGGCGGTAGAATTGCGGAACCACGTGGCCATCAGATGTTCGATGCTATGCATGGCAGCGGGCGCTACGGCCGGTTCCTTGTTGGGCTCTGTAATGCGCAGGTCAAACGTGGTGAAGCCTTTGTCCTGCCTTGACACATAGATGCCGGGCTTCAGCCGGGTGTGGTCGATGGTGAAACTCTGGATGACTTCCATTCTTGAAATATGTAATTAAGGAGTAAGCGCGGAATGCTAATCAGCGAAGTGCAAGGGGGAGGGCTAATCAGCGAAGTGCAGCTGCGAGAACTGCTCGGGCAGGTTGGCAAGGAAGTTGCGTGTGGTGTCGAAACTGCGGTCCGCCATCTCGTCCCAGAAGTTGAGGTACTGCTGGATGTGCTCGTCGGCACCGGGCGTGTCGCTGAGGATGCGGAAGCTCACGAAGGGCGTCTGCAGCAGGAAGCAGGTCTGTGCGATGGCAGCGCTTTCCATGTCCACTGCAAGGGCCTCGGGGAAGTTGGTCTTGATGGCTTCGAGCTGGGCGCGGTCGCTGATGAACTGGTCGCCGGAGCAGATGAGTCCGGCGCGAGCTCCCATGGCGATGGCCGTCTCCACCAACTCCTGCTCTGCACGGAAGCGTGCGGGGAGACCTTGCACCTGTCCATGCTCCTCGCCGGGGATGCTGACGTCGTGGTAGCTGGCTTCGGTGCTCACCACCACATCCATGACTTTCAGACTCTCGTCAATGCCTCCGGCACAGCCTGTAGAGATGATGCAGTCGGGGGCGTAGCGGCGGATGAGGGTGGCGGTGCCGACGGCGGCATTCACTTTTCCGATGCCGCATTGGAGCAGAATGAGCTCATTCTTGCCGAGATGCCCACAGGTGAAGGCGTAGCGTCCTTCCTGCTCGGCGTGGTGTCCGGTGAGCAGGGCGGTGAGCTGTTGGTGCTCCTTGGTCATTGCGGAGAGAATTCCTATTTTCATAACGTGAGATAGATGCTTTTTCGCTGCAAAAGTACAATTTTCTGTGGCAAAAGACGAAAAAAAGAGCGTAAAAAATAAAAAAATGTGTCATTTGACAGGCTATTCAGGAAAAATCTCTACCTTTGTGCCCGTCAAAAGTCCTCAAATGCCTTATGCTTCAGATTCGCTGCAAGAACAATGACACCACGAAGAGCTTTCCCGAGGGAACATCGCTCCTGGATGTCTATCAGGCTTTCGCCGATGAAATTCAAATGCCCTTTCCCGTGGTCTCTGCCAAAGTGAACAATGTTTCGCAGGGCCTCAAGTTCCGTCTCTACCAGAACCGCGATGTGGAGTTCTTTCATGCCTGTTCCGGTTCAGGGCGGCGTGTGTATGTGCGCTCCCTTTGTTTTGTTCTCTACAAGGCTATCTGCGATGTCTTTGCGGGCAGCAAACTCTTCATTGAGCACCCGATTTCGAATGGCTACTACTGCAATTTCAAGAAGAAGAATGCCGAGCCGCTGATCGAATCGGATGTTGAGGAAATTCGGCAGCGGATGCAGGAGATTATCGACCAAGATATGCCATTTCATCGCTTCGAAGCCACCACGGAGGAGGCAGTGCGCATCTTCCGCGAGCATGGATTCCAGGACAAGGTGAAACTGTTGGAGACCAGTGGCCAGATCTACACCGACTATTATTTGCTCGGCGACACCGTGGATTACTACTACGGGCCGCTGGTGCCCTCAGCGGGTTATCTGCGTATATGGGGGCTGGAGCGCTATCAGGATGGTCTGCTGCTGCGTGTGCCTGACAAACATGATGCTAACCGGCTTGCCCCCTCGATGGAGCAGCCTAAGACCTACGCGATGTTTGCCGAGAAGGTCCACTGGGACATCATTATGCGCCATTCCAACGCGGGCGATGTCAACAAAGCCATCCTCAAGGGCCATGCATCGGAACTCATTCAGGTCAGCGAGGCGCTACAGGAGAAGAAGATTGTGGAGATTGCCGAGGAGATTGAGCAGCGCTTTCGCGACCCGGCACATCCCGTGCGGCTCATCCTCATCACAGGGCCTTCCAGTTCGGGCAAGACGACCTTCTGCAAGCGCCTCTCCATTCAGCTGCTGGCGTGCGGCCTGCGTCCGATTTCGTTCTCCACCGATGACTACTTCGTGAATCGTGTAGATACCCCTTTGCTGCCCGATGGAACCTACGATTTTGACAACATCAGGTCGGTCGATTGCGCCCTCCTCGAGGACCATCTCTCGCGTCTGATGGCCGGCGAGCGTGTGGAGGTTCCCGAGTATAATTTCGTCACGGGCAAGCGCGAGTACAACGGCAAGCGCCTGAAGCTGCAGGAGGAGAGCGTGCTCATCATCGAAGGCATTCACGCCCTGAACCCGCAGCTTACAGAGCGTATCGACGATACCTTGAAATTCCGCATCTTCGTGTCGGCGCTCACCAACATCTCCCTAGATGACCACAACTGGATTCCCACGCAGGACAACCGTCTGCTGCGTCGCATCATCCGCGACTACAACAAGGGTGCCTTCTCCGCGCAGGAGACCATCAGTCATTGGAAGAATGTCTGCGATGCTGAAGACCGATGGATTCTGCCATTTCAGGAGAATGCCGATGTCATGTTCAACTCGGCCCTCAACATTGAGTTCGCTGTTCTCCGCACGCATGCTGAAATAATCCTGGCTTCGGTGCCCAAGAACTGCAAGGAATACAGCGAGGCACATCGTCTGCTGAAGTTCATTCACTACTTCATCCCCATCAGCGACAAGGAAATTCCACCTACCTCCATTATGCGTGAGTTCCTCGGAGGCTCTAGCTTCAAATACTGAGCGATGCCTTATGAGCGACGTCTAAATATTATAGGTACGCGTGTGCGCAAGAAAAAGAAGGGGGCTGTGTCAGTCAGACACAGCCCCATCCTTTTTGTGTGTAGATGCAATTACTTGCGGTTCAGAGCGAGGTCGATGGCCACGGCGATAGCCACGGTAGCGCCCACCATGGGGTTGTTACCGATGCCGAGGAAGCCCATCATCTCCACGTGTGCGGGCACGCTGGAGGAGCCTGCGAACTGAGCGTCGCTGTGCATGCGGCCCATGGTGTCGGTCATGCCGTAGGAGGCGGGACCTGCTGCCATGTTGTCGGGGTGCAGGGTGCGGCCTGTGCCACCGCCGGAAGCCACGCTGAAGTAGGGCTTGCCAGCGAGCACGCGCTCCTTCTTATAGGTGCCGGCCACGGGGTGCTGGAAGCGGGTGGGGTTGGTGCTGTTACCGGTGATGGAGACATCGACGTTCTCCTTCCACAGGATGGCCACGCCCTCGCGCACGTCGTCAGCGCCATAGCAGCGCACTTTCAGGCGGCTGGGGTTGTTGCCGTAGGGCACTTCCTTCACGATCTTCAGCTCGGAGGTGTAGTAGTCGAACTGCGTCTGCACGTAGGTGAAGCCGTTGATGCGGCTGATGATCTGTGCGGCGTCCTTGCCCAGACCGTTGAGGATGACGCGGAGGGGCTTCTGGCGCACCTTGTTGGCCATCTCGGCAATCTTGATGGCGCCCTCGGCAGCTGCGAAGCTCTCGTGGCCGGCGAGGAAGGCGAAGCACTCGGTCTCCTCGCGCAGCAGACGGGCGGCGAGGTTGCCGTGGCCCAGACCTACCTTGCGGTCGTCAGCTACGGAACCGGGGATGCAGAAGCTCTGCAGGCCGATGCCGATGGCCTCGGCAGCGTCGGCAGCGTTCTTCACGCCCTTCTTGATGGCGATGGCGGCGCCGCAGACGTATGCCCACTTGGCGTTCTCGAAGCAGATGCGCTGTGTGTCCTCACACATCTGGTAGGGATCTACACCTACCTTCTCACAAATCTCGTTGGCCTCTTCAATACTGTTGATGCCATTCTCTTTCAGAGCTGCCAGCACCTGGTTGATACGGCGTTCCTGACTCTCAAAATAAACTTTTCTAATCATAGTCGTATCCTCCTTTATTCTTTACGTGGGTCAATAGCTTTCACAGCACCCTGCTCCTCGGTCGTGCGGCCGTAGGAACCGGTGAACTTCTTCATAGCCTCGTTGGCGTCCATGCCGCCCTTGATGGCTTCCATCATCTTGCCGAGGTGTACGTACTCGTAGCCGCAAACCTCGTTGTTCTCGTCGAGATACTGCTTGGTGATGTAACCCTCGGTGAGCTCCAGATAACGTGTGCCCTTAGCCATGGTACCATAGAGGGTACCAGTCTGTGAGCGGAGGCCCTTGCCGAGGTCTTCGAGGCCTGCGCCGATGGCGAGACCGCCCTCGGAGAAGGCGCTCTGTGTGCGGCCATAGACAATCTGCAGGAAGAGCTCGCGCATGGCGGTGTTGATAGCGTCGCACACGAGGTCGGTGTTCAGGGCTTCGAGGATGGTCTTGCCGGGGAGAATCTCGCTGGCCATAGCGGCGGAGTGGGTCATACCCGTGCAACCGATGGTCTCTACGAGGGCCTCCTGGATGACACCGTCCTTCACGTTGAGGCTGAGCTTGCAGGCGCCCTGCTGGGGAGCGCACCAGCCGATGCCGTGGGTGTAGCCGGAGATGTCCTTGATTTCCTTGGCCTGAATCCACTTACCCTCTTCAGGGATGGGAGCAGGCCCATGGTATGCACCTTTGCATACGCTGCACATGTTTTTAACTTCAGTTGAGTAAATCATGCTTTTAAAAAATTAAAAATGGTAGTAAATGTGGAATCTTTTACGTTTTTTCGGCTACAAAGGTAACTTAATAAATGCGAGATAAGAAAAAAAATGAGAATAATCTGCATTTCTTTCACACTTTTTCGGAATTGTTTATACCTTTGCAGGCGGAAACTGTTAAAAAGACGTTATGTCAACGCAAGAATTGGATCGAAGAGTGGCTTTGGCTGTCGAGAATTTCATGTCGGGCTACGGTTGCTGCCAAAGTGTCGTGGCCGCCTTTGCCGACCTTTACGGTCTCGACGAGACCCTCGCCAAGCGCCTCGCCGCCGGCTTCGGTGGTGGGGTAGGGCGAATGCGCATGATGTGCGGCGCCGTCTCAGCCATCGTCATGCTCGTGGGCCTCGACTGCGGGCAGACCGAGGGTGCCGACCGCGAGGGCAAGTCGGCCTGCTACAAGGTCGTGCAGGAGCTCCTCGCCAAGTCCAAAGAGCAGAACGGTAGCCTCATCTGCGCCGAGATTTTGGGAATCAAAGGCCACGACAAAGCTCCCTGCTCCTATGTCGCCTCGCCCCGCACCGCCGAGTACTACCGAACCCGCCCCTGTGCCGCCAAGGTCGAAAGTGCCGCCCGCATCTTTGCGGAGTACTTGAGTGATAAGTATAAGATATAAAATATAAGATATAAAGTCGCAAGGCAAACTATATAAACCTCTTAAGTTTTAATTATATAACCCTCAACCCTCAACCCTCAACCCTCAACCCTTAACCCCTCAACCCTTAACCATAAACCCTTAACATAAACCCTTAACCATAAACCATAAATCATAGTCCTTATGAACTTACCTTTAGCATTTTGGCTCGTGCCCGTAGCCTCTGTCGTGGCACTTTGCATGGCCTTTTACTTCTTTCGCTCAATGATGTCAGCGGACGAGGGAACACCTCGTATGCGTGAAATTGCCAGCTATGTCCGCAGCGGTGCCATGTCTTATCTGAAGCAGCAGTACAAGGTCGTCACCGTTGTCTTCGTAGTGCTCGCCATTCTGTTTGCCTTCATGGCTTATGTGTTGAAATGGCAGAATCCTTGGGTGCCCTTCGCTTTCCTCACCGGCGGCTTCTTCTCGGGCCTTGCCGGCTTCTTCGGCATGAAGACCGCCACCTATGCCAGCGCCCGCACGGCCAACGCAGCCCGCAAGAGCCTCGATGGCGGCTTGCGGATAGCCTTCCGCAGCGGTGCTGTCATGGGTCTCACCGTGGTGGGTCTCGGCCTGCTTGATATTGCCATCTGGTTCTTCGCCCTCTCCTTCGTCTATCATGGCGACAATATGGCCCTCATCACCATCACCACCACAATGCTGACCTTCGGCATGGGCGCTTCCACGCAGGCGCTGTTCGCCCGTGTGGGCGGCGGCATCTACACGAAGGCTGCCGACGTGGGCGCCGACATCGTTGGCAAGGTGGAGGCTGACATCCCCGAGGACGACCCGCGCAACCCTGCCACCATCGCCGACAACGTGGGCGACAACGTGGGCGACGTGGCCGGCATGGGCGCTGACCTCTACGAGAGCTACTGCGGCTCTATCCTCTCCACGGCAGCCCTCGGCGCCACGGCCTTTGCCATGAGTGGCGAGATGCAGATGAAAGCCGTCATCGCGCCGATGCTCATCGCTGCCGTGGGCGTGTTCCTCAGCATCTTCGGCATATATCTCGTCCGCACGAAGGAGGGAGCCACGATGCGCGACTTGCTGCGCTCGCTGGCAGTGGGCACAAACGTGTCTGCCGCCCTCATCGCCATAGCCACCTTCGCCATTCTCTACCTCTTGGGAATTGAGAACTGGCTCGGCCTCTCCTTCTCTGTCATCACGGGCCTGGCCGCCGGTGTCATCATCGGTCAGGCCACGGAGTACTACACCAGCCACTCCTACAAACCCACGCAGAAGATTTCCGAAGCGGGGCTCACCGGTTCGGCCACCGTTATTATTAAAGGTATAGGAACGGGCATGATCTCCACCTGCATCCCCGTGGTCACCATCGGCGTGGCCATCATGCTCAGCTACCTCTGTGCCAACGGCTTCGACATGGCCATGAGCGCCGAGGCGTTGTCCAAGGGCCTCTATGGCATCGGCATAGCTGCCGTGGGGATGCTCTCCACGCTGGGCATCACGCTGGCCACCGACGCCTATGGCCCCATCGCCGACAACGCTGGCGGTAATGCCGAGATGAGCGAGCTGGGCGAGGAGGTGCGCCATCGCACCGATGCCCTCGATGCCCTGGGCAACACCACCGCCGCCACGGGCAAGGGCTTTGCCATCGGCTCTGCCGCACTCACGGCGCTGGCCCTGCTGGCCTCGTACATCGAGGAGGTGAAAATCGCGATGGAACGGTCGGAAATTACACTTACGAACCTCCGCGGCGAGGTCATCAGCGCCGCAGAGGCTACCATCCCTGACTTCATGAACTACTTCCAGGTGAACCTGATGAATCCGCGCGTCCTCGTCGGAGCTTTCATCGGCGCCATGGCAGCCTTCCTGTTCTGCGGTCTCACCATGGAGGCTGTGGGCCGTGCTGCTCAGAAGATGGTGGAGGAGGTGCGCCGCCAGTTCCGCGAGATCAAGGGAATCCTCGAGGGCAAGGCCACGCCCGACTACGGCTCCTGCGTAGCCATCTCCACGCGTGCTGCGCAGCATGAGATGATCTTCCCGTCGCTCCTGGCCATCGCCATCCCCATTGTCGTAGGTTTGGTTCTGGGTGTGGCTGGCGTGCTTGGTCTGCTGGTGGGCGGTCTGGCCGGCGGCTTCACGCTGGCTGTGTTCATGGCCAATGCCGGCGGCGCGTGGGACAACGCCAAGAAGATGGTGGAGGAAGGCAACTTCGGCGGCAAGGGCTCCTTCGCCCATAAGGCCACCATCGTGGGCGACACCGTTGGCGACCCCTTCAAGGACACCAGCGGCCCCTCGCTGAACATCCTCATCAAACTGATGTCCATGGTCAGCATTGTCATGGCTGGCCTCACCATAGCGTTTGCATAATTCAACCAAATTCAAGTTAATACGAACTCATGAACTCATCCTCCACTTCTGTGCTCGCCGCAGACAAAGGCTTCTACCGCCTGTCATGGCTCCAGCGCATCGGCTTCGGTTCTGGCGACCTGGCGCAGAACCTGATTTTCCAGACGGTAGCGTGCTACTTAATGATTTACCTCACTACGGTGCTGACTATCAATCCGGCTTTCGTCAGCGGTCTGATTCTTACGGTCCGCCTCATCGACTGCTTCTGGAGTCCCGTAGTCGGGCGCTACATTGACAATCACAACCCCAAGCTGGGCAAGTACCGTGCTTACCTCCTCTACGGAGGCATCCCCCTGACCGTTGCCGCGTGCCTGCTGATGCTTCCGCAGGCTGCCACGTGGTCAGTGACCATGAAGATGATCTATGCTACCGTCAGCTACACCGTGCTGAGCATGATCTACTCCGTGGTCAACATCCCTTACGGCTCCATCATGGCCAGCATGACGCGCGACAACGATGAAGTGCTGATCCTGACTTCCACGCGTATGGTCTGTGCCAACATCGGCCAGATTGTCGTCCAGGCAGGTTTTCCCATCGGTCTTGCTATCTGCGTCCACACCGCCATCGACTGGAATCAGGCCACCTTCATGGCCATCGGCACCATCCCGGCGTTCATCATTCTGCCCTCGATGCCCGTCCTGAAGAAGTGGCTGGGCAAGAAAGGACTCTACTACACGCTGCTTTCCATCGGTTTCATCGGCTTCACCATCCTCTTCTGCGTGGGTAAGTTCTTCGATGTCGCCAGCCTCAACACCCTTGTTCAGACGGCCAAGGTGATGACAGGTGTGGGCCTGCTCGTAGGATCGCTGATGTGGGCGTTGGTGCCAGAGGTCATCACCGAGGCTGAGTATCGCACCGGCAACCGCCCTGCAGCCACGGTCAACGCGCTGGCAGGCGTCGCCTTCAAGGCCGGCTTCTCCATTGCCGGCTGGATTACGCCCTTGGTGATGGGGATGATTGGCTTCAACTTCGCCAGCGAGGAGTCCGCGCTGCCCACGGAGCCCGGTGCGTGGTTCACGGTGACCTGTGTCTTCGCCCTCGTCGGTTTTGTCCTTCTGATGCTGTGCTTCATGGGTAGCCGTGAGAACATTACCACGACCCCCGAGAAGCCTGTCTCCTTTGGCGAAATGTGGCGGGAATTCAAGGCTAACAAGTGTCTGCAGCTGGTGCTGAGCATCTTTGTTGTGGTGTTCCTCGCATCCTTCATCAGTGCCCCTGTGAATGCTTATTACCCGAAGTTGGCCAACTATTCCGAGATTGCCCAGAATGCCATTCTGCTGTTCACCACCATCATCCCTGCCGCACTCCTCATCATCGTTGGCTACCTGATTTATAAGTATCCCCTCACCGACGAGAAACTCGACGAGATCAACCGCGAAATCGAGGCAAGGGCGAAGTAATCAGCATATTTTATATTATGTATTTTGTATTTTATATTTAATATTTCATCAATATGCGTTATCTTTTTCCTTCCGACTACATGGCCGACCCTTCAGTCCATGTCTTCAACAACCGTTTGTACATCTACCCCTCTCACGACATCGAGACCGGTGCTGCCTTCGACGATGACGGCGGCCACTTCCAGATGCGCGACTACCATGTTCTCTCCCTGCAGGGCGACCCCCTGACAGCCCCTGTCACCGACCACGGCGTCATGCTCGACGTGGATCAGGTGCCTTGGGCCGAGAAGCAGATGTGGGACAGCGATGTCGTGGAGAAGGACGGCCGCTACTACCTCATCTTCTCTGCCAAGGACTACAACGGCGTCTTCCACCTGGGCGTGGCCATCGCCGAGCGCCCCGAGGGCCCCTTCATCCCGCAGGAACACCCCATCCGCGGCTCTTTCAGCATCGACCCCTGTGTCTTCAAGGACGACGACGGACAGATCTACTGCTACTTCGGCGGTCTCTGGGGCGGTCAGCTCCAGTGGTACCAGCCGCCTCGCCAGCTGACGAAGGAAGGCGTTGATCTGGGCCCTGCCGGCGACCGCAAGACACAGCTCTTCTGCCCTGCTGATGTGCCCGCGCTGCCATCCTTCGTTGTCCGCATGAGCGATGATGTCCTGCAGTTTGCCGAGGCACCGCGCAGCGTCGTCATCCTCGATGCCGACGGCCAGCCCCTGAAGGCCAGCGACCCCCACCGCTTCTTCGAGGCCTCCTGGATGCACAAGGTCGGCAAGAAGTACTTCTTCTCCTATTCCACCGGCGACAGTCACCTGCTCTGCCTCGCCGTCGGCGACAACCCCTACGGACCCTTCCGCTTCCAGTGCGAGCTGCTGCAGCCCGTCGTAGGATGGACCACGCACCACAGCATCGTGCAGTACGAGGGCCGCTGGTGGCTGTTCCACCACGACTGCGTGCCCAGCAACGGCATCACACACCTGCGCAGCCTCAAGGTGAAGGAACTCGACCCACACCTCTTTGATTAAACCGTAAGGCCATAGTCTTATTGCTTTTCTCACACATGAGAAACCTTTTTCTCACGTGTGAGAAATCTTTTTGCCACCAGTGGCAAAAACAATAAGACCTTGCTCTTATGGCTGTAGGACCTTGCTCTTATGGCCGTAGGACCTTAGTCATGTAATAAAGGATTGGGGAAACGAGGGCGGAAGACCGCTCTTCATATCCCCAATCCTTATGCGTTCTGCTAAAAAGGAGACTATTGCGCGCGTATGCTATTTATAAGGAATGAACCCTTTTTGCCAGAAACAGTCACCACCAGATGATGATAGTCGTGGAAAGAGACCCGCACTTGATGATTGTCTATTGCGGAGAAGTCCAGTTCTGCAAACCATAGAGCATCAAAGTCATAATCATTGACGATGGCATCAAAACCATCAATGCCGTCATCAATGCCATGGTTTACTCTTGCCTGTTCTATACTGTCACGTAGTGCCTGCGTGCAGAACCGTTTGCATAACTCTTTCCTATCGGCATCCAATGTGAGAGAATTTGTTGCATAAGAATACACATACCTTTTGTAAAATGTGGAGACAAACGTCAGGACATCTTTGTCTCTCTCTATCTCTACCTTTGGAACATCAAACATGGCATCGCCCCATTGGCGGCCTCCCCATTCGGGAACAATGTAATCAATACGCGGATGACTCACATCAGACTCAACCCGCAAAGGGATGAATACGGGTTCTTCATTCGAAGCGAATTGGTATGACACCTCATACCAGTCGGCTCCCAGATGACGGCATTTCACAGTGCTTCTTCCATAGTCGGAATAGTCTTGCGCACGAAGTATTTGATCACAGTCAGTAGCCCGTGTCGCCCTCTTCACTTTCTCGTAAGCTTCTGGTGTCAGCATCTGCCTTGTTAGCGAATCCTGTTCTTTCCAAAACAGTGAGTCTGACATATATGCCTTGTAAAAGGATACGATACGGGACTGGATTCTAGCTCGGATTTCAGATAAATTAAGCCCCTTATAGCAAGCATTTTGCGGTACTTGCGAGAGAAGTTTTTTGATGTTTACTTCTGTGATCTGTATATCATTTGTATCATACCCGATGAAGAACAATTTTCCTTTTCGTAAAAGTATATTATTGGTTAAATATTCTGCATTATCAGAACCAAGAGTAGAATAAGGGGTCGGCGCCACCTGCAGTTTATGCGTGAGTAATAGGTTGCCAGAGGAATCGTACACACTTATATATGCATCATCGTAGATTCCATGGCATGCATAAATCCATAAGGAATCAACAGTTCCGATGTAATCTCCTGGAAGCTTTTGATTCATATATGTATACGGTTCTCTGGGAGGGCGCGATAGAAGCGAATCCTTAATATGAGTAATTAACAGCCCCTCTGTCTCGCACTCAAAAGGTCTGACAAATTGCACACGTTGCTTTTCAATGTTTGGGTATTGATACAACAACACTGCTTCATCATAAAATGGCCATTGATTTTTCTTGGGGAAGTCTAACGGTATTCCCACAATTGTGAACTGTGGACCATCCATCGTAGATATGTAGCCATCCCGTATCTGCAAAGGATGACTATTGATATCGCCCGTACCATCTTTCTTGATTGAAAATATACTTTTCAATTGATCATGAAAGAGGTATAAGGAATCATTCCACAATTTGAGAGCTCCATTTGTTGTTCCAGGCAGGTCTAAACTCTTTTGGAAAACCTTCTTTTCCCCATGGTAGGCCGCAAGTTTTAATGGCTCGCCGCCTACAAAATAAAAGCTCTCCATTCCGTCTGTATCAAAACCGGATAAGGCGACAAGGTTACTCACAGTATCTACGACGCAGGGGATGGCATTTTCACCCACATAGGGAAAATGCCATTTACGCACTAATGGCTCATCTGCACTGGAAACGCCTGTGCAGACTGTAAAAGCTACGCTTATAAATGATAAAAATCTTGTCATGATAAATTTGATTTCCTTAATTCCGCAACACTATAATTTAACTTTATTTATAAGTTCCTGAGCAACAAAAAGTTGCCCAGGATTTTGCCATGTCAGAATTTTCACTTATCTTAGTGTTGCAAAAAGAAAACAAGCAAAACTCTAATATGACATG
>SUYG01000012.1:0-41995 GCA_015060555.1 Prevotella sp.
ACAGGCGAAGTGAGGTCGTTTCCATATGCGAGGGGAGCGCCATCACCCTGTCACGACGTGTTCCTTCATAACGGAAATGACGGTCTGCAGCTCCATCACGTTTGATGATATCGAGACGATATACCAGTTGACGCACATCATCAGGATAATCATCTTTATATGTGAGAAGGAATTTCTCAAATTCGGAGTATTCTTCTCCTTCGAAATGAGGGGAATAGAGGCTCACTCGCTCACCATCTTCCAATAACTCTATAAGCAGATTCCTATTCATGATATTGTTGTTTTGCGCCGCAAAGATAAACATATAAGTTGATACAGACAATTTTTTATAGATTAAATTTACTTTTATGCTTATTTTATACAACAACGCCACGCCAATATGGCTGCTATCAGGTCGAAGGATACGAAGCCGGAGATGATCGTGCGGCGTGGGTTGTGGAAGAGGGGGGATGTAATTATTTACCACTCAATAGCATGAAAAAAATCAGCCACCCAACCTACAGGGGGCTGGCCGAAGGGTAGAGGGTTTTGGCCAAAACCCTTTTGGCTTCTCGCGAAAACCCTCAAGGGTTCGGAGAGGGGGCCTTTATAGTCTCCAGGCGCACCCTCTATAGTGTCTGTGGCGACCCTCTATAGTGTCTGCGCGTAGTCTCTATAGTGTCTGCGCGTAGTCTCTATAGAGGGTGTGGCCT
Source organism: Prevotella sp. (assembly GCA_015060555.1). Taxonomy (GTDB): domain Bacteria; phylum Bacteroidota; class Bacteroidia; order Bacteroidales; family Bacteroidaceae; genus Physcousia. Next base: position 693 of record SUYG01000012.1, read on the forward strand.
GAATGAAATCTCTCTGGATTGTTCCTTGTCAAAAATAGCCGTATCATTCTCATTTAATTATAGAATCTAACACTATTTTAATTCAACTAACGAGTATATTTAACTATATAAAGAAAGATTACCCCCCTGTTGCAAATTACTTGGGTCATGCCTCCACTAGGAGGCTGTATTTTTAAAGAAGACGATGGGAAAAAAGAAAGTCTTGGTGCGATTTGTATAGCCGAATCATATAAAAAGGTATTCATGCGCGCTGCCCACGCGAGCTGCGTAGTGTTCGTGATTTTTTCAGCAAAAATATGCATTTTTTCTTGTATGAATCTTTGAAAACAACTACCTTTGCACATCGAAAACAGAATACTCTCTTCAAAACATTATTGCGTTTGAAAAAAATCTACTCGAAAATCCTCTTGTTATTCATTGCTGCAGTTTGTACTGCGAATTTGTTTGCACAATCCAGTCAGACATTTTCCGTCACGTCTCTCAACGCTGACGGACTGCCCGCAACAATCCTTTTCGTGAAAGTGAACGAAGAGGGCCCGGGAGCAAAATACTCCAAGGTCATCAGTCAGTACCTTACCAACCACCCCGTAGATTTCGTGGGCCTGCAGGAGAACTTCGACTTCGGCAAAGAGCTGTACTCCAGCGCCAGCAGCATCTATCTCCGCGATGAGTTCAGCGGTGGAATAGACCTCTCGTTAGCCGACTTCGCAAACCTCAAGGTGCCCTGCGACGGCCTCACCGGCTACTGGAAGAAGCAGCATAAGGTGAAGATGGAGCGTGTAGCTTGGAAAGAGAACTACGGCAAGTTCGACCACAGCAACGACGACCTCTGCACCAAAGGATTCCGCCGCTACGAGCTCACCACCAAGGACGGCATTGACCTGCGACTCTACAACATGCACATGGATGCCAGCACGGACGAGGACGAAGCTGCCGGCAAGGATGGCCCCGACAGGGAGTGCCGCCTGAAGCAGTGGATACAGCTGCGTGATGACATCATGGCACACATGGACGACAAGCCCGTCATCGTCATGGGCGACATGAACAGCTACTATGCCCGCGACGAAGTGAAACCCAACTTCATCGAGGCCATTCAAGAGAGCGGTCATGCCACCGTCAGCGACGTATGGATTGAGTTGGAGCGAGACGGCCAGTACCCTGCTCATGAGGACGGCCCCGTCATGAAGGATGACGACGGATGGAGCCGCAAGGGTGAGACGCTGGACAAGATTCTCTACATCAACCCCGTAAACAGCAACATTCGTCTGCGCCCCATCAGCGTCAGCATCGACCGCACAGGCTACGTTCGCGAGGACGGCAAGACACCTCTGGGCGACCACTTCCCCTTGTCGGCAACGTTCGTGATTGAGAGCACCACCGACATTGACAACCTCTACGCTGACGACAGCCGCGTCGAAGCCATCTATTCTACCGACGGCCGCCGGTTCCCACGCCTGCAGCGAGGCCTGAACATCGTTCGCATGAGCGACGGCACCACGCGTAAGATCCGCTACTAATTGCGAAGCATCTGAACGCAAAGGCTGGTTGAGTTTTCAACCAGCCTTTTTTCAGGTAGTGGAAGAAAGTTCGCTTTGATTCCCAGCCCTCAAAAAAAATATTTTCAGCGAAAATCAGGAAAAAACATTCAATTTTTGAGTGAAGATATGTTATTTTGGCAATTATCTGATGAATTATGAGTATTTTTGTAGCCGCATAGAAACAAACGAGACCAACATGATAGACAAAATTATCGACTACAACAAGACTTTCGTAGAGCAAAAGGGCTACGAGAAATATATCACGGACAAGTACCCAGACAAGAAACTGGCCGTTCTTTCCTGTATGGACACCAGACTAACCGAACTGCTCCCTGCCGCTTTGGGGTTGAAGAATGGTGACGCCAAGATCATCAAGAACGCTGGAGGACTTGTTATCTCAGCATTTGACTCAGCTATGCGCAGCCTCATTGTTGCCATCTATGAGCTGGGAGTAAAGGAGATTATGGTGGTTGCTCACTCTCACTGTGGCGCCTGTCACATGAGCTATGACCATTTCCACCACGAAATGATTGCCCGTGGCGTGACGGATGAAACGCTCGACACCATCCGCAAGTGTGGCATTGACCTGCATCACTGGTTGGAGGGCTTTAAGGACACTCCCGAATCTGTCCGCAAGACCGTCGAGACCATCAAGACCCATCCGCTCGTTCCGAACGACATTGTGGTCAGGGGCTTCATCATTGATTCAGAGACAGGCAAATTGGAGGAAATAAGCTGATGGGCAGTCTGCATGAAGGACCTGCGATGATGGTGTCAGACCTATAATTTCGCTGCCTTCTGAGAAGCAAGAAGAACTGTGCAAGAAATCTTTTTTGAAACATGAAGATGCAGATAATGCAAACAGGTATCAACACGACAAGCCGCGTCGATAAATACAAAGACATGGAAGATCTGGTAGATTCACCGAGGGCTTTAGCTGCCAATATTTATGAAAATAGTCATTGCCATAGATTCGATGAAAGGCTGTCTGAGTTCTGCTGATGCCAATCAAGCGGCGGCAGATGGTGTCAGGCACGTCTTCCCAGATGCAGATATCGTTCAGATACCTGTCAGCGATGGCGGCGAAGGATTTATCGAGGCCTTCCATGCAGCTATCGGTGGCACGGTTCAGGAAGTGACGGTGTGCGACCCTATGATGCGCTTTATTACAGCCAAGTATCTGTTACGCGACCAAGAGGCTGTCATTGAGATAGCGCAGGCCAGTGGGCTTACCCTTCTTTCTGAAGACGAGCGTAACCCCATGATCGCCACAAGCTATGGCACTGGACAACTGATTGCAGATGCCGTCCGGAAAGGGGCCAAACGGATTATCGTGGGACTCGGTGGCAGTGCTACCAGCGATGCCGGTGTAGGGATGCTTAGAGCCTTGATTGATGCCTTTGCCAAGCGTGGGCAGTTTGATGATATTACAGAGCTCCAGGATATTCAGTTTACCATTGCCTCCGATGTGAAGAATCCCCTTTGCGGTGCCCAGGGAGCAGCTCATATCTTTGCTCCGCAGAAAGGCGCGACTCCTGAGATGATAGAGCGTTTGGATGCGCGTGCCAGAAGATTTGCCGAGATATCAGCCGACCATTTCGGTTATGACTGTTCCAATGATGAAGGAGCGGGTGCAGCCGGCGGGTTAGGGTATGCTTTCCTTCAATACATGCATGCTACTTGCAGGCCCGGTATAGAGGTGTTGCTTGAAGCAGCCCGTTTCAACGACGTGGTCAAAGATGCAGACCTTGTCATCACTGGCGAAGGATCTGCTGATAGCCAGACGCTCATGGGCAAGTTGCCAGTTGGCGTACTGCGGCATTCAGGTGACGTGCCCGTATGTCTCATCGCCGGACGCATCAGAGACAGAGAAGCACTTTTGCGAGCTGGATTCTCTGACGTCAGATGCATCAATCCCGAAGGCTTTTCTCTTCAGGAAGCCATGCGTCCGGAAGTGGCACGGAAGCATATTTCAGATACGATTAGAGATTTGTTGTCCAGATGAAAGACTCCTTATTTCGGTTGCAGGCTTTGGCGGTATTCGCTGGGGGACTGGCCGAGGTGCTTGGTGCAATAGCGGCTGAAGTAAGAGAGCGATGTGAAGTTCATCAGGTTGGCTATCTGAGTGAGTGACAGGCGTTCATCATTCAGATAGTCTATCATAATGGGTATAGTATGACGGTCGATGTTTGAGGTGACACTGTGTCCTGTCACCCGTTTAATGGTGGCAGAAAGATACTTGGGCGATACGTTCAGCCGTTCGGCATAGTAGTTTACATCACGCTCCGTTCGGCTGATGCCGGTAGCAAGCAATGCCATCAGCTGTTTTACGATGTAAGCAGTACGGTCGGAATGCTCAGAAACTGAATAGCTCGTTCAAACATCTCGTTTACCATTTCAGCTCTTCCTGTAGGATTACGCCGTCGGTCATGGGGCTGTCGGCTTCGGTGAAGGCGTTGGCCTTGTACTGTATGCAGAGCATCGTGAGGTTCTCGCTGCCTGTATTCTTCAGTGCACGCTTTCCGTCGGGAGACACGCGGACGATGGTGCCTTCGCTTACGGGGAAGATCTCGCCGTCAACCTGATACTGGCCTTCGCCCTTCAGAATGAAGTAAAGTTCTTCGTGAGTCTTGTGGGTGTGCAGGAAACCGCTGTCCTGACCCGGAACAAGTGTTTGGAACGAGAACTCGCTGCCTGTAGCACCTACGGCCTGACCGGCAAACACCTTGCCTTGAATCGTCATCTCGGGGCCCATCGGCAACACATGCTCAATAATCTCATCCATCTTACCTACGCTGACAGCGCTGTAGTTTTTACCTCTCTTGATTGTCTCAATCTGTTTCATAATTTCATTTGTTTAAAGGGTTACTTATTTCGTTTTGACGCTGCAAAGGTACTGCCACTTTCCCAATCCCGCAAGAAGGCACTTTTTAGTGTGATAGTTACCAAAAAGTAGGAATTGGCATGTTGTCGGACTTCCACGAACGCAGCATTAACTTAGATTAACATAGTGCATTGTCGTTACTTGGTAACTATTTGCTACCTTTGCCGTGCAAACTCCAAATTGTCAAATAGTAAATAGTAAATTGTCAAATAGTAAATTATATGTCGGACATCAAGGCAGAGTATTTAGCCTGTCCCATCAGGCAAGTGATTAGTCGCTTTGGCGACAAGTGGTCGTTGCTCGTGCTCTTCATGCTGAACAGGAGCGAGACGGGCGTATTGCGTTTTAATGAGATTCGTCGGCTGATGACAGACTGCTCACAGAAGATGCTCTCGCAGACGTTGAAGAATCTGGAGCAGAGCCACCTCGTTCACCGCGAGGTGTATGCGGAAGTGCCGCCACGGGTGGAATACTCCCTGACGGAAACGGGTAAGTCGCTCATTCCGCCCATCATTTCCCTCGTAGAATGGGGCAAAGTACATTTCGAAGAGGTGGTAACTGATTGAGATGATGACCGCCTCACTTGGAAAGTGAAAAGTGAAAAATGAAAAATATGACAATACAGGAAGCCATTGAAGCCCGGCATAGCGTTAGGGCATATAAGGACCAGCCGTTGAGTGAGGAAGTCGTCAAGGTGCTGGAAGAAAAGATTGTGAAGCTAAATCGTGAAGGACAGCTCCATATCCAGCTGATCCTCAACGAGCCGAAGGCGTTTCAGGGGACGATAGCCAAATACGGCAAGTTCCGTAATGCCAATAACTATCTGGTAATGGCCGGCCGAAGAGCCGACGACCTTGATGAACGCGTAGGTTACTACGGTGAGCATCTGGTGTTGCTCGCTCAGACGCTTGGCTTGAACACCTGCTGGGTGGGACTCAGCTACTCAAAGGTGCCGGGAACCTATGTGCTTGGCGAAGACGAGAAGATAGTCTGCTACATTGCCATTGGCTATGGTGAGACACAAGGTGTCAGCCATAAAATCAAGGCCATTGATCAAGTGAGCCGCTCGGCCGTAAGGACGCTTGGCTCGTCCACGGATGCCAGCGGAGCCACCCCGTCGTGGTTCCGTCGAGGCGTCGAAGCAGCCCTGCTTGCTCCTACTGCCGTGAACCAACAGAAATTCTCGTTTGAGTACCTCGGCATGAAAGACGGCCGCCATCAAGTGCGCGCCAAGAAAGGCTTCTCGCTGATTGGCTATACGCAGATAGACTTAGGCATCGCCAAATACCACTTTGAGATTGGAGCAGGAGATGTCGATTTTGATTGGGTATAAAAAAACCCAGAAATGAACCGTTTGCGGTTCTCCTGTGTTAAGCCGCTGTGATTGTTCAGGTTCTTCTTCAAGTCTGTAAATGTTCCCTCTATCTTGTTGTTCGTATTTGGCATCCCCTTGCAGTCCTCCCGTTGGTAGGTAAACAGGTATGGCAGGTAGAAATTCAGGCTGTTCATTGCAGCTCTGAGCCGCTGATGCGTATAGTGCATCTTCCCGTCCTTGTGGAGGCTCTTGTGGCCAATCGTGTCCTTCCACTTCTCCTTCCATGCATGGTAATATCTGCGCTTGATGGTAGCTACGCTCTTGCCAAAGCGCTCGGAAAGCTCCTTGATTTGCAAAGCTGAACCTTCATCTTACATCTTCCATCCTGACGATATTCAGCGAGTAAGGAGGCACGTCGAGCAGAATGCTGCCATTGTCGGGCGAAAGCAGTTGCTCCACAGGATGGATGACGGTGGGCGCATCGAGCGTATTCTCTTCCATACCGTCGTTAGCTGCCAGCCTGACTACACGGGCAACTGTCGGTTTAAAGTTCTTCAGATTTAGTCGGGCTGTGGTTGCTGCATCGCTGGTATTGGCGACTTTCACAATCAGTTCCCCGCTGGCATCGTCGATAGTGGCAGAGGAGAAGATGCCCTTTGTGTCGTCGTGCTTCAGAACCGTATTGAAGACCATTTCGTTGTCGAGCCACGCCTTCACGCTGTCACCGTTCACCTGTAAGGTTATATCGTACCAACGGCCTGCCTTGATATGTCCACGCTTACTGTCAGTCAAGAACTTGCCTCCAGTGCTGATTTGCTCGATGGCGTGCTGTGTGTTAGTCCATCCACCGAAGTTCAGCCAGCAGTAGTTATTTTCATCCACATAGTTAAAGACGATGATGAAGCCCTCGGCTCCCTCGTCCTTGCGGGCACGGAACTTACAGGTATAATGGTCGTTATCGATGATGCTCTTCTCAATGCAGAGCGTGCCCTCCTTGCGACCTTTCTGCCGCACGGTGTTGCCATCCTTCTGCCAGTCGCCATAGACGTAATCCATATCCTTATCGGCCTCGAATGTGGCACGCGTGTTCCATGTCCCGAATCCCACACGGTTCTGTTTCGGTGTCAGCGGTTTGCGGACTTTTCCTTTGTAGGGATCGTTCTGCACCACTTTCACCGCCTGTGTACCCAGATGCTGCGGCATGAGTTGCTGCACATAGTAGCTCGGGGTGCCCATGACTCGGCTGCTGTTGAAACGAATCATATCGGGACGCCAACGGGCATCGTTCTCGTTGACAAAGATGGGGGCATACGAGGCCAGTTCCACTACGTCACCATTGTTCTCTATGCCCATCATATAGACGGCCTCGCCCAAGGCGGCATTCATGTTGCCCAGTTTGCCGTAGCCGTTGGTCACCGCATATTCGCCTACATAGACCTTGGGACCCTGGCGGTCATAGCTGTCGTACTTTTGGAAAGCAGCGGCAAACCAGTCAGGAGAGCGGTAGTAGTGCTCATCAAGCAAATCAACAGGCTGTTCGCTGCCCCACTTGGGGTTATCGTCACCCCATGCCACCACGTTGCCGATGATCTTCATCTCGGGATACTTCGCACGGATGGCTTTATAGAACTGCTCGTAGCGCTCGTAGTAGTGGTCACTCTGCTGACGAGGATCCGGTTGGTTGTTTTCGTTACCTATCTCCAGATATTCTATTCCGAAAGGCTCCGGATGACCGTTCCTGGCACGCATGGCACCGTATTTCGTCGTGACGGGGCCGTTGGCATACTCCAAGGCATTCATGCACTCGTCGATCCACGGCTGAATGCTGTCATAGGGTGTCTCGCCGCCATGCCATATTCCCACATTCACGACATAAAGCGGTTTGGCTCCCAAATCCTCTGCCAACTGCAGGTATTCATGGTAGCCCAGTCCGTCAGTAGTACGATAGCCCCAGTTCACGTTCCAGTGTCCTTCACGCTCCTCAATCGGGCCGATGGTACGTTCCCAGCGGAAAGCATTGTCGGGGCTCTCCTGCCCCTCAACGAAGCAGCCTCCAGGGAAGCGCATGAACTTCGGGTGCAACTGCCACAGCATGTTAGCCAGGTCGGGGCGCATACCGTTCTCACGGTTCTTGAATGTGGGCGGAAAGAGACTCACCATATCTACCTGTACCTGTCCTGTGCCATCAAAGACCATGGCAAACTGTGCCTGCGGATCATTGTCAATGGCGGTGAGGGTGGCTTCGTATTTCGTCCAGCCCTTGCTTTTGCCGATGGCAAAACCATCGACTGCCGTTTCGGCATAGATCCGAGAGCCATCCTTCGAGCAGAGTGTGGCCTTCAAGGTGCCTTGATAATTCTGCGTCTTTGCCCAGAATGTCAGGCGATAACAGCGTCCCTGCACAGCATTGATGCCCCAATATCCCTCGTTCACCAGACAAGCCGGTTCAGTAGCAGAGGCTTTGATGTCAAGTGCCAGGGCATTGTGCTGTACGCCGTTAAGCAGTGGCGTCTTTTTCGTGGGTTGTATGAGTCTTGCCGTGAGTTGCGACGGGGCTGCTGCATAGGTTGACCATCCCTGCATGTCAGCAGGCGCGCCATAGCGAGGTCCGTCCTCAAACGAGCGGTTGCGTATCAGCTCAGCATAGATACCGCCGTCGGCAGCATGGTTGATGTCTTCATAGAAGATGCCATAAAGCATTGGACTCACCTTCGGGCCCCGCTGCTGAGCATCAATATCAATAGTCACTTGAGCCTGGACTGCTGCTGCAAAGAGTGCACAACCGGCCACGAGAAGCATGTTCTTGTAATTCATATATTCCTAAATATTGGTGTTTTATTTCTTACGACTGTGCAAAGGTACAAACAATATTCGAAAATAGAGACTTCTAGGCTATGTTTTTAACACAGGGTTTTGCAAGTGAGCCCAGATATCTGTCTCTTTTAATGACCATATACGTACTTTTTTTGTTGCAATATCACACTTTTCAGGGCAAGATATATAAAAAAGAGTCCAACAATGTTACTCATTGAACTCTTGGCGGAGAGAGAGGGATTCAAACCCCCGGAACGGACGAGCCGTTCACCGGATTTCGAGTCCGGCCCAATCGGTCACTCTGGCATCTCTCCAAGGTGCATTCTTGCGATTGCGGGTGCAAAGGTAAGGATTTAGGTGAAAAATGAAAAATGAAAAGTGAAAAATCAGCTCTTCATTGAACAATTTTTTTCTTCTACACTACCATTTTTCTCCTTTTTTGGGGCAAAACAACACTTTGCAACCCAGTTGCACACCATTTCGCCGTACCTTTGCAGCGTGAATGATGAGTGACGAATGACGAATGACGAATGATGAAATAACTAAAATATAGAATTATGGTACTGAATTGGATTGAAAGTTACTGGGACGCGTTGGTCATGATGACCGCAGAAATGGCTCCCTACCTGCTACTGGGTTTTCTCATTGCAGGTCTCTTGCGCACGTTGGTGCCTCGCACGCTGTATTCAAAGCACCTCGCACCTCGCACCATGAAGAGTGTCGTAAAGGCTGCCGCCCTTGGCATACCATTGCCGCTGTGCTCCTGTGGCGTTATCCCTACTGCTGTGGGACTTCGCAAGGAAGGTGCCAGTCACGGTGCCTGCACCAGCTTCCTTATCGCTACGCCGCAGACGGGAGTTGACAGCATCGCTGCCACATACTCACTCATGGGTCTGCCCTTTGCCATCGTGCGTCCTATCGCCGCTCTCTTCACTGCCATGTTTGGAGGGTGGTTAGTAAACAGGTATGCACGCGAAGACGAGGCAATTTCAGAGAAGAACTCACATGAGGGGGGTGAGTCGCATGACGATTGTGAGTGTCATGAAGGCCATTGTCACTCCCACCACGATGAGCAGCCAGCAACCTTCTGGGGCAAGATTACGGGAGCTCTCGAATACGCTTTCGTTGACATGATGCAGGATGTGGGCAAGTGGCTCGTTGTAGGCCTGCTCATCGCCGCCCTCATCACCGTAGCTGTGCCTAATGAATGGCTGGCAGCATTGCATGAGTACAAGCTCCTGAATATGTTGATAGTCTTGGCCGTCGCCATACCGATGTATGTCTGTGCCACAGGCAGCATACCTATCGCCGTATCGCTGATGGCCAAGGGGCTTACGCCAGGTGCTGCATTGGTCCTTCTCATGGCCGGTCCTGCCGTCAACAGCGCATCGATGTTGGTGATAGGTAAGGTCTTCGGTAAGCGCACCTTGTGGCTTTATCTCCTCGCCATCGTCATTGGTGCCATGCTTTTCGGCCTTGGTATCGATTATCTGTTGCCGCAGGAATGGTTCGCCGTTCAGAGTGCCATAGCCGGCAGTGCCGGGCACTGTGCCCACTGCCTCACACCGATGGACTGGGCGTGGGTGGCTGCTCTCGTGCTGTTGCTCATCAATGCCTTCTGGCAGATGCACCGCCACGGCCATTCCTGTGAATGCTGCCATGATCATGACCACAACCATGAAGCCCACGAACATGAGGCACACTGCCACGAGCGCCAGTCTCACGAGCATACCGCCCACGAGCACGCCAGCGCTGAAGTGACCCGCTACTCAATCTCCGGCATGAGCTGCAATCATTGTAAAGCTAACGTGGAGCGTGCCATCCGCGGTGTAGAAGGTGTGGAGGACGTGGATGTCAACCTGGCAACAGGAATTGCTACGGTCACAGGACATCACGACCCAGAGCGCGTCATACGTCAAGTTGATGATTTTGGCTATAGCGCAACGATAATTAGCGAGAATTAAGCGCTGTATCACAAAAAATGCCTATCTTTGTCGGCAGAAAATCTATTTCTTCCGACAATGAAGGCATTTTTTTCATCTCTCTTCCTTCTCTCCTGTGCCACTTGCTTTGCGCAGGAGGCTACCACCGGCAAGCGTATCTCCGCCGTTGAGGCAGTACGTGTCTCAACGCCTGTGGGGACGGCCCCTCGCCTACCCTATCAGCTATGGGTGGAGTATGCCGATGGTCATAAAGCCTACCGCCAAGTGCGCTGGTCTAATTCCGCGCTAACCACCGAACAAGAGCAAGCTGCTCAGCCCGTGGGCGCAAGCTATCAGGTGGAAGGTTATATCGTGGGTGATGACAGCACGCCACAAGGTCTGCCCATCAAAGCTAACGTACAGGTCGTAGCAAGCGGCTACGCCACGCCCGCTGCGATGCCCGTCGCCCAGCCGCTGCCGCTGAGCGACGTACAGCTGACAGGAGACAACCGCCTCACGCGCAACCGTGATATCGACATCGACCATCTGCTCACGCTCGATGTGCGGCAGCAGCTGTACAACTACCGCGACACCTACGGTCTGCCCACCGACGGCTACCCCGTGTCCGATGGCTGGGACTCTCCCACCACGAAGCTCAAGGGACATGGCAGCGGGCATTATATGAGCGCGCTGTCACTGGCCTATGCCAGTTGCGCAGACCCTGTCAAGCGGCAACAGCTGAAGGCGAACCTGCGCACGATGGTGGATGAGCTGCGACGCTGTCAGGAGCGCACCTTCGTCTATGACCACACGTTGGTTCGCTATCGCGAGGCCCGCGACCTGGCCCCCGAGACGGAGCTGCGTGAGCTGCAGGGCACGTGGGATGCCTTTGACCGCTACAAGCAGGACTACGCCCACTACGGCTACGGCTACCTTAATGCCATCCCCGCCCAGCACTGCGCCCTGGTGGAGATGTACCGCCCCTACGACAACGAAAAATGGGTGTGGGCCCCCTACTACACCATCCACAAGCAACTCTCCGGCCTCATCGACATCGCCACCTACGTGGATGACCGCGCGCTGGCCAAGAAGGCATTGCTGATAGCCAAGGACATGGGACTGTGGGTGTGGAACCGCCTGCACTACCGCACCTTCGTGGATGCTGCCGGCACACAGGAAGAACGTCGCAGCCGACCGGGCAACCGCTATGAGATGTGGAACATGTACATCGCCGGCGAAGTGGGCGGTATGGCAGAAGTGCTGGCACGCCTGTCCACGATGGTGAATGATAAAGAGGAACGTGCGCGCCTGCGCGAGGCTGCCACCTACTTCGACAGCCCTGCCTTCTTCGAACCTCTGAAGCACAACATCGATGCCATCCGCAACCGCCACGCCAACCAGCACATCCCGATGGTCACGGGTGCCCTGGCCCTCTTCCGTGCCGGCGGCGATAGCAGCTACCTGCCCTTGGCCGAGAACTTCTGGGCACATGTCCAAGGACGCTACCGCTACGCGATGGGCGGCGTGGGTGATGACGAGAAGTTCCGCGAGCCGTACACACAGATGCAGTCCATGTGCGCCGCCAAAACGCCCATGATGAATGAAACATGCTGCGCCTACAACCTGGCCAAACTCACACGCGACCTCAACGGCTACCACCCCAACGATGCCCGCTACATGGACTACTACGAGCGCGTGCTCTACAATCAAATCATCGGCTCGCTGCGCCCGGAGCCTTACGCCGTCGTCTATCAGTATGCCGTGGGACGCGATGCCTCCAAGCCCTGGGGCAACGAGACGCCGCAGGAGAGTTGCTGCGGCGGCACGGGCGCCGAGAACCATGTGAAATACCAGGAAGCGGCCTACTTCGTGGGCGGCGACACGCTGTGGGTAGCCCTCTATCTGCCCACAATAGCCCGATGGAAGAGCCATGGCGTTGCCATCCGTCAGGATTGCCAGTGGCCTGCTGAGCGCACCGTCATCACTTTCCCCGAAGCCAAGCAACCTTTTACGCTTAAACTCCGCGTGCCCTACTGGGCCACAGAAGGCTTCGAGGTCCGCATGAACGGACAGCGTATCACGCAACATTCCACGCCGTGCAGCTACTTGACAATACAATCGCGCAACTGGTCTGCCAGTGACACCCTCGAAGTCGTGATGCCCTACACGCCGCACACCGACTTCGGTCCTGACAAGGTGAACGGCGAATGGCTGGGAGCCCGTATGAGCGGTCCCCTCGTGCTCTGCACCGACAGCACCGGCACCGTCATCCCCGACTACGCTGCCGACCGGCACATCACGCACTACTTCCATAAGAATGAGGGGGATGCCAAATAATTGGCCGAAAAAAGGCAACATAAGTCAAGAATTAGCAAAACGACGATTTTTCTTGACGGAGGTCAACGAAAAGCCATAAATCCATGCTTTTAAACATATATTTGGTCCAAAAACCGATAAAACACCGTACCTTTGCAGTGTCAAAAGAAAAACACAAGGCCAAGCGAGGCCTGAAATGAAAACACAAAAAGGATAACAAATTTAAAGGTAAAAGGATTATGGTAACAGTAACAACTTCTATTGCTTTCGCAATTGTAGCAATTGCAGCAATCGTCAGTAACGCTTCTGTATTTCATGATTTCAATGAAAGTCTGAATTAAGAAGCGTCAACTAACAGAAAACATTATTCACATCTTTAATAACCGAGGGGGCCCTGCCCCCTCTTTTTTTTGCCCTCAAACAGGGCATGTTAGTGTCCAAATGACACCTTTAAACGTTAAATTCTCGTTAAAAAAGCAGGTTATCAACGAAAAAACTTGCACGCACATCTGAATACACCTATCTTTGCCATACCTAATGACAATGACAAATCATATTACTAACTCCTAACTCTAAAGCACTATGAAACCGAAACCTAAAATGTTCAACCAAGAAGAATACGAACTGGACAACTACATGAACGAAGAAGAGGACCGCTACTATGGCAATTCCAACAGTTCTTCCATCTGGTACAGCTGATCCACTCCGGCGAACTGATTCTTCCACCATAGTTTTTTGATGGATTTTTCCCTCATTCCCTCAAACCAATTGATTCTCACCCGCTTAAGGCTGAGAGAAAGCTGAGGGAATGAGGGAAATGGCAGAAAACCTATGATGAAAACGGCTACACCCTATTGGGCGTAGGGTGGATTACCATGATGGTATACTCGGAAGAGCAAGGTCTTCAAGGTAGAGGAGCAAGGTCTTCAAGGTAGAGGAGCAAGGTCTTATGACGAGTTCCACCGGTGGAACTCGAGAGAAGGACTTGACCTTGTTGCAAGAAGGACTTGACCTTGTTGCATGAAGGACTTGACCTTGTTGCATGAAGGACTTGACCTTGTTGCATGAAGGACTTGACCTTGTTGTGCAAAAATTCCCTCATTCCCTCAGCTTTCCCTCAGCCTTAAGCGGATGAGGTTCAAGCAGTTTGAGGGAATGAGGCTTTTTTTATGAAAAACTTCTGTGTGGAGCCTTTTCATGAAAAAAGATACGATGTTGTGGTGCGTTGCTCCTCAGTGTCCATAGTCGTATCTTCAAAGCATAGAAAGTGCAGGCATTCCAAGCGTAGGAAATGACGGAAGCGCTCGAAAATGATGAGGAAAGTGGTGAATAATGCCAAGAAGGCATAGAAAAATAGAGTTTTGGCAACCTGAAATCACAAAAAATCCGTATCTTTGCAGCCAAAGCGACTAAGAATGAAGATTTTTGCCATAGGAATGAACTACGCAGAGCACAATAAAGAGCTCGGCGAAACGTTATATAAATCAGAAGAGCCCGTCATCTTCACGAAGGCGGACTCGGCACTGCTTACCGGCGGCAAACCGTTCTTCATCCCCGACTTCACAGAGCGCTGTGAGTATGAGACGGAAATCGTCGTACGCATCTCACGCCTCGGGCGCAGCATAGCCCCCCGCTGGGCGCATCGCTATTATGACGCAGTCACCGTAGGCATCGACTTCACGGCTCGCGACCTTCAGCAGCGCCTGCGCACACAGGGACTGCCGTGGGAACTGTGCAAGGGTTTCGACGGCTCTGCCGTGCTCGGGCGCTTTATCCCGCTGACCGACCTGGAACGCGGCATTCAGGATTTGCACTTCCACTTGGACATCAACGGCCAGACAGTGCAGACAGGACACACGGCCGACATGCTGCACCCGGTGGATGAACTGGTGAGCTACATCAGCCGCTTCTTCACGCTGAAGACGGGCGACCTCATCTACACTGGAACACCCGTGGGCGTAGGCCCCGTCCACATCGACGACCATCTGGAAGGGTGGCTCGAAGGAGAAAAGGTTCTGGCATTCAACGTGAAGTAGAGTCCCACGTCCCCCAACAAGGAAGGGGAGAACATGACACCATAAGAATCATGAAATCAGATAAGGAATTATTGAAGATAATCCATAAGCCCGCTAAGCGCCAGTTGCTTCCCACCTTGATGGGAAGAGTCTGGGTGTGGCTCCTTATGCTCTTGTTTCCTTTAACAGCTTACACACAGGACTTCACGCAGTTCGACTGGAAGCAGTTACGCATTGACAGCGTGGTACCTACATACCACGAGGTGGTGCCACTGGAGACAGACTATCGGCTCTACGACTACACCGTACGCATTCTCTACCCCGAATGGGCACCCCTCACGGCAGCTGAGACGGAACGGCTGAAGGCCATCCCCGGCAGCGATGAAGCCGTAGCCGACACGCTGCGCATAGAGGCAGAGGTGGGCATCAGCCGCAGCAAGGGGCTGCTGGATATCAGCTTTGTGCCTATTATCCGAAGCAATGACCGCTATCTGAAACTGCTGAGCGGAAAGGTGGAGATCATGCCGAAGTACAAAGGTGCTCGCCATCGCGTGAAACTCTATGCCCCCACCGCCAATCAACGCTGGGCATCGCAGAGTGTGCTGGCCAGCGGAAGGTGGGTGAAGATCAGCGTGGAGAGCGATGGTGTCTATCATCTGACACACAGCGCCATCAGCGCGATGGGCTTCGCGAACCCCGCCAACATACGTGTCTATGGCTACGGCGGCCATCTGCAGAAAGAGATCATCGATGCCGACACGGACTTCGACGATCTGGAGGAGGTGTCGCTGTGGCCCGTGGCAGACGGCTTCCTATTCTACGCCAACGGCCTGGACACCTGGCGCGACGGTCGCCATGTGCCCAACCATTACGCGCGCGCCGCGTACTATTTTATAACTGAAGCCTCCTCCGCGCCCCCTGCGTTCCCCACTACCACAGGCACCACCTCGGACACGGAGGTGGTCTCGACCTTTGATGCCTACGCGACACACAACCCGCAAGAATACGCCTGGTTCAGCGGCGGACGACAGCTTTTTGAGAACTACGACTACGCTACCGGCAACAGCCGCAACTACACCCTCACCCTCCCCTGCCGCAGTGCAGGCAACGCAGGAAGTCTGACGATAGGTTTCTCAGCCGCCAACTCCACTTCAACCAAAGTGACACCGCAATTCAACGGCAGCTCCCTGGGAACCTTCACGGTGAGCGAGCTGGGCAACTACTCCTCGGCCACAGTGGTAGAGCGGACTTTCAATGTGGCCAAGCCTTCGGCCACGAACACCGTGCGAATCTCCACCAGCAGCGGTGCACACGCACGCCTCAACTTCTTGACGCTGCAGTTCACAGGCACGATGGCCATCGACGGCAGCCTCAATCAGGTGGCCTTCGCCCGCACGGATTCCGTAGCCAAGACCTTCGACATCACCTATGCCAACGGGCAACAGCCGCAGCTATGGCGTCTGGCCGAACGCGGGAAACCCGCCACCGCCATCACGGGCAGCACGACCACGGTGAGTGGCACGCCCCACTACCGCGCTATCGTGGAGAGCGACGGCGAGGAACACCGCTACGCCATTGTCAACATCAACGCCTTTGCATCCTACCCGCAGCCTACGGTGGTAGGTGAGGTCGCCAACCAGAACCTGCACGCTACAGCCCCCCTGGACATGGTCATTATCACGCCAGCCAGCGGCATCTTCGACAGCGAGGCCGAGCGTCTGGCTGCCGCACACCGCAACTTCGACGGTCTGCGCGTGGGCGTCTTCCGTGCCGACCAGATTTACAACGAATTCAGCAGCGGCACCCCTGACGCCACCGCCTACCGCCGCTTCCTGAAAATGCTCTACGACCGCGCAACAAAAGACAGCGACCGCCCCCGCTATCTGCTGCTCTTCGGCGATTGCGCGTGGGACAACCGCATGCTCACCTCGGTGTGGAGCAACACAAACCCCAATGACTTCCTGCTCTGCTTCGAGAGCATGAACTCCAATAGCGACACGCAATGCTATGTGATGGAGGACTACTTTGGACTGCTCGACGACGGTGAGGGCGGTGCGCTGACATCCAACAAGACCGACTTAGGCGTGGGACGCTTCCCCGTGCGCACCGCGACAGAAGCGAAGAACGCCGTTGACAAGACCCTTGCCTACCTGAACGGCAACTACGCCGGGGCGTGGAAGAACGTGTGTGTTTTCCTGGGCGACGACGGCGACGAGAACGAGCACCTGCGCATGGCTAATAATGTTGCTAACATCGTGCAAGCGAACAACCCTGAGTTGGAGGTTCGCAAGGTGATGTGGGACATCTACCCCCGCGTGGCCTCCGCCAGCGGCAACCGCTACCCCCTCTTGGAGAAGGTCGTCCAGCAGCAGATGGAAGAGGGCGCGCTGATGATGAACTACACGGGGCACGGCGCCACCTACTGTCTCTCCCACGAGCTGGTGATTCGCATCGAGGACTTCGCAAACTACAAATCACCGCGAGCACCCCTTTGGGTGACTGCGGCCTGCGATGTCATGCCATTCGACACGCAAACCAACAACATCGGCGAGACAGCTTTCCTGAACCCGAACGGCGCCGCAGTAGCCTTCTACGGTACAGCCCGCACCGTATATGCCAACCTCAACGAACTGCTGAATGCAGCCTTCTGCCGTGCACTCTTCGACACCGACGAGCAGGGGATGCCCAATCGCGTTGGCGATGCCGTGCGACTGAGCAAGGTCAACAGTCCCTCCACCGAGAACAAACTGCACTACGCCCTCCTGGGCGACCCAGCCCTGTTCTTCGGCAACCCTGGCAATCGCGTTGTCCTGGATGCCATCAACGGCACGCCCGTGGATCAGCTGCCAGTTGACTTCACGCTCCATGCCGGAGGCCGTGCGCGATTTGCAGGACACATTGAGAACGGCAACGGCGAAACGCTCAACGACTTCCGCGGTACCTTCACCGCACGCCTCTACGACAGCGAAAGCACCATCACCTGCCGCAACAACGCCCAGTCGGAGGAAGCCTTCAAATACAACGCCTACGACAAGATCCTGTACAACGGACAGGACAGCATACGCGGCGGCAAATTCGACATCACGTGCCCCATACCCGTAGATATCCACTATAGCAATGAGGCCGGACGTCTGCTGTTCTACGCCATCACCAATGACCACCGCTACGAGGCCAATGGCAACAACGAGGACTTCCTGATTGGCGGCACAGAACCAGGCATCCATGACAATAAAGGCCCGCATATCACGGCCTACCTAAATGACGACACATTCACCGACGGCCAAACAGTCGGCGCTACGCCCTACTTCATCGCTGAGATCTCCGATGAGAACGGCATCAGCTCCGCAGGCAACGGCCTCGGACACGATCTGGAGCTCATCATCGACGGCAATCCCCTCACCACCTACAACCTCAACGATTATTTCCGTGGCGAGTTCGGTGACTACACACGCGGCCACGTCGCCTTCTCCATTCCTGAGTTGACAGCAGGCGAGCACACCATCGTCTTCCGCGCCTGGGACTTGCTCAACAACGCCAGCACCGTCACCCTCACCTGCGTGGTAGATCCCGGAATGCCCATGAACATCCTGAAGTTGACCGCCAGCAAGAACCCGGCCTCCTCACAAACGCAGTTCCTTCTCAGCTACGACCGCCCTGGCAGCGTATGTGAATTCACCGTGGAAGTCTTTGATTTCACGGGACGTATGCTGTGGAGCCACAGCGAGACAGGCAGCAACGACACCGGTTTCTACGCGATTCCGTGGAATCTGACCACGGGTAGCGGCTTCCCGCTGGGCAGCGGCATCTATATCTACAGGGCGCGCGTCAAGTGCGACAAAAGTGAAGAAGCGACAGCTTCACAGAAACTCATTATCAATCGAAGGCAATAAAAGTGGATTCCTTTCGTTATATAGAAGGTAACTGTTTTCCGGTA
The DNA here is from genome assembly GCA_015060555.1 of Prevotella sp. GTDB lineage: Bacteria > Bacteroidota > Bacteroidia > Bacteroidales > Bacteroidaceae > Physcousia. Next base: position 19,431 of record SUYG01000012.1, read on the forward strand.
ACCCCATAAACGCATGAAAAGAATCTTCTCATATCTCCTCACAGTACTTGTGTGGGCCGCTGCCATCCCGGCAGCTGCTCAGGACAAGGAAAACATGTTCAATCCTGTGACCACCAGCGTCACCTCGATGTCCATCGCCCCAGATGCACGCGGCGGCGGTATGGGTGACGTGGGTTGCGCCACAGAAGCCGATGTCAACTCGCAGTACTGGAACCCTGCCAAGTACCCATTCTGTGTGAGTCGTGCCGGTGTGGCCATCAGCTACACACCGTGGTTACGTAAATTGGTGAGCGACATCAATCTGGCCAACCTCATGGGCTACTACCGCATTGGCGACTACAGCGCCATCAGCGCCTCGCTGCGCTATTTCTCGCTTGGCGAAGTGTCGCTCTGGGACAATGATGCCGGCTCTGCCGTTGAAGGCATGACCATCAAGCCCTATGAACTGGCTGTCGATGCCGCCTATTCGCGAATGCTCTCCGACTATTTTTCCATGGCCGTAGCACTGCGCTTCATCTACTCCGACATCACATACGACTACACTGCTGAGAGTTCTGCCGGAAAAGCTTTCGCTGCTGACATCGCACTCTACTACAATAACTACTTCATGCTGGGCAATCGCGAGTGCCAATGGGCTTTCGGCTTGAACATATCCAACATCGGTTCCAAGATCAGCTATGGCGGCGATGACAACTCGGAGTTCATCCCCACGAACCTGCGTCTCGGCTTGAACTTCACGATTCCCTTCGACGAGTACAACCGCTTCTCTATCAGCGCCGATGCCAACAAACTGCTGGTTCCCACATACCCCAAGAAAGAGGCTAACGAGAGCGACAATGACTACACTGACCGCGTACAGCGCGAGTATTATGATGTGTCGCCAATTGCCGGTATCTTCAAGAGCTTTTACGATGCCCCCAACGGCTTCAAGGAGGAGCTACAGGAGATTCAGTGGAGCGTAGGTGCAGAGTACAGCTACAACGACCGTTTCTTCGTTCGCGTGGGCTACCACGACGAGGCTGCCAACAAAGGTAACCGCAAGTATATCACGGCTGGCGCAGGCTTCAAGATGAGCGTCTTTTCCATCGACGCCGCCTACGTATTCTCCACCGCCCAGTCCAACCCCCTCGACCAGACGATGCGTTTCACGCTCGCATTCGATATTGACGGAATCAAGGACTTATTTGGTAAAAAAAGAAGATGATAAGAGTAGGTTTCGGTTTCGACGTGCACCAATTGGTGCCTGACCGCGAGTTGTGGCTTGGCGGCATACGCTTGGAGCATACACTGGGGCTGCTGGGCCATAGCGATGCTGACGTGCTCATTCATGCCATCTGTGATGCCCTCCTCGGGGCTGCCAATATGCGTGATATCGGTTACCATTTCCCCGACACCGCGGCTGAGACTGACGGCATTGACAGCAAGATTCTCTTACGCAAGACCGTAGCGCTGATTGCCACAAAGGGATATCGTGTCGGGAACATCGATGCCACCGTCTGTGCTGAGCGGCCCAAACTCAATCCGCACATCCCCGCCATGCAAGCCTGCCTCGCTGAAGTGATGGGCATCGACACAGATGCCGTCAGCATCAAGGCCACCACCACTGAGCGCCTCGGCTTTACGGGTCGCGAGGAAGGCATCTCTGCCTACGCCGTATGCCTGATTGAGAAGAATTGAGACTTCTCCTTTGCACTTTCCGACAACAAATTAACCCTCGCACGCTGCTTTTCGCTCTTCTTCGTGCGCGCATTCCAATAGAATTTTGTACCTTTGCAGCCAAATTCACACGCGTATGCACACACGAGAAGAAAAATTAGCGGCTTTCGGGCGTCTGCTCGATGTCATGGATGACCTCCGCGAGAAGTGTCCGTGGGACCGCAAGCAGACCAATGACAGCCTGCGCCCCAACACCATCGAAGAGACCTATGAGCTGGCCGACGCTATCATCAAGAACGACAAGCAGGACATCTGCAAGGAGCTGGGCGACGTCCTCCTCCACATTGTCTTCTATGCCAAGATCGGCAGCGAAACCGGAGATTTTGACATCGCAGACGTCTGCAACAAGCTCTGCGACAAACTTATCTACCGCCATCCGCACGTCTTCGGCCCCGAAGCAGAACGCATCGAAAAGGGTGAGATAACGGTTGACCAGGTCCTCAAGAACTGGGAACAGCTGAAGGTGAGTGAGAAAGGCGGTAACAAGCGTGTGCTCAGCGGTGTACCCGACGCCCTGCCCTCGCTGATTAAGGCCTACCGCATTCAAGACAAAGCACGCGGAGTCGGATTCGACTGGGACAAGCGCGAGCAAGTGTGGGACAAAGTGCGCGAGGAACTGGGTGAACTGGAGGCTGAGCTCAACCGCGAAGACAAAGAAAAGAGTACCCAGGAGCTGGGCGACTTCATTTTCTCGGTCATCAACGCAGCACGCCTCTACAAGCTCAATCCCGATACAGCACTTGAGCTCACCAACCGCAAATTCATCCGCCGCTTCACCTATCTCGAGGAGCACAGCATCCGCATCGGCAAACCGCTCACCGAGATGTCGCTGGAAGAGATGGACAAGATTTGGAACGAAGCAAAAAAACAAGAAGAATAACAAATGGAAATAAGCAGTAAGTATTCGCCCTCCGAGGTCGAGGGCAAATGGTACCAGTATTGGTTAGACAACAAGCTGTTCAGCTCCAAGCCCGACGGCCGTGAGCCTTACACCGTGGTGATTCCGCCACCCAATGTGACGGGTGTGCTACACATGGGCCACGTGCTGAACGAGACCATTCAGGATATCCTTGTGCGCCACGCACGCATGGAGGGCAAGAACGCCTGCTGGGTGCCCGGCACCGACCACGCCAGCATCGCCACAGAGGCTAAGGTGGTGAATCGTCTGGCTGAGCAGGGCATCAAGAAGAGCGACCTCACCCGTGAGGAATTCCTGAAGTATGCCTGGGCATGGACCGAGGAGCACGGAGGCATCATCCTCAAGCAGCTGCGCAAGTTGGGCTGCTCCTGCGACTGGGACCGCACAGGTTTCACCATGGATGAAATTCGCAGCGAGAGCGTCATCAAGGTCTTCGTAGATCTCTATCGCAAAGGCCTCATCTACCGCGGCGTACGCATGGTCAACTGGGACCCCAAGGCCCTCACAGCCCTCTCCGACGAGGAAGTAGTGTATAAGGAAGAGCACACGAAGCTCTACTACATGAAATACTACCTGGCTGAGACTGTGCCCGGCGATTTCGTCGCCGAGGAAGGCAACGTGGTCCACAAGGATGAGCGCGGTTACTACGCTGTCGTTGCCACGACCCGCCCTGAGACCATCATGGGCGACGTAGCCATGTGCATCAATCCTAAGGACCCGAAGAACCAGTGGCTGAAGGGCAAGAAGGTAATCGTGCCCGTCGTGGGCCGCGTCATCCCTATCATCGAGGACGAATATGTGGATATCGAGTTCGGTACAGGCTGCCTGAAGGTAACCCCTGCCCACGATGTCAACGACTATATGCTCGGCGAGAAGTACAACCTCGAGGCCATCGACATCTTCAATGACGATGCCACCCTCAGCGACCGCATCGCCACGGCCCAGCAGAAATCGCTGGCTGAGGTGAGCGTGTCCGATGATTTCGTCATCGGATTGGAGAAATATGTCGGTATGGAGCGCTTCGCCTGTCGCAAAAAAATCGCCGAAGACATGGTTGCCGCCGGCCTCATGGAGAAGATTGAGGACTACGACAACAAGATAGGTTGCTCGGAGCGCACAGGTGTGCCCATCGAGCCGAAGCTGTCGATGCAATGGTTCCTGAAGATGCAGCACATGGCTGACATCGCCCTCGACCCTGTGATGAACGATGACATCCAGTTCTATCCTACCAAGTACAAAAACACCTATCGCCACTGGCTTGAGAACATCAAGGACTGGTGCATCTCGCGTCAGCTGTGGTGGGGGCACCGCATCCCGGCTTGGTATCTTCCTTCGGGCGGCTTCGTCGTCGCTGAGAATGAGCAGGAAGCCCTGCATCTTGCCCGCGAGAAAAGCGGCAACAGCAACCTCCAGCTGAGCGATTTGAAACAGGACGAGGATGCCCTCGACACTTGGTTCTCCAGCTGGCTGTGGCCCATCAGCCTCTTCGACGGCATCCGTAATCCCGGCAACGAGGAGATCAAGTACTACTACCCCACTGCCGACCTGGTGACAGGTCCGGACATCATCTTCTTCTGGGTGGCCCGCATGATTATGGCCGGCTACGAGTACGAAGGCAAGATGCCGTTCAAACACGTCTATTTCACCGGTATCGTGCGTGATAAGCTCGGCCGCAAGATGTCTAAGAGCCTGGGCAACAGCCCCGATCCCCTCGACCTCATCGAACGCTTCGGTGCCGACGGTGTGCGCATGGGCATGATGCTCTCCGCTCCCGCCGGCAACGACATCCTCTTCGATGAGAGCCTCTGTGAGCAGGGACGTAACTTCAACAACAAGATTTGGAACGCCTTCCGATTGGTGAAGGGATGGGAAGTGGCCGATGGCGAGCAGCCCGAGGCAGCACGCATCGCTACACAGTGGTTCGAGGCCAAGTTGCGCCTCGCCGCAGAGGAACTCGCCGACGACTTCAGCAAGTACCGCCTCTCCGAAGCCCTGATGACCGTCTATAAGCTATTCTGGGACGAGTTCTCCAGCTGGTACCTTGAAATGGTGAAGCCCGCATACGTGGATGGCAAGCCGCAGCCCGTGGACCGCACTACCTACGAGGCTACGCTCCAGTTCTTCGAGGTGCTACTGAAGATGCTGCATCCCTTCATGCCCTTCATCACCGAGGAGCTGTGGCAGGCCCTCTACACCCGCAAGGCTGGTGAGAGCATTATGCGTGCTGAGCTTCATCTGCCCGCTGCCACGGAAGCCGACCGCAAGCTGTGCGCTGACTTTGAAGCCGTCAAGGAAGTGGTCACGGCTATCCGTGCCGTGCGCAGCCAGAAGAACATCGCACCTCGTGAAGCGCTCACGCTGGAAGTGCTCAATGCCAACCCGTTTGCTGCTTTCGATGCTCCAATGATGAAGATGGCCAACCTCTCTGCCGTCAATGTCGTCAGCGAGAAGAGCAGCGGCAGCGCCTCCTTCCTCGTCGGCACTACGGAGTTTGCAGTTCCCCTCGGCAACCTCATTGACCTCGATGCCGAGCGTAAGAAACTCGAGGGAGAACTGCAGCGCCTTGAAGGCTTCCTCGTCAGCGTAGAGAAGAAGCTCAGCAACGAGCGCTTCGTGCAGAATGCCCCCGCGGCCGTCGTGGAGATGGAACGCAAGAAGCAGGCTGATGCTCAGCAGAAGATAACGTCTATACGCGAAACACTCGCCAACCTATAAGAATAAGCGTCCCGCCAATCGGCGGGACGCTTATTTCATACGGAAAGAGAGGGACTCGCGCTCGGCCCGAAGGGACGCTTTCACGAAGATGAAAGAACCCCGGGGGTGAGAATCCTCGCCTATACAAAAAGGAACCCGTTTATGGGTTCCTTTTTTGCGGAAGGAGAGGGATTCGAACCCCCGGTGCCTTGCGGCACGGCGGTTTTCAAGACCGCTGTAATCGACCACTCTACCATCCTTCCAATCTATCATGCATACCACGCTCTTATGGTTTGCGGTGCAAAGGTAAATAAAAGTTTAGAGTTTAGAGTTGAAAGTTGAAAGTTTTTTTCATTTTCCCTCTATTTTCTTGATGCCCCACTCAATTTTTTATTTTTTATTTGATATTTTATATCTCATGCTCATGCCTTCGCACCCGCATTCTTTCACTTTTCATTCTTCACTCCTCACTCCTCCCCAGGGGCCTTCCGTGGGCGGCGGAGCCTCTACATAGATGTCCTCATGGCTCACAGGGTGTTCAAAGTGGATGCTTCGGGCATGAAGGCTGATGCTGCCGTCGGGATTGCTGCGCGGCGCACCGTATTTAAGATCGCCGCGAATGGGACAACCGATGGCTGCCAACTGACAACGGATCTGATGATGACGACCAGTGTGAAGATGTACTTCAAGGAGTGTATAACGATCCGTATGCCCTATGACCTTGTAGTCAAGGACTGCCTTCTTCGCATTCGGACGCTCATGGTCGTAGGCATAACTCTTGTTCTGCTTTTCGTTGCGAACAAGATAATGCGTCAGCGTAGCCTCCGACTCGCGCGGTGCGTTCTGCACCAGCGCCCAGTAAGTTTTCTGAACAGCCTGCGTACGAAACATCTCATTGAGACGCGCCAAGGCCTTGCTGGTGCGGGCAAACAGTACCACCCCGCTAACGGGACGGTCCAGACGATGCACAACGCCGAGAAATACGGCGCCGGGCTTCGCATACTTCTCCTTAATATACAATTTCACCGTCTCGGAGAGCGGAGTATCGCCGGTCTTGTCGCCCTGCACGATCTCACCCGCACTCTTCGAGACGATGATGATGTGGTTATCCTCGTAAAGAACTTGCATTACATGTTCATGCCGCCGTCAACCTGAATGACTTGTCCGCTGACATAGCTTGACAAGTCTGAGGCGAGGAATGTTGCACAGTTGGCAATGTCCTCCACGGTACCGCCGCGACGGAGAGGAATCTTGTTGCACCATTCCTTGCGCACCTCGTCGGGCAGTGCCTGAGTCATGGCGGTGTCAATGAAACCGGGAGCAATAGCATTGGCACGGATGCCCTTGGGGCCCATCTCCTGAGCGATGCTCTTGGCCAAGGCTATCATACCGGCCTTGGAAGCACTGTAGTTAGCCTGACCTGCATTACCGTGAACGCCAACAACGCTGGCCATGTTGATGATGGAACCGCCACGCTGACGCATCATCACAGGTACTGTAGCGTGGATGAAGTTAAACGCCGACTTCAGGTTCACAGCAATCACAGCATCCCACTGCTGTTCGGTCATGCGCAGCATCAGGCCGTCCTTGGTGATACCTGCGTTGTTCACAAGAATATCGATGCTGCCAAAATCAGCTTTCACCTGCTGCACAACAGCCTCGCTCTCAGCGAAGTCAGCAGCATTACTGGCATAACTCTTGGCCTTCACGCCCAGAGCAGCGATTTCCGCCTCGGTCTCCTCGTTCACTGCGAGATCAGTGAATGCTATGTTAGCACCTTCAGCGGCAAACTTCAGGGCAATGGCCTTGCCTATGCCTCGTGCGGCACCCGTAATCAGTGCCGTCTTTCCTGTTAATAATCCCATTTATATTTTACGATTTGACAATTTTACAATTTGACAATTTGATTTCTCCAAGATGACGTTATTTCGTTATTACGTTATTTCGTTATTACGAAAATCTTTCAATCTTTCAATTTCTCAATCTTTCAATTTTCAATTCTCCCTCATCCCCAACGCTCTACGAAGAATCTTCGTGACTATAGGCCGTGTGGCATTGATGTCCATTCCGATGCCCAGTCGCCCATAGATGTAGGGAATTTCCAGACCTTTTGCCGTCGCCTGGATGATGTCAGTATAGAACAGGAGATCGTCAATATCGAAGACACCTGCACGCCGGCCTTCCTCCAATGTTTTGGCGATGATATCATGCTCTTTCTTGTCATATTTCTTACGTACGCTACCCACCTTCCAGATATTCCGGAAAAAAGCAGAACGAAGGTTGCCGTTGCGTTCCACCGCCTCCTTCATCAGACTCAGGTGAGCAAAAATCAGCTCCACCAGCTTCTCCAAGGGCGGTAGCTGACGACGTGCAACGGCCAGAAAAGTAGAAGAAATACGCATTAACTCAGCATCAATGACAGCCGAATAGACCTCTTCCTTATTCTTGAAATAGGTATATAGCGTACGGCGACCTTTACCAGAGGACTCCGCGATGTCGTTCATCGTAGTACTGTCGAAGCCATTCTTGGCAAATAGCTGGCGGGCAACATCGACCAACAGTTGACGCGTTTTCAGTTGCGGCATAATATTTGGTGCTTTTATCAGTGCAAAAGTAACGGATTTGCACGATTCGTGCAAGAAAAAGGGGAATTCTTTTTGCACACGTGAGCAAAAATGGTCTCTTCGCTGCATTTTTCTATGCATTCTTTTGGTCATTTCGCAGAAAAGACGTACCTTTGCACCCGCAAACGACAGAAAGACATGTCGGAATATCGCGGAGTGGAGCAGTTGGCAGCTCGCCAGGCTCATAACCTGGAGGTCGCTCGTTCGAATCGAGCCTCCGCAACTAAAAAGCAGGATGTGCGATGCACATCCTGCTTTTCTTCTTTTATGCTTCGTGTTTACTCGGCACGCAGTGTGAAGCGCTTGAAGGCAGTCACGGTGAGAGCCTTGTCCACGCTCTGGAGGTACTGAGCCACGGTCATGTTCTTGTCCCAGATGAACTCCTGCTCCAGCAGGCAGTTCTCCTTGAAGAACTTCTTCAGACGACCCTGAGCGATGTTCTGAACCATCTGCTCGGGCAGGTTTGCAGCCTTCTCAGCAGCCACCTTCTCCTTGATCTCGCGAACCATCTGAGCCTGCTCGGGGGTAATCCAGCCCTTAGCCATGTTGCTCTCGATGTGGTCCTCGCTATCTACGTGAGCGGGATTCACGCCAGCCTTGCGGATAGCGGCCTCCACAGCCTTGGCAATCTGCTCTTCCCTGGTCTTCTCGACAGCCACACGCAGCTCGCTGTCGATAGTCTCCTGAGGTACGGAGGCAGCATCTACAGCCACGGGGCTTGCGCTGGCCACCTGCATAGCAACGTTCTTGCCTACGGTAGCGTCCTCTACGCACTTGTTCAGGGCAACCAGGGTGCAGAGGGTGTTCTTGTTCTGGTGGTTGTAGGCGGCGATGTACTCGCCCTCAACGACGCTGTAGCCGTCGAGCTCCATCTTCTCACCAGTGATACCGCTGCGATCCACGACAGCCTCAGCAACGGTGGTGCCGTTCAGGGGCAGAGCCTTCACCTCGTCGAGGGTCTTGCAGCGAGCAGCCACAGCAGCATCCAGAATGTCCTGTGTCAGCTTCACGAAGTCGGCATTGTTAGCCACGAAGTCGGTCTCGCACTTCAAGGCGATGATTGCAGCGAAGTTGCCGTCCACCTTCACGAGTACGCAACCCTCAGAAGCCTCGCGGTCGCTGCGCTTGGCAGCCACAGCCTGACCCTTCTTGCGGATGATTTCGATGGCGGGCTCGATTTCGCCGTTGCTCTCCTCGAGAGCCTTTTTGCAGTCAGCCAGACCTGCACCGGTCATCTCGCGCAGTTTCTGGATATCTTTGATTGATACAGCCATTTTCTTTTTCGCGGGCTTGGCCCGCAGTTTAATGTTGATAGTTTAATGTTTAATGAGAATGTTTAAAGTCTAAGGAATAAACTCAATGCGAAGATAACACATTAAACTTTAAACCTTAAACTTTAAACTAAGCCTTATGCCTCTGCGGGAGCCTCTTCAGCCTCAGCCTCGGAAGCTTCCTCGGCTTCAACTTCTTCCTCCTCTACGCGAGCACTCTGCTTGGCAGCCTTCTTACCCTTCTCGCCCTTCTCGACAGCGGCCTCAGCGTCGATGCGCTCAGCCTTGCGCTCTTCGAGACCTTCAGCGATGGCAGCTACGCAGGCATCGAGGATAACCTCAACGCTCTTGCTGGCATCGTCGTTAGCGGGAATGACGAAGTCCACGTTATCGGGGTTGGAGTTGGTATCCACGATACCGAACACGGGGATGCCCAGACGGTTAGCCTCGCGAACAGCAATCTGCTCCTTGAGGACGTCAACCACAAAGAGTGCTGCGGGCAGACGAGTGAGGTCTGCAACGCTGCCCAGGTTCTTCTCCAGCTTAGCGCGCTGACGGCTGATCTGCAGAATCTCACGCTTGCTGAGGTTAGAGAATGTACCGTCGGCGGTGAGTTTGTCGATGTTAGCCATCTTCTTCACAGCCTTGCGGATGGTAGCGAAGTTGGTGAGCATGCCACCGGGCCAGCGCTCGATGACGTAGGGCATATTGATGGACGTTGCCTTCTCGGCAATGACCGACTTGGCCTGTTTCTTAGTAGCAACGAAGAGGATCTTGCGGCCGCTCTTGGCGATGTTCTTGAGGGCCTCTGCAGCCTCGTCCACCTTCACAACAGTCTTGTGGAGGTCGATGATATGAATGCCATTCTTCTCCATGAAGATGTACGGAGCCATGGCGGGGTTCCACTTACGCTTGAGGTGACCGAAGTGGCATCCAGCCTCAAGGAGTGTGTCGAAATTTGTTCTTGACATAGTTGTTTCTTAGTTAACGAGTTGACGAGTTGACGAGTTGTTTGTCTCGTTATCTATATGCCAACTCAAGTTGGTTTACTTTCTTTTTTGTTGTTTCTCAACCAACCTTACGGTAGTCCACGGGGAATCCGCAAGGTTTAGATACTAAACGCAATTTATGCAGCCCAGCAAACTGGAGCCGATATATTAACGTTTGCTGAACTGGAAGCGACGACGTGCCTTGGGCTGTCCGGGCTTCTTACGCTCAACCTCACGGGAGTCGCGTGTCATGAAGCCTTCAGCGCGAAGGGCCTTCTTGTCCTCCTCATTGATCTTGACGAGTGCACGGGAGATGGCGAGTCGGAGGGCCTGGCTCTGTCCAGTGTAACCACCACCAAAGAGGTTGGCCTTGATGTCGTATTTCTCTGCAACGTCGAGCAGGTTCAGAGGCTGCTTCACGACGAACTGAAGGATGCTGCTGGGGAAGTACTCCGTCAGGTCCTTCTTGTTGATGGTAATCTTACCAGTGCCCTCTGTCACATAAACTCGGGCGACGGCGCTCTTACGGCGACCTAATGCATTAACTACTGCCATTTCTGTTTATTTGTAGAGGTTAATATCAATGGCCTTGGGGCTCTGTGCCTCGTGCTTGTGCTCGGGACCCTCATAGATATAGAGGTTCGTGATGAGGCGAGCGGCCAGTTTGTTCTTGGGGAGCATGCCCTTTACAACGCGACGCAGAAGTTTCTCATAGCCGTTGGGCTTGGCGATGATGTCAGCGGGAGTGCTGGCTTTCTGGCCACCGGGGTACATGCTGTAGCGCAGGTACACGCGGTCAGTCATCTTCTTACCGGTGAGCTGGATCTTGTCAGCGTTCACGATGATGACATTGTCACCACAATCGACGTGGGGAGTAAAGCTGGGCTTGTACTTACCCCTTAGGATTTTAGCCACCTTAGAGGCGAGGCGACCGAGCACCTGGTCAGTTGCATCCACAACGACCCATTCTTTCTGTGCTGTCACCTTGTTGGCAGAAATGGTCTTGTAACTTAAAGTGTCCATTCTTCGTTGAAATAATTTTTTTACTACTAATGTTGTCGTTTTGACCATCGATGATGGCCGTTCAGAGGTTTCTGCGATTCACTAACCGCTCTCCCAGGCCAATGAGAAAAGCTATTAACACGCAGACTGTGAGCCGTTTAAACGACTCCCTGATAATAATCGGCTTGCAAAGGTACGACTTTTTCTTCATTCCCCAAGCATTTTTCACACTTTTTTTATTCTGCAAGTCATAAATTATGCCTACCTTTGCGGCCGATTTGAAGATTCCAAGACTCAAAATCATTAAAAATCTCCCATTCACCCCATTGGTTCCATCAGTCCCATTGGCCCTGTTAAACAATAGAACAATGAAGAAGCTACACCTTATATATGTTATAGCAGTAGCGTTGCTCGCGATGTCTTGCAAAAACGACATGACTTATGCCGAGCAGAAGGAGAAGGAGCGCGACGCCATCAACAACTTCATCAGCCGCGACATCACAATCCGCGACCATGATGGCAACGCCCTCATCCACGTCGGTCGCATCAATGTCATCGACGAGGACCAGTTCGTAGCTCATGGCAACAAGACCGATACCACCAAGAATGAGTATGTGGTCTTCGGCAATTCGGGTGTGTATATGCAGATTCGCCGCGAGGGCGTTGGCAACCGTCTGGAACCCGGACAGAGCAAGCAGGTTATTGCCCGCTACACGGAGTTCAACATCCTGCGCGACTCCCTGCAGAGCAGCAACGAGACGCTCTACTACAACACCACGCCGGACATCATTGACATTTCCAACACCTACGGCACCTTCACCGCTTCCTTCAATATTGACGACGGCGGCGGTGCCATGTACCGCACCTATGGCTCTACAAGTGTCCCAGCAGGCTGGCTCATTCCCTTCACCTACATCCGCCTGGGACGTCAGGTTTCAGACGAGCAGATTGCCAAGGTCCGCCTCATCGTTCCGCACTCCCAAGGCCAAAGCGATGCCAGCAGCAACGTCTATCCCTGCTTCTACGAAATATCCTTCCAGGAGATGCGATAAAAAAAAGAATCCCCGCCGGCGCCGGCGGGGATTCTTATATATATTCTATTAGTCTTGGTCCTTCTGGCTCTCCTCGAATTCCTTCTGGAGCTTCTGCTGGACATCAATGGGCACGAGCTCGTAGCTAGCGAACTTCATCACGAAGCTGGCACGGCCGCCGGTGATGGAGCTGAGCGCTGTGCTGTAGCTGGACATCTCCTTGAGAGGCACCTTGGCGGTGAGTTTCTCGTAGCCGTTCTCTGAGGTCATACCCATGATCATGCCACGACGTCCCTGGAGGTCACTCATCACGTCACCCATCTTGTCGCTGGGCACGAAGACATCCACGTCGTAGATAGGCTCCAGCAACTTCGGACCGGCCTCCTTAAAGGCCTGGCTGAAGGCGTTGCGGCCTGCGAGCATAAAGGAGAGTTCGTTGGAATCTACCGGGTGCATCTTACCGTCATAGACGATGACGCGCACGTCGCGGGCATAAGAACCTGTAAGCGGGCCCTGCTCCATCTTGCTCATGATACCCTTCAGGATAGCGGGCATAAAGCGAGCATCGATGGCGCCACCGACGACACTGTTGATGAACACCAGTTTGCCACCCCATTCCAGGTCGATGATTTCCTCGCTCTTGGCGTTGATGCGGAATTCCTGGCCGCCGAAGCGATATACCTCGCTGACAGGCTGGCCGTCGGCGTAAGGCTCCACGATGAGATGTACCTCACCAAACTGACCGGCACCGCCGGACTGCTTCTTGTGGCGATAATCACTGCGGGCTGCCTTCGTGATGGTCTCACGGTAGGGGATGCGAGGCTCATCGAAGACAATCTGGATCTTATCATTATTCTCCATACGCCATTTCAAAGTGCGCAGATGGAACTCACCCTGACCCTTTACCAGAATCTGGCGCAGTTCCTTTGACTGCTCGATGACCCACGTAGGATCCTCCTGACTCATGCGCTGCAGCACGTTCATCATCTTCTCCGTCTCAGCCTCGTTGGCGGCACGGATAGCGCGGATGTACTTGGGCTCGGGGTACTTGATGAAGGCGAAGCGGTTGTCGCAGTCCTTGCCGTTGAGCGTGTTACCCGTCTTCACATCCTTCAACTTCACGCTGCAGCCGATGTCACCAGCCACGAGCTCGCTGACCTTTGTGCGGTTCGCACCTGCACATACGAAGAGCTGAGCAATGCGCTCCTTCGAACCACGGTCGGCGTTCGTCAGGTCGTCGCCTTCGCGCACGACACCGCTCATCACCTTGAAGTACTGCACTTCGCCGATATGCGGTTCTACAGCCGTCTTGAAGAAGTAGAGGCTTGTGGGGCCGTTGGCATCGCACTTCACCTCTTCACCACGTGTGTTGTGTACGGCGGGCATCTGATCCACGAAGGGCACCACATTACCCAGGAACTCCATCAGACGGCGTACACCCATGTCCTTACCTGCGCATACGCAGAAGACGGGGAACATGCCGCGGCTGGCCAGACCAGCACGGATGCCGTCGCGCATCTCGTCCTCTGTCAGGCTCTCGGTCTCAAAGAACTTCTCCATCAGAGTCTCGTCGTGCTCGGCAGCTGCCTCGATGAGGGCTTTGTGCAGTTCCATCGCCTTGTCCATCTGGTCGGCGGGGATATCTTCGATGATGGGAGCACCGCCTTCGGGCTTCCAGGAGTATTTCTTCATCAGCAGCACGTCGATGAGGGCGTTGAAATCGGGACCTGTCTTGATGGGGTACTGTACGGGCACCACCTTGGAACCGTAAATGCTCTGCAGTTGCTCCAGCACCTGGTCGTAGTCGCACTCTTCATCCAGACGGTTCACCAGGAAGATGACGGGTTTCTGCATCTTCTCTGTCATGCGGAAGTGGTTCTGCGTAGCCACCTCGGGGCCATTCTGTGCATTGATAAGCAGGATGGTGGTGTCGGTGACGCCCATGGCTGTCATGGCAGCACCGGCAAAGTCGTCGGAACCCGGACAGTCTATGATATTCAGCTTCTTGTTGTTCCACTCCACATGGAAGGGGGTGGCGAAGACAGAGTAGCCGTACTCCTGCTCCACGGGCAGATAGTCGCTCACGGTGTTCTTCTGCGTGATGCGTCCGCGACGCGAGATGATGCCGCTCTCATAGAGCAGCGCTTCGGTGAGGGTGGTCTTGCCAGCCCCGTCACTACCCATCAGGGCAATGTTCTTGATTTCTTTCGTCTGATACGTTTTCATAGACGGTAAGGTATTTAGTTATCAGTTTATAATATGCGCTTTTTGGAGCTTTCGGGAGTCTCTACGGGCTCATTTTCCATAAAAACGTGCGCAAGTTAGCAATAATTCTTCAAACTCCGCTCATCTTTTGACCTTTTTTAGCGAAAAAGTTGTAACTTTGCATCGAAATGACGGCAGCCCTATACATCCACATTCCGTTTTGTCGCTCCCGATGCGCCTATTGCGACTTCTTCTCCACTACACGCGAGCCGGAGATGCCGACCTATGTCCAGGCCCTCTGTCATGAAGTCGAAGCCCGACACAGCGAACTGCCCCACGCGCGCGTACGCACTATATATATAGGTGGCGGCACGCCCTCCCTCCTCTCCCCCACTCTCCTGCATCAGATTCTCAACACCGTCTATGCCAACTACGAGATTGATTCCGACGCCGAAGTGACAATGGAGATGAATCCGGATGATTTAGACCCGCCCCCAGCCCCTCCCGTTAGGGAGGGGGGTAGCTGCGCTCTGATATCATCACTACAAGCCGGAGGTCTCCCCTCCCTGACGGGAGGGGTCGGGGGTGGGTCTATTAACAGGGTCAGTTTGGGCATCCAGACCTTCGATGACGACCTTCTGCGCCTCATCCGTCGTCGCCACGACAGCGCCAGCGCCATCCAAGCCGTCCGTCACTTGCAGGCTGCCGGCATCCGCAACATCAGCATCGACCTCATCTACGGTCTCCCCAGCCAGACCCTCGCGCAATGGGAGCACGACCTCGACACCGCTTTCGTCCTTGGCGTGCAGCACCTCTCGGCCTACGCCCTCAGCTATGAAGAAGGCACGCTCCTAACCCGCTGGCGCGATGAGGGCCGCATCCGCGAAGCCAGCGACGAGCTCTCCGTAGAGATGTTCCAGCGCCTCTGCCAGCGAGCTCGCGAGGCAGGCTTCGAGCACTATGAGATCTCCAACTTCGCTCTACCCGGCTATCAATCCCGCCACAACAGCAGCTACTGGACAGGCATCCCCTACCTCGGCTTCGGCCCCGGCGCCCATAGCTATGACGGCCTGCGCATGCGCCGTGCCAACCTCCCCGACCTTAACGAATATCTTTCCTTCTACTCATCCCCTCGGGGAGGTCGGGAGGGGACCGCTCCTTGCTCCTATGAGCAACTGTCAGACCCCGACCTCCACGACGAAGCTGTCATGTGCGGCCTCCGCACCCGTGAGGGCATCGACCTCCAGCAGTTCCTCGCCCGCTTCGGCCAGTCCCGTCTTGACACCCTCCTCACCAACGCCGCCCCCCACCTCAGCGCCGGTCGCCTCATCCTTGCCGCCGACCATCTCCACCTCGCCGAGCACGCCCTCATGACCTCTGATGACATCATGAGTGACCTCATGGCCTAATCCCCTGTTCCATGCGTGGAACACCGCTAAAGACCAAGGTCCTACGCCGCGAAGAGCATGGTCCTCTCATTATTCCATCAGCTCAGTTATTCTGTAGATCTGTAGTGTCGAGGCGACAATGATTGGTATTTTGCATAGCCACCTGAATCAGAAGTGTAGATGATGGTGTCGATAAAGAACAAATGACCCTCGTCATCAATCAAAACATTACCATCTACTGCATCAAAGATGTCATGCACTCCATTTGTATAGTATTCACCTCCATCGACAGCTCTGAAGCCCAGGCGTAAGAACTCATCATATATTTCCTCTTTTGTTGCCAGTCGCGCTTCAGCAATAAAAGGCTGTTCCAATACAGCACATACGCGCCCATCGCGGTTCTCAGAAAAACCAAGCATACGATAAGGGCAAGCGTCAAAATACCTGTTATGGGCTTTTATACGTTCAAAGAAAGATGTGAGATTATCGTCGGAATAACGAAAATCGTTCAATTTGATAATCTCCTGAACATTGGGCGATAGATAGACCTCGTTCTCTGATCCTCTGTCAATGAAGTCGCCAAACATACTGCGGTCACTAAACCAGCAACCCTGCTCCTGTGCCCACTGCTTGAGTCTTACCAATTGGACAGATTTGCAAGCCGTTGTTCCCGCAAGTGCTTCAATCTCCTCAAGGACTCGCTGCGCGACAGCGGATGCTCTTTCCAGTAGACAACCTTCCGCCTCATCTCGGCGTTCACAGTCTTGTGGTATTCGTTCAAAACGACCGTCATCTTGCATAAGAGTTTATGTTTTGCGCTGCAAATATAGCACGCATTTACTGAAACTTCCAAATTTTCGGGCACTTTTTTTCTCATTGCACGTTTTAATTCAAAATCGCATACATTTCACAAAGGAATCTTTACCTCTCTCGCCCTTTGATCCTTGAGCGCATGCTGCGGACGGAGGTGCGCTTCACATTGAGGGCGGTGGCGATGGCCGTAGATCCACATGCCCATCAATAACTTCCCGATATAGGTCAGGGGACTCCGACCCATGAAATCATCCAACGCATCAATGAAACGTTCCTCTGCATCACCCCGCAGATGCTTTCCAAAATTCGCAAAAACATCTCTTTCGGAGCACAAAAATAGCATTTTTACAAAAATTCACTGAAACTAGTTTCAGAGTTTCACCCCCGGCATCGATTTTCGGTCATCTTCTTACCGAATATCATACGCTTCCTTTTAGTTTTTTCTAACTTTCCGATACTTCTGATTCTTACTGTTAAGCTTTTCAGGCTCAGTCATTTCTATAAAGCCATGTTCAAGTAGAGGCTTTATGAACTTGTTTATATTTGTTGGATGATAACTATAGCCAATATGTTCAAGTATCTCCCTTGCACTTCTTGGAATACTACAGAACTGTATGATATCTTTTTGAGTTCCATTGAGTGCTTTATATGCTATATGGGTAATCTCTACTTCATTATCTCTATCATCTCTATCATTCTGCTTTATATTGACTTTATCCAAATCGCTTTCATTCAAGAGTTTATCTCTATCATCTCTATCACTATCTCTATCATTTTTAGCATCGGTTTCTCCTACATTTCTACGCTCCACCGTCACGACAAATTCATTGAGAGTCTCGTCGTTCACAAACTTGATATCTGGAGTAAACTTCAAGGCTCTGGTGATGCCACTTCCTGCACCTGTGTATGGCAACAAGTTGATACCATGATTGAACAGCAACTTATTCCTTGGCACCGATGCGCCATGCTTAATGCTTTCCATGCTGACACCTTCTGGCAGCAATCCCGGACTATGAATCTCAATCCTGTTGTCGAAGATGAACACCCGCAATGGTGCTTCTATCACATACGAGCGATGTAGGATGCCATTCGTGACAATCTCTGACAGACTGGCGATTGAAACCTCCAACTCGCCCTGACTGTTAAAGTCCTTTTCCACTTGCTTCTTGCGAAGATTCCTGGTCAGGAATGAGATGATATAGTTGTACAGGTGTACGGCATTGCCGTCAGCATCATTACCACTCTTATCTCGGAACTCGGTGCCTCCGATGCTGTTTCCTATAAAACTGACACATCTCACGGTGAAGGCTGGCAACCAGCGTTGAGGGTAACTTCCCATCAGCATCAAAGCAGCCACTGTTAACGTACCATCCTCCAATATCAGACCATTGTTCTTCAAGATGCCCTCTGGCGTTTGGCTAAGAACACCTGTAATCTCGTCAAGACTCCTATGCCTCAACTCTGTTACGGACAACTGCTGTCGCTCAAAATCACTACGGAATCTGTTAAGTAGATAGTCACGCAAGGTATTCTCATCCAAATCCTTGATACTGGTGCCATTCACAGGCATACTGTCTGGATGCATCTGCCCGTTCTCCATCAGCATGGCTATCAGTTCTGCATTGTCAAACACCTTGCGTTTGTCAGCACCTTGTTTCACCCACACGATACCCTTGCTGTCACGATAAGGCTTGTTTTTTCCTTGTTTGACGGTAGCCACCACAATGACACCGCCCTCCATCTGAACATTCTCGATGTCGAGCAGAATCTGCGGAACCACACCTTCCGATGCCAGACTTCCCAACAAGTTCGCAGTCTCTTGCACCTCAACAAATGAGAGAGGATTGATGCGCCCCGTCTTGTCGTCAATACCTACCACAATCATGCCGCCACGCGAATTGCTCTGTGCCACCATCTCGCAACTCACGTCATACTTGTTATCGCGAGTTACACGCTCCTTGAACTGCACTCGCGTCTGTTCTGCCGTGTCTCTTAATCTCAGTATATCTTCTTTCGTCATATTCACCTTATCATAATTGTATAACGTCTTTGTCCGTTACATTATTTTTGTTTCATTCTCTTCAAACAGCCTTAAGCCTGCTTTTAGGCTCTTTTCCCTTCTTCTTGCCATACTCATGAGTATGGCTAAAAGCAACTCAGAGTATGGAGTATGTCAACACCTTGCTTAGAAAGTGGATAGAGTATACTAGGCATTTAAAAAGAGCCTTTAACCCTCATGCTCAGGAGGTCCCTTTTAAAGAAGGATTATTATCAGGCCAATTATTGACCACAAAGATACGATTTTTTTTCTAATGAGGTGCACAAATACTAAAAAAGTTACTTCCACAAGCCTTCTTTTCCTGGAAAAGCGTCCTAAGGCCGAGCGGTGAAAGTCTTTTTATTTGGATAAATCGAGAAAATTGCCTACTTTTGCAAAAAAGAATAGAAATCTATGGCTACTCAAGAACAAATTAAAGCACTGAAGATTGGCGATAACGTCTTCGAATTGGCTGAGGACACAGAGCTGGAGTATTTGGTTCATTTTGCAGCTCCATTTACGGGAACGGACAAATGTGTTATTCCAAAGGGAACTGCTTTTGCGCCACATTCATCTATGCGAGGTGATGCGCTATATATATGCATCTTGTTGATGGAGATAGAGATGCGTTGTTCGCAAAAATGGAGACCCATGTGAAAGACAAGTATGAAGATCTTTTCACCCGACTGCAAGGCTTCTCGTTCTTTATTACCGAAGAACAACTCAAAACGCTCCCACTCATATTTCGCAATGGAAGTGCTGAACGACTTCTGGAAATCATGTGCCAGTTACGCTCCCCTGTTTATCCAATTTTCCCGTAGAGTGCCCACTTCCTTCATAGTCTTGGACCGCGTCTCTTTTTCTTCCTCTGCATCACCCCGCAGATGCTTTCCAAAATTCGCAAAAACATCTCTTTCGGAGCACAAAAATAGCATTTTTACAAAAATTCACTGAAACTAGTTTCAGAGTTTCACCCCCGGCATCCGATTTTCGGTCATGTCGGGGGCTTTTTCGTAGGACTTTTAGTAACTTTGCGGCAAAAACGTTAAGTATTCAAATTGATTGGCAAAATGAAATTAGTGTTTACAATTAAAAAGTATCGTACATCTATCATATTGTTCTTGGTATTCGAAACTATTGCCGTCTGGCTGTGGCAGGCTACGGGCAAACTGTTCTTTCTGCTTAACTTCTCCTATATTGGCATTTGGGTCGCATTGGGACTTCTTCTTTTCACAGAAGGCTGGAAGTATGCCAGAGAATTTACTCAGTTTGGTGTCGGCTCTTATATGCTCGTGTTTCTCGGTCTGATATGCCGTGAGAATTTGCAGATTGAAGGCCTTTGGTACTATCTGCTATGTGGTGTCGTGGGGGCTGGTACGCTACATTATGCTATTGCTAAGATTCTCGGCCCGTTACTATTCGGGAGAGGATGGTGTGGATTTGCCTGTTGGACAACTATGATTCTCGATCTATTGCCTTACAAACAGAACAAAGTACCAAGAAAGAAGTGGGGCTTCATCCGATACATCATGTTCGCCTTGTCGTTGGCTATCGTCCTTCTCCTATTTTGGTTTGATATGGCTGATGCCTATACGATGTTTATACTCTTTGTAGTAGGAAACTTGTTTTATTATGTTGTTGGAATTGCCCTTGCCATCTTGCTCAAAGACAATAGAGCCTTCTGTAAATACATTTGCCCAATAACGGTATTCTTGAAACCTATGAGCTATTATTCTCTACTTCGTATCAAGTGCGACGAAGACAAATGCATCCGTTGCAGAAAATGTCTGAAGATATGTCCGATGGATGTTGAGGTAAACAACAATTCGCGCAGTCGTAAGAATGCCACCGAATGTATCCTCTGCCAGCAATGTACGAAGGTCTGTCCTACAAAGGCGCTGAAATGTTGAGTCAGTTTAAGTTATAACAATAACACAAAATGAATATGAAGCAAGCCGTCATCACCATCCTGCTCGCTCTTGTCGCAATGACGGGGCAGGCACAAACGCCTAAAGATAGTTGCTCTATTCCAAAGGATTCGCTTTGTCAAGAAAGAACAGCCAAGTCCGATACTGTAAATTGTCCTTTGGACAAACTATTTCTTTTAAAGGCAAATGTCACGAATAAGGAGGAAAGTAAGAGTAATTTGCCAAAGATAGCCCTCCCGAAGAATGATATTTATAGAGAGAAATTCATGAATCTTCAATTGATAAACATTATAGGTAGTCATTTGTCCCGATGAAAAATCACTCTTCATTGACCTTCGGTCGAGCCTGCTCACGCTTGGGATAGTTCAAGCGAGCTTGACTCTCCTCTCGCTTAATCGCAGCCTTCTTCATTCCGGGGGCTCGGGGCCTTTAGGCTATTGCCTGAAACCCTTAAGGCTTTTGCCTGAAACCTTTAAGGGTTTGGGCCGAAACCCTTAGGACTTTTTGTTTGACGATTGTAAAGGTACGTTCACCTCGTACCAAGTCCGCATCATCTTCGACTACTTAGGTCTCCCATAGTTCCCCTTAGCCCTTAACCCTGAACCCTCAACCCTTAACCCTTAACCTTCATTCTTCATTCGTCATTCTTCATTGACCTTCGGTCGAGCCTGCTCACGTTGATTTTATCGACCTCGAACGCGACTTGGCCATCAGAGAACAAGTTCTCATGGCTCTCGCTGCTTACTCGGTTCGGGAAAGTTCAAGCGAGCTTGACTCTCCTCTCGCTTAATCGCAGCCTTCTTCATTCGTCATTCTTCATTCGTCATTCTTCATTCTTCATTCTTCATTCCCCCTCCTCCTTCCTCGACATATTCGGGCGGCACCTCCCCCCCCTAGGCCCCCTTTATAGGGGGCTAAGGGGAGGGAGGGTTTGCCCTAGGTCGGCGGCGTCCCAGTCAAAAAGCTCCGGCTCCTGCGGCTTCTGTTCAGCCTCTTTGACGGGTAGTTGCCACATTGATTGCCCAATGCTGTTAGTCCCTCTTACGATTGCACCGCTGCTACGCATCTGGCGAAACATGCTGTTCCACATCTGCGTACCGCAGTTGAGCAACGTCTGTACTTTCTTCTGGAGGTCGTAGTAATGGAGTGGCCCAGCTTTCAGCGCCTCATAGAAAAGATCGTGAACCTTTGGGTGCGGTTTGTTATGCTCATCGAAAATAAGCCATTCGCGGTTCATGGGCGGTAGTCGGTTCCCTGGCTGTGATGTCGCGAGCTGCTTGATGCCATTCTCCATGACGTAGCGCAGAGGTGCTTCACTGACCACGGGCAGCGCCGTAGCCTCGTCCATGCGGAAGAACAGCATCTCGTCGAGGTCGTACTTACGCGTATGCGTCTGCTCCACCACGAAGATGTTCTCCGGCTTCACCTTCTCACAGGCATACACCTCGAAGGCCTTGTTCATCAGCTCCGTACCTATCCATCCGCGCAGGTTGCGGTCCTCGGCACCCTTGTTCTGGTGGAGCACACACACGAGGCAGCAGCCCGTCTGCTGCGCCAGCTTCATCAGCTGCTCCACGACCTCCTGTGCCCGCACGCCGTCGTTGATGTCGGCCAACAGGTCGCGCACACCGTCCAGCACCACCAATGCCGGACGGTACTTCTGCACCGCCGTGATGAGCAGCCTCAGCCGCTCCTCGTACTTCAGGCATCGCACGTTGAAGACGTCCAGATGCTGCAGCATCAATGCCTCCGGCGGCGGGCACGCCGTCTCCTCTGCCGCGAGGGAATCCTCCTCGGCAGTCTCTTCCAGGCTGATGGGGATGTCACTCCCCGGCAGCCTGATCATCGGCAGCAGGCGGTTCTTCAGAATGTCCTGCGTCGATTGTTCACTCTGCTCCGTGTCGTACCACAAGCACCGCTCGCCCCGTATGCAGCATGCCATGAGCA
>SUYG01000013.1:0-85900 GCA_015060555.1 Prevotella sp.
AAAAGGTTATAGCAATATAACCTTTCTGAGTACATTCTGCATGCTATTTCTGTCAGAATTCACAAATATTGCGAAGATGGAGATAAATTTCTATAATAATTGGAGTATTCTATAGTTTTGCTATATAATCGAAAGTTTTTTCAACCATTATACATCTCACTTCCCCACGCAGAATCTACTTTCCGATACAGAAGTGGGAGAAGATGTTGTTGAGGGTTTCTTGGGGAGTGATGGCGCCGCCGGTGATGTCGGCGAGAGAGGCGAGGGTGAGGCGTAAATCCTCGGCGATGAGGTCTGTAGGTAATAGAGAATGCTCACCTAAGCCGTCGATGACGCGGGTGAGACTGTCGTGAGCGCGGCAGAGGGCTTCGTAGTGGCGGGCTGAGGTTACGATGACATCTTCAGCCGATGTCGTGGGAGCTGCATCGATGAAACGCTGGCGCAGGTCGTCGAGCCCAACGCCGTATTTGGCTTGGAAGGCTTCGGTCTTGTTCTCTATGCGAATGACGGTCTGGTCTTCGCGAAGCGGGACTTCAGGGTAGGGGACACCGGGCTCTTTCATCAACACCACAATCTGCGCCCGCTGCACGGCAGCTATGGAACGCTGGATGCCAAGGTTCTCAATGGTGTCGTCGGTGTGGCGGATGCCAGCGGTGTCAATGAAGCGGAAGGTGATGCCGCCGAGTTGCAGGGTGTCTTCAATGGCATCGCGCGTGGTGCCTTGGATGTCGCTGACGATGGCGCGTTCCTCGCCGAGGAGGGCGTTGAGGAGGGTGCTCTTGCCCACGTTGGGGGCTCCGACAATGGCCACGGGGATGCCGTTCTTGAGGGCATTGCCTGTTTGGAAGGTGCTGGACAGATGTGTGATGTGAGCATCTATCTTCTCTGCCAATGCCAGAAGTTCTGGTCGGTTGGCAAACTCCAACTCCTCGTGGTCAGCGAAGTCGAGTTCAAGCTCCAGCAGCGAAGTGAGGTGCAGGAGTTGGTCGCGCAACCGAGAGAGTTCGCTGGAGAAATGCCCTTTCAATTGGGAGAGTGCAACGCGATGGGCAGCGGCGCTGTCAGCAGCAATGAGGTCGGCGACAGCCTCGGCCTGCGAGAGGTCGAGCTTGCCATTGAGATAAGCACGCTGCGTAAATTCACCGGGCTCTGCCAGGCGGCATCCATGCCGGACAAGGAGTTGCAGGACTTTGTTCAGAATATAGCGGGAACCGTGACAGGAGAACTCCACGCAGTCCTCGCCGGTGTAGCTGGCAGGGGCGCGGAAGAGGGTGACGACGGCTTCATCGAGAACCTCGTCGGGGCTGGCGGTGATGGGAGTAAGGACTGCGGTGCGCGGTGGCGTCGTAGGGGTCAGGCGAGGACATACTTGACGGGCAATCGTGAAAGCTTCGGCACCAGAGACGCGGACGATGCCGATGGCACCGCCCGGAGCTGTGGCTATGGCGCAGATGGTTTCTTTCAAGCTTGGGGGTAGATGACTAAGCGTTTAGATTCTCGCAAGCACCTTTTGGATGAGGGTGTCGATGGAGTTCTTGTACTCGGTGTTCATCTCGGTGGTGTAGCGGTTGGCGATGACCATGCAGCAGGTCATGGCGCGATGGCCGAGGAGTGCTGCGAGGCCGGCAACAGCGGAGCTTTCCATCTCGAAGTTGCAAATGTGCAGACCGTCGTACTCGAAGGCTTCCACCTTCTCGTTCTGCTGCGGGTCTTGAATCTTGAGGCGGATCTGACGGCCTTGGGGACCATAGAAGCCGCCGCAGGCGATGGTGATGCCGCGCACCATGTCGTCTTGGGCTATCTGCTCGATGAGCTCGGGATTGGCTATTGCCACGTAGGGCGCACCCTTGAGCGGCGACCAGCTCATGTGCTTCTTGAAAGCTTCTTCCAGTTGTAGGTCGCAGACATCGTTGCGTCCGTCGTAGTAGTTGAGGAGACCATCGAAGCCGATGCTCTTGACGGAGGCGATGAAGGAGCCTGTAGGGGTGAAGGGCTGGAGGCCGCCACAGGTGCCGATGCGCACGATGGAGAGCGTGCGGTGTTCGTCGTTCTCGGTGCGCGACGGGAAGTCGATATTGACCAGAGCGTCGAGCTCGTTCATGACGATGTCGATGTTGTCACAGCCGATGCCAGTAGATACGACGCTGATGCGCTTGCCCTGGTACCAACCTGTAATGGTATGGAATTCACGGCTCTGGATATCACATTCCATGCGCTCGAAATGGGCTGCTACGGTCTGCACGCGTCCGGGGTCTCCGACGAGGATGACCTTATCTGCAAGGTATTCGGGGCGTAAGTGGAGGTGGAAGACGCTGCCGTCTTCATTGATAATTAGTTCTGAAGGGGGAAATACTTTTTTCATAGCTATGATTCTTTGCTGCGATGTGTCGCAGCATGGTTATTGGTTACTTGTGACTGATTTCATCGTTGCGGATTTCCTTGCCCAGCTCCTGCAGCTGCTGCAGCTGAGGATAGTGAGTGGCTTCAAGCTGCTGAATGGTGTTTGCCATCTGTTGGCGCTCGCTGGCCTTCGCTGTGGCATAGTTATCACGTAGGCGCTGAAGCATTGTAGCGTCTGTGGTGACGTCTTTGTCGAGCTTAATCCATTGCTTCATCTTCTCTCGCGCAGTGGGTGACTTGAAATCAGCCATGTGGGTGTAGGTGCGCTGGTCGTCGATGGGGAAGATGAAGTCGGGAGCCGCTGCCGTTGAGGCGTTGCCGCCACCCTGTCGCAAGGCCGTGAGGCGTTTGCGTGCTGTGGCAATCATCTCCTTGTCATCCGGGTTCCATGTGTCGCGGATGCTGGTAATGCGTGCTCTCGCACGGAGCTGTGCGTCGGAGAGCTCGTCGCCGTACATCTGTCGGGTCTCGTTGGGGATGAAGGTGTAGATGCACACGCTGTCGGCGGGCTGGTTGCGGTCGCTGACGAACCATCCCAGTTGGTTGAACTCATCGATGGCCAGGAGGTAGTCGTTGGCCGGCGAGTTATAGGGGTACCCGATGTTTTCAGGTGAGAGGAAGCTGCCGTCCTCGCCGTCGGAGCGTGTGACGAAGATGTCATAGCCTCCGAGGCTCTCGGGTCCTGTGGCTGCGTAGTAGAGGGTGATGCCGTCGGAGAGCAGGAAGGGATAGTTCTCTGCGTAGTCTGGGGCATCTTCGAGGTCTTCGCCATCAATGAGGCCGGTGAGGAAGGCCGGGGCAGACCAAGTTGTTCCGAGCTTGTCGGAAACGGCGAGGCGGAGGGAGGGGGATTCAGGGGCAGAAGAGCTTCTGGCAGAGTCTTCGGGAGAGTCCTCTGGAGTTGTAGCGCTACTTTCTGGAACGGGGGCGGGGAGGGCGAGGAAGCGCTTGTTGCCAAACTCGTTCTCATAGATGGTAGCGCCGCTGTTGTCGCGCTGGTGGAAGGTGGAGGCGTAGCTGTCAATGCGTCCGCTCTCCAGGCTGAGACGTATGTTGCGCAGCATGAGGTTCTTGGGGCACACCAGGCTGTCGATGATGGTGATGCGCTCGGTGGCGTGCAGCTTCAGGGCTGCCTGACGTGTGCGCTCCAACATCGTTTCCAGCTTGCCCGTGCTCTTGCGCTTTCTCTTCAGCGCCGCAATCTCGGTGGTGAGCAGGCTCTCGGCGTGCTCGAAGTCGTAGGCGGCGAAGGCTGCCTGCACCTGCTCTTCCACGGGCACGGCAGGCTTTGCTGTCCGCTTCTTCTGTGCCACGGCGGACTCAGAAGGAATGATAAATAATAAACAACAAACAATAAACAATAGCCTTGCGGCGGAGCGTTGGCGGTTATTGAAAGTTCTCTCTTCCATTATATTTTTCATTTATTATCTATTATTTATTATTTATCATATCTAATTGATTTTTTACTTGCTCAGGTACTCGTGCATGTTCTGCGCAGCACGACGGCCGTCGCCCATGGCGAGAATGACCGTGGCACCACCGCGCACGATGTCACCACCGGCGAAGATGGTGGGGATGTTGGTCTGCATACCGTCGTTCACTACGATGGTGTTCTTGCGACCGAGCTCCAGACCCTCGATGCTGGTGGGCACGATGGGGTTCGGGCTCACACCGACGGCCACGATGGCCTGGTCGATGTCGATGGTCTCGGTGGCGCCGGGGATGGGCTGCGGGCTGCGACGACCGCTGGCATCGGGCTCGCCGAGTTCCATCTTCTGCAGCACAACGGCGCGGACGTTGCCCTTGTCATCGGCCAGATATTCGATGGGGTTGTGGAGCGTCAGGAACTCGATGCCCTCTTCCTTGGCGTGCTTCACCTCTTCCAGACGGGCAGGCATCTCAGCCTCGCTGCGACGGTAGGCGATGAACACACGTTCGGCGCCCAGACGCTTGGCCGTGCGGCAGGAGTCCATGGCGGTGTTGCCGCCGCCGACAACCATCACGCTCTTGGCGCGGTGGATGGGGGTGTCGGTCTCGGGGTTGGAGGCATCCATGAGGTTCACGCGGGTGAGATATTCGTTGGAGGACATGATGCCCTTGAGGTTCTCGCCGGGGATGTTCATGAAGTTGGGCAGACCGGCACCGGAGCCTACGAAGATGCCTGCGAAGCCCTGCTTCTCCAGCTCTTCGACGGCAATGGTCTTGCCGATGATGCAGTCTTTGACGAACTTCACGCCCATCTTCTCGAGGTTGTTGATTTCCACATCCACGATGGCGTTGGGCAGACGGAACTCGGGGATGCCGTATTTCAGCACGCCGCCAATCTCATGCAACGCTTCGAAGACGGTGACGTCGTAGCCCAGCTTAGCCATGTCGCCAGCGAAGCTCAAGCCAGAAGGGCCAGAGCCCACGACGGCAATCTTCTTGCCGTTGGCAGGGGCGCACTCGGGGATGGCCATCTGTCCGCTCTCGCGCTCGTAGTCAGCCGCGAAACGCTCCAGATAGCCGATGGCCACAGCGGGCTCGTTCATCTTCAGATGGATGCACTTGCTCTCGCATTGCTTCTCCTGCGGGCATACGCGACCGCAGACAGCGGGTAGGGCAGAGGTCTGCTTCAGCACCTGGGCAGCGCCGAGGAAGTTGCCGCGCTCGATGTTCTTGATGAACGAAGGAATCTGGATGTTTACAGGGCAGCCCTCCATGCAGGTGGGTTTGGCGCAGTCGAGGCAGCGCTTGGCTTCCAGCAGCGCCTGCTCCTTGGTGAGACCCTTGTTGACCTCTTCAGTGCGGGTGGTGGCACGATAAACGGGATCGAGCTCCGGCATCTTGACGCGCTCAATGGCAGTGCGCTCCTTGGCCTTCATGCTCTTGCGCAGCTCTTCGCGCCAGGGGGCGTTGCGGTCGGTCAAAAGCCCCTCTCCATCTCCCCCCGTGGGGGGGAGGGATTCATGGCCACTTGATTTCACATTAGTAGGATTGCCCAAGGACAAAGAGTCCTCCCCCCCACGGGGG
Source organism: Prevotella sp. (assembly GCA_015060555.1). GTDB lineage: Bacteria > Bacteroidota > Bacteroidia > Bacteroidales > Bacteroidaceae > Physcousia. The sequence continues at coordinate 5,413 of SUYG01000013.1, forward strand.
GAGTTAGAGAGGGGCTTATTCATCGCCTCCATCTCTTCTTCCTTGAACGCCGTCATTCGTGACAGCATCTCGTCGAAATCCACTTCGTGGCCGTCGAACTCAGGGCCATCGACGCAGACGAAGCGTGTCTTGCCGCCAACGGTGATGCGGCAGGCACCGCACATGCCCGTGCCGTCCACCATGATGGTGTTCAGCGAGACATCGGTGCTGATGCCATATTTCTTTGTCAGGAGACAGCAGAACTTCATCATGATGGCAGGACCGATGGCAAAGACCTTGTTGACGGTCTCGCGCTGGATGACCTGCTCGATACCCACGGTGACGACTCCCTTCTGGCCGTACGACCCGTCGTCGGTCATGATGATGACCTCATCGGAGTGTTTGCGGACCTCGTCTTCGAGGATGATGAGATCCTTCGAGCGTCCGGCCAGCACGCTGATGACACGGTTGCCGGCAGCTTTCAGAGCCTTGATGATGGGGAGCATAGGAGCCACGCCTACGCCACCGCCGGCACACACCACGGTGCCGAAGTTCTCGATATGTGTAGCCTTGCCGAGAGGACCTACCACGTCGGTGATCTCGTCGCCCACGTTGAGGTCGCAGAGCTTCGTGGAGCTCACGCCCACCTTCTGCACCACGAGGGTGATGGTTCCGGCCTGCACGTCGGCATCGGCGATGGTCAGCGGCATACGCTCACCCTTCTCGCCCACGCGAACGATGACGAAGTGTCCGGCACGACGAGCCTTGGCAATCAGGGGAGCCTCGACCACCAGCTTGAATACTTTCTCTGAAAACTGTTCCTTAGCAACAATCTTGTTCATTTTCTTAAACGTTATGTGTGTTGGTTGAAAAATTTGCGGCAAAAGTACAAAAAAAAGGCGAGATGAATATCTTCTCCCCTTTTATTTTATATAATAAGGTGTTATTTTGTCGTTTTTTCTTGCCAATTCTTACTTTGCAAGGCTGAAACCGACTTTCATGCCATTATAGTTGTTACCAAACACAGAGGCGACGGAACCAAGTGTGCTGTTGGCCTGACCTAAAACACTGGCAGCTGAATTCATGACAGAAAGGAGCTTGTCGGCATCGTAAAGCAGGCAGAGATTAGTGCCATCCATTCCGACGAGGCAGCTCTGGTTCATCAAGCCAAAAGTGCCCTGCATGGAGAGCATCTGGTTGGACTGATCGTAGGTGTATGTGCCAGAAGAGATTGTCTTACCCTTCGTTTGGATGATGTAAGTTTTGTCGCTCTTGAAGGTGAAGGTGGTGACACCTTTAGTGATTCCAACCTTACCCAGATAGCTGTCAAGTTTCTTCTCGATGGAAGATGCCATTACAGAGCCTCCAGCCTTAGACAAAAGGTTCTCGCTCTCAAAACGAACTTCTGGAGACTGATAAGTCCAGGTGCCAATGAAACTGCGTTCGGTGATGGTCTTGCTGAGCAGCGAGCCAAGCAGGTCGTTGAGTATGCTTGCACCAGCGGAAGCAACGGATTCTGTAGTACTTGGTGAGGTAGAGGCACCGGTTGTGCTCATGCCGTTTGTGCCAAGTCCGCAGCTTGTAAAAAGCAGGCTGGCAGCAACGATAATAATGGGAAGGATTTGTTTCTTCATAATTATGATGTTTAAGAGTTCGGTTCTGTTGTAGCGTTGTTAAAGAGTTTCAAAAAGTCGCGGGGGTAAGGCGTCTCAAATCGCATGACCTCGCCTGTGCGGGGATGGTAGAAATGCAAACGGAAAGCGTGGAGACAGAGGCGGCCAATGGGGTCGCTGCCGTTTCCATACTTGTTATCACCCAGAATAGGATGACCGATATCTTGCATATGAACGCGAATCTGGTTCTTGCGGCCCGTCTCTAGTTTGAGTTCTACGAGTGAATAGCGCGCTGTGGTCTTCAAGGTGTGATAGTGCGTGATGGCATACTTGCCGCCGCCGGGGTCTTCAGGAGATGAGTATGTGACATAGGCTTTGTTGTCTTTGAGCCACGATTCGATGGTTCCGCCCTCATGTTCCATTTCACCGCTGACAGCGGCAATGTAGCGTCGGTCGAAGACGATGTCGTGCCAGTTGTCTTCCAATATTTTGGCTATCTCAATGCTTTTAGCATACATCATCAAACCGCTTGTTTCACGGTCCAAACGATGAACGGTGTGAGCTGTGCACTTAAAGTGGCGCTTGGCAAAATATTCATCAAGTACTTGTTTAGCTGAGTATTGCTTTGCCGTGGCTGGCATTGAGAGTATGCCCTCGCTCTTTTCAATGACCACCAAGTCTTTGTCTTCATAGACAATCTTCACATAGCGGTTCAGGAGCTGGTTGGACTGCTTATGCTTGCTTACACGAACAACCTGCCCAGGGTGTAGAGGCTCGTCGTAGCGTGTCGTATTCCGGCGGTCCACGGTGACACCATGCCCGGAAAGAATGTCTTTGGCGCGGTTGCGCGAGAGGCTCATTGCCTTAATGAGGAACTCCAGCAGGGTTGTTTCCTCGCGAACGGTGAGCTCATTGTATTTAGAAGCGGCGTACTCTGCGCCGGTCATGTTGTGATTGTTACTCATGATGATAGGGTTCACCGCGCAAGATTGTGCAGGCGCGGTAGAGTTGTTCGGTGAATAGAACGCGGATGAGCTGATGGGAGAAGGTCATCTGCGACAGGGATATCTCTTCGGCGGCAAGGGCATAGATGGAGGCATCAAAGCCATAGGGGCCACCCACAATGAATACGATACGACGAGGACCGGCAGCCATCCGCTTGCCAAGCCATTCGGCAAAAACGACAGACCTGCGTTCGGCGCCGTGTTCATCAAGCAGAACCACATGGTCGCCAGCCTGAAGCTGTTTTCTGATAAGCTCAGCCTCCTGCACCTTCTGTTGCTCAGGCGTTAGGGCCTTGGTGTTGCGCAACTCAGGGATTACATCAAGTGCAAACGGCACATAGTGACTCAGACGCTTCGTGTAATCATCAATGAGCGCCTGAACATGTTTATCTGTGGTCTTACCTATGACGAGAAGGATGAGTTTCAAGGTGAACAGTTAAAAATGATAAGTGAACAATGAAAAATGAGAAATGAGAAGTGAAGGTGTGTTGAGTGTCTTAGGGGGCCGCATTGAGGAGGGACTTGGCCATTTCATCGCCAAGGTCTGCAGCGCGTTGAAGGGCTGTGCGGGCTTCGGTCTCTTTCTGTTGTGCACGCAGACAGACCCCGAGGATGCGGTGGGCGTCGGCGAATTCGTCATCGAGCGCGATGGCCTGTCGTGCGGCAGCGATGGCATCGTCCAAATTGCCAAAGCGGTAGTGAACGGCAGCAGCTTCGGCTTGGAAAAGGGGCTCGCGAGGTGCCATCTTCACGGCTTGCTCAATATCCGAGAGCGCCTGTTGGAACATTCGGCAGCGCATCTCTGCCTGTTCGCGACGATAATAGAAGTTGGCCGTCAGATTTTTGGATTTCAAATGTTCGTAATCGTTGAGGTCTCGTACGGCCTCACGGTAGCGATGAAGGCTGATGAGTGTGCCGGAACGCATGAGCAGCGCTGGTGCGGCGGCTTCCACATAGGGCTTAGTGAAGCACGCAACGGCGCTATCCTGCAATGCGAGGACTGCAAGGGTGTCGTTGACCATCTGCTGGCATTGGGCTGCATATAGGAAGTTGTCTGCCGAGCGCAGATTCGTGTTGTTCAGCGCCAGAAACTGTTCGCAAGCTTTCGCGTATTCCTTTTGGCTATAAAGAATCTGTGCTTTCAACGCTGAATAGACAGGGAGGGGATTAATGCTCCTCGCGTGTTCCACTTCCTCCATCGCAGTGTCGAGTGTCCAACTCTCAGGGGCTTTGTCCATTGACACATGGCGGAATATCGCATTCGCACGAGAGTAATAGATGTCTTCGGGGTGTGAGGCAGCTTTCATTCCAGCCGCCCATACAGCTTCTGCTTCGTCGTAGCGACGGAGGTCTGCCAGCATTTCTGCTTTCATCGTGTAGCCATTGGCTTCGGTGGGGAACAGGGTGAGGTAGTCCTCGACATAAGAGAGGTACAAGGTGGTGTCACGCGTACCCGTTAGATAAATAAAACTGTGTGCCTGAGTGGCTTCACCCGGCAGTGCTTTCTTCATTGGAATCGCCTGATAGTCCGAAGTGGCAGCGGAGAGGGCGTGCGTGTGCAGGCTGTCGGCAAAAAGCGCTGAAACGGCGTAGCTGCAAGTATCCTTGGCCATAGCTGCCATCTGGAGAAGACCTATGACATCACCTGTCTCGTTCATGACGGGGCATGATGTCCACTTTTCGGGAACGCGTATGGGCAGCGTGTAATAGGAATAATGTTCATTAAATGTGGAGACGTCCGTGATAGTGCTGGAAATAGCATGACTGTTGTTAGAGGAATAGGGAAGGATGAAGACCTTGGCACCCTTCTGGGAATCATCAGAAGCCAGCGTGAGCGATACCGCTTTTTTTGCAGACACTTTGACTTTCACAACATCATACAGCGAGTTGGCGCCCATGATAGATTCCACTGGCCATTCATTGCCGGAAGCATCAAAAACCGCAGCTCGCACAGCACCCTGAAAAGAATGGTAGTCGGAAAGCACGATGCCGTCGGGATGGATGAAAAAGCCGTTTGTGGTGTGAAGCATCTGACCATCAGCACCATAAGTGATAATACTTAGCATCGCCTTATGAGCCTTTTTCTGCCATTTCGGAGCTTGTGCAAAGAGGGTAGTCGAAGCAACGAGGAATAAGAGCAGCAAGAAGCTGCGGTGAAGTTCAAAGTGTTTGGGCATGAGAGAGAAGTGATTTTGCGTTCTCAATGGCGGCATCTGTCAGTTCAGCACCGCTAAGCATATGGGCGATCTCGATGATACGTTTCTCGGCATCAAGGTGTTCGATATGACTGGTAGTGCCTTCGTCATCATCAAGTTTAAAGACACGATAGTGATGGTTTCCCATCGCAGCAATCTGCGGGAGATGTGTAATGGAGATGACCTGACGACCCTCGTCGCCCATGGTTTTCATCATAGTGGCCATCCGTTCTGCAATATGTCCGCTAACGCCGGTATCTATTTCATCAAAGATGATGGTAGGCTGATGTACGGCTGTACTGATAAGTGCTTTGAGGGACAGCATGACACGGGCAATCTCACCGCCGGAGGCAATATCAGCGATGTCCTGTAGCTGACCATTCTTGTTGGCGCAGAAAAGGAAATTGACACTATCCAGACCGGTGGTTGATGGCTCAGGACGCTCGTTGATGGTGATGTGGAACTGCACGTTGGGAATTCCCAGTGGCACAAGTAATTCCTTCATCTTCTTTTCCACTTCTTGAGCCGCTTTCTTGCGGAGTCCTGTCAAGCGAGTGCCTTGCTTCATGAGGGCCCGCTTAGCCTGCGCGCTAGCATTACGTAACGCTTCTAACTGCTCGTCGCTATTGTCGATGAGAGCCAGCCTTCGTCGGAAGTCTTCGGCGAGGTCTAAAAGTTGCTGCTCGCTCTGGACATGATGTTTCTGTTGGGCGCTATAGAAGCTGCTGAGCCATTCGTTGACAACCTCCAGTCGAGCTGGATCTACGTCAACCTGAGTGGCCTGTGTGTTGAGTTCCGATGCGATATCCTTGAGTTCAATGTGACAGTTGTTAATCCGTTCTGTCAGTTCATCGGCAGCGGGCAAGAGGGAAGCAATGCTGCTAAGCTGACGTTCTACATCGTGAAGTGTCTGCAGTACACCGCTCGTAGTGCGCTCATCACCTTGCATAAACTGTTCGGCAGTCCACAGCGCCTCGCGTATTTCCTCAGCGTGCTCAAGCATCTGCTGTTCCTGTTCCATTTCTTCCTGTTTGCCAATCTCCAGTTGAAGGTCATCCAACTGTTGTAGCTGAAAGCGCAGGTAGTCTTCATCCTCACGGCCACGAGCAAGGGATGACTCGGCATCCAGCAAAGCGCGCTGTGCTTGATGATAGGCATCAAAGAGGGAGCGATAGCTTTGCAATTCCTGCTGGTCGTGGGCAATGATGTCCACCACGTTGAGCTGGAAGTTCTCCTGACTCAACAACAGGTTCTGGTGTTGAGAATGGATGTCAAGTAGTTGGCTGCCCAGCGTGCGGAGTTGTACAACCTGCACAGGAGTATCATTGATGAAAGCACGACTTTTACCGTTGTCGCTTAATTCTCTGCGTATAATACAACTATGGCCATCGAAGTCTATGTCATTATCCTCAAAGAAAGACTCCATTTGATAACCTGTGAGATCGAATTCGGCTTCGATGATGCAGCGTTTTGCGCCAGACTTAATCATTCTAGCTTCAGCACGTCCGCCAAGGAGCAGACCGATAGCTCCCAGCAGGATGCTCTTGCCAGCTCCCGTCTCACCAGTGATTACAGAGAATCCACGTTCGAACTCCATTCGGAGTTCGCTGATGAGGGCGTAATTTTGTATGATGAGGGATTGCAGCATTCAATTCTTGATTTTCTCCCAATAAGTGTTCTGCGAGGGATTGATACGGAAGAGAATGTCATAGACGGCTTCGCGATCCTTGGAACTGCCCTGCCCGCTGAAGATGCTTACCAACTCATCGCGTTTGTAGTCGGTGAAGATCTGGGGGAGCATACTTAACGATTTGTTCTCATGAGCCGTCTTCAGCAGATTCAAGGCCTCGGTAATCGTAGCACGCGCAGCCTCAGCGTTATCCGCCATTTGGTCAAGACCGGTGCGGTAGTAGGTATATTGCAGTTGACGGAACGGTTCTAGCGCACCGTCGAGATAATCATTGACGATGGCATAGCGGTTCTTAGTATCGTCGAAAGCTTTCCAGCCGGCGAAGCCCAGCATCTCTGCGTTGTTGCACACGTCCTGTGCCATCTGCAACACCTGAGTTCCACCCATGGGAGACATCGCGTCCATATCCATCCCTATAAGCAGGTAGGCCCAGTAAGCAATCATTGCCGTCAGGTTGTTGTCCACCTGTTCCGGCCTCCATTCCAGCTGGTCGAACTCTTGGAATGAAAAGTTAAAGTCCTTGTCCGTCATGCTGAACACGGTTGTCGTGTAGGATGAGTTAAAGACCGGACGTATTCCAGCCACAATCAAACTGCCTTTAAAGGAGTTGTCTGTCTCGCTGTATGTGTCTATGGTGATGTTGAAGGTACATTGTATGCGTTCGAAATCGCGGTACTTCTGATTGGTCCAAGCATGTTCGTTCAGCAGACGTGTGACCTTGTTCTCCAAAGCATCGAAGACACCCGACTTGGTGTTAGACACTTGAGTACGGTTGATGCTCACTTTTGCGTTCAGCTCCTGTGACTGAACACTCCAGCTGATGAGCCATAGCGCTATGAAGAAAAGGCCCTTTCTCATAAGATACTGACGAGATGGTTGATGATGTCGCAGGCTACCTCTTTCTTGGATTTTAGAGGGTAGGGGATCTGCGTTGTCGGCGTAACGATAGTCACTTTATTCGTGTCGTGCTGGAAACCGGCACCTTTGTCCTGCAAGGAGTTGAGTACGATAAAGTCCAGATTCTTGCGGCGAAGTTTCTCCTGCGCATGTGGAAGTTCATTGTGAGTCTCAAGGGCAAAGCCCACAAGACGTTGGTCTTCGCGTTTCATCTCACCTAATCCTCTAGCAATGTCCGGCGTCGGTTTCAGCCTCAGTACAAGACCGTCACCTTCCCGCTTAATCTTCGTGTCGTTGACCTGGTCTGGTGTAAAGTCGGCGACGGCAGCACAGAGGATGCCGGCATCGGTTGTCGGGAAGAGATGGCTGGCTGCCTCCCACATCTCTTGAGCACTTTCTACGTGGGTTACGGTTATAGCCGGCAATGAGGTTGTACACTGTACGGGACCGCTGACGAGCTCTACATCAGCACCACGACGTGCACATTCCTCAGCCAGCGCGTAACCCATCTTCCCACTGGAATAGTTGCCGATGAAGCGGACGGGGTCAATGCGCTCGTAGGTGGGTCCTGCGGTTATCAGGATGCGACGGCCGGAAAGAGTCTTCTCGCTTTCATGAGATGGAAGATGTCCTAAGACAAATTCTGAAATCTTCTCAGGTTCTTCCATGCGACCTTTGCCAACAAGGTGGCTGGCCAGTTCGCCGCTTGCAGGTTCGATGACGGTGACGCCGCGTTGGCGTAGCAGCTGCAGATTTTCCTGGGTGGCAGGGTGTGCCCACATATCAAGATCCATGGCGGGAGCAATGAACACTGGTGCCTTCATCGAGAGATAGGTTGTGATGAGCATATTATCAGCAATGCCATGAGCCATCTTGCCGATGGTGGATGCCGTAGCAGGAGCAATAACCATCGCATCGGCCCACAGTCCCAAATCTACATGACTATGCCATGTACCGTCGCGCTGTGAGAAGAAGTCACTGATGACAGGTTTTGATGTGAGCGCTGACAGGGTTATCGGGGTGATAAACTCCTTGCCTGCGGGGGTAATCACCACTTGCACTTCATGGCCTTGTTTCACGAACTGGCGAATGAGTGTGCACGCCTTGTAGGCAGCAATGCTTCCTGTGATACCTAAGACGATGTTCATCCCTTAATGGTTAACCTAATGTATTATATGGTTACTCTGCTTATACGTAATATATTTATCCGTTACTTGGACTTGCTGCTGAGCGCTATCTCTGTGAGAACCTGCTTGGTGTTTCGGGAGAAATCACCTTGCATAATCCAGCTGAAGTAGCCAGGGTCGCGACGCAATACATCCTGCACGGCCATCCCTTTGTACTTGCCGAAGTTGAAGACTGGCACATGCTGGTCGTCATATACAATTCGTCCTGCGAAATCCACGTTGTGGTCGCGACGCGAGTATTCTGCCAGGAAATCCATATTGTTCTGCAATATCTCGGGATAGTAATCGAGCTGTGCACAAAGCACCTCATAGGTGGCTTTTGTGTCGGCCAATGCAGAATGGGCGTCTTCCAAGTTCTTGTGGCAGTAGAACTGATAGGCAGCTATGAGTGTGCGTCGCTCCAACTTGTGGTAGATATTCTGAACATCTACGCGGCGACATTTGCTAAGGTCTGCCTGATTCATTCCTGCACGCAGAAACTCTTCTGCCAACATCGGGATGTCGAAGTGGTTAGAATTGAAACCGCCTAAATCACATCCTTGCATGAACGCCCAAATGTCTGCTGCTACATCAGCAAATTTGGGACAGTCGGCCACGTCGCTGTCATAGATGCCATGCACTTTTGATGCTTCTTCGGGGATGTGTATGCCAGGGTTAATTCTCATCACCTTGGACTCCTCGTTACCATTTGGGAATACTTTCAACAAGCATATCTCCACAATGCGGTCGTTAACGGTGTCGGTGCCAGTTGTCTCCAAATCGAAGAAGACGATGGGGTAATCTAATTTCAGTTTCATACATTAGTCATTAAGCATCATGGGCATCAGCAGCATCAGGATTTCTTCACCTTCCTTTTGCTCGGAGGGTGTGATGATGCCGGCACGTCCAGGATCAGCCAACTCGAAGCAAATCTCGTTGCCTTCGAGATTGCCCAAGATATCTAACAGCAATGTGCCTTTGAAACCGATGTTCATGGCAGGTGCGTCATACTCGCAAATCAGGCGTTCCTCAGCCGATGTGGAGAAATCGATATCTTTACCGCTAACCGTGAGCATATCCTTCTTGAACGCCAACTTAACCTGAGCACTGCTTTGGCTGCTGAACACCAATACGCGCTTGAGTGTAGATATGAGTGCGGCACGGTCAATGGTGGCCTTATAGGGATTGTTCTGCGGAATCACACTGTTGTAATTGGGGTAGCGGCCATCGATGAGACGGCAGGTGAGAGTGAAGTCGGGAGTCTCCACGCGTGCTAATTTGTCATTAAAGGCCAAAGTCGCAATGGCATCGCTTTTCTGCAAGAGACTTTTTAGGATGTTCGCCGGCTTCTTGGGCAGTATGAATCCAATCTGCTGCTCGCTCGTAATGGAGAAATCCTTCTTACGAACAAGTTTACGGCCATCAGTGCCCACGAAGACCAAACACTCTGGCGTGAAATCAAAGTAGATACCAGTCATTACAGGACGAATCTCATCATCGGCCGTAGCGAAGATGCTCTGGTTGATGCCGTTAAGAAGCACATTCTGGCGCAGCTCAAAGTGTTGAACATCGGTGTCAACGCTGTGGGGCGAGGGATATTCGTCGGCACGCTCGCCGATAATCTTAAAAGTACCATTCTGGTAGGTGCCAACGACTTCCATACTGTCAAGATTCACGTCCAGCGTGATGGGCTGATCTGAGATTTCCTTGAGGGAGTCTTGGATGGTCTTGGCCTTGATGCAGAAGCGGGCGTTGGAGTCACTCTCAATTAGCTCCACGCTGGTGATAAGCGTTGTCTCGCTGTCTGAGGCTGTGATAGACATTTTTTGTCCATCGACATCGAACAGATAGCAGTCCAGAATGGAGAGAGAGTTCTTGCTGTTGAGCACTCGGTTGATAGAGGTGAGGCGGCTGAACAGGGCCGCGCTGGAAACTTTAATCTTCATGTGATGATGATATGATTGTTATTTTATGAGTCGAATCAGAGCGTCTTGCATTATAAAACCGAGCAAAATTAGGAACTTTTGTTCGAATAGGCAAAAAAAACAGCCAAAAATTAGCAAAACTCGCGGAGAAATGGCTATATTTGCAACGCTTTTCAACGAAAGCATCCTTTTTGACGTAGCATTTCATCAATTAATCATCTTCATAAACCCATTTTTTCACATGGAATTATCTGGTAAAATTATCATGGTCCTCCCTGAGCGCGGAGGTGTTTCACAGCGCTCCGGCAGTGAGTGGAAGGTAGCTTCCTATATCTTGGAAACGATGGAGCAGTACCCCAAGAAGTGTTACTTTGAAGTCTTCGGAACTGACCGCATTGCCAACTTTAACATTCAAGTAGGTCAGATGCTCACTGTAAGTCTTGATATTGATGCTCATGAGTTCAATGGTCGTTGGTACAACCAAATCCGTGCATGGAAGGTCGTGCCTTACGATCCCAATGCCATAGCAGCTCCAGCTGACGCCAGCGCCGCCTTTGCCGGTCAGTCGCCCTTCCCGCCTGCGCCCACGGCTGAACAAGCAGCTCCTGTTGCAAGTGCGGCTCCCGCTGCTCCCGCTGCTCCCGCACCTGCTTTCACCGGTGATAGCACTGACGACCTGCCGTTCTAATAACTGATACCTTAATTATATTGACAGGAGGCCTGCTGCATGCGGGCCTCCTATCGTTTCCTTTCTGCTGTCGTTTCTTCGTCCGAGCAGCCTGCGGTGCGTAGAATCATGGTTGTGGCACCGATGGTGATGATAGTGCCGTCCTCAATGCGCAGTCGTTCGTTGTCGCGCAGAATGGTATTGCTCACAAAAGTACCTGTGCCATCAGGTGTAGCATCACGAATTGTGTAAATAAATTGTCCAGTGCGGTTGCGGCTAACATTGATAATACAATGTGTGGTATCAACGCTTGGATCTGTGGTCTCGATGGGAAGATTGATGTCACAGCCTTTCACATAACGGCCAATGACGTTGTCGCCTAAACCGAGAGGGAGTGTCTGTTCAAAATGGAACACGTTTTCGATAACAAGGATTGAGCCGCAATCTACAGCCTCTTTTTCTGCTTCCTGGGAAGTACCAATGCGAATACCGAACTGCTTGCGGCAATCGGGACATTCAAAGACCAAGGTCTCTCCTTTCTTGTAGCGTGTTTCGTCGAAGGTGATGTAATGATTACATTTAGGGCAACGAACTTTCTTCATAGCTTCATAACCCAGCTGGATGCGAACTCCTTACCTTCGTGGTGCAGCAATGCGTTGCGGTTATAGGCCTCTGTCTCGTCGGCATATCCACCAAGGACTACACGCAGCATCTTTCCATTGTCAAAAATTTCTGCGTTCTCATAGCCGCGGAGCTGCAGATCGGCCACATAGCGTTCGGCGTTCTTGATGCTGACATTACTTGCAACAACGATGGCATACTTAGCCTGGGCAGATGCCGGTTTGGCGGCTACAGTCTCAGCCTTCACAGCCTGCTCCACTATGGGTGCCTGTATAGCAGTCTTTGTGGTTCCCGTTGGTGTGATGACAGTCATCTTCGCGGGGGCTTCCTTTACGTTCTCCACAGGTGGGATCATGGAAGCCTGCTGTGTAAGCCGCTTGTGATGAGTACGGATGGGCGGTGCAAAAAGGACGCATAGCAGGACAACTGCAGCAACAGTAGAAACATAGCGCAAAGAACGACGGCTGATGCGAATGACAATGTGCTTGTCGGTATCGGTAAAGCCTTCAGATGCTGTCTTGTGCTTGTCAGCGAGTTTGTCGCGGCGCTGTAATGTTGTAAGCTTAGACATTGAGAAGGCATCCAAACCGTAATAATCCGGTGTGGTGATGCCGGCTTGACATGCCGAAAAAGTCATTTTCCCGTCTTCATCCTGTGTGAAGATGCCGATGGTACCAAAGTCCGTCTGACCGTCAGCCAGCAACTGCTGGCGTAGTTGCAAAACCATCGCCTGAATCAAGCGCTTGGCGTCGGGGATAGGACATTGATGTACGGCTCTCACGACATCCACCAAAAGGCCATCGTCCTCAGTCAATGCAGGATTGAATCTCACAACGCGTCTGGGAGGGAAGAAAAGTTCTTCACTTTCTGCTCGCTGGGCGTTGCTGGAATGTGTTACGAAAGCACCAAATTGTGGCACTATCACGCAATTATGCGTGAGCAACAAATACTCAATATGTTGAGATAGGCTGTTCATCGCTGCAAAGGTATGACATTCTTTTCAAATATCCATATTATTTTAAAAAAAATATCATTATTTTCTTGAACTTTTGTCTTTTTTACATTTCTTGTATATCTTTGCAGCCAATTGACCACTTTGTAGTTTCCTCACGCTTGAGTTGCATTGCGCTCTTGAAAAGATAACGTTGTAATCCCAATAAAATAATACCAATCATATGGCTTCACTCACCGTTTACAAAGCATCAGCAGGTTCCGGAAAAACCTTCACGCTGGCCGTACAATATATCAAGCTTCTCGTCTTGGCAGACGAGAATGGAGAGTATGCCCGCATCCTTGCTGTCACGTTCACGAATAAGGCCACAGCCGAGATGAAGGACCGCATTCTCAGCCAACTCTATGGAATCGGCCATTCGCTGCCTTCCAGTCAAGTGTATTTCAAGGCTTTGAAGGATGCCTTAACAGAGAGCATTGTGGGTGAAATCTATTCAGATGATGAGATCCGCCGACGTTGCCGTTTTGCCCTGCACCAGATCCTGCATGACTACAACCGCTTCCGTGTTCAAACCATCGACGCCTTCTTCCAGACCATCCTCCGAGGTCTTGCTCATGAGCTGGGTTTGACAGCCAACCTTCAGGTTGAGATTTCCGACACCGAGGTGCTGTCGAAGGCCGTAGATCGGATCGTGGAACGTCTGCAGGATGAACCGCAGGTCTTTGAGTGGCTCTACAGCCTTGTGCGTGACCGTATAGCTGGCGACCAGCGCTGGGATGTCACGCGTGAGGTGAAGAACTTCGGGCGTGCCATCTTCAACGAAGATTATCTCATGCGCGGCGATCAACTGCGTGAGCGCCTTAACGACACGGCCTTTATGCGTGATTTCATACGGAAGTTAGAGACCATAGAGAGCGATGCCGTTGAGGAAGTCAAGGGTTTTGGCATCGGTCTTGAACAACATGTTTACAATGCAGGTTACTCCTTTTCAGACTTCTCTAATGGCCAGACGTTACGCACATTCGTGGAGCACCTGAAGGCCGGAGAAACGACTGTAGAAATCGGAACGCGTATTCACGGATGGGCGAACGACCCGCTGGCACTCCTAAAGAAAGCCGACCGTGTTGGCGCCATGCTTGAACTAGCAGATGAGGTAAGCGGAAACCTCTCAATGATTATCAACCGTTTACAGGTTATTCAATATGCGATTAATAGCGCTCGTTTAGCGTTGGCACACTTGAAATCATTATGCCTTTTGGATGCCATCAATCGCGAGGTGACAGCCATCAATGCTGAAACCTCACGTTTCAATCTGGCCAAGACCCCCATTCTCCTCAGCCAAATGGTTGGAGAGAGTGATGCACCCTTCGTGTTCGAGAAAATCGGTGCAATGCTGCACCACGTCATGATTGATGAATTTCAAGATACTTCGCGTCTGCAATGGAAGAACTTCCGCGCCCTGCTCATTGAGAGCCTGGCCAAAGGTGGCCGCAACCTCATCGTGGGAGATGTCAAACAAAGCATCTACCGATGGCGTGGCGGTGACTGGCGCATACTGGGCGACATCGAGCGCACGCTGACACCACCGCCTGTTGTCCACAACCTTGACACGAATCGCCGCAGCGCCTCCACGATTATTCATTTCAACAACGAGTTCTTCCAGGATGCCGCCAAGCGGTTGGATGAGGTCTCAATAGAAGAGTCGCGCCTGTTGCCTTATGCTTTCTCCTTTGCCCACGCCTATGGGGATGTCGTACAGCAGACACCTGGTGCTGACCCCGGCTTCGTTTCGCTCTCACTACTCAACAGCAGCGACTATGCCAAGCGCGAGGAATGGGAGCCTGAGATTCTTAACGACCTCAAGCAGCAGATTCGCGACCTCCATCAGCAAGGTCTTCCTTATTCCTGCATGACCATACTCGTGCGCAACAACAGTGACATGCAGCCTGTCATCGCCTCCTTTGCCGAAGACACGGATATGCCGCCCATTGTCAGCGATGAAGCTTTCCTGCTGGCTGCCTCTCCGGCCATCAACCTGCTCATAGCTGCGCTGCGTGTGTTGGACGATGCCACGGACACTATCTCTGCCTATTATCTTCGCACTCATATCAAGGACTATCCCGCCGAGGGACTCGACCCGCAGTTATCACGTCTTCCACTCTACGAACTGCTTGAGACGCTTTACCGCGAACTGCACCTCGACAGAATCGCACACCAGGATGCCTATCTCTTCGGCTTCTTTGATGCCGTCCTCGACTTCCTTCACAACGAATCTGCGGACATCCATTCCTTCCTCGCCTTTTGGGAAGAACGTCTCTCCCGCCAGGCCATTCCAGCCGGGCAGGTCAATGGTATCCGCATTATCACCATTCACAAAGCCAAGGGGCTGGAGTTTCACACTGTCTTTATGCCATTCTGCACTTGGGCATTGGAGCGTGACCGTGCCACCGACCTGCTATGGTGCTCCCCATCGGTTCCGCCCTATGACAGCCTGAATCTCCTGCCCATTACGCCCAACGCCAAGACCGCCCCGAATTCCGTTTTCGCCCGTGAATATGCCGAGTCTCATCTCCTCTCGCGTCTCGACGAGCTCAACGCTCTCTATGTAGCCTTCACACGTCCCGTCAAGAACTTCTATGCATGGGCTGTAGGCAATGCAGAAGACCTCAACAAGAGTCGTCGCACCGTGGGGGACCTTATCGCTGCCGTGCTTGCAGGCAGTTGTGTAATGGGCGAGCCTATAGTCTCCACGGGAAATGCCTCGCGTGAAGCCAGTTCTGCCGAGCAGATGAAAAACCGAATGACGCCAGAGCCAACCCCCTTGGACATCCAGATGCATAGCTATCCGCTGTCGGCCAGCTTCCGGCAAAGCAACCGATCGCAGCAGTTCATTGCCTCGCTCACCGCTGACGATGCCGAGGAGGTTGAAGCTTCAGAACACTATCGCCAGCAGCAGTACATCGAGACGGGACGCCTCCTGCACAGCGTGCTTCAGCAGATTCATAAGCTGGAGGATATGCCGCGCGTGTTGGACAATCTGGAACATGAAGGTGTCATCTCGCGCAATGCAGCCGACGGCACCTATGTCAGCGTGCGCCGTAGCGATATAGAGGCTTGGTTCTCTAAGGGATTCGATGACCCCAAGATAGCCTCTTGGTTTTCTGACGACTGGACGATTTTCAATGAATGCTCTATCATCAGCGCCAATCCCGAGACGAAAGAGATGGAGACACATCGTCCCGACCGCGTGATGGTCTCTGCAGACGGCTCACAGGTCGTTGTCGTCGATTTCAAGTTCGGGCGCCACCATCCCGACTACGAGCAACAAGTCCGCAACTACATGCAATTGCTCTCTCAAATGTATCCTTCTGCCCACATCGAAGGCTACCTCTGGTTCGTTTATTCTTCCCGAGTACAAGTAATCGTTTAACCACACCTTATTATATATAATGACATCCTTTCTACAATCTGTTGCCAAGTCTATGCTGGAACGCTTCGGCACCAACCTCAGCCAACTCGTAGTTGTCTTCCCCGGCAAACGCGCCAGACTCTTCTTGGATCAGGCCCTCGTCGAAGCTTCCGACGTTCCCGTGTGGACACCGACCTACCGCACCATCAGCGAACTCTTTGCCGAGGCATCTCCCTATACGCTGTGCGACACCATTGATAGCGTCTGCCGCCTCTATCGTATCTATGCCGGCCATGTCCCAGAACCCCAGACGCTGGATCAGTTCTACAACTGGGGCGAAATACTGCTGTCCGACTTCGACGACATCGACAAGCAGCTCGTGGATGCGCAGAGTCTATTCACTAATATCCGCGACTTGCACGCCCTCGATGACAACTCATATATCACACCCGAGCAGGAGCAAGCTCTGCAGTCCTTCTTCAGCAACTTCTCCCTTGAGCAGAACTCGCAGCTCAAGGAACGCTTTCTGCAACTGTGGGAACACCTGCCGGCTATCTATGCAGACTTAAACGCCTCTATGCGCACCGATGGTCTGCTATACGAGGGTGCCCTTGAACGTGATGTCATACTGAAGCTTAAAAATAAGAGTTCTATAAATTCTCTTTGCGACGAAGACAAGACCTATGTCTTCGTGGGGTTCAATGTCCTCAACGCCGTCGAGCAAGCACTTTTCGACGAGCTACAACATCGCAATCAGGCGCTCTTCTATTGGGATTACGACACCTTCTATGTCAATTCCACCGGCACCTCGCACGAAGCAGGCTTTTTTCTGCGCCGCAATTTGGAACGCTACGGCAACGCACTCCCGTCCGAATACTTCGACAACTTCCGCAAGCCCAAGCAGTTCACCTTCATTACCACTTCCAGCGAGAATGCTCAGGCACGCTACCTTCCGCAATGGCTCTCCGAGCACCTCACACCGCAGGGAAATCACACGGCCGTTGTTCTATGCAACGAACAACTCCTGCAGCCTGTCCTCCATGCCATCCCGTCAGACGACACCCCCCTCAACGTCACCATGGGGTTTCCGCTTGCCGACACGCCTGTCTATAGTTTCCTCCTGGCGCTCACCGAGATGCAGGCCGAAGGCTACGACGCCTCCGTACAGCGTTTTCGCCAGTCTGCCCTGCGCCGTGTGAAAGCCCATCCATACGCGCAACTTCTCGAGGAAAGTCGTTGGCTGCAAGTGGCGGGGCAGGGGAGTGCCTTACTCACATATCTTCTGGGCATCATCACTGACCTTGCACCCCATCTCAAGGATGACCTCATCGCCTCGGAATCCATCTTCCGCGTTTACACTTGTGTAAACCGTCTCATTGACTTGATGTCAGGCAGTCAGCCGCTGCTCGATGTCAATGCGCAGACGTTGACGCGCCTCCTGCGCTCAGTCCTTCGCTCCGAGACAATTCCCTTCCATGGCGAACCCGCCATCGGACTTCAGGTGATGGGAGTCCTCGAAACACGTGCCTTGGACTTTCGCAACATCTTGATGCTCAGCGTCGGCGAAGGCTACCTTCCCAAGAAGGTGACAGACAGCAGTTTCGTTCCTTACTATCTCCGTGAAGCCTTCGGTCTCACCACGCTCCACCACAAGATAGCCGTATATGCTTACTATTTCTATCGTCTCATCCAGCGTGCCGAGCACGTAACATTTGTCTATAACGAGAGTAACGCCGGCACACGGCAAAACGAGATCTCGCGTTTCCTGCGACAGCTTCTGGCAGAGACAGACTTTCCCATAGAACACCGTGTCCTGCAGGCAGCCAGCTATGCCCCAGGACAGGAGGACATTGTCATCCCCAAAACACCCGAATTGATGCTTCGCCTGCGTGGATTCTATGACAACCATGGGCGTCAGGGCAAAGACCGCCGCAATCTCTCGCCATCAGCACTGAACACCTACACTTCCTGTCCGCTCAAGTTCTACTATCGCTATGTCGAGGGGATGCGCGTAGATCCCGACCCAGCAGATGGCTTGGACGCCATCCTCTTTGGAGAAGTCTTCCACAAGGCTGCCGAGCTACTCTACCGCCATCTTACCTCTGCTGGTGATGTCGTGCGTGCTCAAGACCTTGACCCCTTTCTTGAAATGGAGGGACAACGTCTGGATCCCTTCGTGCGTCAGGCCTTCCTCGAGGAGTTCTTCCATGATCAGCCCGAAGAGTACCGAGGAATTCTCTTCATTGCGCGTCGTGTCATCAATACCTACCTACTCCAGCTCCTGCGCCACGACCGCCGTCTCGCACCCTTCCGCATCTTGAACCTCGAAGAGCGCAGGTCCAAGACCATCATCATTCATGATATGGAGATAGACCTGGGCGGCATCATCGACCGCCTTGATCTCGTCTCCGATGAGCAAGTGCCTGGCGGACAGGCTGTGCGCGTGGTTGATTATAAGACTGGCGGACGTCCAGAAGCCGTCAGTTCCCTCGATTTGCTCTTTGCCGACAGCGACCAGAAGGCTCACTACTACTTCCAGACTCTCCTCTACGCCTCCATCGTTGCAGAACAGCAGTCTTTGCCCGTCACCCCCTGCCTCTTCTATGTGCACCGCTCAGGTGCCGAGGACTACAGTCCAAAGCTCCGCCTCGGAGGGCAGTACATCCAGGACGTCTCGCAACCTCTCACACGCGATGACAGCGCCCTCACCCTCAAAGCCGCCTATTGGGAACGTTTGGAACAGCTTATCTTCGACATCTTCAATCAGGACATCCCCTTCACCCAAACCACACACCTCGCCACCTGCGAGAACTGCGACTTCCGTAACCTCTGCGGACGGTAAGCCATTCTAAAACACTCCATGGAGTAAACGACTACGCCCTATTGGGTATTCGCGTTTTCTCCATACCTTTTCGGCCGAAACCCTATACCCTTTTGGCCGATACCCTATACCGTGTTGGGCGGATCACCTTGGTGATCCACTCAGAAGAGCAAGGTCTTCAAACTGAAGGAGCAAGGTCTTCTGGTCGAAAGAGTAAGCTCTTCTGGTCGAAAGAGTAAGCTCTTCAGGCAGAAGGACAAGACCTTAAAGAAAGAACCCCGCCGTCACACGACAGCGGGGTTCTGGTGTAAGATGTTGAAAGAGACATTTTACATGAGGTTCTTTATAGTCATTTTCTTAATTATTAATTATCAAATCAAAAGTCATTGTTTCCTCAAAAGTTGATTTTTCGTGAGTTGATTTCCAATTCTCCTCACTCCATTCTGCTGGAGAAAGAATTCTATTACCACATGATATGCTTTTGATGAAATCCCATAAAGGTTTGTGTGGTGAAATAGTAGCATTCATTTCCGCAAATTCTACTTTGAGATGTCCGTGACTATGAAGAGTGAAGACTGTGTCGTATATTCCGATGCGACGATTATCATTATCTTCATAAATGTCATATAAATCCGAGGGAATTAAATCGTTAAATGTAATGGTTACAGTACTATCTGAAGTATTATTTATAGTATAAATAGCAGCTGCCCCTGGATCACACGCGGTTAACAATAGAACAGCAGTTAGGCAAATGAGGGTAAGAATATAATTCTTCATTATTTGAAAAAGGGAACAGAGTATCAGAGGTTTCAATCCCTTGTTACTCTGTTCCCTTAAAAAGAAATTACTTCAACGCTTTATTAAACATGTAGTAAACCTCGTTGTTGCGGAGGGTCTGCTTGAAGTCGGCGATGTTGGTCTGCTTGTTGATCTTGACATACTCGATGCCGCAGATCTCAGCGAAGTCCTCCCAGTACTCCTCGGTGATGTCGTAGGAGAAGGCGCTGTGGTGTGTGCCGCCAGCGAGAATCCATGCAGCTGCACCAATCTCGAAGGTGGGCTGGGGGATCCACAGTGCGCTGGCCACGGGCAGCTTGGGCATGGGCTTCGGCTCGATGCACTCAACCTCCTGAGAGATGAGACGGAAGCGGTTGCCGAGATCCACAACGGTAGCTTTCAGGCCGGCACCGGTCTTGGAGGTGAACACGAGGCGGGCGGTCTGCTGCTTGCGGATACCGATGCCGAGGAAGTGTACCTCGAGCTTGGGCTTGTCCTCGACAGCAATCAGCGGGCAAACCTCAAGCATGTGGCTCTGCAGGCAGGAGCTGCGGTCGCCGGCGAAGTTGAGGGTGTAGTCCTCGAGGAAGGAGCAGCCAGTGGGCATGCCCTGCTGGATGACCCAAAGGGTGCGATAGAGGCAGGCGGTCTTCCAGTCGCCCTCAGCACCGAAACCATAGCCCTCAGCCATCAGACGCTGGCTGGCAAGGCCGGGGATTTGGTCGAAGCCGCAGAAGTTGGGATCGTCGATGTCGGCATCGCCGAGGTCGTCGAAGTTGGTGGTGAAGGCTGTAGCGCCCTCATCCTTCAGCACACGACGCAGTGCAATCTCAGCCTTGGCAGCGTTGTGTACCTTCTCCCAATATACCTTTTCGCCGCTCTCATCAATCTTGATGGTGTAAAGCTTCTTGTACTCCTCGACAAGGGCGTCAGCCTCGGCGTCGGTGACCTTCTTGTAGTAGTCCATGAGGCTGCTGACGGGGTAGTAATCGACGTGGTAGCCGAGGCGCTGCTCGAACTCTACGCGGTCGCCGTCGGTGACAGCCACGTTGTTCATGTTCATACCGAACATGAGGCAGCGTACGTTGTGTGCATCAGCAACGCCGGCAGCTACGCGAGCCCACACGGCAATCTGCTTCTGTGCCTTCTCATCCTTCCAGTAGCCGCAAACGACCTTGCGAGCCACGCGCATGCGGGTGCAGATGTGTCCGAATTCGATGTCGCCGTGAGCGCTCTGGTTGAGGTTCATGAAATCCATGTCGATTTCACCCCAAGGAATCTCGGCGTTGTACTGTGAGTGGAAGTGCAGGAGAGGCTTCTGCAGCTGCTGCAGGCCCTTGATCCACATCTTAGCGGGTGAGAAGGTGTGCATCCATGTGATGATACCTACGCACTTCTCGTCGTTGTTGGCAGCGAGCATCACCTGCTCCACTTCCTTGCTGGAGTTGGCTGTGCCCTTATAAACAATTTTCACGGGGATGTTGCCGCTCTTATTGAGGCCTTCAACCATTTCCTTGGAGTGAGCGTCAACAGCAATGACTGCGTCACCTCCGTAGAGCAACTGTGCACCAGTTACCCACCAAATCTCAAAGTTTTCAAACATTTTTTAGTGGCCCCTCTCTTATCCCCCACAGGGGGGAAGACCAATAGGGACAATGGGTCTATAGTTAGTAAATAAGATTAATTGTTCGTTTGTTTCTTTCTCAATTCCAGTCTCACACAGTAGCTCCACGTTCCGAAACCGTACCACCCACTCGACCAGCTTTCGCCTAGACGGAGAGTGATGTCCTGACGGTAATGCTTGTCGGTGTAGAGATGCACGGCCTCATCGTCGGCACTTAGGAAATAGAATGTATATGACTGGTAGCCGCCATAGCTGGCGGAGCCCTTTTCCGGCTGCCATGCCGGCGAATTATTCTCGATGAGTTTACTGACGTCACAAGTATAGACATCGATGCCGCCCATGTCACGTCCGGTCACCTCACATTCTTTAGAGCTTTCTTCCTTGAGGACAAGCTCGTAGTCGTTCCAATTTACCGCCATAGTTGCATATTGTGTTAATAACATTAAATCAGTCCGTTGCGTACTGCGTATTCCCACGCGTCATGGTCTATCTGCTGCATGGTGCGGACGCCATCGGGCAGCTCGCTCACGGGATAAGTGGCCTCTATGGTGCTGATAGTGATGCGGTGTCGCCACTCGCCCTCTTCATACCAGCCCGATGTCCACTCGCCAAAGATGTCGAGCTGGACTTCCTCTTCACCATCGCGCTCCACCTTGAGCCTTACAATGTTACCGGCACCGAGGAACGTGAAACGATAGCTGCCAGCGTAAGGCGAATGGTAGAAGCCGCCGTGGCGGTTCCACTCAATCTGCTGCCCATCCTTGAGGTCTTTGATGTGCAGTCGCCAGTCATCGTTGGTGATGGCTTCGTCTTTATGCTGTTTCTCGGCGAAGAGGCGCAGATCCCATTCTTTCCACTTTGTGTCCATAATTGTTCCGGTTTTAAAATTATGCTTTGTTTGAGCGTGCCCGTTATGCAATTAGTGTTTCTGACCTTTCTGACCGTAGTAGGCGTTTGGTCCGTGTTTACGCATGTAGTGTTTCTCGATGAGGAGCGGGTTCATGGTAAGTTCGGGGTTCACGCTGAAGGCGATGAAGGCCATCTTGGCGCATTGCTCCATGACCTTGGCGTTATACACGGCATTGTCGGGAGAGGTACCCCAGGAGAACGGACCGTGGTTCTTCACGAGGACGGCGGGCGTGTGGTCGGGGTTGATCTTGCGGATATTCAGGATTTCATCCACGATGACATTACCTGTCTCCAGCTCGTACTGACCCTTAACCTCTGCCTCCGTCATATCACGTGTGCAGGGGATGTTCTGGTAGAAGTAGTCGGCGTGGGTTGTGCCGATATTGGGAATATCGCGACCAGCCTGTGCGAAGGCGGTGGCATAGGTGCTGTGTGTGTGCACGACGCCTTGGATGTTGGGGAAGGCCTTATATAATACAAGGTGTGTGGGGGTGTCGGATGACGGATTGAGGTCGCCCTCGACCACCTTGCCGCTTTCGAGGTCCACGACAACCATGTCGCTGGCTTTCATCTCGTCGTAGCTGACGCCAGAGGGCTTGATGACCACAAGACCTTTCTCTCGGTCGATGCCTGAGACATTGCCCCAGGTGAAGATAACGAGGCCTTGCTTAACCAAGTCAAGGTTGGCCTTGAATACTTTCTGCTTGAGTTCTTCTAACATGGGATGTTTTTATAGTTTAAAGTTTATGGTATAAAGTTTAAAGAGTTCAAGATACTTAAAAGTCCAAAAAGGTTTAAGAAGTTCAAGAGGTCCTAGAGCGTAAGAACCTCTAGGGTCTAAAGCTTAAAGACTTGAACCTCCTTGTAAGCCCGTTCGTTGAAACGATAGAGGACGGCTCCACGCTTGGAGTTGACCTTGTCTATTTCTGATGTCTTCTCAATAAAGTGCATCTCGTTGACACGCTTGCGGAAATTGCGCTTGTCGATGCTTTCGCCCAAAATAGCTTCATAGAGTTGCTGCAGTTGTGTAAGCGTGAACAGAGGAGGTAGGAGATGGAAACCGACAGGACGCGAAGGAATCAGCGTGCGCAGTCGGCGTAGGGCCACATCCACCATCTCCATGTGGTCGAAAAGCAGGATGGGCAACTTGTTGACATCTTCCCAATAGGCTGAGTTCTGATAGGTCAAATCCATGCTCACCTTCTCAATATCCACCAGCGCAAAGTATGCGATGGAGATAACGCGGCTCCCCGAATCGCGATGAACGGAACCGAAAGCACCAACCTGTCGCATATAGATATCGTGGAGCCCTGTCAGCTCTTTAAGAACGCGCTGTGCAGCATCTTCAATATCTTCGTCGCGATTCACGAATCCACCCATGAGCGACCATTCACCTTGTCGAGGCTCAAAGGGTCGCTTTTGTAGCAGCAACTTGAGTTTCCCTGCTTGGAAGCCGAAGATGATACAGTCGACTGCCACGTGGAATTTAGGATATTGTTGATAGAATAATGTTGTCATGTAGTTAGTAGTGTCAGTTCCCCTTTTCATTATCATCAGTGAGATGTTGATAACATCAGGAGTGGAGTAGGAAGCTCCACTCCTGATGTGTAAGTATTACCAGAAGTACCAGTAGAAGCAAGCGCAAAGACCCACGACAACAAGCGTGCCGATGATGTCGAAGGCGCCCCAGCTCTCCTTGATGGATTTCTTGAAGTCGGGTGTGAAGGTGATGGCATCAATCTGTTCCTGGCTGGGAGCCGGTGTGAACAGGGATACTGCATAGATGAACACGAGCAGGAACACCAGCAGCCAGCACTCAAAGACAAGCCAGTTGGTCTGCCAGAACCAAGCGGTGTTCTCCCAGAAGGCTCCTTCCATAGTGGCACGACCTGTGTCGGTGATGACATTGGTGACCAGACGCAGCATTCCGATGAGGAAGCCAACAATCATGGTGTATTCACCAGCCTTCGGCGTTACCTTCTTACTGAGAATACCACATGCGAAGACAACAACCATAGCAGGAGCCAGCAGCGACTGGATACCCTGGAGATAGTTGTACAGTGTGTCCATGCCCATCATAATAGGCAGCCATGCAAAGCCGAGAATCACGACAACGACAGTGGCGATACGGCCTGTGAGCACATAGTGAGCCTCGCTCATGCCCTGCTTCAAAGGCTTGTAGAAATCTTCTACAAAGAGGGTGGCACAGCTGTTGAAGAAAGCTGCCAGAGAAGCAACGAGGGCGCAAATGAAACCGATGGTGACGATACCCTTGATACCTGCGGGCAACACCTGTTGAACCATAATGGCAAAGGCTGCGTCGGTCTCGCTCAGGTCGAAGGTTCCCTTCTCAGCCAGCGCAGCGGCTATCATACCAGGAATGAGGAACATGAAACAAGGCAGCACCTTGAAGAAGCCGGCTGCAATGGTACCGCGACGAGCACGCTTCATCACCTCTGCATTGTCCTCACCAGGGACCTGACCGAGCACACGCTGAACAATGTGCTGGTCGGTGCACCAGTACCAGAAACCGATGATGCAGGCACCCAGGAACACCACGAAGCCCGGGTACTCCTGATACATGGAGTCGCCTTCTTCCCAGTGAAACATGTGTGTGGTGCCGTAGCCATTGTTGAGCTGGCCGCAGTAGTCCATCATGCTGGTCCAACCTTCGACGATGCTGCCGCCGCCCAGGGTTGCGAGACCTAGGAACAGAACCAGGAAGGAACCGATAATGAGAATCGGGGTCTGGATGGAGGAGAGTGTCATCACACCCTTCATGCCACCGAAAACAGTGAACACGGCGGTGATGAGAATCAAGCCAATAGCACCGTACCAGAAGTTAAGGCCCCAAAGGTACTTGAAGAAGATACCACCCGTCAAGGCTGTCACACTCACCTTTGTAAGGATGTAAGCCACCAATGTAATAACGGAGAGCCAGTAGCCTGTACGCTTGGTGTAACGGAACTTGAGGAAGTCAGGCATCGTAATAATTTTCCCCATCTTGTTGATAAGAAACTGATAGAAGGGAACAAAGAGCCAGCCGAGGATGAGGATCATCCAACCCTGCATCTCCCAGTGGGCCATTCCCACACCGCTCTTTGCACCTGTTCCGGCGAGACCTACGAGGTGCTCGGAACCGATGTTGGCAGCAAAGATTGCCATACCAATGACGTACCAAGGTTCGCCCTTACCAAAGAGGTAAGCACTTGAGTCTTCGCCTTTCTGAGCTTTCTTGTCTTTGACGATAGCATGATATACAGCCCATATCACGCCAACGAGGCCGATGGCGAGAACCGCCCAGTCGAGCCAAATGAATTCAGTGGAATTCCAATTCATAAATGGAGCCCCCCTCTTATCCCCAAAAGGGGAAGACCATATAGGGGTTTGGGTCTATTGTTACTAATAATTATTTTTCGTTTTTGAGTAGCACGACTTCTACCTTAGGGAAGGGTAGGAGGGGAGCATTATTTTCTTTGCTTCCAAAGTTTGGTCATATCCTCAAGTGTCTTTCCCTTGGTCTCGGGTACGAGTTTCCACACAAAGAGGGCTGCGAGGATACAGATGATGCCGTAGAGGCCATAGGTGAACCAATGGCCGAAGTCATCGCCTTCTGTGAGATGCATATTAAACATCGGCACAAAGGAGCTGGAGACAATGAAGTTGAAAATCCATTGGAAAGCTACAGCAATGGCGACGGCACCACCGCGTATCGTATTGGGGAAGATCTCTGCAATGAGAACCCAGGTAATGGGTCCCCATGAGAACATGAAGGAAGCGGCATAAACCATGATGGAAGCTGCAGTGACGAATTCCAAGCCTTCGTGTCCAAAGGTGATGGCTACGCCGAACGCTCCAATGGCCATACCCAAGGATCCCCAAATGAGTAGCGGTTTACGGCCCCATTTCTCAACAGTAAAGATTGCCACAAGCGTGAAGAGGATGTTTACCACACCCATGAAGACTGTGATAATCATCGGGTTCTCCATTCCCATGTCGCCGAAGATGCGGGGGGCGTAGTAGAGGACGGCATTGATACCTACAGCCTGTTGGAAAACGCTGAGCATAATACCGACGAAGATGCACATGGCACCGTAGGTCATTAGTTTCTCGGTCTTCACAACCATCGTGTCCTTGATGTCTTGAAGAATTTGAGCGGCTTTGACGCTGCCGTTGATCCTAGCAAGAATACGCTGTGCCACATCATCACGACCGATGCTAACCAGATAGCGTGGCGTCTCAGGAACGAAGCAGATGAGAAGGGCGAAGAGTCCTGCGGGAACCGCTTCGGAGCCAAACATATAGCGCCATCCCGTGGTGACAGTCCACTGTGCAGCAGGAGTGATGGCAGCAATGCCCTTGCCCATCTCTTCAACCAATGGCTGAATGTGGTCGCCCAGGATGAAGAAGTTCACGAAATATACCAACAACTGACCAAAGATGATGGCAAACTGGTTCCAGGATACGAGCATTCCACGAATCTCAGAGGGTGCTACCTCACCAATATACATGGGGCAGATAGCAGAAGCCAAGCCTACGCCGATACCGCCGATGATACGATAAATGTTGAAGGTGATAAGCAGGGAGAACGTAGGAGTGCCGTATTCAAAGAACAAGAATTCGGGCTGCATACTGCCCAACGCGGAGATGAAGAACAGCAGTCCCGCAATGATGAGTGAACGCTTGCGGCCAAGGTTGGTTGCTAAGAAACCGGAGAGTGCTGAGCCGATGATGCAACCAATCAGTGCCGATGCAGAGGTAAAACCATGCCAACCGTCGGTGTAGGTAAAATCCTTGGCCTCCATGAAGAAAGCCTGCAGGCCTTTTTCGGCGCCAGAGATGACCGCCGTGTCATATCCGAAGAGCAGTCCTCCGAGGACGGCAACCATTACGATGCCAATTAGATATCCTCCACTGCCTTTGACGTTTTGAGTCATAATTATCAACAACTTTTGTCAATTATTTAATAGAGAACTTATAAGCGCAGTGGCTGCGATATGTCTCGTCGGGTTTCAGGTTGGCAGTAGGCCATTCGGGATGGTGAGGTGTGTCGGGGTATTTTTGGCTTTCCAGACATACGCTGACATGCTTCGGGTACTTGACACCGTGTTTGCGAAGGATGTTGGCATCGCGACCTACACCCTGGAAGTTACCTGTATAGACTTGGATACCAGGCTCATTGGTGAATACCTCAAGGAAAATGCCCGTCTCTGGGCTGTAAAGGCTTGCAGCCACCTGTGTGTCATCACCGCGATAGGTGTCCATATCATAAGTATTCAGGCAGAAGTTGTGATCCACGCCGCCTGCATTCTTGATCTGATCGAAGGTCGTGTCGTTGATAATCTCGTCCAGTGCACGGGGGGTGCGGAAGTCAAACGGAGTACCCTCTACAGGAGCAATCTCGCCCGTGGGAATATAAATGAGGTCCGAAGGTGTGAAGTTGTCGGCGTTCACATAGAGAACCATATTGGTGCCTTCACGGGAGAAGTCGCCGTTGAGGTTGAAATAGCTGTGGTTAGTCTGGTTGATGACAGTTTCCTTCGTAGTCGTAGCTTCCCATGTAATGTCGAGGGTGTTGTCATCGGTCAGTGTGTAGGTGGTGATGGCTGTCACTTCACCAGGGAAGCCGTTATCGCCATCGGGGCTGACGATAGTCAACTTTAGTGTCCGGTCATCAATTTGCTCCGCATCATAAACCTGATACTGCCAGCCCGTGGGACCGCCGTGAAGGGTGTTTGTGCCATCGTTGGCAACGAGCTCATAAGTTACGTCACCCACGGAGAAAGAGTGGTTAGCAATGCGGTTGGCGTAGCGACCGATGCTGGCACCGTAATCGCTGGGTGAGTTAACGGCATCGGCATACTGCTTAACGTTGTCATAACCCAAGACAACATCCGTCATTTTACCGTTGCGGTCAGGAACCATGATACTGACGACACGTCCACCGAAGTTGGTGATGCAAACTTCCATGCCAGAGTCATTCTTCAACGTGTAGAGGGCGGTGACTTTTCCATTGATGGTGTCAGAGAACTGCTCGGGATCGAGTCCGCTGAGCGTGGGTTCCACTGTGGCTGGCTTTTGCTCATTACAAGCTGCCATGAGTACAATGGCTGCTGCCATCGAAACAAAACCTTTCACGATAGTCTTCATGATTGTGAGTGTTGTTAGTTTATTAATAGTGATTGATTTTTCTTTTTGGTACGATGAAAAAGGGCATTCATGTCCCTAATTCGCCTCAAAGATAGTGCTTTTTTATTTAAGTAGTGTCATTTTCACACTTTTTTTTTCGATTTGTGTGGTGTTTTTTTTGAAAAAGTACCCTTTAGTAGACGTTTGAACATAAAATGGAGCCCTGAAACGACTTCAGGACTCCATAATAAGAGGTGTAAGACAGGGATTACTTAACAGAGCTTGCGAGCACCGTCGCCGATGACAACATCAATGATCACGGGTTCCTTGCCAAACTTAGCCTTGAACTGCTCCTTGGCAGCCTTCACAAAACTGTCATAGTAGTGCTCGTCAACGAGGTTGATGGTGCAGCCGCCGAAACCGCCGCCCATGATACGTGAACCAGTCACGCCCTGCTCCTTGGCGATGTCATTGAGGAAGTCGAGTTCTTCGCAGCTGACCTCGTATTCCTTGCTCAGGCCATAGTGAGTTTCGTACATCATTTTACCGACGGTCTCGTAGTCACCCTTCTCCAGAGCGTCGCAGACAGCCAACACGCGCTCGCGCTCGCCGATGACGTAGCGTGCACGCTTGTAGTCCTCTTCACTAATCTTTGCCTTCACCTCATCGAGCTGCTCATAGCTGGCATCGCGCAGGCTCTCCACCTCGGGATGAAGCTCGTGGATAGCGGCTGCAGCGCGCTCGCAGCTGAGACGACGGTCGTTGTAGGGTGAGCCTACGAGGGCGTGCTTCACATTACTGTTCACCAGCACGAGCTTGTAGCCCTTCGGGTTCCAGGGGAAGTAAGCCACTTCGCCGCTGCGGCAGTCCATGCGCATGAGATGGCCTGCCTTTCCGAGGCAGGAGATAGCTTGGTCCATGATACCGCAGTTCACGCCGATGTACTTGTGCTCGGTACGCTGTCCAACCTTTGCCAGCTCCAAGCGGTCAATCTTGTTATCACCAAAGAGGTCGTTCAAGCCGAATGCAAAGCAGCTTTCGAGAGCGGCAGAAGAGCTCATGCCTGCGCCAAGGGGCACATCACCAGCAAATGCAGCGTTGAAACCCTCCACGGGAACACCCAGCGCCATCATCTCGCGGCATACGCCGAAGATGTAGCGAGCCCAAGTAGCCTTGGGGCCTGCGGGATCGTCGAGAGAGAACTGCACGCGGTCCTTCAGGTCAATAGAGTAAACATCCACATTGCGAGAGCCGTTGGGCTTGATTTCAGCAATCATGCCCTGCTCCACGGCGCCAGGGAACACAAAGCCGTTATTATAGTCAGTGTGCTCACCGATGAGGTTGATACGGCCGGGAGCAGCATAAACACTTCCTGTGCTGCCATCGAAATGCTTGATGAAGCGGCTGCGGACATCTTCAATTGTAAGTTTCATAGTTTTAAGGGCCCCTCTCTTATCCCCCGAGGGGGAAGACCAAATAGGGGCTTGGGTCTTTGTTGATATTTTGAATAGTTGTAGTTAACGGATTGTACGCCTCATGTTTTTTGGGGAGAGGTTTAGTCAACGGGAATGTCGGTGTTGACATTCTTGTGACCGATGAGGGCGTAATAAAGGATATAAACAGCGCAGAGCAGGGGCACCCAGTAGGAGATGAGGTAGCTGCCTGTCCAGTCTGCAACGAGACCCTGAATGGCCACCATGATGGCGAAGCCCACTACCATTGTCATGAACGCGCCGGAGGCGATAGCGGTGTATTTGCCGAGACCTTCCGTGGCAAGGTTGAAGATGCCACCCCACATCACGCTGGCACAGAGGCCGACGAGCAGGAAGCAGAAGATACCCACGGGCACGTTACCCCACAGGATAGCCATATTCGTGTAGTCGATACCGGGAACGCTCACGGCCACTGTGGTGGGAAGATAGATACCTGCCAGAAGCAGGATGATGGCGAGACCGCTGACGAAGGTCATCATAGCCTTGGTGCTGACCTTACCACCCACGCTGGCACCGACGAAACGACCGATGAGCATGAAGAGGAAGTAGATGGATCCCAGCGTGCCGACATAGCCTGCATCCATAGCGAGACCTGGGGTTGGAGCGTCTGCAGCTGCTGTCAGATACTGGAGAATGAAACCAGGAATACCCATTTCAATGCCACCGTAAAGGCCGATAGCGAGGATGCCAAGGTTGAAGTGGCGGAAAGAGAACGCGCTGTGAGGATCTTTCTCGCCGTCCTTCTTCTCCACGGGCTGCTGGGGTTCTTCTATTTTGGTGAAGAAGATGACGATGAAGGCAATCACAAAGATAGCTAACGCGATCATCAGTGCGGGGGTGGCATCAGAAATTTTGGCCTTAGCAGCATCACCGATGAGTGCACCCATAATGATGTATACTGCAACGGCTGCTGTGGAGTTAAACACACCACCCGTCTGGATGAGCTGGTTACCCTTGTTACCACCACCGCAAAGGATGTTCAGCATAGGGTTCACAACGGTGTTAAGGATACACATACAGCATCCGGAGATGAGGGCGCCGCAGAGATAAACGGCCATACCACCCCAACCGGAGAGCCACTGCACGAGGATACCCGTGATACCCACCAGCAGGCCGATGAGTGCAGTACGCTTGTAGCCCCATTTCTGAATCATCATACCAGCGGGAAAGCCCATGATCAGGTAGGCACCGAAGTTTCCGTAGTTACCAATCATAGCCATAAAGTTGGTGGTACCGAATTGGTTTTTCACGATGACACCCATGGGCGAACACAGGTTCGTCACAAAGGCAATCATGGCAAAGAGGGCAATCATCACAATGATTGCGCCCCATTGTTTTTGTTGATTACTCATAATTTGTTATTTGGTATGTATATAAGTGATTTCTCTTAAAGCTACTTCTCAACGCCAAACTTGTATATTGTAGTTTGCGTGTATTCCTCACCGGGAGCCAAAACGACACCGGGGAAGAACGGACGGTTGGGGCTGTCGGGGAAGTGCTGTGCCTCGAAGCAGATGGAGGAGCGACGGGGGAAGGTGGCACCGTGCTGGCCGGGATAACCTGTTGCCCAGTTGTCAGTATAGACCTGAACTCCGGGCTCTGTTGTATAGACCTCCATCGTTCGACCTGTGTGAGGATCGAAAATCTTGGCGGCATAGCTAAGTTCGCCAGGCTGGCGCTTGTTGAGAACGAAACAGTGGTCGTAGCCGGCGCCGTTACGGGTCTGCTCGTCGTCGGCATCAATCTGGTCGCCTACGGCGTGCATCGTTGTGAAGTCAAAAGGAGTACCTTTCACCGCACGAATCTCGCCAGTAGGAATGCTGGTGTCATCGATGGGCACGAAGAAGTCGGCATTGATCTGGCATTGCAGGTCCATGATGTCAGGCGTTGGATTAGCGATGCCCGAAATGGAGAAGAAACCGTGGTTGGTAAGATTGATGATGGTTTTCTTGTCCGTTGTGGCCTTGTAGTCGATAACCAATTCGTTATCATCAGTCCAACGGTAGATAACCGTGATGTCGAGGTTGCCGGGAAAACCTTCCTCTCCGTCCGGCGAGAGATAATGGAGGGAAAGTGTCTGTGCGTCGGTCTGTGTTGCATCCCATACGCGAGCGTGGTAGCCTGTTGGTCCGCCGTGCAAGTGGTTGGGGCCGTTGTTGATGGTGAGGCTGTACTCTTTGCCGTCGAGTGTGAATTTACCTTTGCAGATGCGGTTGCCATAGCGACCAATCAACGTGGAGAGGAATGGCTCTGGACTTTCTACAACGCCCTTGATGGTGTCATGCCCTTGAATGACGTTGGCAATCTTGCCGTTTTTGTCGGGAACCATGATGGCAACGAGCGCGCCACCATAATTGGTGATGCAGACCTCATTTCCAGCCTTGTTGACAAGGGTGAACAAATCGGTCTGTTTCCCTTGGATAGTGGACTGAAAATCTTCACGTTTCAGCCCCGAAAGTTTGCTTACTTCCATAGGTAAATGATTTTGAATTGAACAATCATACCGCAAATTAAGTCAAAAAGTTCGAGCGAACCAAGTCTTTTTGCAAAAAGAAACGTAAAAAATGCTTAAATCATCCTTAACATGCATTTTCTTGCCTTTCTTTCTTGGGCTATTAGTCAAGAATCTGTAACTTTGCACAGTTTTTTGTAAATAGAAGGAAAATAGTCCTGTTTATGCCTAAGATATCAGTCCGCGGTTATGAAATGCCGGCTTCCCCGATTCGCAAGTTGGCCCCTCTTGCCAATGCTGCAAAGCAGCGTGGCATCCATGTCTATCATCTTAATATTGGTCAGCCCGACCTGCCCACGCCTCCGGCAGCCCTCAATGCCATTCGGAACATCGACCGTACTATCCTCGAGTATTCCCCTTCCCAGGGCTATCTCAGCTATCGCGAGAAGTTAGTTGATTACTACGCAAAGTATAAAATCAATGTTACGCCCGATGACATCATCATCACTAGTGGGGGTTCCGAGGCCGTTCTTTTCGCTTTCCTCTCATGTCTGAATCCTGGTGACGAGATTATTGTGCCCGAGCCTGCTTACGCCAACTATATGGCGTTTGCCATTTCAGCTGGTGCTGTTATCCGCACTGTCACTACGACCATTGAAGAAGGCTTCTCACTGCCCAAAGTGGAAAAGTTCGAGGAACTCATCAATGATCGCACGCGCGCGATTCTTATATGTAATCCTAATAATCCGACAGGATACCTCTACACACGTCGTGAAATGAACCAGATTCGCGACCTCGTGAAGAAGTATGACCTCTATCTCTTTTCCGACGAAGTTTATCGCGAATTCATCTACACAGGTTCTCCCTATATCTCTGCCTGCCATCTCGAAGGTATCGAACAGAATGTGGTGCTTATCGATTCTGTGTCGAAGCGCTACAGCGAGTGTGGTATTCGCATCGGAGCCTTGATTACGAAAAATGAGGAGGTGCGTAAGGCTGTGATGAAGTTCTGTCAGGCTCGTCTATCTCCTCCACTCATCGGACAGATTGCTGCAGAGGCATCTCTTGACGAAGGTGAAGAGTACTCGCGCGAAGTCTATGACGAATATGTTGAACGTCGCAAATGTCTTATTGATGGTCTGAACCGCATTCCCGGCGTCTATAGTCCTATACCCATGGGCGCATTTTACACGGTGGCCAAGCTGCCTGTGGAAGATGCCGAGGACTTTTGTGCCTGGTGTCTGCGCGACTTCAACTACGAGGGTGAAACCGTCATGATGGCACCTGCGGCGGGTTTCTATACCACTCCCGGACTGGGCCGAAATGAAGTTCGTCTGGCCTATGTTCTGAAGAAGGAAGACCTTACGCGTGCCCTTTTTGTCTTAAGCAAAGCCCTCGAAGCATACCCGGGGCGGAAGTATGAGGGCTGAGGGTTTTATGGTTGAGGGATTTGTCCTTTAACCTCCCCAAACCATACGCCATCCTCCATAAACCAAAATCCTTAAACATTAAGCTAAGCTTGTCCTTCGAATACTCCATAGCCCGCCGATTATATGGCCATCGCGATGAAGGCCGTCGGCTATCTCGACCTGCGGTACGCATTGCCATGTGGGGCGTTGCAGTGGGGCTTGCGGTGATGATTCTCTCTGTGGGCATCATCATTGGGTTTAAGCGTGAGATACGTCAGAAGGTCATAGGCTTTGGAGGCCACATTGAGGTCATCAACTATCGTAGCCTTTACAGTGCAGAGGCACAGCCGATAGTTGTCAACGACACACTCATGAGGCGCCTGTCCGCATTGGAGGGCGTACAGCATGTGCAGCGCTTTGTCACCAAGACAGGAATGCTGAAGACCGATGCGAACTTCAAGGGAGTCGTCTTCCGTGGTGTTGCCCATGAATACGACACCACCTTTCTGGCCGCACACCTGTGTGAAGGGCGCATGCCCCGTTTTTCTGCTACCCAGGTAAGCAACGAAATACTCATCTCCTCCTTGATATCTAAAGAACTGGGGCTTCACGCTGGCGATAAAGTTTTCGCCTATTTTTTCTCGGAACAGGTGAAAGCACGACGCTTCTTCATTTCCGGCATCTATGAGACACATCTTAAGGAATTTGATAACGCCCTCATCTTCACCGACATGGCGACCACGCAAAGCTTGAATGAATGGCGCGCAGACCAATGTGCCGGTGCTGAGCTGATTATCGATGATTTCAGTCGCTTGGAAGATTGTACAGACCTTGTCCGTCAACTAGTGAATCGCACCACGGACATCGACGAGAATCAATACAGCACCCATGCCATCACAGAATTATATCCCAGCCTCTTCTCATGGCTTAAGCTCTTAGATACCAACGTCTATGTCATCCTGTTGCTTATGATCGGCTTGAGTCTGTTCACGATGACGGCAGGTCTGCTGATTATCATCCTCGAGCGCGTCAATTTCATCGCTGTGATGAAATCACTTGGCGCCTCCGACACTCAGGTGCGGCACATTTTTCTGCATTTTGCAGCGATGTTGATAGGGCAGGGGTTAATCTGGGGCAATGTTCTCGGCATAGGTCTCTCGCTGTTACAACAGCATTTCGGTCTCGTACGTCTGGACCCATCCATCTACTATGTTGCCACGGTTCCCATCGATTTGCAGTGGTGGTGGATTCTGTTGTTGAACATCGCTACGTTGTTAATCACCATTTTCGTTCTCATTGTGCCTAGCCATTTGGTATCCAGAATTCACCCAGCTCAGGTGATGCGTTTCGAGTAATTTCATTAAAATACAAATTAGAAGATATGGAAAATGTTCTATTGTCTGTCAAGGAATTAGAAGATCGTCTCATAGACCTT
Source organism: Prevotella sp. (assembly GCA_015060555.1). Classification (GTDB taxonomy): domain Bacteria; phylum Bacteroidota; class Bacteroidia; order Bacteroidales; family Bacteroidaceae; genus Physcousia. Next base: position 40,580 of record SUYG01000013.1, read on the forward strand.
GCCTTTGCCGAGGATATCGGCGATGGCGACCACACCACATTGTGCTGCATTCCCGCTGATGCAATGGGAAAGAGCAAGTTGCTCATCAAGGAGGAAGGCATCTTAGCAGGTATCGAGGTGGCTAAGGAAGTTTTCCACCGCTTCGACCCCGAGATGCAGGTGGAGGTGTTCATCCAGGATGGCACCCATGTGAAGCCCGGTGATGTCGCCATGATTGTCACGGGCCGGGTGCAAAGCCTGTTACAAACAGAACGCCTGATGCTCAATATCATGCAGCGCATGTCAGGCATCGCCACCATGACCAACAAGTATGTGAAGCGTCTTGAAGGCACCAAGACTCGCGTCCTCGACACCCGCAAGACCACGCCCGGTATGCGTATGCTTGAGAAGGCGGCGGTGAAGATTGGCGGCGGCGTGAACCATCGCATCGGACTCTTTGACATGATACTCCTCAAGGACAACCATGTGGATTTTGCCGGAGGTATTGAGAACGCCATCAATCGTTGCCATGAGTACCTGAAAGCCAAAGGCAAGGACTTGAAGATAGAAATCGAAGTTCGTAACTTCGACGAGCTTAACCGTGTACTCGCCATGGGTGGTGTGGATCGCATTATGCTTGACAACTTCACGCCCGCAGACACCAAGAAGGCTGTTGAACTCATCGCAGGCCGCTATGAGACCGAGTCCAGCGGTGGCATCACTTTCGACACGCTTCGCGACTATGCCGAATGCGGCGTCGATTTCATCTCGGTCGGTGCTCTCACCCATAGCGTGAAAGGCCTGGATATGAGTTTCAAGGCCTGCTGAAAATGAGAAAAAAGGCGGAATGAAAAGTAAAAAAAATACGTTCCATGATGCCTCTCTGGGGTGGTCTGCTTTTGGGACTTTGCTCAAAAGTAATTCTTATTTTTCACTTTTCACTCTTTCATTTTTCATTCTACTGACCTATAGCGTTGAAGCGTTAGGTCAGAAGACTATCTACGTGGAGCGTGACCTGAAGGAGGTCACCGTCAAGCCTAAGAAGCAGCGCTATAAGCGTAAAGGTAATCCTGCCGTGGAGCTGATGCGTAAGGTCATTGACGCCAAGGCCAACCATTCCTTGGAACAGAATGATTTCGTCAGCTATTACAAGTACCAGCGCGTCACCACAGGCTTCGACAATATTTCGCAGCACAAAGCCGACTCCATGAAGCTGCTCCAGCATCCGCTCCTGAAACAGCAGGTGGAGTACTGCCCGCAGACGGATAAATACATCCTTCCGCTACACTACGTCGAAACAGCTACCCATCACCTCTGGCGTCGCGAACCCAAGATTGAGCGCAACTATGTTCTGGGAACCAACAGCGAGGGCGTCACAGACCTCCTGCCCATTGGAGATGAGGTCAACACCGTAGTCCAAAGCCTCTTCACCGACATCAACATCTACGATGATGTCATCGATTTCCTTTCACGCCGCTTCACAAGCCCCCTGTCCTCGCGAGCTGCCATCTCCTTCTTCCAATTCTTTATAGAGGACACCGTTGAGGTGGACAGCAAAGCTTGTATTCAAGTCAGTTTCGTTCCCCAGAATCCCCAGGACTTCGGCTTCAGCGGGCGTCTGTGGATTCTCAACGACAGCACCTATCGCGTACATAAAGGTCTTCTACATCTGCCGCTGCGTTCCAGTGTGAACTATGTCAACGCGCTGACCATAGAGCAACGCTTCACAGACCTTCCCAACGGACAGCGCGTGTTGCAGACCGACGACCTTTTTGCCGAACTCGGCATCATCAAGGGGCACCGTGCTGCCTTCGTGCATAGAGCCACAAACTACACCTCCATCAGCACCGATACAATCCCCGACGAGGCTTTTCGAAAGAGTGATAAACTGCGAGAAGGGACAACCAATGTCGAAGACCCGGACTTCTGGGCACGACATCGTGTGGATACACTCTCGAAAGCAGAGGGCCGTTTGTCGGACGTGGTAAACTCTTTCCAGCAGTTGCGCGGCGCCGGCTTCTTCCTCTATGTTATGCGAGCCGTCATCAACAACTATTTCGAGACCTCGCGCTATACCAATGAGAGCAAAATTGACATCGGGCCTGTCATGTCCATGTACTCTAACAACTTCATCGACGGTCCGCGTGTTCGCCTTGGCTTTCAGACTACCGCCAAGCTCTTGCCCAAGCTCTTTTTCAAGGGCTATGCTGCCTACGGCTTCCGTAGCCGCAACTGGTATGGAATGGGCGAGGTGGAGTATTCGTTCCTGCGCAAGAAGGAAGCGCCCCATGAATTTCCACGCCACAGTATCACCGCACAGTTCCGTCAGGATGTCTTCAGTCCTGCCGACATGATGTGGCAGCATGGGCGTGATAAAGACAACGTGTGGACAAGTTTCAAGACGCAGGATGTCACGCACATGATGTTCCAGCGCCACTTCCTACTGCGCTACGAGTATGAGACCAACAACCACTTGGACTTTAAGTTCCAGGCCAAGCACGCGCGTATCACCCCCTGTGGCGACCTCTTCTATCGCCGCCTCGACGGTGAGATGGTAGAGCACCTCTACACCACCGACCTGATGCTGTCATTGCGCTGGGCTCCAGGTGAGCAAATCATCAACTCCAAGCAACGCCGCCACTATGTAAACCGCAACAATCCCGTTTTCACGCTCTCACACACCTGCGGCATCAAGGGTATCCTCGGCAGCGACTACAACTACAACGTCACAGAACTCACCGCCTACAAACGAATCTGGCTTAATTCCTACGGCAAAATCTCGCTTAACCTTCGCGGTGCCGTGCAGTGGAATCGTGTTCCATTCCCCCTCTTGCTTATGCCTGTGGCCAACAACTCCTACATTATCACGCGCGATATGTTCTGTATGATTAACAACATGGAGTTTATCAACGACCGCTATCTCTCGTTCCAGGCTGAGTGGGACCTCTCGGGCAAGCTGTTCAACCGTATTCCGCTGCTTAAAAAGCTCAAGCTGCGCGAGGTTATTGGCTTTAAAGCCCTCTATGGACATCTCTCAGCCAAGAACAACCCCGCTCTGCATCCCGGTGACCACGACCTTTTCGAGATGCCCTCGCGCGATGGTGTTCCCATCGTTCATGAGATGGGTAATGTGCCCTATATGGAACTCAACGTAGGTATCCATAACATCCTCAAGATTATTCGTATAGACTACGTCTATCGAATCAACTACCATGATTTCCCGGGTGTCAAGAAGCATGGTGTCCGTTTCGCCCTCGAGTTCGATTTCTGATTACCGCTTTTCTACGAACGCTTGAATGCGGGGAAGTTCCCGTTCAGCCAGTTCTCTGCCAAGGGCATAGGTCTCGCGCATCCGGCTACGGCTGTGTGAAAGATGTCCTATGGGCAGCGTCTGTTCAGGGCACAGAACAAGTGCGTTGCCTGCAGCCTGCTGTTCAGCTACATAGCGTAATTCCGCGTTGTACATCTCGTGACGCCGTTCCCAGATATCCAGGAGCACAGGGTAGCATCGCAGTACGCGACGGATAAACCATAGGTACTTCAGGGGCGTCTTCTGGTAGTTTGCGGGTTGTGTCAGAATGACCACATTACGTTCAAAGCCCTGTTGCTGGAAGTATTGAAGGGGAATGGAGTCAGCGATGCCGCCATCAAGCAGCTGTTGCCCTCCGATGCTCACAATCTTCGAGACGATGGGCATTGCCGAGGATGCCAGAATCCAGTCCAACATCTCCTTGCGGAATTTGTCGAAACGCTGATAGACAGGCTCGCCGCTGTCAACGTCGGTAGCCACCACGTGGAACTCCATAGGGCTGTGGTCGAATGCGTCTATATCAAACTTATCCAGGTGTAGGGGTAGGGTATAGTATGCGAAGCGCGGACCGAAGATGCCCCCGGTGGTCAACAGCGACCACAGACTGCAGTAGCGCAGATCATGGGCATAGCGTAGGTTGTAGCGTAGCACACGCCCTGCCTGACCGCTTTTGTAGTTACAGCCGAAGCATGCACCTGCCGACACGCCCACAACGCCGTCGAATGCCACGCCATGTTCCATGAGCACGTCCATTATGCCAGCCGAGAACAGCCCTCGCAGGGCGCCGCCCTCCAGCACTAAACCTGTCTTCATCGTTGTGTTCCAGTCTTTCTGCCGCCAAAGGTACGCATTATTTCCGAACCGACAGCAACAGAATGCCTCTTTTCTGCATTAAACCCAGAAATGTTTTTTGGCGAAAAAACTCTCATTCCCTCAAACTTGTTGTATATCAAGCCATAGAGGCTGAGAGAATGCTGAGAGAAAGCTGAGGGAATGAGGGAAATGGTCGAAACCCCTATGGTAAAAACGGCTACACCCTATAGGGCGTAGGGTGGATCACCATGGTGGCCCACTCAGAAGAGCATGGTCTTCAAGGTGGAGGAGCAAGGTCTTGACCCTATTGCATGAAGGACTTGACCCTATTGCATGAAGGACTTGACCTTATTGCATGAAGGACTTGACCTTGTTACTTTTCCTCATTCTCTCAGCCTTTCCCTCAGCATTCTCTCATCCCTTATGAGTTGACAATCAACAAGTATGAGGGAATGAGGGAAAAAGAAGATGAAAAGATTATTTCGGGAAACTGCTCATAGCAAGTATAGCGACGACCTTCTCCACCTACTTCTGGAACTCGACGGTGTGGAGGTTGAAAGCATAGAATAGGATGCCACAACATCCATATAGCTCTCAATCGTTTAAGGCACTGATGTAATCGAGGAGGGTACGGTAAGGGGTACAGGTTCGGAGAAGGGAGAGGTTGCCGACGAGGATAAACTGATGACGGGCACGCGTGATGGCGACATTTAGCTTGCGGTCGAGAAGAAGGTGGGTGACCGCAGGGGTGGCAGAAAGGGCTGTCGTTTCTATGGGCTGTGAGAGGATGGGGAGTTGCCAGGGAGCGGAGACGGTGGTGGAGAAGAGGATGATGTCTCGCTGCGAGCCTTGGTAGCGTTCTACAGTGTCAATGGTGATGGCTTCGTAGTCAGGGATATGACGTGCGGCAAGGGCACGGCGTATCTGCGTAATCTGCCCTCGGAAGGGGACAATAATACCCAACGTCATGCTCGTCTTTTGGTTTGACAGAGCGGACTTGATATGAGCTACGATGTCGGCAACACAGTCAGCTTCGGCTGCATTGCTCTTGGCGGTGCAACGGTCGGGCGAGGCTGGGACATCGTAGGCTATTAGACGTGCTGCTGTAGCAGTGGTGAAGGGTAGGGGGCCGCGCTGATGGGGGAGTGGAACGGCAGTAAGCTGGCCGTCGTAGTAGTTGGCATTGACAAAGGCGGCAATGTCCTCATGCATTCTGCCCTGACGATGTAGAAGCCCCACGGCCTGTGGAACGCCCATGCGTATGGCGAGGGAGTGGAGACGCTCAAAGAGAGAACGGCGGCAGTCTGTGATGCCGGCTGTACGCAACCCCTTGTCTGCCACGGCAGACTCTGCTGGTGACTGCGCCACGACGGCCGGCAACTGCTTGTGGTCGCCAATGAGGATGAACTTGTCTATGGCAAGGTGTCCGTGGGCATCAACAGCACAAAAGAGGGGCAGGAGATGGGGTTCCAGCGCTTGGGAGGCTTCGTCAATGATAGCAGCGCGGAAATGGCGTAGCAAGAAGAGCTCGGGCATCGAGGACAGCGACGCAATGGTGCCTACGATAATGGGGACTTGTTGCAGAAGTTGGCGGACTGCATCGCGTGTGGGGTAGCTATCCACGAGTTGCGTGAGGAGGTGACAGCGATGCTCTGGCGCACAGGAGAGCTCCGGTCCTATGCGCAGGTATTCGGCAGCGATGTCAGCGAGCATGGAACAGATCTCATCCACGGCACGATTGGTAAAAGCTGTCAGGAGTAGCGCATCGCCGTGGGCTGGGGCAGTAGCAAGGAATTCAAGCACCATCTGGCGCAGCGCCACCGTGGTCTTGCCTGTGCCTGGAGGGCCTACGAGCAGGAAGTAGTCCTTGGCTTGACGAGCACGAAGGACGATGTCACGGAGGTGATTATCGGCAACATTGAGACTTAATGTGATGGTTTCGTCAAACTGAGGAATACGCTGACCAATAATGAGTTGCTGTCGTGACGGTTCAATGGAGAGAAAGGCATAGAGCCCACGATAGATAACTGTATAGCCACTGTCGGCATGGGCAGGTTCGATGGCATAGAGTCTATCGGTACGGAACAGCTGTTTGTCGCGCTGCGGGAAGCGAAGACGGAGGGTCAGGGACGTCGGCGAGAAGTGTTCGATGATGCATGAAGTGTAGAAATCAGCAGGCTGACGCTGGCAATCGGCGTGCTGGGCATAGAGCATTACCATATCGCCGACACGAAAGTTGGATGACTCGTCAATGGCGGTGGTGACGGCTTCAATGGCTACCACACCGGCAGTGGTCACAAGGGGTGTGATGTGGAGGTCGGGGATGATGCGCCCAGCATTCTGCTTTGCGGCTGTTGTTGTGCGCCAAGTGTCAGCAAAGCCACCATGTCCTGCTGGCATATTAACACCCTCGACGCCGGTCTTGGCCAAGAACTGCTCGCGCTCCACGAAGGCCAGCATCGTGAAAAAGTAGCTGCGAGCGAGGATGGGAGCACAGTTGATGGTGCTGAGGAAACGCAGGATGGGTGGCCTCAAGTAGCTCTCATAAAATCGGTCATGAACACCAATGACATTGAAATGTGCCTCGGTCAGAGTCTCGAAGAGGTGTGCAGGGGCTGTGCGCAGCAGATGTTCCAGGTGAACAATGCCGTTGCGAACAGCAATGGCACGATGGATGTCATTGCGCCCGAGGTGGATGTCCATAAGGTGAGGATAGCGTGCGTAGAAGAGGAGAGTGGTGACCTGAGCATAGGGCAAGTCCTCGTTGTAGTAGAGAGATTCTTTGTAGAGCGCCATCTGCATGGCATGCTCGTAGCGGTAATGCTCGTCGCGCTCGGCCTTGCCGGACTTTAGTTCCACGACGGTTCGATGGTCGCTGCTCATCATATCCATACGTCCTTGTATGCCAAGGGCTTCGCACAGGAAGGCGGACTCCAATGAAGCTGCTGCTGGCAAGCGGTGCTGCACGGTGGTGTGGATGTTCTCAAAAAGCGTGTGGCACTGGTCTGCGAAGTCCTGGCCGATGCCCTCTGTGGTGGCGAAGTGCAAGGCATCGGTGCGAAACGACTTGCGCAGTGAGGCGCGGAAGAGGTCTTCGGGCGCGGTCTGTGGTGAGGCGTTCACACAGTCGTCAAGGAACTGGTTGGCCACATTACCCAAGAGAATGGCAGCACTGGTTGTGGCTGGAGTGAACTTCTGAAGGAGGTGCATTGCTGGCGCGTCGCCGTGGTGCGTGAAGCAGCGGCAGATGGCCGTTACATCGACCAGAAAATCTGGGTCAAGTACGATATGCTGTGGCAGTAGAGTGCCGTCAGTATGTTCCTCTGAGAGGAGAAGATTGAGCTGGGCTCCCGTGAAGAGATAGGCCGTAGGGATGAGGTTGGGGTTGGCAACTCGACGTTCGCCGGCGATGATGGTGTCGTCGGTCCAGCTGTCAACTTTGATGCGCAGTTTCTTCAACATCGCGTTTACTGGAGGCTGTCATTAAGAAACTCGGAACGCGAGCGCACGCGCGAGGGCTTCGAACTGGAAGGTGAAGGCTGGCGACCGGTGGAGTGGGGGCGTGCCACTCCGCGATAGACTGCCCATCGTTTGTGAATCTGGCGCACATAATCCACAGTCTCTTCGCCACGTAGGTAGCCAAATTTCACGAGGGGGTTGCGATAGGTGGAGGGCGAGGCGAGTGCGAGCACATAGGGTTCCACCTCGCTCCAGCGCTGTGCCGAGCGGCCTGCAGCCTGTGCCAGCGTCATGGCATCACGAATGTGTCCGGCGCCTCCGTTGTAGGCTGCCAGCACGAAATTGATGCGCTCGTGTGGATTGGCGACATCGGAGAAGGAGCCGTTCAGCTGCGAGAGATAGCGTGCGGCAGCTTCGATATTGCGAGCGGGGTCATAAAGGTCACCACGCGAGAGTCCTAGGCGTTCGCCCGTAGAAGGCATAATCTGCATGAGACCGCAGGCGCCTGCCCACGACAGTGCCTGCGGGTCGAAGCCGGACTCCTGATAGCATTGTGCTGCCAGCAGACGCCAATCCCACCCGATGCGCTGTGCAGCACGGATAAAATGTTCGTCGTAGTGACTGATGGTACCATTTTGTCGTGAGAGCATGGCAGGTCGCATGCTGCGACGAACACGGTTGGCAGGTGCTTTTCGGACTTGCTCGGCGGCCAGCATCTGCTGGCGCAAAGCAGGCTTCCACCAGCGTTGTACAGCCTCCACAAGTTGCGAAGACGCTGTGCGGGCTACCCAGCCGTTGGGCAGTAGGCTGCAGTCTGCAGTCAGGCGGACGCTGTCCATGTCCAGTGCGATGAGATCAACCTCTCCGGACAAGAGACGCAGCAGCAGTTGCGCCGTATCCGAAGCCATCTCCATGCGCAAACGGGCGCCAATGCTGTTGGCGAATGCCTGTGCCAAAGAGAACTCAAGACCGAAGCCCTGACCACGGTATTCGTAGTAGGTGTCAGGACCGGAGAGTGTAACGGCAATTAGCTCACCAGCAGCCTGAACATCAGAGAGGTCGTAGGCTTCCCCTGCAGCACCATCATCGGCAGGCCCGAACATCACGGACTGAGAAGCTCTGTTCTCCTGACGACATGCTACGAGGGTCAGCCAGGAGAACAGAGCAACCAGAGATAGAAGGCTGTTACGCTTCAAGGTTTCAGCCGATGAATGATGTATGTCCGCATGATGTCGATGGCCTTCTGGTTCTCGCCGCCTTGCGGGATGATAAGGTCTGCATAGCGCTTAGTAGGTTCTATGAACTCCAGATGCATGGGCTTGAGGACATCAATGTAGCGGTCCATCACCATCTGTGCCGTGCGCCCGCGTTCAGCCATATCGCGACTGATGACGCGAATCAGTCGGTCATCGGGGTCGGCATCAACGAAGATCTTCAAGTCCATGAGGTCGCGCAGTTCCTTGCGACAAAGTGCCATAATGCCTTCGATGATAATGACTTCGCAAGGTTCAATGTGAATGGTCTCAGGCATACGGTTGCTCTCGATGTAGGAATAAGTGGGTTGCTCGATGGCGTTGCCGTTGCGCAACTCGTTAATCTGATGAATCAACAGTTTCCAGTCGAAAGCGTTGGGGTGGTCGAAATTGATCTTCCGACGCTCTTCCATAGGCACACCCGTATTGTCGTTGTAATAAGAGTCTTGCGGAATCACTGCAATCTGAGAACCAGGCAGGGACTCGACAATCTTTCGAACAACGGTGGTCTTGCCAGAACCTGTGCCACCTGCTATGCCGATGATGTACATGGGTATTTTAGTTTAAAGTTTAAAGTTTAAGGTTTAAAGTGGTGAGTTTAAAGTTTAAGGATTAGCGTACGAGAACCTTTTTGCCGTTCACGATGTAGATGCCACGCGACACTGCCACCTGAGCGTTGGCATCGCGCTGGACATAAAGGTGCCGGATGAGTCGGCCGTCGGCAGCAAAGATCTGCACATCCTGGCCTTCGCCCGCAGCTGTGATGCCGATAACGCCCTTGCCGCCCCTCACCTGAATGTCAGCATGAGCGACAGCCTTGGGCTTGCTGATGCCAACGGTCTCACCTTGAGCCTGTGCGAAACGGCTGACTTCGTCGGCCGTAAGGAAGAGCCATCGCTGTGTCGTGGAGGCATCGGCGTGGTTGAAACTGGCACTTGAAGCGCCCGTTGCAGTGGCATTCAAAGCGTTGTGTCCATTGGCCGTGACAGCCCAGAAGGAAGTGCCCGCGAATGTGAAGTCTTCATAGGTTGTCTTGTTACGTGAACCCAGCAACTGGAAACTGGCGTTCGATGCCGAAGTGGCAGCAGTGGCGGAACCAGAACTCATGGAGAGATACTTGCCCGTGGCAACGTTAACGAAAGTGTAGTAGCAGGTGGCAGGGTTGAACTTGATGTACCAGGCACAGGAGTCGTTGGCAAAGGCCTCGTCGGCTTTCATCTCCTCGAAACGGATGTTCGTGGCATTCTTCTGGCGCAGATAGGATGTGGCCAGACCGCGTGTTGTAGCCTCGTTCTTGATATAGTACTTGGTTTCATCATCCTGAGCGAAGGAGTATCCCGGCGTGAGGAAGGCCTGTCCGGAATGCGTGATGCCATCTTCTGATAAGGCTTCCACAAGCAAGGCATTGGCACGGTAGAGAATCGGACTCCCAGAGTCCTCACCGGCACCATTGATACCATAGGGCCACATGTGCTGGTTGTCACCATGGAGCTTGGCCGAAGGATTATTATCCAAGAACTGAATGACACGATCCACACGAGGTCCGAGCCAGTCGCCACGGTCTCCGTTGGAGCGATAGATGGAATTCGTCCAGTCGGTGTAGGGCACCATCCCTAAGCCATGAGCGCCTTCGTGGAGGATGGTTCCTGTTCGCTGACAACCTTCATTCTGACTCACGCTCATGTAGCCTCCATAGCTGCATTCAGCAGTCCCCGAACCAGCACCGGCACCATACTTATAATGCGCACTGAGGAAGAAATCCTGGATGCCACCGATGTTGTTCCACATCCAAACCGCATCCTCGCAGGCAGCATAAATACGCTTATTGGTCGCTTCATCGCCCTCGTTGCCATAGCTGAAACGAACGTTTCCCAACGGGCGTGTCGGCACCTTCAATACATCGCCGTAAGAGAGCTGATAGCCTGAGGATATGGCGTAAGCGCGAACATAATAGACAGTGGCAGGGTCGAGTTCCTGCATTGCATAGATGTCGCCGTTGTTGTCATAGACGGTGGTGGAACGGTTGTCGAAGATAGTGGGGTAGGGCTCCTCGCTCCAGCAGAAGCCTTTCTCCTTGGCGGTAGTGCCTGAGAAAGAAGCACGTCCGAATATCTCGGTAGCGCCCTGAATAGCACTTAATGTCTTGACGGTCAAGGGCGTTCCTGTAGCATTCTGAATGCGGTTGTAGAGCACGGCATTGTCCAGCCCTTCCTTGGCAGCCGACATTTCATCGGGCGTTGCGTTCTCATTGTCGCGGATGCTCACAGCCAACGTGATAGCTTCCTGCAGTTCGGCTTTTCCTTTAGTAGCAGATTCCTTGTTCAGCTGAGTATTAGCCGTTGTAATAGAGCTGTTTAGAGCCTTCCAAGCTTTATTGCTGGCGTCGGCTTCGTCATATTGCAGCTGAAGACGATTCATAATCAGATAGACATTCTCGTCGGATTCCAGTTTCAGGAGTTCTACAGCATCGTCATAAGCATCCTGCAGTGAGGCACGATAGACAGCTGCCATATCCCTGGTTAGCAACGACTTAGATTTAGTCACCAAAGTCTTCAAGGACTTCAGTGCATCCAAATTATCCTTTGCAATGCCGTGTCTTTCAGCGAGTTCGAAGGCATATCCTTGCAGCGTTTCTGCAGGCGTTGTCTCTGTAGCTTCCTTGGCAGCTGCAATAGCGTTTTCCAGGTTGAATCTGATGGTAGGCTGTAAGCCGGCATAGGATGCTTTCTCTGAAGTCGCAATGGTTGCCTCAGCGTTCGTCACAGCCGTCTGCAGCAGCGTGAGATCAGGACTCACGTAAGTCAGACGGAAGTTGTCAACACAGATCCAGTTGCCGCTGGCATTGACAGCCTTGAAGCCAATCTTGACATCTGTACCAGGCGTTGAGAACGACACAGAATAATTTGCAGCGGCTTTGACCGTGGTATTTGTGCTTCCAGCAAAGACGCTGGCGCCCGTCTGATCGTCGGAGCTGCTTTGCTGGATGTTCTGTGCTGCGGCCGTGAGCACGTAGTGACCTGCGGGCAGATTGCTCAGCGTCTGCTGTACGGAAGCTGAGCCTACAGTGCCGCTTGAAGTCCATTTCTCCAAGAAAAATTTTCCTGCAACCAGTGAAAAATTGCCATTATTTGCACGGTTCAGATTCGTGATTGTCCAACCATCTGAGCCGAACTCAAAACTCGGGTTCAAAATGAAAGTCGTCACATCAGTTTCATCAGCGCGAACGTCATTCAATAAACCGTTCATGCTCAATGCCAATAAAACGGTGAAGAAGTAAGATTTTCTCATATCATTTACTTAGTTAGCTATTTCTTTGCGGCAAAAGTACGCCTTTTAATTGACCCAGCCAATTTTTCTGAAAGAAAAACTTCAAAATTCACCAAAATCCATCAGATAGGCTGGTTGAATGGTTGCTACCTCTTTATTATCTCGTATCTCCTATTAAACATAACAATGGTTAGCTTAAAAGGAATGCATTATAAGAAAAAGGTCTTTTGCTTGTTTCTTATATGGTTGAAGGTTACAGTTGTTTGGGCATGAATGCCTGTTCATGTGGTTGCTTTGGTTAGCAAAAAATGGTAAAGTTTTCAAAAGGTTAGCCCAAAATGGTAAACTTCGCAAAACGAAGGAGCAACTGCTTGTTTCCGACATTGTCGAATGCTACAGTGGCTTTGGCATCAATGCCAGTTCCAGAGAGCGCAGTAATGGTGCCTTGACCAAAGCGTATATGTTCAATGCGTGTTCCCACCTGAAGTGTTCCGGCAGCTGTCTGTGTCTGTGAGACAACTTGTTCTTGTGCTGCCGCAGGACGAGCGCCTACGAAAGACGTTCTGGCGCTGCTGAATGATGTCCGTGAACTTGTTGATGAAGATGGTGAACTTGTTGATGAACCACGTGTGGTGCTGTTCGTTGAAGCGTAAGACGTTTTTGTTCGCTGTGGTTGCGACCATTCGTCGTCGAACGACAATCTGGCGAAGCTACGCGGACGTGGGGGCGCTGACGATTCATTTTCTTGCTTCACGAAACGCGCGTCGATGTCGTTCAGGAAACTGCTGGGAACACAGAACTCGCTCTTGCCATAGCGATAACGGTTTTGTGCGTGTGTGAGAAAACAAAGTTCCTCGGCGCGTGTGATAGCCACGTAGAACAGGCGTCGTTCTTCTTCCATTTCGCGTGGCGACGAAGACGCCATCTGATTTGGGAACAGGTTCTCTTCCATTCCTACGATAAACACAGCCTTGAATTCCAAGCCCTTAGCGGCGTGGATTGTCATCAGTGACACCTTTTCCGTCTGATCATCATCGCTTTCGTCGAGGTCGCTGATTAGTGCCACTTCCTGCAGATAGTGCGTCATAAAGATGCGGTCACTCCCCTCTTCCTCTCCCCTATCATCAACAAATTGTTGTATGCCGTCCATCAATTCCTGCAGGTTTTCTTGCCTTGAAATATCCTCTGGCTCGTGACCACTAAAGATGTCTTTCATGACGCCTGATTCTTGTGCAATACGCTTACCAAGGACAGCGGCATCATCTTGATTTACAACGCTTCTAAATCCTTCTATCAGTTGTACAAAAGCGTAAATCTTAGCCTCTGTACCACGATTCAGCCCCACGTTATATGCTGCAGGATTCGAGAGCACCTGCCACACGCTGATGCCTTGTTCCGAAGCCGCTGTGAGCACCTTCTGCACGGTCGTTTGTCCAATGCCGCGTACAGGATAGTTGATGACACGCTTGATAGCTTCCTCATCGTTGGGGTTCACCGCCAGCCTGAAGTAAGCAATCATGTCTTTAATCTCCTTACGTTGATAGAACGAGAGGCCCCCATAGATGCGGTACGGAATATCCTGCTTGCGGAAGGCTTCTTCGAAGGTACGGCTCTGGGCATTGGTGCGATAAAGGATGGCGATGTCATTCCATGGGATATGGTCGTAGTTGTTGAGGTTCAGCACCTTACGTGCAACGCCAGCAGCCTCTTCCAGGTCGCTGTAGAAACTGTAGATGTGGATGGGATCACCCTTGCTCTTCTCCGAATAGACCTCCTTGTAGATTTGTCCTCGGTTGTGTTTGATGACGCTGTTGGCAGCGGCAACGATGTTCTGTGTTGAACGGTAGTTGCGTTCCAGTTTGAAGAGCCGTGAACCTTGGTATAACTTTTGGAAGCTGAGGATGTTGTCGATGTTGGCTCCACGAAAGCTATAAATGCTCTGTGCATCGTCGCCGACCACGCAAACCTTCTGCTTGTGCTGTGTCAACTGCCACACGATGGCGTGTTGGGCGTAGTTCGTGTCCTGGTACTCATCCACGAGTACGAACTCGAAGCGGTCCTCGTATTTGGCAAGGATTTCAGGGTAATGTGCAAAGAGCAGATACGTATAAAGCAGGATGTCATCGAAGTCCAGGGCGTCAGCCTGTCGGCAGCGAGCCCAATAACGCCTGTAGATTTCTCCCGTAGCCGGAATCTTGCTGGCCTGGTCAGCTTTGTAGAGCTGCGGGTCGCTTTGGTACTGTGCAGGCAGTATCAATCGGTTCTTGGCAGATGAGATATGGCTGAGGACGTTACCAGGCTTATACACTTTCTCGTCGAGCTGCATCTCACGCACAATTGTCTTGATGAGACTTTTGCTGTCGGCAGCGTCGTAGATGGTGAAATCCGAACTGAACTTGATGGCCTCATGCTCCACGCGCAGGATTCGTGCAAAGATGCTGTGGAATGTTCCCATCCACAGCCGCTGTGCCTGCTCGCCTCCCACCTGCTGTGCAATGCGCTGCTTCATCTCATCGGCAGCCTTGTTGGTGAAGGTCAGTGCAAGGATGCCCCATGGTGCCATCCCTTGGCTGAGCAGGTAGGCAATCTTATAGGTTAGCACACGCGTCTTTCCCGATCCCGCTCCTGCAATCACCAGCGACGGTCCGTCGAGATATTCCACCGCCTCACGCTGGGCCGGATTCAGTTCATCAAGATTTATCATATATGACTATATATCGTTCAATACTCAACACCTACCCACTTACTCATCATCTGCTTTCAGAGCGTCCAAATCGATGATACGCAGCTGCAGCGCTCTCACAACCAGACGTGTTGCGTTGACACCGCTGCGCTCGTTCTCTGGGAAGAGTCGGTTGACGAGATCCACCTGACGTTTCTCCAGGCTCTTGACGCCGAAGGGCATCCCTTTGAGGTTGGCTATCATGTCCTTGGTGTAGCCCAGGGCCAAATGCCGCAGGAAACGCTCGTCGTACTCGTCGATGTCAAAGTCGATGACGGCGTCAGTGCGGCGTGTCTCGTTGATCACGCTCTTCTTGAAGCGTGCCACAATCTTTTCCAGTATCGGTTCGTTGAAAACCAGGCGCTTGCCGCTCATCACCTGTCGCACATCGTTGCGTGTGAGCAGTTCGCCCGTCTTCAGGATGATGCCGTCGGCCCCTGCCGTCAGCACATCTACCCACAGGCGTTCGTTGAGAATCTCGCCGGTGAAGATCAACACCTTCACATCGGGATATCGAGTGTGCACCTGCCGGCAGATGTCCACGCCCACCGTTGTGGAACCGCCCAGTCCCAAATCCAGGAGCAACAGGTCTGGCAGCTGCTGCCGCATCAGCGACCACAGCTCGCTCTCGTTCATGGCAGTCCCAAGGATTTCGGCTTCAGGGATATCCGATCGAAAGATTTCCTCAGTGCCCTTGAGCTCTAACTTCACGTCTTCTACAATAATGACTTTAAACGGTTCCATATATTGTTAATATCAATTTACTATTTATAGAATTACAATTTATGTACTATTTTATTTTTGGGCTACTTGTGTTGCTACTCCCCTCGCCCTTTGGAGTGGAGCCGGGTGTGGGGCTTACCACCAGTGGCAGTGTGAACCACAAAGCGTGCCCCTCGTCGAGTGCTTCGGCTGCGATGCGACAGCCAGGATGTCCCAGGAACGTGTCATGTTCGCGTATAATCTGCTTGGCCACGAGGAGTGGGATGGCTTGTTCATGAGGCATAAACAGTTCCTGCAGCGCCTCTGGTGTGAGCGTCAGGAACGGGTTGCTGAGCGTGAAGCGTGCAAAGGAGCCGTCGATGGCTGCCGTCAGCTGCAGGGGCAGGTGTTCCAGCGTACCACTCCCCTGCCCTTTCGTCAAGGAGATTTCAGCTTCCAGGAGCATCTCTATCAGCATCTGCAGCAGGTCGGGGTCGCCTCGGAACTGATTTGTTCCCAGACGGTTGTCTATTTCCAACATTGTGTCCACCTGTGCCTTTCGGGCTATGACCTGGCAGCGTTGGGGCAGTGCTGCCATGAAATCCTCGGGGGCAATGTTGCGACGACGGAAGTTGAGTGCTTCCGACTGGCGTACAGCCTGCTCGCTCAAGAGCGAATGAACCTCCTTGTAGTAATCCACCGTCTCGCTGAGCGTGTCCAGCAGCGAGGGTGTTGCCGTCGTATCGTCAGACAGGCGTACTGCCAGCTGCTGAATGCGGCCCGGATAGTACATCGTCTCATGCTTGATGGTGGAGAGACAGTTGTCGATAATCTGGTTCTGCACATGCAGGCGTTCCTCCTCGTAGAGGCGCCTGTTGTGCTCATCCTCAGCCAGTTCGATGTCCGCCTCGCGTTGCAGGCGTTCAGCCTCCTTGACTTGTTGCAGTTGTTGTAGCTGCTGTTCGTTGAGGTTCTTCATTGCCTTACGGAACTTCGTGCGAGGTCGCAGCCACAGGAAATAGAACGACAGCAGGCTCGTCAGAATCAACATCACCAGCATCACCAGTCCAATGCGGTCCCGTTCATGATCGCGGTCGGACTGTTCGCAGAAGGCTTCGAGCGTCGGGTCTTGGTTCGTCAGTTTATAGAGTCTGGTGTAGGTGCGATTGTTGAAGCGGTACAGCGGCCAGTCGTGCAGTGCCAGTGCTGCTACTGCGATTTCATTGCGCAGTCCCAGCAGCAGCGAGTAGTCCATCGGTTCCTGGCGTTGCCACCAGAGAATCTCCAACGGCTCCAGTCCCGTATCGGACAGCGACAGACGCTCGTGTGTGTTGCGATGGTGTGTTACGTGGTTGCGGCTGATGACCTTGAAAGCGCTGTCTGCGTAGGCGATAGCGTCAGCATAGCGACCGCTCACATTACATTCATAGACGGAGTCTGCGAGGGCATAGACCTGTGACGTCTGGCGCGAGTTGTCGTGCGCAGCCTTCGTCTGTGCCGCCATGTTCTCGGGCAGCGACCACAGGAGCAAAACCATGAGCACTGCTTCCACCACTCGCGGCAGTCGGAACCAGAATCGGCTCCCCTCTCCTATGCTGCTGTCGATGCCCATCTGGCATACGCGGAACAGCGGATTCGTCTTGCGGTATTTCTCTATGATGCCCTTGCAGTTCATCAGCCCGAATCCGAATCCCTTCTCGCTCTTCTCTTCTTCGCCAATCTTGGAGGCATCATAAACCTTGTGTGTCAGAATGAGTTCGATGTCCTCTTCCGTGAGGCCTACGCCCGTGTCCTGCACGGAGAGTTCCACGAAGGCAGCGCCGTCCTCCTCGTCGGCCATTGCGCTGATGCTGACGGTGCCGCCCTCGGGCGTGAACTTGCGTGCGTTGTCCGCCAGCGTGTTCAGCATGAACAGCGTCAGAGCGCGATCGGCCTTGACGCAGAGTTCCGTGGGTTCTATGCAGAGTTCCAGCCCTTTCTGCTCATAGGCAAAATGGCTCTTTGAGAGGCTGTCGAAGAGCGGCTGCAGGGAGAACGACGAGATGTGCAAGCTCAGCTGCCCCTGCTCCATCTGAATCCAGTCTGTCAGCAAGTCGTTGTAGCGGGTGATCTGGTCTGTGAGCTCTCCGATATATGTCAGTGAGGCTGTGTCGGGTGTGGCGTGTTTCTTCATGCGCTGCACCTCATGGATAATGCGGTCGAGGAAGGGGACAATGCCCATCACCAACTGCAGTTTGGCACGTTTTTCCACATTCAGACGTTTGTCGCGCAACAGGCGTAGCTCCGTGGCAGCCTGCTGTTCCTGCAGCGTCTCCTGCGCCTCCATCTGTTGCTGCTGCAGGGCGTCGGCCGTCGTCTGTATCTCATGCAGCCGTTGCTGCAGCTGGCGTTCGTCTGAGACACGACGGCGGCGCCATGTGCGAGCCAGGAGATAGACCAGCAGACATGTGAAAACTGCCATCGTCACGATGATGATGAGCATCAGCCGCTGACGGTCGCTGCGTATTTTCAGCTGTTCCACGCGGCTCTCCAGTTCAGCATCCTCGCGCGTGTCTGCCAGCAAGTCCAGATAGGCGTTGCGGTTGAAGTCGCTTTCGGCCTTCATGTCGAGGGCGCTGTAGGCCACGGACATCTGTTCGCGGATGTTGGCAATCCACATCGGCACCGTCTTCTGATGGGTGTTCATCTGCCAGTCCACGCACTCCAGTGCGCAGTCGAAATAGCTGATGGCCTCAGGATAGTTGCCTGCGGCAAAAGACAGCTCCCCCAGCGTGCGCAGGGCATTGGCCTTTTGGTACAGGTCGTCGTAGCTCACGAAAGTCGTCAATGCCGCCTCTGCCATCTGCATCGCAGGGTTCTCCGTGCCGAAACTCGTCTCCAGCACGTGCACAACCTCGGGCTGTCGTTTCCTGACAATCTCCAGGCGTGCAGAGTCCGCGAAGAGCGTGGCCAGCGATTGCTCGGCGTTGGCCTCGAAGAAGAGGTAGCCGTCGCGACGCGACACCCAGAAGCACTGCAGCAGGTAGTCAAACTCCTCGCTGGCCACGGCAACGGGGTCATGCTGACGGCTGAGTCCGCCTGAGCCTCGCATATAACTGTAGTAGAGCCACTGTGCCGTGTCGCTGGCCAGCAGGCAGAAGGGCTCGGCGGCGTCGATCTCCTCGATGGCGCGTTCCTGTTGGTCGAGGTAGTAGAAATAGGTGGAAGCGACGATGTGCATGTCACCGCTGCCGTACTCCAGACGGCGACGCCGGTGTGGCGACAGCTTGCGTTTGCGCGACGTGAATTTGGAGAGATACTGCTGGGCTTGCGTTCGATGGCGGAAGAAGGCGAGGTTGTCGCTGGTGCGCTGTGCCACGCGCATCTGTGTCACGTCAGCCACCAAACGCTCGATGGGGTCTGACGTCAGCGCTTCCACCTGCAGTGTCAGTTGCAGCGTGCTGTCGAAGTCCATCTTTTGCAGGCGCTCAAACGACAAGTGGTTCAGCGCCTCGGCTTCACCTTCGACGTAGCTGATGCGGCGTGCCTCCTCCAAGGCCAGCGTAGCCCATTTCCTCACGGAGTCCACCTGTCTGTAGTGCCAGCGATAGGCAATCTCGTTCAGGGAATCTACGCGCTGCTCGGCGACACCCGTAGATGCCTTACGTCCCGTGCAGCTCACGAACAGAGCTGCGCAGGCGAGAACCCAGAGGTGTGCTGCTTTCAACTCTTCTTTTTCTTCAGGATTCTGTCGATTTCGTCGAACTCCTTACCCATGTTCAGGTGCAGGTAGATGCGATAAAGCGCAGGTGCCCAGCGCTCCTGGTCGTCGGGTGTCAGCTTTCGAACCTGCTCCATCGGCTGTCGTGCCAGCTGATAGAGTTTGCGTAGGGTGGCCTGGTCTTTGCGGAACTGCGGATTCTTCAGGTCTGTGCAGGCTGTATCGGCGAAAGCCGTTGCGATGTTCAGCGCTGCTATACCTTTATTATAATATGCGTTCACGTGATCGGGTGCCAGCGCCAGACACGAGTCGCAGGCGCTGATGGCCTCGCTGTCGCGATGCAGCTTCAGGAGCATCAGGCTCTTGGCATACCAGAAGAGCGCCACCGTGTCTGCCACGTGTGTCATGGAGTCGGCCAGCGCGAGTCCCTCTTCCCACTGTGATGTCCGCGTGTAGTAGTTGAGCAGATGTGTGAAGAAGAACTGGTTGTTGGCGTAGGAGCGTATGCCCTCGTGCAAGGCATCCAGCCATCGTGCCGTGTCGCCCTTGTTCTCCCATGCCCTCGCCACATATTCCTGCACGAGGTCGCTGCGCTGCCCTGCACGTTTGGCCAGTTCGGCATGTTTGAGAACACCGTTGATGTTCCCCTCCTTCTGTGCTGAGAAGACAGCCAGATAGGATGTCATCGGCACCTGCACGTCCTTCTCCAGCAGCGAGTCCTGCGCGAAGATGGGGTGTCCGGCGGTAGCAAGGTAAGCATCGAAGTAGTCGTAGGCTTTTTGTGTCTGTCCGTGCTGATAGTACCACTTGCCGCCCGTGAGCAGGTTGCTGCGGTAGGGGGCCAGCATCTCGCGGTAGCGGCGACGTCCGGAAAGGTCCACCTTCCCTTTTTCGTTGGGCTGTGCGCCCACGCTGTCCGCCATGGTCACGAGCGTGAAGATGTCGCGTATGGAACTGAAGAAGACCACCGTGTCATACGGCTTCTTCAGATACAGTTTCACGTTCTCCGCTTCGTTCACGGCCTCGCTGCACTGTGCAGCCAGCAGGAGGCACTCGACACGTTTTTTGTGTCGAGTCTCCGGCTTGGCAGCTTCGGCGAGCAGGCTCTGGCGCCACTTCTCAAGTTGCTCGCGTTTCTGCGGCCTCTTGAGTCCGTCCTTGACGGTGCGTGTGATTTTCTCCGCCAGAACAGGCGTGCTCAGCACGATAAAAACTATGAATAGGATTTTTTTCATTCAAGCAGTTTGTCCATTTCCGCCTGCTTAGCTTTGTTGCCTATGATGTAATAGACGGTGGAGAGGCGGCCTGCCCACTTGTGAGGATTGTCGGGCTCCAGTTCCTTGACCTTCAGGAAGTAAGGCTCAGCCTTGGCATAGGCAGCCTTCACGGGCTTCACGGCCTCCTTGAACTGGGCGTCGGTCATCTTCTTGCCGCTGAGGGCTTCGTTGATGTCGTAGCCATGGTTGCTCCAGCATACGCCAGCGTTGAAGTAGGCATCAGAGTATTCGGGATCGGTCTCGATGGCCTTGTCAAAGAAGACCACGGCCTCCTCGTACTTCTTGTCGTTCATCAGCACCAGACCCTTGGCATAGTTGCCCAGCTTGCTGTTGGGGTCGGCAGCGATGATGTCGTCGGCGAAGGACTGTGCCTCGGCGCTCTTGTCTTTGTTGAAGTAGTAAGCCATCATGTTCTGTGCCACGCCCTCGTTGGAGGAGGGGTCTTCGAGCACAATTTCGCGGCCCACCTTCAGCCACTGCACGGTGTCGCCTGATTCATACAGAGCAGCCAGATAGAGCTGGTTCACCTGGCTCTTCTCCTGAGTGTATTCACGGGCCTTTGGGATGAACTCGTTGAAGGCCTTGTAGTCCTTGGCGAAGTAGGCGCAGAGGCAGGTGAAGTAGGCTATCTGCGGTGTCATCTCGTCGTTGGCCAGCGTCTCTGCGTCGGCACCGAGGATGGTGTAGGTCTGGGGGTAGCTCATCCAGCGGCGGAAGGCATCGAGGGCCTTGGCGTGCTGACCGTTCTGGAAGAACATCTGACCGCAGAAGGCGATGTATTGGCGGAAGCGGATGACATCAATCTTGTTGATGTTCGTGTAGGGGTCTTTGTCGCCCTTCAGGCCCAGGGCCTGCGTTGCCTTGTAGCACTCCTCCATGGCATCCAGAGCCTTGTAGATGTACTCTGCGAGGGCTGCAGTGTCCGTGGGCTGCTTCTGGATGACATTGTCAAGCAGCGGGGCGAACTTGAACTTATAGAGCTGTGCCTGGATATCCCATGCATTGGCCAGTTCCTTCTTCGTCTCGGGGCTGGTGAAGGTGGGCTGCAGCATGTCCAGACATTCCTGCATCTTCTGGTTCATCTGTGCCGTTTCCTTCTCTGTGCGCTCGTGGTTGGCCACGAGATTCTGGACTTCATCTTTCAGGTCGCGAGCCTTGCGCACGACTTTGTCCTGTGCAACAGCCGTTCCGGCTACTGCGAACAATGCTACTGCAAATAAGATTTTTTTCATTAGTTTATTAAGTTAGGTAATCAAATTGTTAGACAAATGGATTATTGATTGGTTTAAATACCACAGATTACACAGATTCAACAGATTCATGTTCTCTTGTAATCAAATTTTTATCTGATATTTCACGGATTCCTGAGCGAAAGGCTTCGCAGCTTTCGAATGCCAGCGCCGATATCATCTGCGAAATTTTCAAGTTAATTGAATTCTATAGGACTTATAATCAGTGTAATCTGTGAAATCTGTGGTTTACTTTTATTGTTGATCGTCGCGGTCGAGGGTCACCGTCTGCCCGTCGCTCATTTCTGTGGGCTCAGGGATGTCCTTGGCACGTGCTTCTTCGGGCAGTTCTTCCTCTTCCTCGTCCTCCGTGGTGGGAACGATGCAGACGTTGGCGATCACGTCGCCGCGCTTCTGCAGTTCGATGAGTTTCACGCCCTGAGTGGCACGCCCCTGAATCTTGATGTCTTCGAGGTGCATGCGCAGTGTCACGCCGCTCTTGTTGATAATCATCAGGTCCTCGTCGTTGGTGACACTCTTGATGGCCATGAGCAGACCCGTCTTCTCCGTGACCTCCAGCGTCTTCACGCCCTTGCCGCCACGGTTGGTGATGCGGTAGTCCTCGACATCGGAGCGCTTGCCGTAGCCCTTTTCGCTGACCACCAGGATGGTCTCCTCCTCGGGCTTATCGACCACCACCATGCCGACGACTTCGTTGCCCTCGCCTTCGAGGGTGATGCCGCGTACGCCGGTGCTGTTACGTCCCATCGCGCGTACCGTATTCTCATTGAAGCGCACGGCACGACCCATCTTCGAGGCGATGACCACTTCGTTCTCGCCGTTCGTCAGTGCCACATCCACCACGCGGTCGCCCTCGTTGATGTTGATGGCGATGACGCCGTTCGTGCGCGGACGGCTGTAGTTGGCCAGCGACGTCTTCTTGATGGTGCCCTCGCGTGTGCAGAACAGCACATAGTGGCTCTCGTTGAAGTCCTTGTCGTTGAGCTTCCTGATGTAGAGGCATGCGTTGATGCTGTCATCGGGCTCTATGTTGAGCATGTTCTGGATGGCGCGACCCTTCGAGGCCTTGTTGCCTTCAGGGATGTCATACACCTTCAGCCAGTAGCAGCGACCCTTCTGCGTGAAGAACAGCATCGTGTTGTGCATCGTGGCACGATAGATGTGTTCGATGAAGTCGCCGTCGCGTGTGGCAGAACCCTTGGCGCCCACGCCGGCACGGCCCTGAGCACGGAACTCAGCCAGCTGGGTGCGCTTGATATATCCGAGGTGCGAGATGGTGATGACCACTTCATCATCAGCGTAGAAGTCCTCTGGGTTGAATTCTTCACTTGAATACACAATCTCGCTGCGACGGGGATCGCCGAAGCGCTCCTTCACCTCGATGAGTTCGTCCTTGATGACCTTCCAGCAGAGGGTGTCGTCGGTGAGAATCTGGTTGTAGTATTCGATCTTCTTCATCAGCTCGTCGTACTCGGCGTGCAGTTTCTCCTGCTGCAGGCCGGTGAGCTGTGCCAGACGCATATCCACGATGGCCTTCGACTGCAGCTCGTCCAGCTTGAAGCGCTCTTCCAAGCGTTTGCGGGCCTCTTCGGGTGTCTTGCTGGTCTTGATGATCTGCACCACCTCGTCGATGTTGTCGCTGGCGATGATCAAGCCTTCCAGGATGTGTGCACGCTCCTCGGCCTTGCGCTTGTCGTACTCCGTGCGGCGGATGACCACCTCATGGCGATGCTCCACGAAACACTGGATCATGTCGCGCAGCGTCATCAGCTTCGGACGACCATTCACCAGTGCGATGCTGTTCACGGAGAACGAGGTCTGCAGCTGTGTCATCTTGAACAGCTTGTTCAGCACCACGTTGGCGTTGAAGTCGCGCTTCACGTCGATGACGATGCGCATTCCCTCGCGGTCACTCTCGTCGTTGGCATTGGAGATGCCCTCGATCTTGTGCTCGTTCACCAGGTCGGCGATGCTCTTGATGAGCTCAGCCTTGTTCACGCCGTAGGGAATCTCGCTCACCACGATCTTGTCGTGCTGCTCGCCCGGCTCAATCTCGGCGCGTGCACGCATCACCACGCGTCCGCGACCTGTCTCATAGGCCTCGCGCACGCCCTGCATACCATAGATGAACGCGCCCGTGGGGAAGTCAGGAGCCGGGATATAGTGCATCAGGCCCTCCACGTCGATCTCGGGGTTGTCGATGTAGGCGATACAGCCGTCGATGCACTCGCCCAGGTTGTGGGTCGGGATGTTCGTGGCCATACCCACGGCAATACCCGTGGCGCCGTTCACCAGCAGGTTCGGGAACAGCGTAGGCAGCACGCTGGGCTCCTTCTCCTTGCCGTCGAAGTTATCGACCATGTCCACCGTCTCCTTCTCCAGGTCCTGCATCATAGCCTCGCCCATCGATGCCAGACGTGCCTCGGTGTAACGCATAGCAGCGGGGCTGTCGCCATCCACGGAGCCGAAGTTACCCTGACCATCGACAAGCGTATAACGCATGTTCCAGTCCTGTGCCAGACGCACCATGGCGAAATAGACACTGCTGTCGCCGTGGGGGTGATAGTGACCGAGCACATTACCTACGGTGCGGGCGCACTTACGGTAGTCTCTGTCATGGGTGTTGCCATCCACGCGCATACCGTAGAGGATACGTCGGTGTACGGGTTTGAAGCCGTCGCGAGCATCGGGCAGCGCACGTGCCACGATGACGGACATCGAGTAGTCGAGGAACGAGCTCCGCATCTCGCGCTCGATGTCCACTTTGATAATTCTGTCTTCTGAATCTTGCATTGGTAGTGATGATTATTGATTTTGTATAAATTTTTCCTTCTTGGTAAATCCTTTTCGTGCGTCAGAGGGCAAATTTTGCGCCTTTTCGGCCATTTGGCACTCCATGCCCCTAAAACCGCACAAAGGTACAACAAATCCCCCACCCCACAAAATCTTTTCCGCTAAAAGTAGTTAACAAACCCACATTTCATCCAGATTCGCCCGCACACCTATATATGTGTTGCTTGTTCGCTCGCGACCGAACGACCAACACGCCCTACCATTCCGTCCTGAAGACCTTGCTTCACTTGTACTGATATCGGTTGACACTCAGTCGTGCCCTCACGGCGTTACGCCATTACGCCATTACGCCGTACCATTTGGAAAAAAACAAAATCGCGTTGCACCGTTGCAGCGTTGCAGTTAAAAACACAGTACTGGAAAAAGTCAAAACTAAACCCTACTTATATATTTATATATATATAAATATATATATATAAATATATAAGTAGAATTAAATCCACCCCATGAAACACCCTTTTATGAACTGCAACGCTGCAACGCGCAACGCTCCCTCCTCCCCTATTTCCTGTCTTTTCCTGTCAGAGGTTGACTGCATTTAGGCCTTTTAATTTAACAATTGCCTACCCATACGGAAAAGGTTGACACTTTCTTCCGGATTTGGTTGCCCGTTTTCCTGAAAGGGTTGTCTCTTTTCCTTAGAACGTTGTCTTCCGACGGATATTGTTTACTTTTCATCTGTTTTTGTTTACTTCGTACTGAAACAAGCCATTCGACCCCGAGACGATGAAACTGATATTCAAAAAGCGGAGATAGTACGGGATACGTAAAAGCCTGGGAACTCAGCCCTGCTCTGAGAGGCAGCAATCAGAAACAAGGGCTCTTTTATAAGAACTACACGGGGACATCGTACGCGAACAAAGTTTTTTCTCTTTAGGAATCATTTTATCCCCTATTTCTTTTTCTCTTCACATTAAATGTAGTACCTTTGTGCCCAACATGGCCGCCAGCGACGGTTGTGACATCAACACAAAGTATAAACTAAAGACACAGAACAATGTATAAATACAACCCTGACAGCTATCTTCTTTACGGGACGTCAAAGAGCCCGCGCCCGAGTTTTCCCATTCGCATCCGTGTGGTCATGAACGAGGCCGTGAGGGGCGCTGTCCTCAACAGCGCTGCCCAGAGAGCCATCAGGCGCTATCCCTATTTCGCCGTTCGCGTGGAGGTGGACTCCACAGGAAGCTATGTACTGCAGCCTAACGGGCAGCCCGTTGTCGTGTGTCCCACGCAGAAGAAGAACCCGGCCCTCGGTTCGGCAGAGGCGAACGGCCACCTGTGCTTCATAGATTATGTGGGCTGCGACATCTTCTTCAACATCCACCACTCTCTGACGGGTGCCGCCGGAATGCTGGAGTGGATCAAGACCACCCTCTACGAATATGTCTGCGAGGCCTACGGCGTCAAGCCCGACAGCGAGGGCATCCGTCTGGCCGATTCGCCGCTGCTGCCGGGTGAGACGGCCTACCCCGACGCGGCTTCGCTGCCCGACGTGAAGATCACGTTGCCGTTTGCCGACCGCGAGGCACATTACTTCCAGAAGGATTATGTCATAGGTGCCCTCTGCCCCTTCTACACGCCGCAGTACTACACCTTCGACATCGAACAGGAGGCGCTGCTGTTCTATGCCCGCGAACACGGCGGCACCCCCGCCAGCGTGATGGCTGTGCTGATGATGCGAGCCGCCGACATGGTGCTGCCGCAGAAGGCCGCGACCATCGTTGCCGGCATCACGCACAACTTCTGCGACGACCTGGGCTGTCCCAATTCCTACCGCGACCTGGTGAAGCTGCTGTATGTCCCCTACACCCGAGATATGGCCTCATGGTCCATGGACGCGTTGTCTGCCTTCACGCGCAAGACGATGGTCGAGCAGCGCACACCCGAGAATGCTGCCGCCGAGCTGCGGCGCGTGGTGGCCGACTACGAGGTCACGGACACGCTGCCCACGCTGGCCGACAAGCGCAAATATAATATGACGCACGCGCGCTACGTCAGCCAGCCCCGCGCTACGTTCAACATCAGCTACGTCGGCCACCAGCAATGGGGAGGACTGGAGCCCTACGTCCGCGCAGCCTACACCCTTGCCGAGGGGCATTTCATGCTAGAAGTGGTAAATGTCGGACGTCATTTCTGCGTCAGCTTCTTCCTGATGACTCCCGGCCACAAGTACATCCGCAGCTTCCGCCAGGCGCTCGACGCCGAGCACATCCCCTACACCCTCAACGGTCCCTTCAAGAAGCACCTGCCCGGCGTGGTGCTGCCAAATCAATAACTCAAAAAAACATCCATCATGAGCATCATAGAAATCATCCTCCTCTACCTTGCCGCCATCAACGTGTTCACGCTGCTTGTGTACGGCTGGGACAAAATCAAGGCGAAGCGTGGTGGATGGCGTATTCCCGAGGCTACGCTGCTGATGCTGGCTGTCGTCGGCGGCAGCATAGGCGCTACGCTGGCGATGGAATGGTTCCACCACAAAACCCGTCATCGCAAATTCACCATCGGTATCCCCATCATCATCATGCTGCAAGTAGTCCTCATCGGCTACCTCGCTTACAGCATCGGAGACTAAGAGGACGCGAGTGGTGAGGGCGGTGGATTAGTATCCCGACTCGATTTGCCTACGCTCTCACGAGTTAGGTGCTGCTTTTGCCCGCTGCAGCCCTCTTCTGCGCAGCTTGTCTTCGCTTTAAAATGGGGGCAAACCCTTCATTTTATAAGGTCAAGGCCTTCACGCCGTAAGGCCAAGGTCTTCACGCCGTAAGGCCAAGGCCTTCTGAGAGGAGAGTGGGAAGGGAGATAAAAGATATCTTCTGCCCACGCACCATCATGGGCAACGCCCATGAAGGCGGCGAGAAGGATGAAGTAGTAATGTATGTGTTTCATATCGCAGGTTGACAGCAGCATGGCAGTTAACCGATATCATCAAATCGGCCTTCAGACAGAGACATTCAGGCGGGAGATGACCTACGCCTCGGCATTGAAGTAGTCGTTGAGCGCAGCAATCGCACTCCCCTCTTTATTAGGCAAATCCCTGATGAGCTTGCCCTTCTCCAAGAGGAGGATGCGCGTGGAGATATCCGAGACGAAGGAGAGGTTGTGGCTGGAGATGAGGACGGTGGTGCCCAGCGTGCTGTTCATCTCGGCTATCATGCGGGCCACGACAATCTGCGACGATGGGTCGAGGTAGTTGAAGGGCTCGTCCAACAGCAACACCTTGGGATGAATGAGCATGGCACCGATGATGCCTATCTTCTGACGGTTGCCTTCGGAGAAGTCATGCAGGTACTTCTTCGTGCCCAGAATCTCGTCGTGCATGAGCGGACGGAACGTTTCCAGCCGTTCGCGCAGGAGTTCGTCGGAAATGCCATAGAGGTGTGCGATGAAGGTGAAGTACTCCTCGGGCGTGTAGAAGTCAATGAGGAAGCGGCCGTCGATGAACGAGCCGGTGTAGTACTTCCACGCTTCGCTGCCGCCTTTCTGGGGCGCGGGCGCTGCCACGTCGATGTCGTTGGAGAAGACCTGACCGCTGTCGGCCTTGATCAGGTCCAGGATGAGGCGCAGAAGGGTGGTCTTGCCGG
This sequence comes from Prevotella sp., assembly GCA_015060555.1. GTDB lineage: Bacteria > Bacteroidota > Bacteroidia > Bacteroidales > Bacteroidaceae > Physcousia. Next base: position 68,752 of record SUYG01000013.1, read on the forward strand.
CACCGTTGTTGCCGACGAGGCCTACGAGTTCGCCACTCTTAATCGTGAGTTCGGGCAAGTCCAATGCCACTTTCTCACCATAACATTTCTTGAGATTTTCGATTCGGAGTTCCATTATGTTGTTTCAAGTTTCAGGGTTCAAGGAGTTCAAGGAGTTTAAGGAGTTCAAGGGTAACCCCTTCGCCCTTCGGAGAGGGGTTGGGGGTGAGGCTTTTTTATTCAGCTAACCATCGCTCCATGATCTGATAGCGGCGGCGATGCCAGATGGTGGATATCCAATGAATGTAGGGGCGATGCAGCAGGATGCCGAGGATGCCGAGGCCGCCGACGAGAAGATGGGCATAGAGATGCGGCAACAGGAAGTAGGACGCATAGTAGATGCCCATGGGGATGAACATAACAAAGGAGAAGACGTTGATCTGCTTGTTGGCGCCCTGGTAGTTGAAGAAGGCGGAGGCAAAGAGATCCATACGGCTGCTGTAGAGGCACGTGGCCATAAACGGCAACACGAAGATGCCGCAGCTGAACAGCAAGGTGCACAGGAGCGTCCAGAACGACATACCAAGCCACAAGACGCAGGGAAGAATCAACAGGGCCATCGCGCAGCAAATGGCACAGAAGAACACGTACTTGCGGCGAAGGATGCCCTCCACGGGCCAAGGCTTCGTCCAGATGCCGGAGCAGAAGTTGGCCTCGCAGCCCATCACCCATTGTGCCAGGATGATGCTGGGGAGGGCGATGCCGAACATGAGCATGATGTTGACACCGTTCATGTCCTGCTGGATGGTGTCCTGCTGTTGCATATAGGTGTTCAGCAGGAAGATGACCACGATTAAGAAGAAGCTGACACGCAGACGCTTGCTGCGCAACAGCTGCACCCACTCGATGCTCCACAGCGACACCTGACCCAGTGAGCGTACGGTGGTGGTGACGGGGGCGTGGGTCTCCTCATTATGGTTCTTCATGCGTGAAAAGTAGCGATGCAGGATGAAGCAGACGAGACTATTGAACAGGATGAGCAGCAGCGAGGCCACGAGTGTGCTCCACTCCGTAGCCATCGGCACAACGGGCTCCGAGGGATCGTCGGCAGCCAAGCCGATGACCACAAAAGCCACGCCGGCAAGCACATAGACGAGGAAAAGCCAGAAGAGGTAGCCGAAGGCCAGCGGCAGCGTATATTGGTTACCCGGTGCACGACGCCAGCAGTTCTGCAGGAGGGCGTTGACAAGGGTGCAGGTGTAGGCAGCTACAAAGGTCAGCAGCGCAAATGCAAAGGGCATAAATAGCAATGCCGCGAAGCTGATGGCCAGCGGCAGCATCCATTGCAGGAAGCCCACCTTCGTGTCCACCAACACCAGCAGCGCCCATTCGCGAGGCGTGATGGGGCGTGAACGCAGGTAGTCGTCCATCTCCACCGGCGAGCGCCGCCAGAAGAGCTTCATCATCATGTCGCCCGGGATGATGCTGACGGCCAGTAGCGGCACCAGCGAGATCAGGGGGAAGGGGATTTCGCCGATGCCGCCAGTCTCGTCGAGAGCGTGCTTGACCCCAAGGAGGACAAAGACAAAGAGCCCGAAGAAATAGGCGCCGATGAATACGTCTTTCCATGTGAAGGCACGGCGTTTCTGCACCATCCACAAACGGAACAGTTCTTTCGTTGCTGTCGTAATCATAATGTGTTGATATGAATTTGGCGGCAAAGGTACAGCTATTTTGACATTTTTTAAGCACTTCAACCGTTAAAACCTCTTAATATGTTTAAACTTCGACGGGAGAATCATGTCATGTATTCAATTTTGAAGTAACTTTGCGCGGTTTTTAACAAGGACAACACATTAGAATCATCAATGAATACACGAAAAATTCTTCTCACACTGGCGCTGCTGCCGGTGGCGGCAATGGCACAGACGTGGTCGCTACAGCAATGTCTGGACTATGCCACAGAACACAACATCACGATTCAAAAGAACCGTCTCTCTGAGCAGGACGCCCTCGAACAGCTGAAGCAGAGGAAGGCGGCACTCTTCCCCACCCTATCCTTTTCCATGAGTCAGAGCCTCGGCTACAGACCCTTCCAGGAAGCCACGGTCATCGTGCAGAACGGTATGGCCACCAGCACCAACAACAAGCTCACCGAGAACGGTAGCTACGGACTGAATGCCAACTGGACCATCTGGGACGGAGGCATCAACCGCAAGAATATCCAGGCACAAAAGGTGCAGACGGAGATCTCCGAGGTGCAGACCGACCAGTCCCTGAAGACCATACAGGAGAAAATTGCACACCTCTACGTGCAGATTCTCTACACCATCGAGGCCCAACGTGTCAACGAGCAGCTCGCAGCCACCGCAAAGAAGCAATTAGAGCGCGGACAGGAACGTCTGAAGGTGGGCGATCTGGCCAAGGCCGATGTGGCACAGCTGGAGTCGCAGTATGCCACTGCCCAGTACGACGTGGTGAACGCCGAGTCGCAGGTGGCCGGCTATAAGCGCCAGCTGAAGGAACTGTTGCAACTGGACATCACACAGCCCTTTGATGTGTCGGCCGACGAGATGGACGACAGCCGAGCCCTCGCCCCCATTCCTTCTAAGATGGAAGTGTTCGAGCAGGCACTGCTCTCACGTCCTGAGATACGTGCGGCTGAGCTGCAGCAGGACGCTGCCGACGTGCAGCTGAACATCGCCAAGCGCGGCTATTACCCCACCATCAGCATGAATGCCGGCATCGGCGACAGCCACTACAGCGCCTCGGACGACAACCTCGGACGTCAGCTCAAGCTGAACCTGAACGGAAGCATCGGCCTCGGCGTGAGTGTGCCCATCTTTGACCAGCGCCGCAACAGGACGGCCGTCAACCGCGCGAAAATTGCCAAGACGAGCGCTGCCCTCGACCTGCAGGACAAGCGCACGACGCTGGGCTCTACCATCGAGAACCTGTGGCTGGAGGCTACCACCTCGCAGCAGCGTTTCATCAGTGCCGATGCAGCCTTGAAGAGCATGGAGACCAACTACGAGCTCATCAACGAGCAGTTCAAGGAAGGACTCAAGAACATCGTGGATTTGCTGCAGGCACGCGACAACCTGCTGAAAGCCGAGCAGAACAAGCTCCAAAGCAAATACACCACCATCCTCAACACCCAGCTGCTGAAGTTTTATCAAGGCGGGCTGATTGAAATCTGAGCTGAGAAAAAGAGAAGATGAGACAAGCGTAAAATAAATAGGAAACAAATACAAAGAAAAGACAAAGAACAATATGAGACACTACATTCATTTTGCATTGTTCGCTGCGGCAATAACCGTACTCACCGCCTGCGGTTCCAAGCCCACGGCTGAATACCAGACGACAACGGTGGAGAAGGGAAACATCTCGACCACCGTCACGGCCACAGGAACCATCGAGCCCGTCACGAGCGTGGAAGTGGGTACACAGGTCAGCGGCATCGTCGCTAAGATCTATGTGGATTACAACTCCGAGGTGAAGGCTGGGCAGGTCATCGCTGAACTTGACCGCACCAACCTCCTCAGCAACCTCGAGAGCCAGCGTGCCAACCTCACCAGCGCCGAGGGAACACTCGCTTATCAGACCGCTAACTTCGAGCGCCACAAGGCTCTTTACAATAAAGGATTAATTAGTGCCAACGAGTTCGAGCAGGCCCGCCTCTCCTATGTCCAGGCACAGCAGCAGGTGAACACCGCACGCCAGAGCGTGAAGCGCGCACAGACGGATCTCGGCTATGCCACCATCACCTCGCCCATCAACGGCGTGGTGCTGAACAAGGCCGTCGAAGAGGGACAGACTGTGGCTGCCTCCTTCAGCACCCCTACCCTGTTCACCATCGCACAGGATCTCACAGATATGCGAGTGATTGCAGATATCGACGAGGCGGACATTGGCGATGTCAAGGAGGGCCAGCGCGTCACGTTCACCGTGGATGCCTTCCCCAATGACACTTTCCAGGGTCAGGTCACGCAGGTGCGCCAGCAGGCCACCACGGAGAGCAATGTCGTCACCTACGAAGTGGTCATCAGCGCTCCCAATGCCGACCTGAAGCTGAAGCCGGGTCTGACAGCCAATGTCACCATTTTCACCCTGGAGAAGAACGATGTCCTCACCGTCAGCGCCAAGGCCCTGCGCTTTGCGCCCAACGAGGCGCTCATCGCAGAGGACGAGACCATCGAGGGCTGCGAGGCTCCCCATAAGCTGTGGGTTCGCAAGGGTAAGACCTTCAAGGCCATCCCTGTGGAGACGGGCGTCACCAACGGCACCACCACCGAGATAGTCTCGGGCATCGCTGCCGGCACGGAAGTGCTCGAAGATATGGAGTTCGGCGGTGCCGCGGAGGATGCTTCTGCCCAGCAGAACAAGAACCCGTTCATGCCCGGACCGCGTAATAACAATAAGAACCAGAAGAAGTAATGGAGAAGAAAGTCGTCATCGAGCTTCAGGATGTCCGTCGCGATTTCCAAGTAGGTAGCGAGACGGTGCACGCCCTGCGGGGTGTCTCGTTCAAGATCTACGAGGGCGAGTTCGTGACCATTATGGGCACCTCCGGTTCTGGCAAATCGACGCTCCTGAACCAGCTCGGCTGTCTGGACACGCCCACGAGTGGCGAATACCTGCTCGACGGCACCCCCGTGCGCTCCATGCGCCGTAGCCAGCGCGCCCGTCTGCGCAACCGCAAGATAGGCTTCGTATTCCAGAACTACAACCTGCTGGCCAAGACAACGGCCATCGAGAATGTGGAGCTGCCGCTGATGTATAACAAGGAGTACAACGCCCGCCAGCGTCGCGAGGCTGCCATCGCAGCCCTCGAAGCGGTGGGACTGGGCGACCGTCTGGAGCATAAGAGCAACCAGATGTCGGGCGGTCAGATGCAGCGTGTAGCCATCGCACGCGCCTTGGTCAACAACCCTGCCGTCATCCTTGCGGACGAGGCCACGGGTAACCTGGACACGCGAACCAGCTTCGAGGTTCTTGTGCTGTTCCAGAAGCTGCACGCCGAGGGTCGCACGATCATCTTCGTGACCCACAACCCCGAGATTGCACAATATTCCTCACGCAACATCGTCCTGCGCGACGGCAAGATTCGTGAAGACGTATATAACCAGAATATCCTCAGCGCCGCCGAGGCCCTTGCCGCTCTCCCTGCGCCCCAGGATGATTAGCCACCGCCTCTTCGGGGGCTCCTAAAGGCATTTGAATTTATGAGTTATATTAATCTTTTTAAGATTGCCATCAAGGCAATCCTCAGCAATAAAGCCCGCAGCTTCCTCTCGATGCTCGGCATCATCATCGGTGTTGGAGCTGTCATCGTGATGATGGCCATCGGCCAAGGCTCCAAGCAGAGCATACGCGCCGAACTGGCCAAGCAGGGCACCAACCTGCTCACCATACGCCCGGGTGCCGACCAGCGCGGCGGCGTGCGTCTCGACCCGTCGGCTATGCAGACGCTGAAGCATGCAGATTACGAGGCCATCCTGCGCGAGGCAAAGTTTGTCACCAAGGTGTCGCCGGAGGTGACATCCAGCGGACAGGTCATCAACGGTGCCAACAACACCACCAGCACCTGCTATGGCGAGTCGCCCGACTACTTGACCATCAAGCTGTGGAGCATCGAGGAAGGCACCTGCTTCACTGAAGAGGATGTGAAGAAGAGTTCCAAGGTGTGCATCATAGGCAAGACCGTTGTCAAGGAGCTGTTCCCCAACGGTCAGGACCCCATCGGGAAGACCATCCGCTTCAAGAGCATCCCCCTGCGCGTCATCGGCGTCCTCAAAGGCAAGGGCTATAACAACTGGGGCATGGACCAGGACAACGTCATCATCGCGCCATACACCACCGTGATGAAGCGCCTCTCCGCCCAGACCCACTACAACAGCATCGTCTGCTCGGCCGTCACCGAGGAACTCTCGGACCAGGCCATCGAGGACCTCACGGCCATCCTGCGTCGCACGCATAAACTCAAGGACGGCGAGGAGGATAACTTCACCATCCGTTCTCAGCAGGAGTTCATGGAGACGATGTCCTCCACGATGGATACCATCACCATCATTCTCGTGGTGGCCGCAGCCTTCTCGCTCCTCGTGGCAGGCATCGGTATCATGAATATTATGCTCGTCAGCGTCACAGAGCGTACGAAAGAAATAGGTTTACGCATGAGCGTGGGCGCGCGCGGACTGGACATCAGCAACCAGTTCCTCATTGAATCCATCCTCATCAGTCTCACGGGCGGCATCCTGGGTGTCCTCTTCGGAGCCCTCCTCACTTGGGGCTGCAACGCTATCGTGGGCTATCCCGCCGTCATCCCCATGTGGAGCGTTATCGTCAGCTTTGTCGTCTGTGTGGCCATCGGTGTCGGCTTCGGCTACTTCCCGGCTCAGAAGGCTGCACGTCTTGACCCGATTGAGGCGATACGTTACGAGTAACCCGTGAAAGAGATAAAACTACAATTAAAAATTGAATAATATGAAAAAGATTCTGATTGCATTATTCCTGGTTCTGCCACTTCTCGCATCTGCCGAGAAACGCGATGACAGCAAGTACCTCCGCGGCGCCGTGCCCGAAGTGAATGGTATTGTCACCTTCAGCCAGACCTTCAGCGTCCCCGGCAAGTCGCAAGCTGACATCTATCCTGTCATACAGAACTATGTCAAAGGTCTGGTTGCAGCAGGCCGTCAGGACCTCCGAACACGTGTTCTATCCGATGAAAACAACACCATCGTGGCCAACATCGAAGAGATCATGACCTTCAAGAAGAAGTTCCTCAACTGGGACCACTGCTACTTCCGCTACCTCCTCAGCGCCGAGTGCACCCCTGACAGCCAGGTGAAGATGACCATCACGAAGATTACCTACTACTATGGCTTTGACCAGGAAGGCAACAACGGCGAGAACTACAAAGCCGAAGAGTGGATTTCAGACAAGGAAGCCGTCAACAAGGCTGGCACAAAACTCTACCCCCGCAGCGGCAAGTTCCGTCGCAAGACCGTAGATCGCGCCGAGGAAATCTTCGCCGGCGCACAAGCTCTATTTAAGTAACCCCTTAGAATCACTACACATGAACAGCGAATGGTTTGAATGCAAGGTCCGTTTCGACAAGACATTGGAAACGGGCCTGATGAAGAAAGTGACGGAGACATATTTGGTGGATGCCCTCAGCTTTACCGAGGCGGAGCGACGTTTCATTGAAGAGATGACGCCCTACATCAGCGGCGAGTTCACGGTGACGGACATCAAGCGTGCTCGTCTGGCCTATGTCTTTGAGAGCGAAGATGCCGCTGCTGACCGTTGGTTCAAGGCCAAGGTGGCTTACATCACCCTCGATGAGAAGAGCGGTGCCGAGAAACGCACCAACCAGAATGTACTCGTGCAGGCCACCGACTTCCGCGATGCCGTGAAGGTGTTGGACAAGAACATGGAAGGCACACTCGGTGACTGGGTCATCGTCAGCATCGCCGAGACACCCATCATGGACGTCTTCCACTATGTAAAGAAAGAGGATTAACCCCTTTGAACCCTTGAACTTTTGAACTTTTTGAACCCTTGAGACAACCATGATCTCAGACGAGATACAACGTATCACAGCGCAACTGCCGGCAGGCGTCCGTCTCGTAGCCGTCTCGAAGTTCCATCCTTCCGAGGCCATACGCGAAGCCTACGCAGCTGGCCAGCGTGTCTTTGGCGAGAGCCACGCCCAGGAACTGCAACTCAAACACGAGGAGCTGTCCGACCTGCAAGAGCTGGAGTGGCACTTCATCGGCCACCTTCAGACCAACAAGGTAAAGTACATCGCGCCCTATGTCACGCTGATTCATGCCGTTGACTCCCCTCGCCTGCTTGCTGAAATCGATAAGCAAGCCCAGAAGTGCGGTCGCACCATCTCCTGTCTGCTGCAGCTTCATGTGGCAGCAGAAGAGACGAAGTTCGGCTTTACGCCCGACGAAGCCCGTGCTTTCCTGGACGATGGCAGCTGGCAAGCGCTGGAACATGTGAGGCTGAGCGGCGTGATGGCCATGGCCACTAACACAGACGACACCACCCGTATTCGTGATGACTTCCGCCGTGCCCGCCGTTTCTTCGAGGAGGCACGTCAGCAGTACCCCTCCTTCACGGAACTCTCCATGGGGATGAGCGACGACTGGCACATCGCCATCGATGAAGGCTCCACACTCATCCGCATCGGAACACAGATCTTCGGTCAGAGACAGTACTGAGCAGCTTGAACGACGACATCAAGGCGACAGCCGGGCTGATGATAGCTCAAAAGCCCTCGGCATGGACGCTTCAACAAAGGACAATTCCACGGCGGAATTGTCCTTTTTGGTATAAAAGAGGTAAAAATGGTAGCCTCGGCAATAGTTTTTGCACAAAATATTTGCGAGTGTGCAAAAAAAGCTCTACCTTTGCACACAATTTAAATAAATGTGCAAAACATTCATGGAAAGTATAAGTTTTAATGCCTGTCTGCAGGAGAGCATCCAAAACAATTGGGATTTGGATGCCCTGTCAGATTACGGCGCACAAACCTTCCGCTACAAGGACGTAGCAAGAATCATTGAAAAACTACACATCATCCTCGAAGCGTCAGGCGTTCGACAAGGCGACAAGGTTGCCATCTGCGGCCGCAACACGGCACGCTGGGGTATTGCATTCCTTGCCACCATCACCTATGGTGCCGTTGCCGTCCCCATCCTTCATGAGTTCCATCCCGAACAGATCCATGACATCGTCAACCACTCCGATTCCAAGCTGCTCTTCGTCGGCGACCAGGTGTGGCCGCAGCTTGACATCGAGAAGATGCCGGGACTGGAAGGCGTCTTTGCCAACTCCAGCGACGAATACCGCATTCTGCATGGCCGCACAGAAAAGGTGACCTACGCACGCGAGAACCTCAACCGCCTCTTTGGCGAGCGATTCCCTATGAATTTCCGCGCGCGCGATATACAATATTATAAGGACTCCCCCGAAGAGATGGCGGTGCTCAACTACACCAGCGGCACCACCTCCAACTCCAAGGGCGTGATGATTCCTTTCCGTGCGCTGTGGAGCAATGTGAAGTTTGCTGCCGAGGTCTATGACGACCACGTCAAGCCCGGCGAGAACGTGGTAAGTATCCTGCCCACCGCACACATGTACGGCATGGCCTTCGAATTCCTCTATGAGATGACACGCGGCGCTCACGTCACGTTCCTCGGCAAGACGCCCTCTCCCACCGTCATGCTGCGCGCATTCGAGGAGCTCAAGCCGAAGGTGGTCATCGCCGTTCCCCTGCTCATCGAGAAGATTGTCCGCAAGGCCATCTTCCCCAAAATCAATGCTCCTGCCATACGTCTGGCTTTGATGACGCCGCTACTGCGCGACCGTATCAAGCTGAACATCCGTCGCAAAATGCAGAAAGCCTTCGGCGACAACTTCTTCGAGATCATCGTGGGTGGTGCTGCCATGAACCAGGACATCGAAATCTTCCTCAAGGGCATTGGCTTCAACTACACCATCGGCTACGGTGCTACCGAGTGCGCCCCCATCATCTGCTATGCTCCTTGGAACAAGTTCGTGCAGGGCTCCTGCGGTAAGGCCGCACCGCGTATGGAGGTTCGCATCGACAGCGCTGACCCCCAACACGTTCCCGGCGAGATTCTCGCACGTGGCATGAATGTGATGCTGGGCTACTACAAGAACGAAGAAGCAACAGCTGCCACACTCGACAAAGAAGGTTGGTACCACACCGGCGACCTGGGCATCATGGATGCCGAGGGCAACGTCTTCATCAAAGGCCGTTCCAAGAACATGCTCTTGGGTGCCAACGGACAGAACATCTACCCCGAAGAGATTGAGGATAAGCTCTCCTCCCTGCCCTATGTCACCGAGTGCGTGGTCATCCAGAAGGGCGAACAGCTCTACGGTCTCGTCTATACCGACCCCGACGAACTCCGCAAGGGTGCCATCAGCCGCAATGGTCTGGAGGCGCAGATGGAGGTCAACCGCACGGAGCTCAACAAGATTGTTCCCGCCTACGCCCGTCTTCACGCCATCAAGCTGGTGGACGAGGAGTTCGAGAAGACCCCAAAGAAGAGCATCAAACGCTATAAGTATATGGACTACCCTGTTGAGGGGTGATGCTGTTGGCTATTGGCTATTGGCTATTGGCTGTTGGCCGTTGAGAATTAAGTATTTGACAAACTATAACCAACTACATAGTGAACGAACAAAGTTTTAATCGCTGCATACAAGAAAGCCTGCAGAAACACTGGGATCTTCCGGGTCTGAGTGACTACGGCGTGCAGACCTTCCAGAACAAAGATGTCGCACGTATTATCGAGAAACTACACATCATCCTCGAAGCTTCCGGCGTGAAGCATGGTGACAAAGTGGCCATCTGCGGCCGCAACAGTTCACGCTGGGGTATCGCCTTCCTGGCAACGCTGAGCTACGGCGCCGTGGCCGTGCCTATCCTGCATGAGTTCCACCCCGAGCAAATCCACGATATTGTGAACCACTCCGAGGCGAAACTGCTCTTCGTGGGCGACCAGGTGTGGCCTAAACTGAATGCTGACAAGATGCCGAAACTGGAAGGTATCTTCTGCAACAGCAATGAAGAGTACAAGCTGCTGGTGGGACGCACTGAGGAGGTGCGCTATGCCCGCGAAAACCTCAACAGGCTCTTTGGCGAGAAGTACCCCATGAACTTCCGCAAGCAGCATATCAACTACTACCAGGACAGCCCCGACGAGCTGGCTGTGCTCAACTACACGAGCGGGACGACCTCGAACTCCAAGGGTGTCATGATTCCCTTCCGCGCACTGTGGAGCAACTATGAGTTCGCCGTCGGTGTACTGGGCGACAAGATGGGCCCCGGCGACAACGTACTGTCGATGCTGCCGATGGCGCACATGTACGGCATGGCCTTTGAGTTCATCTTTGAATTCCTCCATGGCATGCACGTGTTTTTCCTGGCCAAGACTCCGTCGCCCGCCGTACTGCTGGGCGCCTTTGCCGACCTGAAGCCACGACTCATCGTGGCCGTGCCCCTCATCATAGAGAAGATTGTGCGCAAGGCCGTGCTGCCCAAGCTGCAGACGCCCGCCATCAAGATAGCCCTTCACACGCCGTTCCTGCGCGACCGTGTGTTGGCTGAGGTGCGCCATAAGCTGCAGGCTGCCTTTGGCGGCAACTTCGTGGAAATCATCGTGGGCGGTGCTGCCTTCAGCCAAGACATCGAGACGGTGCTCCACGACATCGGTTTCAACTACACCGTGGGCTATGGCACCACCGAGTGCGCCCCCATCATCAGCTATGCCGGCTGGGAGACCTTCAAGCAAGGCAGCTGCGGACGTCCGGCACCACGCATGGAAGTGCGCATCGACAGCCCCGACCAGCAGCACGTCATCGGCGAGATTCTCGTGCGCGGCACCAACGTGATGCTCGGCTACTACAAGAACGAGGAAGCCACCGCTGCCGTGCTCGACAAGGACGGCTGGTACCACACCGGCGACCTGGGCGTGATGGATGCCGAGGGCAACATCTTCATCAAGGGCCGCTCCAAGAACATGCTTCTGGGTGCCAACGGGCAGAACATCTACCCCGAAGAGATTGAGGACAAGCTGGGTTCGCTACCTTACGTCACCGAATGTGTCGTAATTCAGAAAGGCGAACATCTCTACGGTCTTGTCTTCGCCGATCCCGAGGAGGTGAAGGCTGGCGGACTCTCAGAGGCCATGCTCCTGGCACAGATGGAAGAGAACCGCCGGCAACTCAACCAGATTGTTCCGTCCTACGCTCGTCTGCACGCCATCAAGCTGATGCCAGCAGAGTTTGAGAAGACGCCCAAGCGCAGCATCAAGCGCTATAAATACCTTGATTATCCAGTTTAATCAATATGACATAAAAGCAAGAGATGCAGGCTATTGACGGCCTGCATCTCTTGCTTTACAATACTTTGTCTCAAGATGGCTGTTTGTAGGTAAAGAGTCGTGCCACCAACGCTCCGCTGATGTTATGCCACACGCTGAAGATGGCACCGGGGATGGTGGCCATCGGGAAAGCAGCGAAATGCAGCGTAGCCAGGCTGCTGGCAAGTCCCGAGTTCTGCATCCCCACCTCTATGGAGATGGCCCTCCGTTTCGCATCGGCCAGTCCCAAGCCGCGACCAATCAGGTAACCGAGGCCTAAGCCACAAACGTTGTGAAGCATCACCACCAGAACAACAAGCCATCCTCCCACCAGCAGACGTTCCGCGTTGTGCGACACGACAATACCCACCACGAAGGCAATGACGATCGTGGAGAACGCCGGCAGATAGGGCACAACGCCCTGCGTCAGCCGAGGCAGGAAACGCTGGCACAGTAAGCCAACGAGAATCGGCGCTATCACGACATAGACAATGCTCAAGAGCATCCCTACGGTATCTACATTCACCATGGTGCCGGCCATCAGCCACACCAGCAGGGGCGTCAGCAGCGGAGCCAGCAAAGTCGATGTAGCCGTCATCCCTACGGATAGCGCCAAGTCACCCTTCGCCAGATAAGTAATCACATTGGAGGCTGTGCCGCCCGGACAACAGCCCACGAGAATCACGCCCAACGCCAGTTCCTTCGGCAGCGAGAACACCCACGAGAGCATCAATGCCAGCAACGGCATCACCGTGAACTGCGCCAGACAACCGACAAGGATGTCCTTGGGACGACGGAGCAACACCTGGAAGTCGGCGGGCGAGAGTGTCAGGCCCATCCCGAACATGATGACACCAAGCATGGGATTGATGGTCCGGGGACCCATCCACAGGAAGAGTTCAGGCCGCCACACAGCTAATACTGCCACCAGTAACACCAGCGCGCCCATATATTTCGAAATGTACTGACAGAGCGTCTTCATTCCATCACAGTCTTTACGTTCTTCTGAAAAGATTTTGTTTGCACCTATTTTCGAGGGCAAAGGTACTTTCCTATGCCCTTTCTGCCAAATAATAGCCGTTAAAAACACAAAAAACAGCAGAAAGGGAACATCTTCATGCTATTTTGTCTTTATTCTCATTCAAAATGACTACTTTTGCGAGCAATATTCATTTACCCAACCACTATGTTACGCCACACACTATCTCTCGTTTTCTCTCTCTTTGCGCTCTGCTGCGGGATGTTTGCCGCCGAGCCTTTTGTCACATTTGCATCCCGGCCCGACGCCCTCTCGTTGAAGGGCGCCACCATCGGCTATGCCGATCAGGAATATGAAGGCGTGAAGATGGCCATTCAGAACCTGCGTCAGGACATGCAGCGCGTCCTCGGCAGCCTCCCGGCCGAAAGCTCCGACGCCCCCACGATTCTTATTGGCACCGTGGGCAAGAACAAGGAGATCGACAAGCTGAAGCTTTCCGACCTGAAGGGCAAACGCGAGAAGTTCATCATCACCACCGTAGGCCGGCAGCTCGTCATCGCCGGCAGCGACAAGCGCGGCACCATCTACGGCATCTATGAGCTCAGCCGCCAGCTGGGCGTCTCGCCGTGGTACTGGTGGGCTGATGCCCCTGTCGTTGCACACGACAACGCCTACATCCTGCCCGGTAGCTTCACCGATGGCGAGCCCGCCGTGGAGTTCCGTGGCATCTTCCTCAACGACGAAGCGCCCTGTCTCACCACGTGGGTCAAGAACACCTTCGGCACAGGCTTCGGAGGGCACCAGTTCTACGAGAAAGTCTTCGAGCTCATCCTGCGTCTCAGGGGCAACATGATGTGGCCTGCCATGTGGGGCTGGGCGTTCTATGCCGACGACCCCGAGAACGGGCGCCTGGCCGACAAGATGGGTGTGATGATGGGAACCTCCCACCACGAGCCCATGGCACGCAACCACCAGGAATATGCACGCCGCCGTCAGGAATGGGGCGCCTGGAACTACCAGACGAATCAGAAGAAACTCGACCAGTTCTTCCGTGAAGGCATCCAGCGCATGAACGGTACTGAGGACATCGTGACCATCGGAATGCGCGGCGACGGCGACGAAGCCATGAGCGACAAGGCCGACACAAAGCTCATGGAGCGGATTATCAACAACCAGCGTCGCATCATCAAGGAGGTCACGGGTAAGCCTGCCGAGAAGACCACACAGATGTGGGCGCTCTACAAGGAGGTGCAGGACTACTACGATGCCGGTCTGCGCGTGCCCGACGATGTGATGATTCTGCTGTGCGATGACAACTGGGGTAACATCCGTCGTGTCCCTACGGCTGCCGAACGCACACGCAAGGGCGGTTGGGGCATCTATTATCACGTGGACTATGTGGGAGCACCGCGCAACACGAAATGGCTCAACGTCACCCAGTCCCAGCAGATGTTCGAGCAGCTGTCGCTGGCCTACGACTTCGGCATCCAACGGATGTGGATTCTCAATGTCGGCGACCTCAAGCCGATGGAATATCCCATCCAACTTTTCTTGGATATGGCGTGGAACCCCAAGGAATACACCCTGCAGACCGTCACCGACCACACGCGCCGCTTCTTCAGCAGCGTGCTCAGCGGCTCTGATGCCGAGGAAGCCGCCGACATTTACAACCGCAACTGCCAGTTCATGGCCCGCGTTACCCCCGAGATGCTGGATGCAACCACCTATAATGTGGAGACGGGCGAATGGCGACAGGTGGCCGATGACTACCAGCGCCTGGAGCTGCGAGCCCTGCGTCTCTATCAGGACATCCCCGCCGCGGCACGCGACTTCTACCGCCAGCTCATCCTCTTCCCCGTACAGGCCATGGCCAACCTCTATGATATGTACTACGCCCAGGCAATGAACCATCGTCTGGCCAAGGCCGGCAGCCCCGATGCCAACGTATGGGCCGAGCAGGTAGCACGCTGTTTCCGTCGCGACTCGCTGCTCTGTGCCTCCTACAACCACGACATCGCAGCAGGCAAGTGGAACGGGATGATGATCCAGAAGCACATCGGCTACCGCTCCTGGAATGACAACTTCCGCCATGAGATCCTCCCGGCTACCACAGCCGTGCCCGCCACATCTCACGACGGCGGCTACACCTTCTCCCCCAGCAACGGCTATGTCTCCATGGAGGCAGAGCACTTCTATCGTGCCGTGGCCTCGCAGGGCACAGAGTGGAGCGTCTATCCCTACTATGGCCGCACACAGAGTGCCGTAGCCCTGACACCCTACACACAACCCGTCGGCGATGCCTCCCTCACCTATCGCTTCACCCTCCCCCAAGGCACCTCGAAGGTCAAGGTTCACGTCATCGTCAAGTCCACGCTCGACTTCCTGAACGTGGGCGGTCACGAATGCCTGGTCAGCATCGACGGCGGTGAGGCCGCAACCATCAACTTCAACAAGACGCTGCTGGATCAGGCACCCTACATGTACTCCGAGTACTACCCCACCGTAGCCCGCCGCGTCATCGAGAAAGTCGTGGAACTTCCCGTAGGCAGTGGTGAAGCCCACGAGCTGACGCTGTGTCCACGCCATCCCGGCATTGTCTTCGAGAAACTCGTCGTGGACTTCGGCGGCTACAAGCCCTCATACCTCTTCATGAATGAATCAGACTACCAGAAACAATAACCCTTCAAACTGCTACAGTCCAGAGAACTGCCCACACCGATATGAAAAAGTTCGTCCTGTCTTTTACCATGTTGACCCTCGCCCTGGTGACAGCCACCGCTGAGGTTGACCCCAATTTCTACATCTACCTCTGTTTCGGACAATCCAACATGGAGGGCAATGCCCCGTGGGAGAACGTGGATAACACCGTCAACAGCCGCTTCAAGATGCTCGCCACCACCCACTTCGACAACCCCTCACGCACTCTGGGCAGATGGTACAAGGCCCTTCCGCCCATCGTCAGCCCCATCGGCAAACTGGGGATGTGCGATTATTTCGGTCGCACCATGGTGGCCGCCCTGCCAACGAATGTGAGAGTGGGCGTCGTGGCAGTGGCCATGGGCGGCAGTCCCATTGAGATGTTCGACAAGGACAAGTGTGAGCAGAAGCTGGCTGACAACCCCAACGAATGGTGGGCCACAATCACCAAGAACTGCTATGGCGGCAATGCCTACCAGCGACTCATCGACATGGGACGTAAGGCACAAGAGAGCGGTGTCATCAAGGGCATCTTGCTGCATCAGGGCTGCAGCAACAACGGCGACCCCAACTGGCCCAACATGGTCAAGAAAATCTATAACGACATGCTCACCGACCTCGGTCTCAATGCTGAGGATGTGCCCCTGTTCGTTGGCGAGACACTGCGGCAGGACCAGGGCGGCGCCTGCTACGGCCACAACACCGTCGTCGCCCGAATGCCCAGCGTGGTCCCAACCTCACATGTCATCCACTCCAACGGCTGTCCCGGCAACAACACTGACCCCTGGCACTTCTGCGCCGCCGGCTACCGCACCATGGGCAAGCGCTATGCCTATGCCGCGCTGCAGACGATGGGCGCTGCCACCATGATGAATCCCGACTTCACGATGGCTAAAACCCTCAAGAAGTTCTACACCGTGCAGAGTTTCGATGACCACTACGATGCCAAAGCCCGCGCCACTGTCACCCTGCAGCTGTGGTGTACATTTGCCGACGGCCATCGCGAGGACCTCACGGAAGAAGCCACCTTCGCCAGCACCGACTTCAAGATCACCAACGGCAAGGTGAAGATTCCCTCCAGCGGCATTGGCGGCATCGTCACAGCCACCTACACCGACTTCTTCGGCGATGAACACAACGTGGATATCACCATTGGCAACATCCCCGACCTCGTCAACGCCATTCCTGCCGATGTCGAGCCCTGCGCCATCTACGACCTCCAAGGCCGTCGTATGTCCCTTCACCCCGGCACACACCTGCCTCATGGCATCTTCATCGTTGGCGGCAAGAAAGTCATCTCCCGATAGTGTCTAAGCATAGTCTCTATAGTGTCTGCTCATAGTCTCTATAGAGGGTAAGCGCAGTCTCTATAGAGGGTTCGCGCAGTCTCTATAGAGGGTACGCGTAGTCTCTATAGAGGGTCAGGCGAGCGAGTAGTAGTGTCTGACTTTATCTGAAATAGGTACACACTTTGTTACCTATATTTACTATTATTGTGCACACTTGTCCCTTTCTCTTCCTGAGGCAGTACACAATCTCCTCAGCCGCTTCCTGTGCGTCTACACAGTCAGCTTGCGTGTGCAAA
>SUYG01000014.1:0-193272 GCA_015060555.1 Prevotella sp.
ACCACCCTTGTAGAACAAGATACGGAACTGATTGCCGGACTTAATATCACAGTCAACGACCAGCTTCTTGTACTTGGTCAAGTCGCCATTAGGCAGACCAATGTTCTTGAGCTGGTTGTAGTACGTTGTTGACCATGTGAAGGTCTTCGTCTCAGCATTCCAAGTGGTGTTGGTGTTGGAGGGCTCCGCAAAGGTGGCGTGTACCTTTTCGGTCTTTGCCTGCGCTGTCTGCAATCCAATCATGCATAGCAACACCATGAGAAATACTCTTGTAAAACTTCGCATTTGTTTGTTTGATTTAGTTAATTATGATGCGCTGAAGGCTTGTTGGCGCATGAGAGAGTCGGTTTTGGGGTTTCGCGGCTGCAAGCCGTTCACAGCCTCCCAGTCTGAGTGGTGAGGCCAGCCGCGTTGTCATTTCACGTTTGTCTTCTTAGTAGATGGTAGTGATTTCGTTTTTTGTTAATATTGAATGAGTTAGTAAATAAAAGAATGTTAATGATTCGTTTTTGAAAGGGCATAATATACCCATAGCGGGGACAAAGTTAACGATTTGTTGTGAACACGCAAGCTTTTTTAAGAAAAAAGTGCGCCTGTGGGCTTTTTTTTTAGGCTGCCTTCCTCTCGTGCGTACGCGAACATAATTATTTCAACAGCCTTTGGACAAAAAAGTGGGGTTTCCTTTGGCGGATTCAGCAGAACCTATTACTTTTGCGGCATCAAGCATAGAAATGATAAGCCCCGTAGCCCTCTTCGTCTATAATCGTGCTGACAACACCCGCGCGACACTGCGAGCCCTGCTGAACAATACGCTGGCTGCGCAGACCGACCTCTATGTCTTTTCTGACGGTGGAAAGGATGAAAAATCGTGGGCCGAGGTGAACGCCGTGCGGGCTGTGCTGCACGAGGTCGAGGAGGAGGTGGCGCACACGAGCTCATTATTGAGTATGACCATCGTGGAGCGCCCCGTGAACTTCTACTTGGAGCGCAACATCATCGAGGGCATTGCTGCTGTGCTCGCCAAACATGAGACCATTATCGTCCTGGAGGACGACATCGTCACGGCTCCTTATTTCCTGCAGTTCATGAACGATGCCTTCAGCCTCTATCGCGATGATCCCCGTATGATGCATGTGAGTGGATTTACGAGAATCGAAGCCCCTCATTCATCATTCTACTTCACGCCTTTCATGGCCGGTTGGGGCTGGGGCACTTGGCGCGACCGCTGGCAGCAGCACTTCCACCACTATGCCTCGCGTGCAGAGGCACTGCAGGGGCTCACGCCGCAGGACTTGGAAGAGCTGGAGTATGGAGGTAAATTCCCATGCTTGAGACATCTGGATCGCGACCCGATCCCCTGGGACATCTGCTGGGGCATAGCCATTCATCGTGCTCACGGCCTCTGTCTCTATCCTGCTCACACGCTGGTTCGCAATATCGGTCTGGATGCAGGCACACATTTTCGAAGATTCCCCATTCCAACACGATGGATTCAGCGTTTTGAGTACGACCGCGAGCCTTACACCTGTCCCCTCTCTCTCACATATCAAGAGCCGCATGCTGACCCGTACATCGAGTCAGCCCTTGCCGCAGCCCTTTACGACTGGGGCATTCGCTACACCCTCCTCGGTAAACTCCTCCGCTGGTTTAAACGACGGATTAGTTGACAAGTTCCAATTTGCACCAAGGTGTGATGGCTGGAGGAGCTTGCTCCTATGGCAAGAAGACCTTGCTCTTATGGCCGGAGGACCTTGCTCTTATGGCGAGAAGACCTTGCTCTTATGGCGAGTTCCACCGTGGAACTCTGCTTCATTCCCTGCCGAACAGCCATTTCTTGAGTATGGGGCTGATGCGAAGAACATGGCTGGTGAGGATGGAGAAGGCAATGACGAGGAAGGCGAGGAGGATGGCGGTGGTGCCTTCGAGGACGAAGTTGTGCGGATGCGCCTTGAACCATACGCCTACATCCGGCAGTTTGGGCAGGAAGAAATAGTGGATGAGATAGACGTCGAGCGTGCGTACACCGATGTATTGGAACATATTGCCGATGCGTTTCTCTTTGGTGAACCATTCGGCATAGTTGCGGAAGAAGGCGAAGATGAGCATCACTAAGGCGTACATCGCCAAGGTGCGCGGGAGGTTGGCCCATTGCATCCGCAGCAGATGCCACTTCAGGTAGTCTCCGGCTCCGATGAAAGCGACGAAAATCAGCAACGGCACAAACCATTTCGAGCCCAGAAGACGTTGCACCTGTGGCCAGTAGCGATGTACGAGGTTGCCTAAGAGGAAGAACTGGAAATCGCGTGCCAGCTCGGTCAGGCTCGTCACCTGCCAGAAGGTGTCCTTATACCACGAGAACCACGAGGGCATATAGAGGGTGGCGTAGGCGAAGAGGGCGGAAGCCCAAAGAATGAAAAGCGAGATGTTAACGAGCGAAAGGTTGGAATTACCGGGCTTGGTTTTTCTCGATAAAAGCGAAGCGATAAAGCACACCGTATAGTAGATAAGGAACATCTCGAGGAGGACGAGTGTGAACCAGTAGCCGCCTTTCGTGGGACTCATCCATGCCTCACTGAACTTATCCCAGAACACCTTTGCCGTGAGAGCTATCTCAGCTGTCATGAAGACGACGGTGGGGATGATCTGCACACGGAATTTCTTGGCGATGAGCTGCCCGGTGTCGCGCAGGTTCCAGCTGAAGGACGCCTTGTAGGCAAGGAAGCCGCTGATGAAGAAGAATAGCGGCATGCGGAACAGCAGGCACAGCGACATGAACATCGAATACTTCGTGTTCGTGGCGAAACCGAAGCCATAAACGTGGTTGGTGACCACCATTAGCATCGTAAAGCCGCGCAGGGCGTCGAGCCATTCAAGACGCTGTTTCATTGGATGATTATACAATTTGCGATTTTACAATTATCATGTTCGAAATGTCGAAATAACGGGATAACGGAATAACGGGATAACGAGTTATGTGAACTCCAATCTTGCTGTGTGGGTGGAGATCTTGTCTATGTCCGGCAGACGCTGCCAGTTGCCGAACATCCGGCGCAGATAGGCCTCGGGATTGTGCGGCGCAGAGAAGCGATGGCCCTCGAAGACGACGATGGAAAGGGGAAAAAGCTCGGCTGGGTCGCGCTGGCTCTCGAAGGGGATGCCGGGCGAGTAGGTGAGCAGTCGGGGACTGAACAGACGCGAAAGCAGACGCAGGAGGGGGAATACAAAACGCATGTTGACGCGATAAATCGAGTCGGTCTTGCGAATCAGCTGCTGCGTGTTGTACTCGGGATTCCTCAACACCTTATAGATAACGCCGAATGTGCGGTTGGAGAGCCAATGCAGGGGTTTGGTCATGGGCTCCAGCACGAAGAGGTCGAGGTAGATGCCCTGATAGGTGAAGATGCGGTCGTAGCCGGTCTGCTCCTGCAGGCGGCTGCGGCGGTCGCGCAGCTTGGCATAGGTGAAGAAGTAGCCCGGGTCGGTATCGTGGGTCTGCAGGGCGTAGTCGGTGCCTGCCGTCTCCTGTGTCAGCACCTGGAGCAGGCGGGGATAGTCCTCGCGCCGGAACTCGATGTCAACATCATCGTCCCACGGAATGAAGCCGCCATGGCGGACGGCACCCAACAGCGTGCCTGATCCCAGCCAGTAGGGGATGCGATGGCGACGGCAGACATCGTCGAGCCACACCATCATTTCCAGCATACGTTGCTGCTGGTGCCATAACGTTGAACCCTCGGGGGCAAATCGCTGGTGCAAGGCCGCATTTTCGGTTTCCGAAAGAACCATTTTTAATGTCGTTACGTTTTTTTCGCTGCAAAAGTACATATTTCTTTAAACTTTAAACTTTAAACTTTAAACTTTTCTTTACTTTTGCACCGAAAATAACAAAAACACCTCCTTATGCAAGCCATTATCCTGGCTGCGGGCATGGGACGCCGCCTTGGCGAACTCACCCGCAAGCAAACCAAATGTATGGTCAAAGTGGGCGCCACACGTCTCATCGACCGCCTCCTTAACCAACTCTCCACATTGCCCCTGACGCGCATTGTGGTTGTCGTAGGCTATCAGGCCGATGGCCTCCGTGCTCACATCGATGCCCACTTCCCGGACCTGAACATAGAATATGTCGTCAATGAGATCTATGACCGCACCAACAACATCTACTCCCTGGCTTTGGCGCGCGAACAGCTGATGGAGGACGACACGCTGCTCATCGAGAGCGACCTAATTCTCGACGAACGCCTCTTCCCGCTGCTCTTGGACAACGAATGGCCCAACCTGGCCCTTGTGGCAAAGTACGAGTCATGGATGGACGGCACGATGGTGCGCCTGGATGACGACGGCTGCATCACCAGCTTTGTGCCGAAGAGCTCCTTCCGCTTCGAGGAGCGCGACCAATACTATAAGACGGTGAATGTCTATAAGTTCAGCCGTGAGTTCCTGTGCACGAAGTATGTGCCGTTCCTGGAGGTTTATGTCAAGTCGATGGGCGAGAACGAATACTACGAACAGGTGCTGCGCGTGCTCACCTTCCTCGACCGCACCGACCTGAAGGCGCTGCCCATCCATGATCTGAAGTGGTATGAGATAGATGACATCCAGGATTTGGACATCGCCGAGACGCTCTTTGCCGAGGGCGAGGATTTGTGGCGCAGCTACTCGCGACGCTTCGGCGGCTTCTGGCGCTTCCCCGGGATGCTGGATTTCAATTATCTGGTGAATCCTTATTTCCCCTCGCCGCGTTTGAAGCAGGAACTGCTCTCCAGCTTCGATGCCCTGCTCACGCAGTACCCCTCCGGCATGCAAGTCAACTCCCTGCTTGCCGGCAAGTACTTCGGTATCTCGCAGGATTATGCCGTGCCGGGCAACGGCGCTGCAGAACTCATCAAGGTGGTGATGGAGCGTACGCCGGGCCGCCTGGGGGTGGTCTATCCCACCTTTGAGGAATATCCCAACCGAAAGGAAGCCGATGAATTGGTGATTTTCCAACCCTCGAACGCTGATTTCTCCTACACAGCTGACGACTTGATGCGCTTCTACGCTGACAAGGAGCTTGTCATGCTCTTGCTCATTAATCCTGACAATCCCAGTGGCAACTACATCCCTCGTGCCGATGTGCTCCGGCTGGCTACGTGGTGTGAGCAGCGCGGCATCCGCTTCCTCGTGGACGAGTCGTTCGTGGATTTCGCTTCGTGCTACCCCGATGGCACCCTGCTGCAGGACGAGACGCTGGAGGCACATCCCACGATGATTGTTATGAAAAGCATCTCCAAGAGCTATGGTGTTCCCGGCTTGCGACTGGGCGTGTTGGCTTCGGCCGACCGTGAACTCATCAAAGCCGTTCGTAGCGAGGTGAGCATCTGGAACATCAATTCCTTCGGAGAGTACTATATGCAGATTTATGGCAAGTATGAGGGCGACTACCACCGTGCCTGCCAGCTCTTCCAGGAGGAGCGCGCCCGCTTCGAGGAAGGGCTGCGCGCGATACCCTTCCTGCGTGTTATTCCCACCGAGGCCAACTACTTCCTTTGCGAGGTCACCGACCGCTTCACATCTTCTGAGCTGGCCATTCTGCTCATCAAACGCGTGAACATCCTCATCAAGGACTGCGGCTACAAAAAAGCTTTTGGCGGTAAGAACTATGTCCGCATCGCCGTGCGTGACACCAAGGACAATAACCGATTGCTCAAGGCACTGCGCGAATTATGCTGAAGATAACAATCTGCGGGGGTGGCAATCTGGGCTCCGTGTGTACAGGATTCCTGGCATCACAGCTAGAAACCCAGGTGAGCCTGCTCACCCGCCGTCCCGAACAATGGAGCCTGCAGCCCGAGGTCATCGACCCCGATGGACACTGCTTTACGGGTACATTGTCGTGTGTCACGTCCGATGCCCGCGAAGTCATCCCCGAAGCCGACATCGTTCTGCTGTGTCTGCCAGGTTTTTCCATTGAAGCTGTCTTACAGGAGATCCGTCCGTGGCTGTCGCCAGCGACCGCTGTCGGCGCCATTGTTGCCAACACCGGTTTCTTCTTTGCTGCCCACGACCTGCTGCCTGCCTCGCAGCCGCTGTTTGGCTTCCAGCGCGTGCCGTTCATCTCGCGCATCAGCACTTACGGTCATCGCGCACAGCTCTTAGGCTACAAGCCTCAACTGCATGTGGCGATTGAACACGCTGATGACCCAGCGTTGCTGCGTCTAACCTTAGAACAACTCTTCCGCACTCCTGTTGCTTTGCTTAACAACTTCTACGAAGTAAGCCTTAGCAACAGTAACCCCATCCTTCACACGGGACGTCTCTTCACGATGTGGCGGGGTCACGAGCAGGACACATTCCCGGCTCCTTTTTTGTTCTATGACGACTGGACGCTTGAGGCTTCGGAGATGATTATGCAGATGGATGCTGAGTTTATGCAGCTCACAGACTGTTTGGACATTTCGCAAACAGCGATTCCTCCATTGCTCACCTATTACGAATCCGTTGATGCAGCTTCTCTCACGCGCAAAATACGCACTATCCAAGCTTTCCATGGCATACAAGCTCCGATGACCGAGACCCCCGATGGCTGGCGCATCGATTTCACCAGTCGCTATTTCATCGAGGACTTTCCCTTTGGTCTGCGTTTCATTCGCGATCTGCTGCGTCAGCATCACATCCCGGCTCCTTTCATCGAGCAGGTTTATCAATGGGGTGTGACTTACGCAGCACGGTGAATCCGCTGTTTTTCACTATCTGATTGTCTTCCTGAATCAGCTTGTCTCCTGACAGAGCAAGTCCACTGTACCCTTGCCGTCGCGCTGCACGATGGTGATGGGGATGTTGCCGAGGCAGGCCGCGATGGGTGAGAAGGTGGAACCGGCCGAGCCATAGATGTGGCATGTGCGGCTGAGAGCGAACATCTCTACGAGGGCATCGCGGATGCCGTCGGTCGATTCGCGTGTGGCTCTTGCGTTGGACGTGATGATGCGCTGGCCGTAGCGGCGTCGCATAGCTTCCTTCGTGGCTTCGTCGTCGGTGGCAAGATAAATGGTAGCCCCTCTCCCCGCTCCCCCTGTGGGGGAGAGAGCCTTTTCACATTGCTGTATCTCTTTATCTACTGCCTCGAAGAAAAGCTCCAGAGGACTCTCGTCGATGGCTTGCTGGTGGTCGGTGCGACGGATGTGAACGCCGATGGAATGGGGTGAAAAACCGGCAGTACGCTCATTGATGAGGTGCTGTACTTCTTCATTAGGCTGAAAGAGGAAGCGCAGGTCAGCGCTCGTCCATGGACAGAAGTCGCGGTAGGCGGTCATCAAGGTGCCGCCCTGTCGGAACCACGCTTCGTAGTCAAAGCCATCGCGATTAAGATACCATATCTGCGGAGAGTAGATGATATGTCGATAGCGTAGCCGCTGCAAGAGACGAGGCAGATGGAGGTTCTTGGCCGTGGGACGGGCGAAAAGGAAACACTCGGGGCCGCGAGCATCGCGAAGGGTGAATAGGGGAGAATCCGCGGTGGCAAGGCTCTTGAACAGCTCGTCGAAACGGCAATGCATGCCCCATTGTTTTGTCCAAAGGACACGGAAGGGGATGCCGCTGCGACGTGACATCGCATAGGCTGC
This sequence comes from Prevotella sp., assembly GCA_015060555.1. Classification (GTDB taxonomy): domain Bacteria; phylum Bacteroidota; class Bacteroidia; order Bacteroidales; family Bacteroidaceae; genus Physcousia. Next base: position 7,602 of record SUYG01000014.1, read on the forward strand.
TGCAGCCACACGCATTCGGTTGCCGAGGCCTCCTTCTAATATCATCAGATTCTCTTTCACTATACCGTTAATTATTTATGTATGGATGTCGTGGTGTCGCCGGAGAATATAGTCGAAGCTCTCGCGCAGAATTTGTGCGTTGGCCATCCAAAGAGTGCCTACATAGAGGATGACGGCGATGAGGATGCGAAGAAACATACGGAGCCAAGAGATGGGCAGTGAGTGGGTGGCAAAATAGGCTGCTGCCATCACAGCGAAAGCAAACACAAAGAACGGAACGATGTCTTTGATGGCGTGACGCCAGCGAAGTCCGATGAGACGGCGGGCGCAGGCCTGCCACACGAAGAGCCACGCGATGTTCAGAGCAACATAGAAGATGACCATAGCCGTTAGGTCGTAGCTTAAGGCGTGGAGGACAATAATGCCACCCCATACCAGAACGCAGTTCAAGAGGCCAATGACCATATTAATAGTGGAGCGCCCGCGCGAGATGACGAGATTGGAGTAGAGCGTCACCACGGGCGAGAGGGCACCATAGATACAGAGCAGGGAAAGAAGGGAGGCGGAGGCGTGCCATTTCTCGCCTGCCAGCAGGACGATGAAGTCCTCGGCAATCAGCGCCAAGCCTAAGAGACAGGGGAAACTGACAAAGCAGGTGAAGCGGAGAAGCTTGCGGAAAACGGGTACAAGTCCTGTGCTGGCCGCTTCCCTTAACACCGGTTGTGCGACCCCCTGCACCATACCGCCAATGGTGGCAATGGCCATATCGTCCCACTTACGGGCATTGCTGTAGATGCCGGCAACATGACCACCGGGGAAGAAACGGTTCAGAAGGACACCAAAGGCGTTGTTGTTGAACTGGAAGGCGAGGCTATTGACAAGCAACTTGGACGAGAAACCGAACATCTGCCAGGCGGGCTGGAGAATAGTGAAAAGTGAAAGAATGAAGAGTGAAAAATAAGATTTCCTCTTTTGTACAGGACAGTCCTTAAGAGGCCTAAGTAACTTATATTTTTCATTGTTCACTTTTTCATTTTTCACTTCTTCCTGCACCGCAGGAAGAGTGGGTCGCCAAGGCGAGAAGAACCAAGCGAAGGCTGTGATTGAACCGACATAAACGAGGCTTTGGGCAGCCAAGCCCCAATAGGCAAAGCCTGTATAGGCGAGGCAGACGCCGACGATGCCGGAGAGGGTGATGGAGGCCATCTGCATAATGCTCGTCTGCTTCACCATCAGATGGCCGAAGAGATAAGCACGCTGGGCGGTGCCGAAGCATGAAAGAACGAAGCCGAGGAAGGCGAAGCGGCCCAGCGGACAGAGGACGGGCTCGTGGTAGAACTCAGCAATAAAGGGGGCGGCCAGGAAAAGGATAATGTAGAGGATGATGCCTACGAGGACATTGAACCAGAAGACGGCGTTGTACTCTTCATGGGTAGGCTCCCGTTTGTTGGCTAAGGCCGCCGTGAAACCGCTCTCCTGTAGCACACTGGCGATGTTGGAAAAGATTACCAATGCGGCCATCTTACCGTAGTCTTCAGGGGAGAGGATATTGATGAGCCACAGGCCGAAGATGGCTCCTAACAGCTGTACCATGCCATTGCTGAAACCACCCCAGATGAGGCCTTGGGCTGTCTTTCGCTTAAGCGACTCTCCTCCTTGTCCCTCCCTGTTGGGAAGGGGCGTAGAATCATTAGACAAAGGAGAGGAGAATGCCAATGCTATTGTTGAGGAAAGGTCTGAGAGTAGATGATGTCTGTGGCACCGGAGTTCTCGGCGATATAGCTGCGGGCGGCTTCTGCGGCCGTGCGATAGGCCTCGGCATCTGTGAGAAGGTGGTCGGCGATGTGATTGAACTCACTCGCGTCGTGCACCTCGAAGCAGGCTCCGGCATCAAGCAGATAGCGCGCCTCGCGGAAGTTCTTGTTGTTGGGACCGATGATGACAGGGATGCCATAGACCGCTGCTTCTGGGATGTTGTGAATGCCAACGCCGAAGCCACCGCCCACCATTGCCAGCTGACCATAGCGGTAGATGCTGGAGAGGAGCCCGAAGCAGTCGATGATGAGGACATCGGCAGTGGCGACATTCTCCTCGGTGGCTTGCGAATAGCGCAGGACGCGACAACCGTCGAGAGCTTGCTCAATGGCGCGAAGGTGGTCCTCGCCAATCTGATGGGGAGCGATGATGAGGCGGAGAGGGCTGAGGGTTCTTGAAGGTTCAAGCGTCCCTTTGGGCCGAGCGGAGGGTTGTGGGTTGAGGGTTGGGGGTTGAGGGTTGAACCCTTGACCTCCTGACCTCTTGAACCACGGAATAAACAGGGCTTCGTCAGGGGGCCAGCTGCTGCCGGCGACAAAGACGGTGTGGTCGGCTGCAAACTTCTCCACCAGCGGTAGGGGCTTGGCAGCGCGACGGATGTCAAGGACACGGTCGAAGCGCGTGTCGCCCACGATGGTGACATTGTCCGTGTGGCCCAGTGTTGCCAACAGATCCTTCGACTGCTGATTCTGAACAAAGAAATGGGTGATGTAACCGAGCACGCGACGGTAGCCGCCGAGCCGGCCGTACCAACGGAAGAATACCTGATTGGGCCGGAAGATACTGCTGACACTGTACACGGGAATGCCGCGGCGTTTGCAGATCTTCAAGTAGTTATGCCAGAACTCATATTTGATGAGGAAAAGCATTTTGGGCTGCACATAGTGGAAGAAGATGCGGACGTTGGTGGGGGTATCCAAGGGCAGGTAGCAGACGATGTCGGCGCCCTCCCAGTCTTTGCGCACCTCATAGCCTGAAGGTGAGAAGAAGGTAAGCAGGATCTTGTATTCAGGATGCTCGCGGCGCAGGCGCTCCATGAGGGGGCGGCCTTGTTCGAACTCGCCCAGGGAGGCGGCATGGAACCAGATGTACTGCTCATTCTTGTCCACCAGACGTTTCAGGCGGACGAAGGCGTACTGATGACCGATCGCTAATTTGCGGGCTCGCTTGCTGAAGATGGCGGCGATGCCGACGGCCAGCATATAGAGATATATGGCGAAACTGTACAAGTTTAGTTTAAAGTTTAAGGTGTAAAGTTTAAAGTTGGGTTTAAGGTGTAAAGTGTTTAAATCTTAAAGTTTGAGCGTTGAGATGGCAAAATCCATGCGGCGGAGCACCTCGTCTTTGCCGAGGAAGGCAGCGAGGCCATACATATCGGGGCCTTGCCCCTCGCCGACGAGGCAGACGCGCCAGGCGTTCCAGGGCTTGATACCAGTCTGTTCTACCCAGGGATCTATGACGGCCTTCTGTCCTTCGACGCTGAAGTCGTCGATGGTGGCCAGCACGTCGCGCAACTGCTGCATCTCGGCGGCAGTACCTTCTTTCCAGTTCTTCTTGACGAACTTGTCTTCGGTGTTGAAGGCTGTGGGTGCCACGAAGAAGAAACGGCAGAGGGGCCACAGGTCGCTGACGAAGGAGACGTTGCGCTTGCGGGGGCCGTCGGTGGTGTCATACTCGATGACCTTTGACTTCATCATTGCCACGACCTCAGCAGCACGCTCTTTGGAGCATTCGATGCCCTGTTCCTTCAGAATATTCACAAAGGCGGGAGCCCACTCTGCATCGCTGCGCTGCAGGAGATATTCGCGGTTGAACCAGAACCCCTTGACGTAGTCGAAGCGGGCACCGTTCTTGGAACATTTCTCAAGATTGAACTTCTGGACCATCTCGTCCAGTGTCATGAGTTCCTGATCGTCGCCTGGGTTCCAGCCGAGGAGCGCAAGGAAGTTCACGACAGCCTCGGGCAGATAGCCCTTCTCGCGGTAACCGCTGCTGACCTCACCTGTCTCGGGATTGTGCCATTCCAGCGGAAATACGGGGAAGCCGAGGCGGTCGCCGTCGCGCTTGGAGAGTTTGCCCTTTCCATCGGGCTTCAGCAGCAGTGGCAGATGAGCGAAGCGAGGCATCGTGTCCTGCCAGCCGAAGGCGCGATACAGGAGCACATGCAGGGGCGCCGAAGGCAGCCACTCCTCGCCACGGATGACGTGGGTAATCTCCATAAGGTGGTCATCCACGATGTTGGCGAGGTGGTAGGTGGGGAGCTGGTCGGTGCTCTTCCACAGCACCTTGTCATCGAGGATGGAGCTGTTGATGCAGACGTCGCCGCGGATGATGTCATTGACGTGTATGTCCTCGCCGGGCTCGATGAGGAATCGTACCACGTAGGGGTGTCCTTCGGCGATGAGGCGGTCTGTCTCCTCCTTGCCGAGCGTCAGTGAGTTGCGCATCTGCGAGCGTGTGGAAGCGTCGTACTGGAACTTCTCACCACGCTCTTCGGCTGCATCACGCTTTGCCTTCAGCTCCTCGGGCGTGTCGAAAGCGATGTAGGCGCGTCCGGCATCCAGAAGCTGCTTGACATATTCCTTATAAATCTCCTTGCGCTCGCTCTGGCGATAGGGCCCGTGGTTGCCGCCAAAGCTGACGCCCTCGTCGAATTGTATGCCGAGCCAACGGAAGGACTCGAGAATATAGTCTTCGGCTCCCGGCACGAAACGTGTGGAATCCGTATCCTCGATGCGGAAGATCATCTCTCCACCATGCTGGCGGGCGAAGAGGTAGTTATATAAAGCGGTACGGACACCGCCGATATGGAGGGGGCCTGTGGGGGAGGGTGCGAAGCGAACGCGTACTTTTCGGGTGTTCATAAATACTTTTTTTTCTAAATTTTTTGCAAAAATACAACAAATTCTTGGACGGCGCACAAATATTGTTGTATTTTTGTAGTCGAAATATGTAAATGAATGACGAAAAAGCATTATGAGCAGATATAACAAGCCTCAGGATAAGACCTGGAGAGATTTTTTGAGCCATGCACTCATGGTGGTTCTCGCCACCTTCATCATTGTGTGGTTCTTGCCTCGCGGTGAACGCAGTATCATGCATTTCGAAGTGAATAAGCCTTGGCCGTATGGGCAGTTCATTGCGCCATACGATTTCCCGGTACTGAAGAGTGAGGCGGAAGTGAAGCATGAGCGCGACAGCCTCCGCCGTCTCTATGAACCCTACTTCGAGTTGCAGCCGCGCATAGAACAGCAGCAAGTGGATGCTTTCCGCACAGCCTACCGTGCTCACTTCTCGGGCGTGCTTCCCGGATCGTACCGTACCTATATCGAGACGCACCTGCATACCGTTTACAAACGTGGCATCATCGACCCCGCTGATCTGGAACGCCTGCAGAAGGAGCATCAGGAGTCCATCCATATCTATCATGCCACGGAAGCAACGTCGCGGCAAGTGTCGCAACTCTTTACCCAGTTGTCTGCTTATGAATACATCGTTAACGATGCAAAAAACTACCATCTGGAAGAGCAGATGCTGAAGCGGCTGGACTTGAATCTTTATCTGAAGAGTAACATTGTCTATGACGAGGAAAAGTCCCGCACGCTTTGGGAGGACATGGAGAAAACACTGGCTCCCAGTTCCGGTATGGTTGTTGCCGGCCAGAGCATCATCGATCGTGGTGAAATCGTCACGGAAGAGACGGAGCAGATCCTCAACAGCTTCAACCATGAGCAGTCGGTGCGCGACGAGGGGACTACCGCCTCTGACTTCACTATCCTGCTGGGACAGACCCTTTATGTGTTCATCATCATGCTCTGTATGGTGGGCTATCTGAACCTGTTCCGTCAGGACTATGTCAATGATTTACGCTATGTGCTGTTGTTGTTGGCCCTTGGACTGTCGTTCCCCCTGATGGCGTTGTTCCTGGTGCGCCACATGCTATTGTCGGTGTATCTGATTCCGTTCGCCATGCTGCCCATCTTTATCCGTGTTTTCATGGATTCCCGCACAGCCTTCTTCGTACATGTCGGAACGGTGATGCTGTCTGCCGTGGCGTTGCGCTATCCTTTCGAGTTCATTTCCACCCAGCTGGTAGCAGGCCTTGTGGCCATCTATTCGCTGCGCGACCTCTCCGAACGCTCGCAGATTTTCCGCACAGCAATCCTGGTGACGTTGTCGTTGCTGGTGTGCTACATGAGCATCGACCTGCTGCAAGGCCGTTCCCTGTTCAGCGATGATGTGTCCCAGCTCTCCGACCGCCGCATCTATTATCACATGATCATCTCGGGTCTGCTGCTGCTCTTTGCCTACCCGCTGATGTACTTGCTGGAGCGTATCTTCGGCTTTACGAGTAATGTGACATTGGTGGAACTCTCCAATGTCAACCGTGAACTCCTGCGTCGCCTGTCGCAGCAGGCTCCCGGCACCTTCCAGCACTCGATGATGGTGAGCAATCTGGCTGCCGAGGTTGCCAATAAGATCGGTGCTAAGGCACAGCTTGTGCGTACAGGCGCCCTGTACCATGATATCGGCAAGCTGGAAGACCCCGAGTACTTCACCGAGAACCAGCTGGGCGGCGTAAATCCTCACAACTTCCTCACCTGCAAGGAGAGCGCAGGCATCATTCTGCGCCATGTTACCGATGGCCTTGAACTGGCCGACCGCTATCACTTGCCACGAATTATCCGCGATTTCATCGCAACCCATCATGGCAAGGGCGTAGCGAAGTACTTTTACATTACACAGAAGAACGAGCACCCCGATGAGCCTGTGAACATCGCGGACTACACCTATGCCGGCCCGAATCCCAGCACCACCGAACAGGCTATCCTGATGATGGTGGATGCCGTGGAGGCTTCAGCACGCTCGTTGAGCGAATATACCGAGGAGAGCATCGGTGCACTGGTGGATAAGATTATCGATGGTCAGATGGCTGACGGCTTCTTCAAAGACTGTCCCATCACGTTTGCTGATGTACAGACCACAAAGAAAGTGCTGAAAGAAAAGTTGGTGACCATCTATCACACTCGCGTGTCCTATCCCACTCTGAAGACTGAAGCGCAACCCGCTAAAAACACGGATGAGGGCACGTATTACAAGGGATCGACATCAAAGTAAATATGTGCTGAGGCATACATGTGCTCGGCCAGGAGGTCGGTACGTGTTTGTAATAGGAACTGGCGCGCCTGTGAAAAGGACAGCGCCGGTTCCATTTTAATGATGACGCGTCGGATGAAAAGCCCTTGGATGCGCGCCACCGGCGGTTCGTCGGGCCCCAGAACGCGGGAACCGAAGACGGCGCGCAGGCGATGGCTTGTGTCGCGTGCTAAGGCGTCGATGATATCTGCGCTGCGGTGCTTCATATACACCATTACAAGACGTGTAAAGGGTGGATAGGAGAATTCGCGGCGTTCCAGCATCTGCTCCTGATAGAGTTGCTCATAGTCGTTTGTTACCAGTTGGCGTATGAGAGCCAGGTCGGCGCTCATGGTCTGAAGTAGCACCCTGCCACGCTGTTGCCGGCGCCCGGCGCGTCCGGCCACCTGCGCCATCATCTGAAATGCTCTTTCGTAGGCGCGGAAGTCCGGCTGGTTAAGCATTGTCTCAGCCGAGAGGATGCCCACGATGCTGACGCGCTCGAAGTCCAGGCCCTTAGTGACCATCTGCGTCCCCACGAGTATATCTGTTCGTGCGTGTGCGAAATCATCTAAAATCTGTTCATAAGCCGTACGCGTGTGAGTGGTGTCAAGGTCCATTCTGGCCACGCGTGCTTGGGGAAAGAGGCGTCCCAGTTCCTCCTCGATGCGTTCGGTGCCGAAGCCGCGGCCGCGCAGGTCGGCAGTCTCGCAGGCCGGACATTGCTCAGGAATCGGTGTGGTGAAGCCGCAGTAGTGGCACGTCAGCATTCCCGAACGCTTGTGCAGTGTCAGCGGCACATCGCAATGCGGGCAGCGCGGCACCCAGCCGCAGACGTGGCACTGCACCTGAGGCGCGAAGCCGCGGCGGTTTTGGAACAGGATGACTTGTTCGCCAGCATCCAGCGCAGCACGCATCCCCTCTAACAGCTGTGGCGAAAAGGGCCCCTGCATCAGGCGCTTGCGGCGTAGCTCCTTGACATCAATGACTTCCACATCGGGCAACTGCACCTGTCCGTAGCGCTCGGTGAGCTGTACGAGACCGTACTTGCCCATGCGTGCATTGTAGTAGCTTTCAAAGGAGGGCGTGGCTGTGCCGAGCAGTGTACGGGCACCGGCGCGGGCGGCCATGAGGATGGCTACATTGCGGGCGTTGTAGCGCGGCGCAGGTTCCTGCTGCTTGAAGTTCACTTCGTGTTCCTCATCTACAATGACGAGGCCGAGGCGTTGGAATGGCAGAAAAATGGAAGAGCGCACGCCCACGATGATGTCGTAGGGTGCATCGGAGAGCTGCCGCATCCAGACATCGGCGCGCTCTTTGTCGCTGAATTTACTGTGATAAACGCCGAGATGTTCCCCGAAGACAGCACGCAGGCGGTCGGTGAGCTGGCTCGTGAGTACGATTTCCGGCAGGAGGTACAAGACCTGCTCTCCACGTGCTATCGCTTCAGCGATGAGGTGGATGTAGATTTCTGTCTTTCCCGAAGATGTCACGCCGTGCAGCAGGCACACGGGATGCTGCTCCCATTGGCCGTGAATGGAAGAGAGGGCTGTGGACTGGGCTGGTGAGAGGGAGGGCAAAGACCTATCCCCGTTGTCTTCCGTGTGGGATGGGCGAGACTTTGCGATGCTTTCGAACAAACCAGAGGTCTCCCCTCTCTTACGGGATGAGGTGGGTACTTTCTTCAGTTTCCCTGGCATCGCAGCCTTGAAGACTTCTCCGATAGAGCAAAGATAGTAGTTGGAGATCCATTGCCACAGCGCCAGCTGCTGCGGTAGCACTACGTTCTCGTCATCGATGACTTCTATGAGGTTCTTCACCACCACCTTCGGGTCTGAGGGTGGTGTGTTATGTCGCCGCACGATGATGCCTGTGGTAGATTTCTTGGTTCCGAAAGGCACGATGACCCTGCGCCCAGCCTGTGCCGCAGCATCCCATACCGACGGCACGGCATAGGTGAACAGTCCCGGCAGAGGGACAGGCAAAAGGACATCCGCGAGATTCATTTATTAAAGAAAAAGGAAAGAGAAATCTGCCAGGAATGGCTGTTCATATCGACTTCCGCATTCTCAACCTGCTTGGAGATGGTGTTATAGACGCGGGTCACGAAAGAACCCTGTTCGGTGATGGGGATGTGGTAGCTGACGCCAAGGTTCAGGCGCTTGAAGAGCATAACGCCAGCGCCCACGTTCCAACTTAGCATGTGGTGGTTGAAAGTGGCCTTGAATTGATCCATGCTCTCCCATGATGAAGGCCCTAAGTACCAGTCCCATTGTGGCCCGGTAGCGATGAAGATGCCGAAGGATTTCAGGAAGGTGATGTCCCATCGCACATGCAACGGCACCTCGATAAAGTGCATCCGTTCCTTCTCATATACTTCCGTCTCTAAGGTGTTATATACCTCGATGGCGGCGTTCTTCTGGGCATAGCGTAGGGCGATGTCGGCACCCAAACCGAGCTTGGGAACCTTGGCGTGTATCTTGGGCCCGATGAAGAAGCCTGTGCGGTTCTTGGCATCTGCCACGGACTTGGAGAAGCCCAGACGTGAGATATCCAAACCGAGGTCCACACCGTAACGCAACTGAGCGCTAGCACTCATGGCTGCGCTCAATGCGATGATGGTAAGGGTCAGGAACCGTCTCATTCGTTGTGGGTGTTAAGATGATGTCAACGCCGTTGCCGACGTGCCGACACACGTGGCGCTGAGGAGCCTCCGCTCCTGGGCTTGGCAGCTGACGAAGTGGAGCTGCGCCGCGAGGAGGTCTTCTCTTTCTTGGCTTTTATCTTGCTCCGCTTGCCTGTATCCTGGAGGGCAGCAATGCTGTCGAGGCTGTCCTTCACTTCGGGTTGGTGCCAGATACGGTGCTCGAAATCTTCCAGTTCCTGTTCGATGCGTTTCTGCTCTTTTGTCATGGCGCTGTCCGTCTTGCAGTAGTTGGCCAGAACGCGCCCTTGCAGGTTGTTGGTTTTGTAGATCTTACCCTCGTAGCGGTTCATGGTGAAGTAGTCATCGACAGTCATGTTCGTAACATTGTTCAGGTTCGATGCCATGAGCGGCATTCGCGAGAGGTAAGCGGCGACGTCGTCGTAATTGATCCAGAAGAGAGGGTAGGGTGTTGCCTCTGTGCCGAAGTCGTCGGCACCACGCATCAGCACGGGGCAGAGGGCTGTGACGCGTGTCTTGTAGGTGGCGGAGCGCTGGTCGAAGTAGTTGGATTCCTTGACGTAGTAGCGAGTCACCTCGGCCGACGGGATGTCGCTTTCAGGCACGCTGACCTTGCCATCCTTCTCCTCATAGTAGATGGAGTAGCGTTCCAGCAGCTCGCGGGCATCGGCTTTGTCCTTTTCCTCGAAGCTCTCGTTGCCGTCGAGTTTGTATTGGTAGGCGGGGATACGTCCCGATACAAAGAGGCGGAACAGGTATGTGAACAGGTTCTGCTCCTTGCCACGCGGCTCCACGGGATAGTAAAGCGGTGCGTTGGAATCCTTCATCAGGTCTAACTGCCGGTAGATATCACGGCGCCATACAACGTCCTCGGGCATTGCATCTGAGGTGGGGAACATCAATGCAGCGCGGTCGCTGGCGGGCTTTGTGCCCGTCGCTTTCTTCTGCGTCGTGGTGCCGGAGGCCGTTGTTACGCGGCTCTTCTTGGGCTGTGCCTGAACAGTCATGGCTCCCAAGCACATCGCAAACCCTATAATCAAGTATCTTTTCATAGTCTATTTGAAGGAACTATCAATGTTTCAGTTTCTCAATCTTTCTCTATCAGTTCACCGTCACGTCCATAGCGCCGTCCAGTGTGCGCTCCACGCCATCAGGTCCTACGGCGCGAATGCGGGTGATGAAGAAGCGCTTGCCGCGAGCCAGGCTGCGGAACATTGTCTTCTGGCGGGCTGTGAACTCAGCGGAGTTGCTGACCTCGGGGATGGCGTTACCCATGTTGTCATAGAACACCGTCTCAAAGCCTTGCACGCGGAACGGGATGTTCAGCAGACCGTCATCGACGGCAGCACCGAGGACATTGGCATTCATGAGCACCTGCTTGGCCAACTTACCGCCCTTGAAGCGGTTCTCGCCACCTTGTCCATCGGCATAGGCGATGAAGGCCGTAGGATCGGGCAACTTGCGCACGCGGAATGTGAATTTACCCATTTCCTGCAGGCGCCCTTCGGTCTGGGCTGCTACGGTGATGACGGCCTCGCCGCCTACTGCGGTAGGACGTGCGATGAACTTGCCATCGCCCTTCGGGGTCAGGTCGCCACCCGTCATGCTCACCTGTAGCTTGTTGGCCGGCACTCCGGGCACGCTGACGCTCATGGGGTTGTCGTAACCGGCATAGAGCACGTTCATCAGGTCGGCCGACACGGTGGCGGCGGGGGGTACAACGCTGTATTTCTGTTCGAAGTCGCGGCGTACGAGCTCGCCCTGTGCGTTCATCATCTCGATATATCCCACGAGGGTGAAGTCACCTGTGGTGTTGCAGACAGTCTCGTAGATACCGCGGTCGCTCTCAATCTTGCGGCCACCGATATAAATGGTGGGACGGTTTGTGGTATCGACGGCAGCCATCAGAATCTGTGCCGTGAAGCGGCCGCCCTGTACGATGACCTGTGAGCTGGGAATCACATAGGCGTTCAGCTCGTTCACGCGGATATCCTTGACGCCGATGTTGGCAGCCAGTCCGTGCAGCACTTCACCCTCGGCATAGCGCACATCGCTCTGCAGCTTGGTGAGTAGTGTGACGGCAGCGGCCGTAGGCATGGACTCGAACATATATTCCTGCCAGTTCTTGCCCAGTGTGCGCACGCTCTGTGGCACCTCGGTGTTCAAGTTGCTGGCGATGATGCGACGTTGGGCGGAATCGGTGACCATCTTGACAATCTTCTCGCGGTAGTTGTTGATGCCGTCAAAGAGTGCTGCGCCGCGACCTGTGCCGGGAGCCAGCATGACGCTGGTGGCGGCTTCCAAGTCTTCGCGGTTCTTGATATTGAGTACATCACCGTCATCGCCGTCGCTCTTCTTCACGATGAGCACCTTCAGCTCTTCGGCGAAGTTGAAGAGAGAGTCGGAGATGCGGCGCACTTGCTGTGCTTTGTCATACCACTCCTTCACCTTCTTCGGGTTGGCCTTCATCTGCTCCTCGAAGTCGTCATAGATGCCCTGGTTCACCTGCGTGGCGTTGCTCGTTGTCGTCTGCAGGCTCTTATCTACCAGCGAGAAACCATTCAGCACGTCGCTCGACACATTGAGTGCGAGCATCGCCATGAGGACTACGTACATCAGGTTGATCATCTTCTGACGCGGTGATATGGGTCTTTTCTTTACTGCCATTCTTGTTGAATTTATGTGGCTGATAAGACTTTTGGATTATGCCTGCGGCGCAACGCCTTTGGGCATATTCACGGTGAGCGCCTCTATCATGCGGGCATACACGGCGTTGAGTTCTTCAATCTGCTTGGCCATCTTGCGTGTCTGGTCGTTGATTTGGTCGATGGTGCCGACTTGCTGGCTGACACTCTTGAGCTGCATCTCATAGATGGTGTTGATGCCGGTGAGCGTACGATTGAGGTTGACCATCTCCTCGCTGTCCTGCGTCATGCGGCCAGCCTGCTCGCGCACCTTGCCCAGCACCTCTGTGAGCTGCTGCAGCTGATCCACGTAGGCTTCGATGGCATCTTCCACTTCGGGTGCATTGGCTGCCTGGGCGCTGGCCAACAGGCCTTCGCTGCCGGCGGGCAAACCGCCAGCCACATTTGCTGCTGCCTGTGCTGCTGCCGCGAGGTTGGCTGCTGCCTCCTCGGAGATGCCGCCGCCACCGCCGATGACACCGCCGCCGATGACACCACCGCCGATGACACCGCCACCGACCACTGTAGTGCCGCCTTCTGCGGTAGCATCGCCTGCAGAAGCGCCACCACCGATGACCACAGTGCCACCGGCAGGTGCACCGCCTCCGATGATGACAGCACCGCCGCCACCGGCATTAGCCGCAGAGCCGGCTTCAGCTACGGCATGGGCGGCGTCCTTCATGGCCTCGAGATCTTCCAGATCAATGAACTCATCGGCCAGCTCGTTGTTCTGCGAGTTGAAGGGGCGGTCGAAACCGGAAACGAAGAACACAAAGACCTCCGTGCCCATGCCGATGAACAGCATCAGGTTGGCACCGGGGATGTGCGTCAGCTTGAAGAGCGTTCCGAGGATGACGACGGCCGCGCCCCAGCTGTAGGCGTAGTTCATGAATGTCTGGCCCGGCACGGAATCCATCCAGTGCTGCAAACGGGCTATAAGAGAGAACTTTGACATATCTTGTGCGGAAAGCCGCAGTTTTTAGTTTAAAGTTTAAGGTTTAAAGTTTAATGAGGGTGGCTCTGCATTTGTGAAGTCTTTGTCCAAGGTGCTTACCTTCAACTTTAAACTTCGCGAGCGAAGCGAGCTTCACTTCTTTCCTTTATTTTTCACACCGCTGGCATCCTTCACCATGCTGCGGACGCAGCGGAAGCCGATGTAGCAGCGGGGCTGGTTTTGGTATTCATAGGAACGCCATGCCGAGCGGATGAGGCTTTCGGGGTCTTTCCACGAGCCGCCGCGCACGCTCTTCTTCTTCAGGCGGTAGGGGTCTTCCTTTGCCGCGTTGTAGCGCAGCTCGGGGTTCATGTCCGACATCGACTCCACGCCAGCCTCGGTGAAGACGGTAGAGGTCCACTCAGCCACGTTGCCGGCCATGTCATAGAGGCCGTTGCTGTTGGCGGAGAAGATGCCGCACTTGGAGGTGATGAGCGATCCGTCCTGGGTATAGTTGCCGCGGTCGGGTTTGAAGTTGGCATAGAAGCAGCCCTTGTCGCTCTTCACGTCCTTAGCTTCCCAGGGGAACGGGTTGCCGTCCTTGCCGCGGGCTGCGTACTCCCATTCAATCTCGGTGGGCAAGCGGTACTCCTGGATTTCGCGGCCGCTGTTGCCAAGACCTTTCAGCAGATAGGCCGTGCGCCAGCGGCAGAAGGCCTGTGCCTGTTCCCATGACACGCCCACTACGGGGTAGTCATCATAGGCGGGGTTGGAGAAGTAGAGACGCATGTAGCGCTCGTTCTCGGCATTCTTGAAGTCGTTGATCCAACAGGTGGTGTCGGGATAGATGTTCACGATGTAGGTGTTGACGAAGTCCCACGGTCCGGACAGTGGACGTGTGATGGTCTGGCGCACGATATGGCCATCGTCATCAATGTAGGCGGTGTCCTTGGAGATCATCACGTCGGCATCAGAGTATTCGTGGTCGGTGTTCAGGTCGCGTTTCTCTAATGAGGACACGCCGATACCGTTGTCGCGGTCGTTCTTCAGGCGGTGCTTGCGCAGCGCTGCTGCCGCATAGTCATAAATCTCGTAGCGGTAGTTCATCTGGCTGGCATCCAGCATCTTTGTGCCGTCGAAGGGGTGTGTGACATATACGCTCTCGATGGCGCGTTGTTCATCCTCGTTGGCCTTGCGCCAGGGGATGTTCTTGTTCCAGTTCAGGTGGGGCGTGATGGGGTTGCCCTCCTTGTCCTCCTCAATCTTGAAGGTCTCGTCGCCACCGTAGGCGGGGTCTGCCAGGCGCTCACGGATAATGCTGTCGCGCACCCACATCACAAACTGGCGGTACTTGGCGTTGCTGACTTCGGTCTGGTCCATCCAGAAGCCATCGACACTGATGTCGCGCACGGGGAAGCCGGCGCCCCACAGCGTGTCGCCTTTCTCCATGCCTACGCGCAGCGAGCCTTTAGGGATGCCTACCATTCCGAACGGTGCTGCCTCGGCGAACGAGGTGCCGCGTACGCCTGTAATCTCACCGCCCGCCGCCATCGCGTTAGACCTGGCGCCGGCGCAGGAGGTCAACATTGTCGCAGAAATGAAAAGCATGAAAAGAAAAGCCTCACCCCCAATCCCTCTCCAAAGGGCGAGGGGAGTAAAATGCTTTTGTGATTTTCTATTCTTCATATCGTATTAAATACCTATATCTATTTTTATTTTTTGCTTACTTTCTCCCCTCTCCTAAATTTCCCCTCGCCCTTAAAGTCCCCCTCTCCCTTTGGAGAGGGGTTAGGGGTGAGGCCGTGGTTAGGGGTTAGGTCGGGGCCGGGGTTAGGTCGGGACCTCTACAGGATCCTCACGCTCTGGTGCCTGTTCTTTCCTTTCTTGAAGAGGTCCAGGTTGGTGGTGTAGCTGAGGTTGATCTCATGTGTGCCATTGAGGGCACCGATGCCACCTGTGTAGATCTCGTAGCAGTAGCCCAGTTGTATGCCGTGCAGGTCGCCGCCGATGAAGACGGAGGTCGAGATAGTGGGGCTGTAGCCCACGCCTGCGTACATCTTCAGTTTCGAGCCGTTGTAGCGCAGCAGAGCCGTGATGTCGCCTCGCCAGGCGGACAGGTCGGTGCGTACGATGGCGGAGGTCTGCATAGAGAATAACGGATTTCTGAAAGGAATATTGTATCCGCCAGTCAAATAAAATACTTGTGGCACCTCATATTCATTCACTTTGTTATCTCCAAGCTTCACCATTGGCGCCAAGGTGTGCATCACCGAGAAGCCGGCATACCATCGACGCCCGTCGTAGCGGATGCCCGCGTCCAGGTCGAAGGCCGTGCCGTTGGCCTCGGCTGTCGGGAAAGCCTTGTCGCCCGACTCTTCAGTATCCACGCCAGAGCCGTCGAAGGACTCAGCCAGCAGTGCTGCACGAATGCCCGCGCTGAGGCGGCCGCCCCACAGCCTCTGGTGGTAGGCGTACTGGATATAGAACTTCTTGTGCTCGAACAGACCAATCTTGTCGTTGATGAAACCTGCGCCGGCACCGTGCGCTTGGCTGAAGAACCACAGCGGCAGGTCTGCCGTGATAATCATCGTGGCGGGGGCGTGTTCGTAGCCCATCATCTGCATGGCATAGCCGCCGCGCACGTCAATCTGGCCTTTCAGTCCGGATGCGGCAGGATTATAAAACGATTGCAGCGCCCAATAGTGATTGAACGCAGCATCGTACTGGGCGCACACTGAAGTGCCAAACCCAAGCATCAATAACAGTAAGAGACTGAGCCTTTTCACGCTTCGCTTCTACCTCTTATCATGCGGGTGGTTGGGATACCCGGATTCGAACCAGGAAAAACAGAACCAAAACCTGTTGTGTTACCATTACACCATATCCCAATCCTAAGGCCTTTGTTGCCAAAAGCGCGGCAAAGGTACACATTATTTTCCATTCGCGCCGCACAAATCCTCAAATATTTTCACCTTGCCACCCGTTTTTTCTTTTTCGCGCCCTTTTACAGGCTTACCACTTTGTCTTGAACAGGTCGGGTGAGATGACCAGTGAGAACCATCCCCAATGGGCGTGCTTGTTGCCTTCTCCTTGCTTCAGGTTCTCCATCGTCTTGGTGCCCGCCATGAAAGTGTAGCTTGCCACGAGACTGATGTCCGTCGTGAAGCGGTAGCTGGCGAGCAGCTCGACGCTGTGTCCCAGTGTGCGGTCGTAGTTCTCCAGTTTGGTGGCCGTGGCCAGGTAGTGGTAGCGTAGGTTCAGGTTCAGCTTGGGCCAGGGATTGCCGTGAACGCCAGCGCTGGCATCCTGCAAGCCGGGCGTGAAGCCGTTGATGTAGGCGCTCTGGTAGAAATAGTCCAGCAAACCGTAGAATTTCGTGCGCGAACCATAGAGCGGTGTGAAGCCCTTGAGCACCGGGTGCTGCACCAAGCCCATGCCTCCGGGCACGATGACCGCCACATAGTCATCGCCGCTCAGGTGGTCGTATCCCAGGTCAAAACCGTAACGGTCCGAGGGGTCAATAGAAACTTTGGCGCTGGCCATCCACGCTTTGATGTCGATGCCGCCGAGGCCCATCGCCGTCTTGCCGCCCTGCCGGTAATAGGCGGCCTCCGCCGTCACGTACTTGGGGCTGTATTTCACGTATCCGCCATACATCTGCTGATAGACCGTGTGAGGTGGGTATATATTGTTGCCGGGCTCGCCCGCCTGCGTACCGACATTCATGAACAGGAGCGATACGCCGAGTGGGACTTTGGGGATGTCATAGTGGTACCACAATGTCTGCATGCTTTTGTAGTCCTGGGCGCCGTTCTGGTAGTAGGTGCCATAATCTATAGTGCTGGCGTTCTGGTTGAAGGCCAGGATGGCGTGCACCTTATGGCCGTGACCCTCATAGCCGAAGCGCAGCACATCGTGCGAGGCGGATGCCATGGCGAAGTCGTTAGGACCGATGATGCGCTCGTCGTCGTAGGACAGCGCGATGCGTCCCACCTGTCCGAAGAGACCGAATTTCGCCGTCGCCTTCACCCAAGCCTCGTACATATTGATCGTCATGTTGGAATTCGTGCCCCACACGGCGTTGTTCTGGATGACAGCCTTCGCCTCCAACCAGTTGCGCTTATAGCTCAGGTTCAGCCGCATACGTCCCATGAGGAAGTTCGCACGATCCTCCACGATGATGTCCTGGCTGGGCGGTTTGGGAAGACCGCCGCCGCGAATTTCGCCGTGTGTCAGGTAGTTGAGGTTGAACTTGAATTCGTTCGGCTTTTCTTTCTTGCAGGAGTCCGCTTGTGCCCAAGCACCAAGACACATCGCAAACAGACTTAATGCTACCAAATACTTCTTCATGAGTGTTTGTTTTTGTGGATTCCGTGGACAAAGATACGGATTTAAATGAAAAATGAAAAAAGAAAGAGTGAAAAATGATGTTTTGAGAGAAAAGAGAGCACTATGCAAAGAAAAATGATGCCGTGTGGCGTTACTTCCGGATGGTGACACGCTTGATGAAGACGTTGCGGCGAGGGTGTTCCTTGGCATCCACGGGTGTGCGGCCGATGCGCAGCGCTATGGGCATCCCGTCGATGACTTCGCCGAAAATCGTGTATTCACCGTCGAGATGCGGCGCCCCACCCACGCGGGCATAGCTCTGGCGCTGTACATTGTTGAAGGGGCGTGGCGGGTTCTTGGCCAGAGTCTCTTCGGCCTCTACCTGAAGACGGTTCATCAGTTCCTGATGGGCGGCGTGGTCTGTCGTCTTCAGCGTGGCGAGTTCTTCGGCGTGGTCATGCTGCAACTGCTCGAAGCGTGCTGCCACCTTCCCCTCATACAGCAGTGCCTGCAGCTCCGAGAGTTCTGCCGAACTGTATTTCTTTCCTGTTACGATGTACCATTGCAGTGCGCTGGAACGTCGGTCGGGATTGATGCTGTCAGGTTCGCGGGCAGCGGCGAGGACGCCCTGCCGGTGAAAATAGCGTGGGTAGTGAATCTCTGCTGGCAGCGACTGCTCCGCAGCCATCGTCTCGTCTGCACCCGCCTGGATGACCATGTCTGGGACGATGCGGTTGAAGGGGCGGTTGTCGTAGGCATGAGCCTCTACGTTGCGGATGAAATTGTCGCGGTGCTGGGGCGTGTCGTCGTAGAGGCGCACGACGATGTCGCCCTCCGACGTCTCGATGAGAACCTCCGTTCCGCCTTCTCCCTTGCTCTTCCCCGAGCAAGAAGCGATGAGCGCCATCATGCCGAAGGCCACTGCTGCGCCCACTCCTTTCCACGATCTCCAGTTTCTCATATCTTTTCTGTTCTTAAAAAAAACTTTTGCGGAAAACCCTACGAACCCTCCGCAGGATAACCTTTAACGCTGCAAATATACGCCTTCTTCTGTATTCCGCCAAAAAAGAATCCCTGTTTTTATGCCCTCGTCCCCAAATTGCGCTAATACGTGCCTTCTCAGGTTGCATAAAGAGGTGAAAAAGATGTGGTAAGTGAAAAAATCTTTCCTTTTTTGTGTACCATTCAACAAATAACTGTACCTTTGCCAGCGAAAATGTATTGATGCTATGATAAAGAGAATTGCTTTTGTAATCGCCTGGATGCTCGGGATGACAGCCCTGGCGCAGACGGAGTTCACGACGCCCACTACGGTGTACTTGATGCACAGCAGCGGCCACCATCTGAAGATGGCCAGCGACTATGGCGGGCAGTTGGAGACGGCAACGGCCTCCAATCCCCAGAAGATGACCATCGAGCCGGACGGCAGCGGCAACTATTATATTAAGGAGCCGACGGGGCGCTATCTCTCGAAGCTGAATTCGTGGAATACGTCCTTCGTCACCAGCGCCTCCGGCGACGATGCCCGCTTCATGATAGAACCGGTGTCGGGGGCGTACGTCCGCATCCGCTGCAAGGGCAACGACAGGTATCTGGGCACGGACGCCAACGATGCCGGCGCCAAGGTCTTCTCCGACAAGAACGGCTCGGATGTCAAGCACTACTGGTTCTTCAGCGACAAACCCGACGGCAAGGTGCCCACAGACACCCTCTCCTACACCGTGTTCCCCTCGGTCGTCAGGCAGCACTTCTACGGTTGGGGCGTCTCGCTCTGCTGGTGGGCTGGCCAGTGTGGCAAGTGGACCGACAGGAAGATCGATGAGATCGTGACATGGCTGACAAGTCCTACGGGCTTGAACTACCAATATTTCCGTTATAATATAGGTGGCGGCGACGACCCTGAGAACAGGAACTGCACGCCCCACCACATGGGCAGCGGCAAGGGGCTGCGTGCCGAGATGGAGGGCTTCAAGGACTTCACGGGCGACGAATACCATTGGGATCGCGACGAGGCGCAGCGCAAAATCATGCTCAAGATTCGCGAGAAACGTCCCGACGCCGTCTTCGAGGCCTTCAGCAATTCATGCCCCTACTACATGACCTACAGCGGCTGCGTGAGCGGCAACGCCGATGGCGGCAAGGACAACCTCAAGCCTGAGTACTACGAGGAGTTCGCTCATTACCTGGTAGATGTCTGCAAGCATTACAAGGACGAATACGGCATCGAGTTCACGACGCTGGAGCCCTTCAACGAGTCGGTGACCAACTTCTGGTTTGCCAACGGTCCGCAGGAGGGTTGCCACTTCGACTATGCCTCGCAGGTGAACTTCATCAAGGTGCTCAAGCCCATCCTCGATGCCTCGGGCCTTTCTACCGTCATCTCAGCTTCCGACGAGACCAACGTGGGCCTGGCCGTCAACGGCTACAAGGCCTTCAAGCAGGGCGGCGTGCTTTCGAAGATTGGACAATGGAACACGCACACCTACTCCGGCAGCAATGCCGACCGTGTACACATGGCTTTCCTGGCTCATCAGGACGATATGCCGCTGTGGATGAGCGAAGTGGGAGCCGGCGGCAACGGCATCGGCGGCAACCTGAGCCTGGCCCAGAAGCTGTTCGACGACATGCGCTACCTGCAGCCTGAGACGTGGATCGACTGGCAGTACATGGAAGAGGCCAACGACCAGTGGTGCACCATCCGCGGCAGTTTTAAGGATCAGACCTACGCGAAGGTGAAGAACTTCTACGTGCGCCAGCAATGCTCACGTTTCATCAAGTACGGATACGACATCGTAGCCTCCCTCAACGACCAGTCGCTGGCTGCCGTGAACGAGGCACGGGACACGCTTGTGCTCGTGCTGCTCAACGAGGGCGGCCTGACCTACCATGACATCGACCTTTCCGGCTTCGCAGGCCTCCCCGCCGCCAGCGCTGTCAAGGCCTACCGCACCTCCGCGGAAGAGAGCCTGAAGAGTGTTAGGGATTTCAAGATCAATGACTCAACGCTGTTCGTGAAGCTGCCGGCACAGAGCATCACCACGCTTGTGGTGCCGGTCGGAGGTGTGACGACAGACCCCCAGATTGTGGATGGCGAGGAGTACATCATCGTGCCGCGACATAATCTGACCTGTGCGCTGACCGCCTCTGCGGACGGGAAGGTGACCATCGAGGGGAACACCTACGGCGACAACCAGCGCTGGAAGGCCATCGCAAAAGGCAACGGCTTTATTCTCGAAAACGCTTGCGGGCAGCGGCTGACATCGTTCCGCTCGTCGAGTTCCTCGAAGCTGGCAGCACAGACCACCACGTCCGGCGAGCAGCAGTTCTCCATCAATGCCATCGACCTTCCCTACTACAAGATTTCGCCCTCACGCTACAGCAGCTATGCCTTCGACGTGAGCAATGCCAGCAGCAGCGCCGGTGCCACCGTCTGTACGTGGCAGTACACCGCCGACACCGACACGCCCACGCATCGCCACTGGATGTTCTGCCCGCTGCGCAACACAGGCGAAGACACCGGCATCCATCAGCTCGCCGGCTCCTCGCCCCGTCCCACGTCCCCGCTCTCAGGCGATGTCTATGACCTTACCGGCCGCCGAGTCCTCAGCGGCGCCGCCAGCGGCCGCGCCCTCCAGCAGCTGCCCCACGGCATCTACATCATCAACGGCAAGAAGTTCCAGCGCTGATCCACGATACCATTGTATCTTGAATGGCCAAGCCATCGGTTCAGAACCACGGCAGGCGAGCAAATCCGAACGTGACGGAGCCGTCGCGACGGGTCACGATGACCTTGGCGGCAAAATCGTCGGGCGTGAATTTCAGGTCGCGCATACGGAAGGTAAGCACGAGATCCCGGCCTTCCACGCGTGAGGATGTGGGAGCTGCGCCTCGGCCGTAGTCCACTTCGTGAGGTGAACCGCATCGCAAGCTGCTCAGGTCGAGGTCACGTTGGGGCTCGAAGCCTTCTTCCGCACGGATGCGCAGCGTGAGCTTGCCGGCATTGGCTTTCGTCGTGGCGGGAATCGCGAGCAACAACCCGGGGTCGAGGGGGATGCAGATGTTCTTTGAGCTATGACGGTCGAGCGGTTTGTCGTCCCACTTAATCGTGTCGATGACGGCGAAGTTAGCCTGAACGGCACGCCCGTGTTCGTCCTGAAGGATGCGCATACGTTCGTACTTGAACCACTCCTCACGACTGCCGTCGGCATGACGTGCGATGCCCGGCATATAAGCCTCGCCATCGTCCGCTTGCCAATGGCGACCATCGGCAGAACGCAAATAATAGGCGATGCGCCCGAGCCAGTCGTTCACAATCAGGTTGTACTGCACCGAGTCGCGCCACAGCACGGGGTCCTCGAAGCGTCCGTCAACTTTCGGGTACACCGAACCGTCGGAGATCTGACGCCACGTGGACAGACCATCGTCGCTCGTCCAGATGCCTCCGCCGCGGCACACCATCAGCCATCCGCCTTCGGGACGTCGCGCAAACGAGAGGTTCGACAGCCCTTCGATGATGGGCTTTCCCTGAGGGTCGAACTCGAACTTACCCTTTTCCCACGGACCATCCAAGCTGCGCGAGGTGTAACGCGCATCGATGACATAGAGGACCCACGTGCCGTCGTCGGTGCGGTAGATCTCGGGGTTGTGGCCTCGGCCAACGATTTGCTGCGGACGGAAAGGACCGTGCGACGTGGGGGCCGTGGCGTGGACCACCCACGAGTTGCCCCACTCCATGTGTCCCTTCTCCGAAGCCTCTAACCAGGCGGCTACGAACAGGTGCCAGCGCCCGTCGTCACCTTTGACGATGTTACCGCCCCAGTAGCTCCAAAAGGCATCCTCAATGCCGTTATCCACCAGGCGGGGCTTCACGTAGTAAGCGCCCCAGACATCGCTGCGCAGGTCATTGCCCTGCATAGGACGGAATCGATCCATGAAACGGGCACCAGGGATGAGGTTCACCCACTCGGCAGGACGCTGACGCTCCGTGATTTGTGCTTCGACAGGAAGCGTGAAGAGGGAAAAAAACGTGAGCATCATTAAGCCCAACGAACGATTTAAGCATCTGCTTTTCATAGGATTTAGTTGTGCAATGACAAACGGGCTGATGGCGTCTCTTTAATCGGCCTTGCCATGATTGTCTTTTTCATTTTCCTGCCGCAAAGGTAAGCCCTTTTCTTGTTCCCGCCAAATTTTTCCCAAATTTCTTCAATCAAAAACAAATGAGGCTGTATTTTGACACACCCTCGATGGAGTCCTTTAAACCTTGCCACGCAAAAAAACTTTTGCGGAAAACCCTACGAACCCTCCGCAGCTGCGGCTGCTGAAAGGACGTAGATGCGGTGGCTGCCGCGGCCTGTGGCGGCGATGCCGGAGTGGGTGAGGGTGGAAGCCAGTTTCAGCTCGCGCTGGGCGGTGGTGTAGGAAAGGCCTGTGAGCTCGGCATAGTCATCGATGCGCATAAAGCGGTGAGTCCTCAGATACTGGCGGGCTGCAGCAAAGCGATTCAGGCGATTGGGAATCAGCGGTGCATAGAGCGGCACAAAGCCCGAATAGCGCGACTGCCGGAAGCTGCCTTCGCCAGACAGGCGACGGTTGACATCCTTGAAGAGTTCCTTGCTGCAGCGGAAATTGATGCGACCCACTTCGAGGCTGCGGGCGTTGATGTCGTGATCTTTTTCGGGCGTGGCCTCTGTTGGCACGTCCTCTTGTTCTGCGCCGCTGAGCTTTTGTCCCGTTGCGCTCATCGTCACCTTCTTGTCTATCAGACCTTTCTCTTTTCCTTCCTTAGGTCGGATGCCGACGGTGAAGGTGCCGATGCCAGGCAGTGTGACGCTGCCCGTGTGCGCCAGCAGCTCTCCCAGGAAGTCGGCAATCGTGATGCACGCTTGCTGCGTCTCGCCCGGGGTGAGCGAGGAATGGGCTGTCACATAGTTCATGAAGCTGTCGCCGGTCACGTTGCGGGTTTTCACCTTATACACCTCGCGCATCCGTCCCGACTCAGGGTCGCGCAGGTCGCGCATTTCTTGTTTGTAATATTCCAGCATAGGGTAAATGTGTGATTGAAGCGGCAAATTTACGTAATCTTCACGAACCATACAAATCAAGAACGTTAAGCATAGTTAAAAACGCGTTGCGATGTGAAAACATCCCATTGCGATATTTGCAAAGCGCGTTGTGATGTGTACAAAGCGCAATGCGTGACAAGATATACATCTTGACGTTAACACGTATGGAGCTTGATGTTGCAGGGTATTCACCCTTGGGTTGACAGGTTTTGACCGTGGAGTGGATGCGTGAAGTCCCGATGTTGTAAGTCGTTGATTCATGGTGTTTTAGTCGCGAAGCAAAATTTGCAAACCGCAATTTTTTTTTGTATCTTTGCAGCCGAATTGCCATTCATCGAGATCCAAAACTCAATTATTAACCCCAACCAAATCCCATCATCAACTTCATCCAAATCCAATCATCAACTTCGTCAAAATCCATTTATCAACTTTATTAAAACCCAATTATTAACTTTATCCAAAAAACAATTTAAACTATGGAGAAAATTACACAAGAGAGTCTGTTCACCATGAACAGCCGCGAGAATCGCGAACAACAACCTGAGTTGCCCGTTGAGATCTTCCTCAGCGAGCGTTACGAATTCCGCTACAACGTGCTCTCTGATAAAACAGAGGTACGCACGCGCGAGGCGCAGAGCGGTCTGCAGCCGAAAGAGGCCACTGAATGGCGACACCTGGACAAGAAGGTGCTCAACGGCCTCGCTGTGCAGGCTCGCAAGGTGCTGCCCGATGAGAAGAACCTGAAGGGGCAGCTCTCGGACATCATCTACAGCGAAGCCACCCCCGCGTGGAATCCCATTGACCATTGGCTCGACAGCCTGCCGGCATGGGACGGCAAGGACCGCGTCAGCTACCTCTTCGGCCTCATCCCCGGCCTCACCTCCGAGCAGCGCTACTGGCTCTCCGTGTGGCTGCGCTCGACGGTGGCACATTGGCGCCAGA
This sequence comes from Prevotella sp., assembly GCA_015060555.1. GTDB lineage: Bacteria > Bacteroidota > Bacteroidia > Bacteroidales > Bacteroidaceae > Physcousia. Next base: position 32,172 of record SUYG01000014.1, read on the forward strand.
TGGACAGCCTGCACGGCAACGAGAGTGTGCCCACGCTCATCGGCGATCAGGGTTGCGGCAAGAGCACCTTCTGCCAGCGCCTGCTGCCTGAGCATCTGCGTGAGTACTACCTTGACCACGTGAACCTCGGCAACAAGTTCGACAAGGAGATGGCGCTGACGAACAACCTCATTGTCAACCTCGATGAAATGGACCAGATCCGCGCCTCTCAGCAGGCGGAGCTGAAGCAGATGCTGTCCAAGGTGCGCGTGAATGGGCGTCCCATCTACGGGCGTGAGCAGAGCGACCGTCTCCGCTTCGCGAGCTTCGTGGCCACGACCAACAACCGCCACCCCCTACGCGACCACACAGGTTCGCGTCGTTACATCTGCATCGAGGTGCCCCATGGGCAGCTGATAGACAACGGCGTGGAGATCGACTACGAGCAACTCTACGCCCAGGTGGTGGCAGAACTGGAGCGTGGCGAGCGCTACTGGTTCACGCCCGAGGAGACGCACGCCATCCAGTGTGCCAACCTGCGCTACCAGAGCACCCTCGACCTGGAGACAATGGTGCAGAACTGCTTCCGCATCCCTGACGATGGCGAGTTCGTGCGTCCTCTGACATCCTCGGAGATGCTGAAAATCATCGCTGAAGACTATCCTGCTGTTGAGGACACCAATAACAACAGCGTCCGCCTCGGCATCGCCCTCCAACACCTCGGCTATCAGCGTGATGAAGGCCGCAACAACCGCACCTACTACGCAGTCCCCCTCCGGGCTGCGTAGTCCCCACGGGGGAGGGATTGCGGAGGGTTCGTAGGGTTTTCCGCAAAAGTTTTTTTGCACGGCAAGGTTTAAAGGACTCCATCGGTACACAAATTTGTGGTTCACAAGTTTGTGTACCATTTGTTTTTGATTGCAGAAAATGAAGGAAAAGTTTGGCGGGAACAATCATGCAGTTCCCCGTTACTTCAGGATGCAGGCTACGAGAGCACAACTTTCCCGCTTGGTTTGGCTGACATTGGATAATCAGACGCCTTTTATTTGCTCAAACCTGCCGATTTTATAAAAAAAGTTACTATTCGGCAGAATAAGGTATATTATATTTTGCCGTTTGGCATATTTCCACTACCTTCGCGGCAAAATATGATGGCTATGAGTACAATCATCGGAAGAAAGAACGAGATGGAAGAGTTGGAACGGCTCTACAGTAGTGACCGCCCGGAATTCGTCGCCGTCTATGGCAGAAGACGAGTCGGAAAGACGTTTCTCATTAAGCAGGCTCTAAAGAACAGGTTCACTTTTCAGCACACAGGAGTGTCGCCCGTTGATCAGCAAGATGAGAAGAATCGTATGAAGACACAGCTGGAGAGTTTCTATTACTCTTTGCTGAATCATGGTCTTGAAGGTTTCAGTCAACCGAAGACATGGATGGAGGCTTTTTTCCTGCTGGAACATTTACTCCAGGAACTCGACAATGGTCAGCGCATGGTGATTTTCATTGATGAGCTGCCCTGGATGGATACACCTCGAAGCCGTTTCTTGTCTGCCTTTGAGAGTTTCTGGAATGGGTGGTGCAATAGCCGTGACAATGTGATGCTTGTTGTCTGTGGCAGCGCCACATCCTGGATGCTAAGCAACCTGTCGAGAAGCAAAGGAGGCCTATATGGCAGACTTACAGCCGAGATCAAGGTATATCCTTTTACGCTCAAGGAGTGTGAGGACTACTTTGAACACGAGAATATAGAGATGTCCCGTTACGATATTGTTCAGTCTTATATGGTCTTTGGTGGGATACCCTATTATCTCAGTTATTTCCGTAAAGGCTATAGCTTTGAGGGGAACACTGACATGATTCTCTTCGGTGGTAAGCCAAGGCTGAGGGATGAGTTCAACCGCCTTTTCAAAGCCATCTTCACGAATTCAGACGACTGCAAAAAGATAATCTGTTTGCTTGCCACCCGTAACTATGGTTTTACGCGTGAGGAGATAGCATCTGCCACGGGGTTGCCCCTCGGAGGCGGACTCAGTGAAACGCTGTCTGTGCTTGCCGAGAGCGATTTCATCTTGCGTTATAGCCCTTATGGGAAGGGAACTGGCGAGTATTACAAGCTCATCGACAGTTTCTGTCTGTTCTGGCTGAAGTATGTTGAGAAAAATCAGGAGAATGCCACGTACATCAATGACAATTTCACATCTGATGTGATGAAAGCATGGCGGGGAGTGGCCTTTGAACAAGTTTGCTGGCAGCATGTGCCGCAGATTCGTCGAGCTCTTGAGATAGGTGGTGTCAAGGCATCTGTTTCTGCATGGTATGTGCCCGGTACAGCACAAAAAGCCGGAGTGCAGGTAGATCTCCTGATTCTTCGCGATGACAATGTCGTCAACCTATGCGAGATGAAGTTTTGCAGTTCTTACTACGCTATTGACAAGGAAGAAGAAGCCAAGATGCTGTATCGCGTAGAGATGCTAAGAAGAACGCTTTCAACGAGGCAAACGGTTCACCTGACTCTCATAACCACCTACGGACTTGTTCACGGAAAGCATAGTGGAAAAGTCCAGAAGGTGGTGACTATCGACGACCTTTTCACATAAGCCGTTGACAGGAGCGTGGGATTCGGGTTGGCAGTCGGGGCCTCTGTCTAAAGTTCGCTTCCTGGCATCTCGGCTACCAGCGTGATGAAGGCCGCAACAACCGCACCTACTACGCAGTCCCCCTCCGGGCTGCGTAGTCCCCACGGGGGAGGGATTGCGGAGGGTTCGTAGGGTTTTCCGCAAAAGTTTTTTGTGTGTATGTTTCGTAAAGTGCATATATTACACTTATTGGGACTCTTTTGAGGTTTGAAGTGCAAAAAGTGTCGTGATTTCTTTGCGCGAAAGGAATTAATCCCTACTTTTGCGGCATGATACCTCTGATACACAACATCCTTACATGATGTGAGGAGTGTGGTTGACGAGGTTGGCGGACAGCGGTCTGCCCACAACTTATTGGAATTCAACGAAGCGTTATGCTCGTCTTGCACTGTGAAACCTGAGATATTTCAAGCTAAGCAAGAGAACATGATGGCTTCCATGCGTAAGCGTGGACTTTAGCCACATCTCTTTAGCACGGTTTTCTCAGGACCTCACAGTGGAGAAGTGGATATCAATCCACGCTTCTTGTTTTTCATAGAGTTCATCGTAAACGATTATTCACTCATAACATCAACTCTTATGAAAGCAAAACTACTCCTTCTCGCGTTTTTTGCACAACTATTTGTTCTTAAGGCTCTTGCATTTGATTGGGATGCACAGGTTAATGGTATCTATTACAAGTTTAAAACTACTGATAGTGGAGCAAAATATGCTTCTGTTATGTATGAATACTATCCATTGACCAGTGGCTCTTCCAATAATAGTGATGCATATACTGGGAGCGTTACAATTCCATCACAAGTGACATACAAGAGTGTAACTTATCCAGTCACGGAAATTAATGGTTATGCTTTTATGAATTGTAGTGGACTAACATCTGTTTCTATTCCATCTTCTGTTAATGAAATTGGCCAAGGGGCTTTTGAGAATTGCTCAAGCTTGGTATCAGTCAATATTCCTTCAACTATCACATATCTTAGTAGAGAACTATTCAAAGGATGTATCAGTTTAACAAACATATATATCCCCTCGTCCATAAACAACATTGAGGATGGTGTCTTTTATGGTTGCACGAATCTATCATCCATTAGCATACCTGCTACTGTGAATAGTCTTGGCTCGCAAGTTTTTGGGGGGTGTATACGTCTTAAAACTATTAGCATTCCCTCTTCAGTCGTAAAGATTGGAGATGCTGCCTTTGAAGGGACACAATGGTTCGACGAATGGTATGCAGTTCAAAATTATGGTCCCTGTTATATTAACGATATCTTTTTTAAATACAAAGGAACAGTCCCTAATCACATTGATATCAATGAGGGGTGCGTTAGTATTGCAGGAGGAGCTTTGAAGAAATGCACCACTTTAACGTCTATTCATTTGCCACAATCATTGGAGTTTATTGAGGATTATGCTTTTCAGGGTTGTACAAAACTTAAATCCATAGAACTCCCAGGTTCGTTCAAACGAATAGAAGATTACGCATTTCAAGGCTGTAGCGGATTAACATCTGTCACATTTCCAGAATCATTAGATTTTATAGCAAGGTGCGCATTTGAGAATTGTTCATGTTTAGAAAAAGTGGAAATCCCCATCAACACTAGAATATATAATTTTGCCTTTCAAAATTGCACGGGGTTAACAATGGTGTCTACCCCTTTTGGTAATGGCCATTGGAGTGCTCCCTATACTTTTGTGGGCTGTACAAGCCTTATGTCTGCGGTTATTTTAGAAGGTACGACTTATGTTTATGCTTACGCATTTAAAGATTGCCCCAATTTAACAAAGCTTTCTCTACCTTCTACTATTGAGAGGATTGATGTTAATGCACTTGCAAACTGCAATAACGTTGTAGATGTTACCATGCACAAACGGACACCTGTTGAAATAGATTCCGAACTCTTCCCAAGCAGATTTGTCGCTACCCTTCATGTGCCCGAAGGATGCAAGAAGGCCTATCAAGCAGCTGCTAATTGGCGGGATTTCAAGAACATTGTTGAGATGGTGTCAGTGAAAGAAATTCAATTATCTCAAACTTCTTTGAGCCTTCAGTCGGACGAAAGTGAAACAGTGTTAGCCACAGTTTTACCAGAGAATGCTTCGAACAAAGTTCTTAAATGGAGTAGTAGCGATCCTGAAGTAGCATCTATAGAAAATGGAAGAGTAACAGCTCATGCCGATGGTACCGCTATTATAACAGCTTCAGCCACAGATGGATCGGGTGTTAGAGCCACATGTAAGGTGACCGTGGGTCAAGGCACTGACATCTCTCAATTGAACAACATCATGTATTTTGGGACTGCAAAAGCCGGTGTGGGTTCAACTGCTACTCTCTCCTTCAACATGAAGAACACGGCTGCTATCCGAGGCTTCCAGTTTGACCTCTATTTGCCTGAAGGAATTACAGCGGTAAAGAATGCCAAAGGTCGCATTCAGGCTTCACTGAGCAGTGGAAGGCTGCCAGAGGGTGATGAGCACACGCTGACCGTCACTGAACAGGCCGACGGTGCCATCCGCTTCCTGTGCGGTTCACAGTATGACGAAACCTTCACGGGCAATGAAGGCGAACTCCTGACTCTACAGGTAAATATTGATGAAACCATCCCCGATGGAGACTATCCCGTTATCCTGAAGGAAATGCGTCTGAGCGAGACCGACATCAACAAATACTATGACACCAAACGCATTGTTTCAATCCTCACACTGCCACTTTACATTTTAGGAGACATCAATGGCGATGGTGTAGTTAACGTAAGTGATTACATCGGCATTGCCAACCATATCCTTGGCATCCCACAGCAGGGATTTATAGAAAAAGCCGGCGATGTAAACGAGGATAATGTCATCAATGTGAGCGACTACATCGGTGTTGCCAACTTCATCCTTACGGGTTCCTTCTATGGCGCCAGCAATGTGAAGGCTGCGCACATGCCCGCTAAGGCCACCTATTTGAATGCTCAGGAGAATGTTATTTATGTAGAACCTATGGAAGCAGATCCAGGCACACAAGTTACATTGTCTCTACAAATGAAAAATAGTGCTGCCATTCGAGGCTTCCAGTTCGACCTCTATCTGCCGGAGGGCGTGACGGCCGTGAAGAATGCGAAGGGCCGAATCCAAGGTTCATTGAGCAGTGGACGTCTGCCAGAGGACGATGAGCATACACTGACGATACAAGCACAAAACGACTGTGCCATCCGCTTCCTCTGTGGTTCGCAATACGATGAAACGTTCACAGGTGCGAGCGGTGAGATTGCTACTCTTCAAGTTAACATTGCAGAGGGCATGACATCTGGCGAATACCCCATTGTCTTGAAGAATATGCGTCTTTCAGAAACAGATATTAGCAAATACTATGATACTGACAATGTAGAAACTGTACTTACGGTTAGGGGGGAGGAGCCAACTCCCGAATGGCACGACGGGGACGTATTTACTGCCCAAACTGTGGAAGGTGTTGATATGATATTCCAAGTGATAAGTGCAAAAGACAAAACTTGTGGAGTCGGTAAAGAAGATGATTTTGATGCTTCAATTGATCCTGACTACAATGGAAAAGTTACCATCCCAAGTATGATAAAAGGCCTCAATGTTACTAAGATCCACTTCTGCGCCTTTTCTTATTGCGATATAACCTCTGTTAGTATTCCAGAAGGCATCACAGATATCAATGCGTATGCCTTCGCAGATTGTAATAGTCTGTCATCAATACAACTGCCTGAATCATTGGAACGCATTGAACGTGAGGCGTTACGCGGCACGGCGATTACTTCTCTAACCATACCTGCAAATGTCTCCTTTATTGAAGATACGTATGAAGGCATGTCTGAGAATCTTGTTGGTTTGACAGAAAATCTTGAATCGATTGTTGTTGATTCCCGAAACAACTACTATGATTCCCGAAATAATTGCAATGCCATTATTGAGACTGCAACCAATCGGCTAATCTCAGGTTGTCAAAATACGATTATTCCAGAGGATGTAGAAAGCATTGAGGGCTCCGCTTTTTGGGGGTGTAGTTATCTCACTTCCATTAGCATTCCTAAAAAAGTGAAGAGCATTGGAGATTTAGCTTTCAGTTGGTGCACATCCCTCAAATCTGTTATCCTTTCTGAAGGTTTGGAAAGTATTGGCACTTATGCTTTCAGCCATAGTGATATAAAGGAAATCACTATTCCGAGTACTGTCACATCCTTGGGCTCAGGCATTGTAAGTAATTGCGCGAATCTTGAGACTATCACGTCTTGCATTGTAAGACCAACAGATATCGGCGATAAAGTTTTTGGCGCAGATTTGGGCCATGAGCCTGTGTACGATAAAGTGATTCTGTATGTTCCTGATGGGAGTATATCACTTTATAAAAAAGCAGAAGGATGGAAGAACTTCTATGACATTAGGACTGGCATAAAAGCGATTTACAGCAACGGCCAGGATCATAATACCATTTACACCCTTTCCGGTCATGAAATCCAGGTTCCCCAACGCGGCGTGAACATCATCCGCTCCGCTGATGGCACAACCCGCAAGGTGCTGGTGAAGTAAAACACTATATCCTTCATAACTATCTGCCGCCAATGCCCTCGTGATGGAGCATTGGCGGCAGTTGTGTATAGAGGAAATATGGCGGCGTTGCACACATTTTTGACATAAACTTTTGCTGATTCAGATGAATGCGCTACTTTTGCATCTGAAAATCATGCGTAAATACGCAAAGTTTTCGGAAGTATGAATCGAATAGAAAGGAATTATTATCTCACCCAACTCATTGAAAAAAGCTTCGCAACCCAAGTGACGGGTTGCGAAGCTTGTATAAGTGATCGATATGTAATCAATATGTGATTGATATGTGATCTTATGGTCTTACAGTCCGAGCTTCTTCTTGGCAGCGGCAGCAGCGTCGTCGATGGCTTTGTTGGCGGACTCCTGTGCTTTCTGCTGTGCAGCGGCAGCGGCTTCCTCGGCCTTCGCCTTAGCAGCTTCCTTCACAGCCTCGGGGGCAGCTTCTACGGCTCCCTTCACAGCTTCTGCGGACTGCTGCAGGGCGTCGGCTTGGGCGTCGGCATCTGTTGCCACGGTGGTGGCGGCCGTCTGTGCAGCTTCGCAGATGTTGGCAGGGATGCCCTGTACGCTGCTGATGGCATTGGTGACGGTGGAGACGATGTCGCTGTTCTTCAGTTTCTCGGCATTCTCGGTGATGAACTGGGTGATGACGGCCGTGTAGGCTGCTGCAGCTGCCGTGTCGCCGGCAGCGATGTACTCAGACACCTTCTCGGCAATCGTGCTGCTGATGGCGTTGATCTGCTCGGGGTCGGCATTCTGGAGCTGGTCCTGCAGGAGGGCTACTACGGTTTGTGCCTGCTCCTCGGCGGTACCTTCAACAGCGAGGGAGTCAGCATCAGCTGATGCTGCGGTCTTGCCGCCACAGGCGGCGAAGCTCATGGCGACGAGGGCCATGGCATAGACAAGAATCTTTTTCATTTCATTTTTGTTTTTTGTGGAACAATTAGTGAGTTGGATGTTTAATCCGCGGCAAAGGTACGCATTTCATGTGTAATATCTTATAAGATGACGGATTTTTGCAAAAAAACAGGTAAAAAGTTGCTTCACCCTTGCTGGCTTGCCACCTTGGCGTTTCCAGCAGGGTGGGGAGAATCCCGATGAGGTTTAGGGATTTTCGCCGGGCGGATTAGGAACATTCCTTTCGTCATGTCGCGCGGAATGCCGTACTTTGCAGCGTGAAACATGAAACGAATGTCTAATCTTAATATGAAAAAGGAGACACTACTATGAAGAAAATGATGTTTATGGCAATGATGATGGCGATGACTATCACGGCCAATGCAATGAGTTATAGCGCAGCCAAGAACGAGGCGTTGTTCCTGAGCGACAAGATGGCTTACGAGCTGAACCTCTCCGTGTCGCAGTACGAGGCGGTGTATGAGATCAACCTGGACTACATGATGAGCGTGAGCGGTCGCCACGATGTCTTCGGCAGAGCCTGGGACCGCCGCAATGCCGACCTGCAGTATGTCCTCACGGTGCATCAGTACAACCAGTATGTGGGCCTGAGCTACTTCTACCGTCCGCTGAGCTGGAAAAACGGCCGTTGGGCGCTCAATGTCTATAGCCACTACAGCAACAAGAATCACTTCTACAAGGCTCGCCCGAAGACCTACGCCAGCTATAAGGGTAAAGGCCATGACAAGCACATCAACGCGCAGCCCAGCCTCCACGGTTCCACGCGTGGCAACCCTGCCGCCCTTCAGAACACGCCGCGTCCCGACAAGAAGGACAACCGTCTGGCACAGCAGGGTTCCAGCCGGGGCAACCAGGGCAGCCACTACCGCGGTCGCTGAAGCGCTGACTTTGAACATTGAAAGATTGAAAGATTGAGGCTGTGTTAAATTCTAACACAGCCTCTTTTCTTGTTTTAGACAACGAATTACACTAATTTTACGAATTGTCAAGGTGCCTCTTAGATAGCTATTTAAGAAATTCGTCTAATTAGTGTAATTCGTTGTAAAAAAGTAGAATGTGTGTGAAAGGGTTGTTTACCTCACGACGAATTTCCGTCCGTTGACGATGTAGATCCCCCTTGGTAATTTACTATTTAATGATTTACTATTTACAACTTGGCGGCCGCTCAGGTCATAAACTGGCCCTGCACTTTCTTCACTGTTCACTCCTTCACTGTTGACATCCTCGATTCCATCGGGAGCCGTGAAGCGGATGCGCACTTCGGTGGGGCTGTTCCATTTGTTGACGCTGTTGCCGTTGCAGAGCAGGCGCACATACTTGGCTTCTACGGGCGTGAAGCGGTAGCGCTCCATGTCGTTGGTGAGGCCGCTGCTGGCGATGTCGCCGGTGGCATCGGTCCAGGTCTTGTTGTCCATGGAGGTCTGCACCTTGAAGAAGAACACGCGCTGGTTGCCGTTGTAGAAGGCTGCATCGACGGCATAGACTTTCTTGACCTCTTTCAGGTAGAAGCGCAGCCACTGGCCGGTGCCTTCCTGGCTCCAGCGTGTGGAGAGGTTCTTGTCGTTGACATTGCTATAGGGGTTGCCTTCCTGTGAGCCGATGGCGGTGATGGTGATGCCCTGCTGCTTGGCATCGAGGGGTACTGTGCGCAGCAGCGTGCGGCGCTGGTTGTCGGCCATCTCGCCGCCGTCGGCACTGTGGATGCCTGTGGCGGTGAAGGTGAAGATGCCGTAGTCGAGGGGCTCGGCCAGCGTGATGGTGGCGGTGGCGTCGTCAGAGAGGACGATTTCATCGGCATCCACGGCCGTCTCTTCGCTCATGTACGGGTCGCCGTCCAGAGTGGAGCGCAGCGTGTAGTTGGCCGCCAGCGTGGCTTCCTCGGCATCGGGTTGCTGGTTGAAGCGCACGACGATGTGTGTCTCGTCGGCGAGGGTGACTCCCGTCACGCGCAGCTTCGGCATCTCCATGTTGCCCACGGCGAGGCGGCTCATCTCAGCGGCAGCCATCAGGTAGGCACCGACGCCGAAGTCGTGGTAGTCGGTGGGCTTCACGGTGGTGCTGGGGCTGGCATTCTCGCCGATGGGCTGGATATAGCCCACGGTGCCGTCCTCCTGCAGTGCGATGGTGGTGAGGTAGTTCCATGCGCGCTCCAGCGTGCTGCCATATTCCACTTCCGAGAGGATGCCGTTGCGGATGCCCCAGGCGTAGGCGAAAGTGTTCAAGGCAGTGCCCGAGGTCTCGTAGCCCGGTGCCTGGGCGGGGTCGAGGAGCGAACGTGTCCAGTGGCCTTCGTCCTGCTGGCAGGCCTTCAGCGCAGCTGCCAAGCGACGGTAGTAGGCGATGTACTCGTCGCGGTGTGCATCGCTTGCGGGCAGCTCCTGCAGCACCTTGGCGAAGGCGGCGAAGATCCAGCCGTCGCCGCGTGCCCAGAAGTCCTTCTTGCCGGCATTGGTCTTATGGGCGGGATAGACATATTTCGCATCGCGGAAGTAGAGACCCGTCTCCTCGTCGTACATGATGCTGTTGGCGTACTGCCAGTAGGCGTACATCTTGTCGAGGTAGGTCTGGTCGCCCGTGATGTGATAGAGCTTTGTCATGATTGGCATCACCATGAAAAGGCCGTCCACCCACCAGAGGTAGTCGGTGTTTGCGGTAGAGATCTCGTAGCCCATGACCTCCAAGGCGCGCTCAATCTTCTTTGTGTCGTGGACGGGGTCGAGGTTGTAGAGGTCGGCATAGACCTGGAAGCACACCTGGTTGTCGCCGAAGAGCACCCAGTCGGCACCTTCGCCGTAGGTGGCATATCTCCATCTGCTCTTGTCCGTGCCCGTGGCACCCCACCAGTTGCTGCGGTTGGCCCAAGCTGTGGAGTAGTCGAGGTAGTCGGCATCGCCGGTGGCATCGTAGGCTGCCATGTTACCGATGTGATAGACAGCACGGTTCCAGAAGTAGTCGCCGTGTGTCGGGTGTTTCTCCTGCCATGTCTGGTTGACGGTGTTCAGGATGGCCATCACGTCGTCCTTCGCAGGCAGCGTCTGCATGGAGGTGGGTGTGAGGGGCTGTTCGATCGTCTGCTTGAAGCGGCTGAGGGCTTCAAACCAAGCCTCGTCGCTGTCATAGCGTCCGGCGGGGAAGATGTTCCATCCGCCGCCGAAGTAGAAGGTCAGCTCTGTGCCCACGGTGTAGTCCACCACCAGGCACAGGTGGTCATCGATGACCTCTGTCGTTACGGTTCCTGAGGTCTCTCCCGAAGGAATGTATGCCCCCTGGAAGAAGCGGGCGCCCGCGCTGGTGATGCTGCCCTCGCTCTTGGCCTCGGCCCAGCCTACGATGCCCGGCACCTCGGTGAAGGCGACGCCCTCGGTGAGGTGGGTCATGTCGGTGTGCTGGTAGATGGCTACGGCGAGGCGGAAGGTCTTGGCAGGCCCGTCGAAGCGCACGGTGCCTTTGTTCAGCAGGGCGCCGGCGGTAGTCTCCACGGTCAGCGTCTTCGTGTAGCTGGCACCGTCGATGCTGACGTTGTCATAGGTCAGTGTGAAGCTGGAGCGCAGTGCGCTCTGCTGGCCGAGGGTGCAGGTGGAGTAGGGGCTGTGCATCTGCAGCTTACCGCCCACGACAGCTGCCGTGCCGCCGCATCCTAAGCGCTTGCCGTTGACTGAATAAGCATCCACGCCATACTGGCTCTCGTTGTGGTAGTTGCTGAGGCCGTACATGTCATCTATGACGGGCGTCGCCTTCTTCTTGAACCATACGTCCACGCCCTGTGCCGTGTTGGGCTCGTTCTTGAGCAGCACGGTGGAATACATACGGTAGGCGCAGAGGTCGTTCTCCCAGGCTATGTCGGCGCGCGTGGCGGGAATCTTTACGGCAGCATAGGTCACCTTCGTGGGTGTCTGTGGTGTGCCTTCGCGCAGGACGTAGCCTGCAGTGGCTCCGTGTGCCACAGTGGCCTGGAAGCGGATGGTGGTGGCATCGACGGTCTCGAAGGGCACGACGGCGCCGGCCTCGTCGAAAAGGGCTGAATGGGAGAGGTCAGTGCCCTCGGGCACGGCCACTTCCACGGTCTCGCCCGTACGCTGGAAGCCGAGCGTGTTCTTGAGGCGGAATGCGTAGTCCTGCGCTGTTGCCATCGTGGCAGCAGCCAGGAGCATCAGGGAGAGAATCTGTTTCTTCATTATGTTTTCCTTTTATGTTGGTACTTCAGAAGAGGGACAGCTGGCGCTCGGGCAGGAGGCGGAAGGACAGACGGTGGTGCGGCGTGGTGCCATACTGCGCGATGGCCTCGCGATGAGCGGCCGAGGGGTAGCCCATGTTCTTGTCCCAACCATACTGCGGGAACTCCTGTGCCAGTGCCTTCATGCGGTCGTCGCGGTAGGTCTTGGCGAGGATGCTGGCGGCGGCGATGCTCATGTAGGTGGCGTCGCCCTTGACGATGGTGTCTGCCGGCACCGCATAGGGCATCCAGCGGTTGCCATCGACGATGACGTGCTGGGGTCGCACGGTGAGCTGATCCAAGGCACGCTGCATGGCAATGATGGAGCAACGCAGGATGTTCAGTTTGTCGATTTCGGTCGGTGAGCACTCGGCCACCGCCCATGCCACGGCCTCGCGCTCGATGACCTCACGCAGTTGGTAGCGGCGGCGCTCAGTGAGCTGCTTGGAGTCGTTGAGGAGCTCGTTGTGGAAGTCGGGCGGCAGGATGACGGCCGCCGCGAAGACGGGGCCTGCCAGACAGCCGCGGCCTGCTTCGTCGCAGCCGGCTTCAATGACATCGGGGGTATGGTAGGGCTTTAGCATGATGGCTATTCACTGAGCAGAATGCAGATCTTATCTTGTAGCGCGCGGCCGTCGGCCATTCGCTGGACGCCTTGGTTCATAATGGCGAAGGCAATCAGGTGGCCTGTGGAGCGCTGCGTGGTGTAGCCTACGAGGGTGGAGACCGCCGTGACGGAGCCCGTCTTGGCACGCACATTAGCGGCTGCCGGCGTGCCGGCCATGCGCTTTTTCAGCGTGCCATCGACAGCGGCGATGGGGAGCGCTGCCAGCAGCGGGTTGAAGATGCTGTCGGGGCGGGCGGCGGCATAGGCGAGCAATCGCGTGAAGGTCTCAGGGGTCTGGTAGTTGTATAGCGAGAGGCCGCTGCCGTCGGCAACAACGGAGGACTCACCCCCGTCCTCTCCCTTGATGGAGGGGAAGCTTTGCAGCGCATAGGCACGCTCAATGACATCCCTAACAACCTTGGCAACTATATTCCTGCTATAATGTTTCCCTTGCGCCAGCCTTTCCTTTCCATTAGGGGAGGAACTGGGTGCCTGTTTTAACTGATAGAACACCGCTTCGGCACACAGGTTGTCGCTCTCCTTCATCATCGGCTGCAGGACATCGGTGAGGGGCCGCTGCAGGGTTGCCAAGCAGCGTGCCGAGGCAGGTGTCGTACCCGTGGCGGTGCCTTTGGCTATGGTGATGCCGGCTTTGGAAAGGGCCTTGCGCAGCGCGGCCATCAAGTCGGGCTTGCCGCCTACGAGGAGGGGTGACAGCGTGGGGTTGTCATCATCCCAGCACCAGCCCCAGCCGTATTCATCTGCATCCTTAAACGATGCATCGGCCATGAGGCGTCCGGCGATGCGGCGGATGCCGGCGCCCTTCAGCTGTGCGGCAAGGGCTTGCACGTCGGCCGTGGAGAGCAAAGGGTCCATGACACCTTGGACATACAGGTCGCCCTGTAGTGTGCCGCCGGAAATGTTGGCTGTGGTCAGCAAGCGCGTGGACAGCAGATAGGACGGGCCGAGGCGGTCGAGGGCGGCGATGGCCGTGACCACCTTCTCTGTTGAAGCCGGACGCATTCGCTGTTGCTCGTTGCGGGCATAGAGCACTGCACCGGTGTGGAGATCCACGATGTGCAGGCCCAGCTGCGTGCGTTGCAACAGCGTGTCTGCCGCCAGCAGGAGGCTGTCGATGCGCACTGTGATGGAGGGCGGCAATGGCCCCAGGTTCTTGCCGACATATTCCTTGACGGGTACGCCCTTGTCCAGCGCGGCATGTGTGGCGTCGGGGGTGTAGTCGCGCCGTGCCTTACGACTGGTGCCGCACGCTGCCAGCAACGTGGCGATGACGAGGAAGTATCCTATCTTTCTAGCCTGTCTCATGGCGCAAAGGTACACATTATTTTATATATACAATGTTTCTGTAGCGAAAAAATCATCCTTAGTAGGTGTGAACGCTCGCACCTTGTGCTGCCGGAAGGTAGTTGATACCCCACCAACACATCTGCAGCAGGATGAAGGCGATGACGAGGCCGCATAGCGCAATGCGTGGCCGGTGGCGGGGCATACGGCGGTAGTGGATATAGACGAGGTATGCCAGCCAGGTCGTGGCAGCCCATGTCTCCTTGGGGTCCCACGACCAGTAGTCGCCCCATGCTTCCTTGGCCCACAAGGCGCCGAAGAGCATCCCGAAGGTCATGAAGGCGAGACCGGTTCGAACCAGGGTGTCGGTGACAGCCAGGGAGCGCTCCGCCTCGGCAGTCTCGGGGCGGGCCAGCAGCTGATACAAAGCCATCAGGGTGGCAGCGCCCAGAAGGGCATAGGCGAACATATAGACGATGACATGGGGCGCGAACCAGGGACTCTGCAGCGCGGGCATCAGCGTCTTGTCGTGGATCTCGGGCTTGAAGAGGTTGATGCAGATGAACACTAGGGACAGCAGGGCCGAGAAGGCCAGAATCCACTTGAAGCGCCAACGGCCATAGACGATGATGCCGGCGAATGGCAGGAAGAAGGAGTACCACAGGCGCGTCTCACCCATCGTGCGCAGGGGCGGACGCTCCAGCGACAGCCACATGGCAAGGATGAATGCGGAGAACACCAGCAGCCCCAGCGCAGTAGTTGTGAGCGCCACCTTCGTCCGCTCTTTCCATGCTGCCGCAGCACCGATGCTCCACAGTAGCACTGCGGCGGTCGCGAAGTATGGAAATTCATGCCAGGTAATCATAAGCCGCCTACCAGTGGATGATGATGCCAAGGAAGCCGCAGACGACACCGAGAAGGGTGCCGGCGATGACTTGCCAGAGGTCGTGCTGGCGCAGGAGCATACGGCTACTGCCGACGAGGCCTGAGATGAAGATGCACAGGCAGAGCCAGCCGATGGGATTGAAGTAGAAGAGGATGCTGTAGCCCGCCAGCGCTCCGATGACGCCGCCGGCGCCTGCACTGTGCATGGAAATCTTCCAGCGTAGGTTGATCAGGAAGCCGCAGCCCTGGATAAGCAGGGAGCTGATGAGGATTCCAGACATATACACGGGCAGGTGAAAGCGGTTCAGCATGTGCAGCGTGAAGGCGTAGTAGAGGATGTAGATGAGGTAGGGGAACAGGCGGTTCTCACGCAGGCGCAGGAGATGACGTTCCCAGCCGCGCGCCTTGCGCCAGAAACGGATGGTCCAGCGCGGCAGCAGCACGGTGCCCAGCAACACCAGCGACAGCACGGCTCCCTTGAAGGCCCAGGGCAGGAGGCTCAGGTAGGTGAACATGAACAGGCCCACGAAGCCTATGAGTGGCATAAATTCGGGACGGAAGATGGATGACAGCCAACGGGCTGCCAGCAGAAGCGCGGATTCTACACTGCGGGGTGTGGAGAAGCCGGCATGGGTGGGCTTTGTGTAGGGATCTTCCATCAGCTTCATTATTTTCTGAGGCGTGCCACAGGGATGCCCATGGCAACGCGGTATTTGGTGACTGTGCGGCGGGCTACGTCGAAGCCGCGCTGCTGTAGCTCGGTGGCCAAAGCCTCGTCGGTCAGCGGGTTGTGCTTGTCCTCGCCGTCGATGACGTCCTGCAGTGCGGCCTTGATGCTGCGGACGCTGACCTCGTCGCCATCCTGACGGCGAGCGGCAGAGGTGAAGAACCAGCGCAGGGGGTAGATGCCATAGGGCGTCTGCACCCATTTGCTGTTGCTCACACGCGAGATGGTGGAGAGATGCAGGCCCGTCTTGGCGGCTACGTCCTCTAGTGTCATCGGGCGCAGCAGCGTCTCATCGCCGCTCTCGAAGAAGGGGCGTTGCATGGAGATGATGGCCTGCATGGTCTGGGTCAGTGTGCGGTTGCGTTGCTGCATGGCTTCGATGAAACCGTGTGCTTTCTCCACGCGCTCGCGAAGATAGAGGAGCCCTTCGCGCTCCGAGCGTGAGAGGCTCTTGCTGTCGCGCCCTTCATAGCTCTGCAGGAAGGATATGTCATCGTCGCTCACATGCAGCGCTGGAATATGTCCGTTGTTCAGACTCATGGACAGCTGCCCGTAGGGGTCTGTGTCCACGATGAAATCGGGCGTTATCTGTTGCAGGCTCTTGCCCAGGGCCTCGCCCATAGAACTGCCGGGCCGCGGGTTCAGGCGTCGCACTTCATGCTGCAGGCGCGAAACCTCGGCGTCTGTCAGGTGCATACTGCGCCCGATGCGGTCCCAGCGTTTCAGCATGAGGTTGTCAAACTGTTCTGTCAGCACACGCTCCAGCTTGCGCTTCAGCGGTGAGTCATGGTCGGGGGCGCGTCGCACCTGCAGGAGCAGACACTCCTGTAGCGAACGTGCGCCGATGCCGGCGGGCTCAAAGTGTTGAAGCGTGTCCAGGAGGCGTTCCAGTTCGGCCTGCGAGGTGTTGATGTTGTGATACACTTCCAGCTCGTCCTGTATCTGCTGCAGTGAAGTCCGCAACAGACCGTCGTCGTCCAACGACCCGATGAGGTAGCGAATTATCTCCTCCTCGTGCTCGGTGAGATGGAAGAAGCCTATCTGTTCCTCCAGTTGGTCGTAGAAGGACATCGTCTCGCCCACCAGCGTCTCGGGCACGTCCGCGCGGTAGCCTCCCTCGGGAGCGTCGTCGGAGAGGCCCGAAGACTCGGAAAAGTCATCGGTGAAATCGGCTTTTTCGGCAACGGGGGGCTCGCCATAGCCTTCCTCGTTGTCGGCGAAGTCGGCGGCCTCGCGCTCCAGTGCCGTGTTCTCCTTCAGCTCCTGATCCACGCGCTCATAGAGCGCCTCCACGGGCATCTCTGTTAGCTGGCTCACCAGCAGCTGCTGAGGAGTCAGTGCCTGAGTCTGTATCTGCACTTGCGTGCTGATTTGAGAGAACTTGTTTGTCACGTCATTAAGCCGTTAATCTGTTATTATGAACACGTTAACACGTTAACTTGTTTAGAATCGCCAATAGCACTGCAGATCCACGGCGTGATAACGCTCGTCTTCGGCCATCTTGTTGACATGAAAGCCGTAGTTGAGCTGCAGCATGAGGTTGGGGTGGAAGTGGTACTGTGCCGAGACGCCGTAGATGCTGTGGGCATTGTCCCAACTGCGACCTTCGCGATAGACGTCGTAGTGCACAAAGAGTTTGGCGCGATGCCATGAGGGCGTTCCGGCTATGGCATACCAGGCATCGGCTTTCCCGGCGGCCTGGTCCACGGCATATTCGGCGCGCGCTGTCCAGTCGCCAGTGTAGTTGATGCCGATGCTGTAGCGACGGCGGTCGATGGTGGTGCCGTCGTCACGGACATAGTCGCCCCACCAGCCGAAGGCACCAATCTGGAGGTCCTTGATGGGCATAATCCAGAGGCCGCCGATGAAATCCTTCATGGTGTTCTTGTCGGCGTGATTAATGCCCTGCCCCGTATAGACACCTGCCTGGTAGTGCAGCCAGCGATGACCGTCGCATTTCGAGGTGAAGAGGTCGCCCTGCAGCTGCAGACCGAAGTCGCGGCCGTTGGAGGCATGTTCGCCTGTGCGGTCGTTGTAGCCTGCCAGGCGGTCGGTGAGCTGGGCATAGGTGCCTTCTCCCAAGAGCCATGGGTGCATCGGGTTCTCGAAGGTGAAGCAGCGCTTGAACTGTCCGAACTTCACGCGGAACTCCTTCCAGTGCTGCCACTCCACCCAGGCATCGACCAGTCGGATGGCATTCTCCTTTTTGTTCAGGGGGCTGCCCGAGAGATGCAGCTGCAGCTTCATGGCGAAGTCTCCGATTTTCGTATCCACGTAGGCACGTGCCAGACGCACACCCATGTCAGCTTTCACGTCGGCGTCTTGGCGGGTGGTGCCATTCACGCGACCGATGACATAGCCGCCGAAGGAGGTGTTCTGCTTCAGCTGCTCGCCGATGCTCTGCGCCGACAGCGGCATCGCCGCCATCACCACCAGCATTGCTATGAACGTTCTCATTTTATCCATAAACCAGAAACTCTCAACCATAACCCCTCAACCCTCAACCGTCCTTTTCCTTCCTCGCCACATTGCATAGCCACCGACCAGGATAAAGGGCACAGACAGCAGCTGTCCCATATTGAAGAGCATCCCGTTCTCGAACGACACCTGTACCTCCTTCGTGTATTCGATGAAGAAGCGGAACGTGAAGATGGTGAAGATGCAGTAGCCGAAGTAGTAGCCGCTGCCCACGCGCTCCGGGTGACGGCGGTAGATGAGCCAGCCCACGATGAAGAACACGAAGTAGGCGAGTGCCTCATAGAGCTGCCCCGGGTGGCGTGGGACGTTGTCCACCTGCTCGAAGATGAAGGCCCAGGGTACATCCGTGGGTTTGCCGATGATTTCGGAGTTCATGAGGTTACCCATGCGGATGGCGGCAGCACACAGCGGTGTCACGATGCCGATGTTGTCCCAGACGGTGAGTACCGGAATCTTCATCCTCCGTGAATAGAGCCACAGGGCGAAGATGAAGGCGATGGTGCCACCGTGCGAGGCAAGTCCCGTGTAACCCGTAAAATGCCACGAGCCGTCGGCCCCGATCTTGGCGGGGACAATCATCTCCAGCATGTGCTGGGGCGAGGACAGGAAATACTCAGGCTCATAGAAGAGACAGTGCCCCAGACGTGCCCCGATGAGGATGCTCAGGAACGAGTATAGGAACAGCGGCTCAAACTTCTCGTCGGGAATCTTCTGTTCCTTGAACAGGCGTTGTTCCAACAGGAATACGAGCAGCAGGCCGATGCACCAGCAGAGCGAGTACCAGCGAACGCCGAACGAGCCGATGGTGAACGCGAAAATATCCGGGTTCCAATGGATGAATAAATTGACCATCTTTAAACGTTGAATCTAAAATGCATGATGTCGCCGTCCTGCACCACATAGTCCTTGCCCTCGACGCCCATCTTTCCGGCCTCGCGGACAGCGGCCTCGGAGCCATATTTGATGTAGTCGTCGTATTTGATGACCTCGGCTCGGATGAAGCCTTTCTCGAAGTCGGTGTGGATGACGCCTGCGCACTGCGGAGCCTTCCAGCCGCGACGGAATGTCCAGGCCTTCACCTCCATCTCGCCGGCGGTGATGAATGTCTGCAGGCCCAGCAGCGTGTAGATGGCCTTGATGAGGCGGTCGCAACCGCTCTCTGCGAGGCCCATGTCTTCCAGGAACATCTGCTTCTCCTCGTAGCTCTCCAGCTCGGCGATGTCGGCCTCGGTCTGGGCGCTGATGATAAGCAGCGCTGCGTCCTCGTCGGCGATGGCCTTGCGCACGGCTTCCACGTAGGCATTGCCGTTGGCTGCCGAGGCATCATCGACGTTGCAGACGTAGAGCACGGGTTTGGTGGTGAGCAGGAAGAGGTTCTTGGCGGCTGTCGTCTCGTCCTCGGTGTCGAAGGTCACGGTGCGGGCACTGCGTCCCTCCATCAGGGCTGCCTTGTAGGCTTCGAGCACGCCCAATTCGATTTTGGCCTGCTTGTCGCCGCCCACGCGGGCTTGCTTCTCCACGCGCTGCATCCGGCCCTCGATGGTCTCGAGGTCCTTCAGCTGCAGCTCCGTGTCGATGATTTCCTTGTCGCGGACGGGATCTACGCTGCCATCGACATGCACAATGTTTGCATCGTCAAAGCAGCGCAGCACATGGATGATGGCGTCGCACTCACGGATGTTTCCCAGGAACTGGTTGCCCAGTCCTTCGCCCTTCGAGGCGCCTTTCACCAGGCCTGCGATGTCCACGATTTCGCAAGTGGCAGGCACGATGCGTCCGGGGTGCACCAGCTCTGCGAGCTTGTTCAGGCGCTCGTCAGGGACAGTAATCTGTCCCATCTGAGCGTCGATGGTGCAGAACGGGAAGTTCGCAGCCTGTGCTTTGGCACTGGACAAACAATTGAATAACGTAGATTTTCCCACGTTAGGGAGGCCTACGATACCTGCTTTTAATGCCATAATCTCTTATTCGTTAGTCGTTTCGGGCTCCATGACTACGCGCACGCGGTTGCCATTGCTGAGGATGGTCTTGGCCATCTGCTGAATGTCGGCGGAGGTGATGCCGTTGATGACGGCCTCGTAGTCCTTGGAGGAGTCGTAGTTGCGGTACAGGATGGTGCTGATGCGGTTCATCCAGTAGCCGTTCTCACGCTGGTTCTGCGTGAAGGTCTTGAGCATATATTCTTTGGCCTTGGTGATGCTTTCCTCGGCAGCGCCCTTGGCAGCGATGTCCTCAACCACGGCCTGGACAATCTGCAGACAGGTGTCGGTCATCTCGGGCTTCAGGGGGAAACCGGTCTGAAGGACATAGTAGGTCTTGTCGTCGGCGCCGCGGGTGATCTGACCGCTGGCACTGGTGCTGTAGGCTGCACCGAGCTCCTCGCGGATCTTCTTGAGATACACTTCTGCCACGCAGGTGCCGAGGATCTCCATGACGGCTTCGTTCTTCACGGAGAGCTCGATGGGACCCGTCCATGCGCTGACGAGCACGCTCTGTGGTGTCTCCATCTTCTTCTGGTAGCGGTTCATGACATCACCGGTGGCGAAGCGGAGACCGTTATCCACGGGTGTGTCCTTACGCTTGGCAACGGGCAGGGTGGCCAGGTACTGCAGGGAGAGCTCGCGGATCTGCTGCTCGTTGATGTTACCGATGAACAGGAAGGTGAAGTCGCTGGCATCGGCGAAGCGGTCGGCATACATCTCCAGGATGCGGTCGTAGTTGACCTGATCAACCTCGGCTTCCGTGAGGGGCTGCACCAGGGGGTTGTGGCTGAACAGGGTGGCCTGGATGCTGTCGCTGAGGCTGGACATGGGGTTGAGCTGCTTGTTGCGAAGGCTCTCGCGGAGGCTGGCGAGGTAGGCACCTACGGCATCCGTGTCCTTCGTGCGTGGCTGGAAATAGAGATAGATGAGCTCGAAGAGCGTCTGCACGTCCTTCTTGCCGCTTTGGCCACCCATGTTCTCCTGACGGCCGCTGACACTGGCGTTGGCGCTGACCTGCTTGCCGGCAAGGGCTTTGTTCAGTTCCACCTGTGTGAAGCCACCGAGGGTACTGCGTCCCATGACAGCGTCAAAGGCTGCCAGATTGATACGCTCCTTGAGGCCGTAGCGGGCGGTGCCGCCCTCGCTCCATGCCGTCATTCGGATTTCGTCGTCCTTGAAGTCGGTCTCCTTCATGACCACCTTCACGCCGTTGCTGAGGGTGAGGATCTTGGAGCCGCAGGGACCAGCCTCTTCCTTCTTCACCTTGCCGGGCTTGGACAGGCTGGTGATGAGCGGACCGGTCTTCACGTTGTCCACCCATGCCTCAAGCTGCATGGCCTGTGCTGCGTGGATGGCGCCTAGGAGGTTGGCTTCCGTGGGGATTTCCAGTCCTTCCTTCTCGGGGTTCAGGGCAAGCACGACGAGGTTGCTGTCGGTGCGCGTGATCAGCTCCTGCATCACCATGTTATAGACTTGTGCGGGGATATTGGGCAACATCTGCTGGAACAGCTGGTATTCGACTTCGATGCCGGGGATGGGGTCATTGTTGAGGAACGAACTGTAGTACTCACGGGCATAACTGATGGACTTCTGCTTGTCGCGGTTGTTATACAGACGCTCCATGTTGCTGATGGCTTCCGCTGCAGCACGGTCGATCTCGCCTTTCGTGAAGCCGAACTGGTCTAAACGATAGACCTCAGCCATGACGGCCTGCACGGCTTCCTCCACGCGCCCCTCCTTGGGATACACCTCCACGTTGAAGGCTCCTGTCACCTTGCTGGAGAGCAGGAAGTCGCCGTCGTCAACGCTGGCGCCGCGGAAGGGACATTCGGGCTTCAGCGACAGCTCGTGGAGACGCTGGTTGAGCACGTTGCAGGCAATGCGCTTGATGCTCTCGGTCAGGTAGATGGCATACGTGTTGCGGATGCTGTCGGGGATGGCTTCGTGCTTGAGGGAGATCATGACAACCTGCTGTGTGACCTCGGGGTCTTTGTCGCTCACGACAACCGCCTCGTCGTTGTTCGGCACGCTGTAGTACTCACGCTTGGCAACGGGTTGCTGCAGCTGGATGGGTGAGAAGAGCTTCTGGATCTTACCCTCAATCTGATCGACGTCGATGTCACCGACGACGATGATGCCCTGCAGGTCGGGGCGGTACCACTTGTGGTAGTAGGCGCGCAGGGTGTCGTAGGGGCACTCGTCAACGACCTCCATCAGACCGATGGGGAAGCGGCGGCCATAGCGGCTGTTGGACATCAGCTTCTCCAGATTGCGTACGAGGATGCGGGTGAAGCCTACATTGCGCATACGCCATTCGCCGTGGATGACACCACGCTCCTTGTCGATTTCCTTGCCGTCGAGGGTCAGGTCGTGGCTCCAGTCATGCAGGATGAGCAGACAGGAGTCGATGGCTCCCTCGCGCGCGGGTACATTATCAATATTGTAAACGGTCTCCTCCACGCTGGTGTAGGCGTTGAGCTGCGCGCCGAACTTCACACCGATGCTCTCCAGATATTCCACCAGTGAGCTGTCGGGGAAGTGGGTGGTGCCGTTGAAGCACATGTGCTCCAGGAAGTGTGCGAGACCGCGCTGGCTCTCTTCCTCCTGAATGGAGCCCACTTTCTGTGCGATGTAGAAGAACGCTTGGTTCTTGGGCTCTTCGTTGTGACGGATGTAGTAGGTGAGTCCGTTGTCCAGACGTCCTACCTTGACTTTGGAATCTACTGACATGGGTTGCATCATCTGCTCCATGCCCTGTGCCCATGCTGCAGCACTGGCCACTGTCAGCATGAGGGTGAAAAAGATTTTCTTCATGATCAAGTTGTTTATGTGTTAATGAATTTCTCGAAGGGGTCGCATGACAAAGTCACGCTCTTGCATCCGGGGATGCGGTATTTTGAGGTCGGGCTCATCGATGACGGCATCACCGTAGAGCAGGATGTCGATGTCTATGGGACGGTCGTGGTAGGTGCCGTTGCTCTTCTCCCGACGCCCCAGCTGACGTTCGATGTCTTGTGTGGCTGTCAGCAGCTCGCGTGGCGTGAGTGTTGTGCGGAACAGGGCCACGGCATTCAGGAAACGATGCTCCGAGGCGAAGCCCCAGGGATCGGTCTCGATGAACGATGAGCAGCGCGCCAACCGTCCTACGCGCTGTGCCAACAGCTCGATGGCCTTGAGCAGCAGCGTGTGGCGGTCGCCGAGATTGCTGCCTAAACCTAAGTAAACATCGATTTCCGTCATGACCCGTTTAGTGCTGAATCCGTGGACGCTTAGTCGTTGATGATGAGCATGGCGTCGCCGTATGTGCCGAAGCGGTAGCGATGGTCGCGGAGTGCCTCCTTGTAGCCTTTCATCACCAAGTCGTAGCCGCCATAGGCACAGGTGAGCATGAGCAGCGTAGAGTAGGGGAGGTAGAAGTTGGCAACCATGGCGGTGGCGATGCCGAAGTCATAGGGCGGATAGATGAACTTGTTGGTCCAGCCGTCGAACTCCTTCAGGCGCATATCCGCACCGATGGCTGTCTCCAGGGTTCGCTGCACGGTGGTGCCCACGGCGCATATCTTACGGCCGTTCTCCTTGGCGGTGTTCACGATGCGGCAGGCCTCGGCACCGACATGGATCTCCTCGCTCTCCATCTTGTGCTTGGACAGGTCCTCGACATCGATGTCGCGGAAGTTACCCAGGCCGCAGTGCATGGTGACAAAGGCCATCTCGATGCCTTTGATTTCCATCCGTTTCATCAGGTTCTTGGAGAAGTGCAGACCCGAGGTGGGGGCCGTGACGGCACCCTCGTTCTTGGCAAAGACACACTGGAAGTTCTCGATGTCCTCGGGCATCGCCTTGCGCGTAATCATCTGACGGGGCAGGGGAGCCTCGCCGAGGGCGTAGAGGGCTTCCTTGAACTCCTCGTGGGGACCGTCGTAGAGGAAACGCAGCGTGCGGCCGCGGCTGGTGGTGTTGTCGATGACCTCGGCCACCATGCTCTCGTCCTCGCCGAAATAGAGCTTGTTGCCAATACGTATCTTGCGTGCTGGCTCTACGAGGACATCCCATAGGCGGAGTTCTGCGTTGAGCTCGCGCAGCAGGAACACCTCAATCTTGGCACCCGTCTTTTCCTTGTTGCCTTCGAGTCGGGCGGGGAACACCTTCGTGTCGTTGAAAACGAACACATCCTTGTCATCGAAGTAGTCGAGGATGTCGTAGAAATGGTCGCGATGCTCGATGACACCACTCTTGGTGTGCAGCACCATCAGGCGGCAGTCGTCGCGGAACGGGGTGGGCTCCTGTGCGATGCGCTCTGAGTCGAGCTTGAACTTAAACTGTGATAATTTCATATCTTAATTGGACAACCTGTATTATTTGACAATTTTACGATTTTACGATTTAGGGTTTAAGAGTTCAAAGCCCCTCTCCCCGCTTCCCCCGTGGGGGGGAGGGCTTGCAAGCGAGGGCTCAAGAGCCTGTGCGCTGTCGCGCGGCTAAAGGTTAATGGTTCATTTATCATTTATCATTTCTCACTAGTAACTCTTATTCTTCATCCGTCATTCTCCTGCTGTTCCAGCCACTGTGGGAACTGTTCCATGCTCATGCAGTTCTCCACACGGACATCACCGACGCGTGTGCGGTGAAGGGCTATCAGATGGGCTCCGCTGCCGAGGGCCTGACCGATGTCGCGTGCCAAGGCGCGGATGTAGGTGCCTTTGGAGCAGACTACGCGAATGGTGATATAGGGGAACTCATTTGTGTCATTGGGCGTGTCCGGCGAAGTGAGGAAAGCTTTATTCCGCATCCCCGTGCGCGGAACTGTCATCTGGCTTGCGAAGACCGTATGGCCTTCGCAAGCCAAACGACACTCAACCAGCTCTATCTCGTCAATCACCAGCACTTTGGGTTTCAGCTCCACCTCTTTCTCCTTGCGGGCGAGGTCATAGGCGCGCTTGCCATCGACCTTCACGGCGGAGTAGGAGGGTGGCACCTGCTCGATGCTTCCGAGGAAGTGCTTCAGGACCTCTTCCACCTGCTCGCGGGTGATATGCTCTGTGGGGTAGTAGGCATCGATGGGATGTTCCAGGTCGAAGCTCGGTGTAGTGGCGCCCAGGCGCAGTGTGGCGACATACTCTTTCGTGTGTGCCTGCAGCTCGTCGATGCGCTTGGTGGCGCGTCCCGTGCAGACAATCATCACACCCGTGGCCAGCGGGTCCAGTGTGCCCGCGTGCCCCACCTTCAGCTTCTTCGTGCCGAGGCGTTTGCACAACAGCCATCGCACCTTGTTGACCACATCGAAGGAGGTCCAGCGATAGGGCTTGTCAATGTATAGTATTTCTCCTTCTTGAAAGTTCATCAGTCAACCATTACCAGTGAGTGGCCCGTCCAGACGAGGGCCAGAATGATGATACCCACGATGATGCGATAGATGCCGAAAGCCTTGAAGCCGTACTTCGTCAGGAAACTGACAAACCACTTCATGGCCAACAGCGCCACCACGAAGGCTACGACGCAGCCCAGTGCCAGCATCATCAGGTTATCGGAGGTCGCCCAGCTGGCATCGGCCTCATCGCCGAAGAACAGCTGTAGAACATCCAATGCCGTGGCTGCCGCCATGGTGGGCACAGCCAGGAAGAACGAGAATTCGGCCGCTGCGCGGCGCGTCAGCTTCTGTGCCATGCCGCCTACGATGGTGGCCATGGAGCGCGAGACACCCGGAATCATGGCAATGCACTGAAAGAGGCCGATGCGGAAGGCACGGGCTTCTGTCAGCTGTGTGTCCTCGCTGCCCTTATTGAACAGGCGGTCGCAGAAGAGCATGAAGATGCCTCCGACTACGAGCATGATGGCTACCACCTCCACGCTCTCCAAGAAGCGGTCTATCAATCCGCTCATCTTGCCCAAGAAGCCGATGAGGATGGCGGGGACGAAGGCCACAAACAGTTTCCAGTAGAAATCCCATTTGTGGAGGAATGCCTGCCAAGGTGTGCTGCCTGCGGGTGCAGGAGTGTGGTTGAGGCGGAAGAAACGCTGCCAATAGAGGCATACCACCGAGAGGATGGCACCGAACTGGATGATGATGGTGAAAGCCTTCACGAAAGGCGTGCTTTCAACTCCCAGCAGGTTCTGCGTGATAATCATGTGCCCCGTGGAGGACACAGGCAGGAATTCTGTCAAGCCCTCTACGATGGCAATGATGATGGTTTGTAGTGTATCCATTGTTCGTAGAAGGGTATTAACGTGACTTCGGCTTGTGCATGATGCCGTAGATGATGAAAGCGAAGCCGAAGAATGTGACGGCCGGAGCCACCTTCACGCGCAGGGCGCTGAATATTTCAGGGTTGAACGTCTCCTCATTGGAGCCGGACCCCGACATGAGGATGAATCCGATAATGACGACCGCCATGCCGATAGCCAGCAGGATGTAATTCATGCGGTCAAAAGCAAACTCTTTCATTGTATCTATCTTTTAAAACTTTAAACCATAAACCTTAAACCTTAAACTACCTATACATCTCCGCCTCCTTCATCCGCAGGAACTGGCCCACGCTGAGCCATGTGCAGACGAATGTCAGCAGGAAGCCTGCTACGAGGACGGCGGCAGCCATGATGATGATAATCTCTGTGGTGACGATGGTGCCGATGAACGCATCTTGCTGCAGTGCCCACCAGACACCGCCGAGCAACAGGACGTCGGCAATCACGGCAGCCGTGAGGCCAATGCCCATGCTGCGCTTGAGGAAGGGCCAGCGGATGAAGGCCCATGAGGCTCCCACGAGGCGCATCGTGTGGATGGTGAACCGACGGGCATAGACGCTCAGGCGGACGGTGTTGTTGATGAGCACCACGGAGATGATCATCAGCAGCAGGGCCAGGATTGCCAACACCACGGTCGCCTGCTGCAGCGTGCGATTCAGGTTGTCCACGAGTTCACGCTGATACACCACATCCGTCACCTGCCACATCCCTTTCAACTCCTTGGCAATCCAGATGAGGCTATCTGTGCAGGCGTAGTCGGCAGCCACCGTCATCTCGATGCTGGCGGTGTAGGGGTTCTCGCCGCCCAGGAACTCGGTGGGGTCTGTGCCCATGCGCTCGCTCTCTTCTTTCAGGGCCTGCTCGCTGGAGATGACTGTGACGTTGCGGACATACGGCTCCATCTGCAGGCGCAGGGCCAGCGTGTCGGCCTGCGGTGTCTCTACATCGTCGTCAAGCAGGAGCGTGATGGTCAGGTTCTCACGCACGGACTGTGACAGCTTGCGTGCCGAGAGACCAAAGAGCACCACGAGCCCCAACAGGAGCAATACCAAAGTGGTGGAGATGCAGGATGTGAGCCATTGCATCTGCCGGAACGCTCTATGTCTTTTCTTTTTCATTTTATGAGTCTTATGGGCCCTATGAGCCCTATTCGTCTTATGAGTTCTCCTTGCCTTTCAGCGTCGCCGATGAGCTCTCGGTGATGTTCACCATGACACGCTCGCCGATGTGGTGTCGTCCGCGGTCGAAGATCACGACGCGGTTTTGCTCTGTGCGCCCGAAGAGTTGGTCGCGGCTGCGTTTGCTGGTGCCTTCCACCAGCACTTCCACCGTTTTTTCCACCTGTGCGGCGTTGCGTTCGGCGGAGATCTCGTTCTGCAGGGCGATGAGCTCGTTGAGACGGCGTATCTTCACATCCTCGGGGACATCGTCGGGCAGGTGCTTGCTGGCGTAGGTGCCGGGGCGTTCACTGTATTTGAACATGAAGGCCGAGTCATAGCCTACCTCGCGCATCAGCGACAGCGACAGCTGGTGGTCCTCCTCCGTCTCGCCGCAGTAGCCCACGAAGATGTCTGTTGTGAGGCCGCAGTCGGGGATGATACGTCGGATGGCAGCCACGCGGTCCAGATACCAAGCTCGCGTATATTTCCTGTTCATGCGCTGCAGTACGGCATCCGAACCGCTCTGCACGGGCAGGTGGATGTGCTTGCACACGTTGGGCATCTCGGCAATCACGCGCAGTGTCTCGTCGCTCATGTCCTTCGGGTGGCTGGTCGTGAAGCGCACCCGCATCTCCGGCACAGCCTCCGCCACGCGCTTCAACAACTCAGGAAAACGAATTGTACATTGTCCATTGTCCAATTGTCCATTGTCCAATTGTCCAATATAACTATTGACGTTCTGTCCCAGCAGCGTGACCTCCTTGAACCCGCGGTCGCGCAGGTCCCGCACCTCTCGCAGGATGCTCTCGACATCGCGGCTGCGCTCGCGTCCGCGCGTATAAGGAACAATACAGTAGTGGCAAAAATTATTGCAGCCGCGCATGATGCTCACGAAACCTCCGATATGATTGGCGTGCAGACGTTGCGGCACTACGTCGCGGTAGGTCTCGGTCATGGACAGCTCCACATCGACGGCTTTGTGTCCCAGCTCCGCCTGCGCTATCAGGTCGGGCAGCGCCATGTAGGAGTCCGGACCGCAGACGAGGTCGGCGCCATACTGCTCCGTGAGCGTCTCTTTCACGCGTTCTGCCATGCAGCCCAGCACGCCGATGATGAGAGGTCTGCGCCGCTTGATGCTGCGCAGGAATTCCAGGCGCGACAGGATCTTCTGTTCTGCGTTGTCGCGCACGGAACAGGTGTTGAGGAACACGGCATCAGCCTCGTCCATCGTCTCAGTGACCTCATAGCCTGCCATCTGCATGACCGATGCTACCACTTCGGAGTCGGCCACGTTCATCTGACAACCATAGGTCTCTATCAGCAACTTTTTCATCTAACGTATTGCTTAACAGCTCAAATTCGGCTGCAAAGATACAACATCAAAACGCCGAAGTCAAGTAAAAAGCCATAAAACTTGCATTTTCTTCCAACTTTAAACCTTCAACTCTAAACTTTTCACTACCTTTGCACCCACAAATCGTCAAATTGTAAATAGTCAAATCATAAAGGATTATCAAATCGTCAAATTGTAAATCGTCAAATTGTCAAATAAAAAGATGAATTTCGTACAAGAACTCACATGGCGCGGCATGATCCACCAGATGATGCCGGGCACCGAAGAACTCCTTGAGAAAGAACAAGTGACGGCCTACGTGGGCATCGACCCCACTGCCGACAGTCTCCATATCGGCCACCTCTGTGGCGTCATGATGCTGCGCCATCTGCAGCGCTGCGGCCACAAGCCCATCGCCCTGCTGGGTGGCGCCACCGGCATGATTGGCGACCCCAGCGGCAAGAGCCAGGAGCGCAACCTGCTGGACGAGGCCACGCTGCGCCACAACGTGGCCTGCATCCGCGAGCAGCTGTCGCGCTTCCTCGACTTCGACAGCGATGCGCCCAATGCCGCCGAGCTCGTCAACAACTACGACTGGATGAAGGACTTCACCTTCCTCAACTTCGCACGCGACATCGGCAAGTGCATCACCGTGAACTACATGATGGCCAAGGACAGCGTCAAGCGCCGCCTCAACGGCGAGTTCCAGGAGGGCATGTCGTTCACCGAGTTCACCTATCAGCTGCTGCAGGGCTACGACTTCCTGCACCTCTACGAGACCAAGGGCTGCAAACTGCAGATGGGCGGCAGCGACCAGTGGGGCAACATCACCACCGGCACGGAGCTCATCCGCCGCAAGCTGGGCGCCGAGAATGAGGCCTACGCCCTCACCTGCCCCCTCATCACCAAGGCCGACGGCAAGAAGTTCGGCAAGACGGAGCAGGGCAACATCTGGCTCGACCGCAACCGCACCAGCCCCTACGTGTTCTATCAGTTCTGGCTCAACGTGGGCGACGAGGAGGCCGAGCGCTACATCAAGATTTTCACATCGCTGGACAAAGAGACCATCGACGCCCTCATCGCTGAGCACCGCCAGGACCCGGGTCGCCGCGTGCTGCAGAAGCGCCTGGCCGAGGAGGTCACCGTTCTCGTGCACGGCCGCGAGGAGTATGAGCTGGCGCTGGAAGCCTCCAACATCCTCTTCGGCAAGGCCACGAAGGAGAGCCTCGTGAAGCTCGACGAGCAGACGCTGCTCGACGTCTTCAGCGGCGTGCCCCACTTCACCATCAGCCGCAGCCTACTCGAAGGCGAGGGCATCAAGGCCGTGGATCTCACGGCCGTGGAGACGCAGTGCTTCCCCAGCAAGGGCGAGATGCGCAAGATGGTGCAGGGCGGCGGCGTAAGCCTCAACAAGGAGAAGCTCGCGCAGTTCGACCAGCCCGTCACCACCGCCGACCTCATCGACGGCCGCTACCTGCTCGTGCAGAAGGGCAAGAAGAACTACTATCTGCTGATAGCAGAGTAGAGGAAGACCCTCCCCCCTGCAGACTCTCCCCCCTGCCCCTCCCTTGTAGGGAGGGGAGTGATTACCTGACAAGACACGGCAAACTTTTTATCCCTCATCCAATGAAGCATCATCTTCTTTGTCATAGAACTATTGGGACACTCTTTCTTATCATCCCTCTCCTTTTTATAAGTCCTCTTGTACCCTCATTCGCACAGGTAACCACTCCCCTCCCTACAAGGGAGGGGCAGGGGGGAGGGTCTGCTGAGGAGTCTGAGTTTGTCCCCTATTATCTTTCTCTGATGTCCCCTGAGCAGAAGGTGGCGCAGCTCACGGGCAAGACGCTCTTTGCGATGGCCGACGATGAGGAGCTGGGCATCCCCGGCTGGCTGATGTCCGACGGCCCGCATGGCGTACACCGCCAGGGCTACACCTCCTTCCCCACCGGCATCGCCATGGCAGCCCTCTGGGACCGCCAGCTGCTGCTGCGCCTCGGTCATGCCATGGGCGAGGAGTTCTGGGCTGCCGGTCAGCACGTGGCCCTCGCACCCTGCATCGACCTCTGCCTGGACCCGCGTGGCGGACGCACCGCTGAGAGTGCGGGCGAGGACCCTTACATGAGCGGACAGATTGGCAAGTACATCGTGCGCGGCATCCAGTCGATGCCCGTCATGGCGTGCCTCAAGCACTTCGAGATTGAGGGCAAGCAAGCCTACCGCAAGACATGCGATGAAATCATCGCCGAGCGCGACCTCATGGGCTTCTTCGGCACCAACTTCCGCACCGCCCTGCAGGAGGGCGTGCCCCTGAGCCTGATGTCCAGCTACAACCTCGTCAACGGCGTGCAGGCCGCCGCCAACCGCCATCTGCTCACCGACATCCTGCGCCATCGCTGGGGCTTCCCCTTCACCGTCATCTCCGACTGGGGTGGCGTCAAGGACGGGCCCGCCTCGCTCGTGGGGGGCACCGACGTCTGCATGGGCTCCACCCACTACAAACAGCAACTCCCAAAGGCCTTGGAGGCTGGCACCATCACCGAGCAGCACCTCGACACCGCTGTGGCGCGCGTGCTGCTCACCAAATATGCCATGGGCCTGATGGGCTGGCAGCCCGCCTGTGCCGACTCCGCCGCGCTGGTGGATAACGCCGAGCACCGTGCCCTCTGCCGCGAGGCTACGGCCAAGGCCGTCGTACTGCTGCGCAACGAGGGCCGTCTGCTGCCCCTCAACGCTGCCTCATCCTTGAAGATTGCCGTCATCGGTCCCAATGCCGCTGCCGAGAACCTCAACTGCTTCGGCAGTAGCGAGACACAACCCGCCTACGCCGTCAGCCTCCTCGCCGGCATCCGCGCCGTAGTGCCCGAAGCCACCTATGTGCAGGGCTGCGCCATCAGCGGCGACGACACCTCGGGCTTCGCCGCTGCCGAGGCTGCTGCGCGTGCTGCCGATGTCGTCATCTTCGCCGGAGGTCTCGACAAGACGCTGGAGGGCGAGAGCATCATCGGCGTGCAGGTGCAGGACCGCACCACCACCGCCCTGCCCGCCATCCAGCAACAGCTCATCCGCCGCCTCCATGCCGCCAACCCCCACCTCGTCGTGGTGCTGCAGAGCGGTGGCATCGTGTCGCTGGCCGACTGCATCGCCGACATCCCCGCCCTCGTCTATTCCTTCTACAGCGGCCAGGAAGCCGGCAACGGCATCGCCGATGTCCTCTTCGGCGCCGTCAACCCCGCAGGCCGTCTGCCCATGACGATGCCCGTCAGCGACGAGCAGCTGCCCGAATGGAACGACACCTACTTCACCGACGACTGGGGCGGCGGCTACCGCTGGTTCCAGCGCCGTGGCCTCACGCCGCAGTTCCCCTTCGGCTACGGTCTCAGCTACACCACGTTCCATTACGGCCCTTTCATCTCCGTGGAGCGCCATGCCGACGAAGACGAATCCCATGCTGACCTCGCCATCACCGTCAGCGTAGATATCACCAACACCGGCGACTGCGATGGCGAGGAAGTGGCACAGCTCTATGTGGGGCCGCTTAGCCCTGCCGACTGGCAGCCGCTGCGCCAGCTGCGCGGCTTCGAGCGCGTGATGATTCCTGCGGGCCAGACGCGCCGCGTCAGCTTCCGCCTCACCCCCGAGGACTTCTACGAGTGGGATGTAGCGCATGAGGCCTACGAGGTGCCTGCCGGCATGGTGAACATCAGCGTGGGCCCCTCCAGCGCCGACCTGCCCCTCTCCACGACCTTCGAGCCGCGCCTCTTTGAGCCGGCCCCCGACCTGCGCGTCACGGAGCTCTTCACCCATCCCCGCCATCCGCGTGTCGGCGAAGAGGTCACCTTCTACGCCTATGTCAAGAACCAGGGCACGGCACCTGCCGACATGTGGGCCCTCATCGTGGGCACCGAGGACGTACCCAACACCGCCCTCGGCGTCAGCACCAGCCAACCCTCCACCCTCACCCCTCAGCCCTCAGCCCTCGCCCCCCTCGCCCCCGGCCAAGGCACCCTCCTCTTCTGCACCCTCGGCAGCTGGACACCTACGATAGTGGGTGACTACGAGCTCACCGCCAGAGCCGCCATCATCGGCGAAGAGGAGCTGCAGGAGTCAGCACCGCTGCACCAGCGCATCCACGTCTATATTGCCGACGACCCCTTCGCCGATGGCATCGGAAGAGTGAACAGTGAAGGAGCAAACAGTGGGGAAATGAAAAGTGAAGGAGTGAAAAATGAGAAATGTGCTGGCGCTGTATATGACCTGAGTGGCCGCCAAATTCGTCATTCGTCATTCGACACTCGTCATTCGTCATTCGTCACTCGTCATTTACCCAAGGGTCTCTACATCGTGAACGGACGGAAATTCGTTGTGAGATAAGCTACCCTTTCACACACAACGATTGTGGCTGTGTCAAAATACAGATTTTTCTTTTTTACAACGAATTGGACTAATTATACGAATTCTTTAAATAGCTTTCTAAGAGGCCCCGCGATAATTCGTAAAATTAGTGTAATTCGTTGTGGAAAATAATAAAGAGGCAGTGCTATGAATTTTGTCACAGCCTCATGGCGCTGCTGGTACTGAAAAGATGAAAAATTTGCGGGGAGGTGCATTTTTGGACGAGAAGTTTTTGTTGATGTGTTTTTTACCACTATTTTTGTGGCGAATTTATAGCACAACCGTATGAAAGCAAGACTTCTCCACCTCACATTCCTCAGCGTTATCTATTTTTCACTCTCCACTTTTTGCCCTTCCTTCGCTTCCGTCTCCGCGCAGACCATGGACCGCGGCTTCATCCACCCGGGCGGACTGCACACGCAGGCCGATTTTGACCGCGTGAAGGCGCAGCTCGCCGACGGCCATGCCGCCGTGAAGGCAGCGTATGCGAAGCTGACGAGTTCGGCCTATGCACAGAGCAGCGTGCAGACGAATCCCGTGGAGACCATCGTGCGTGGCGGCGGCAGTGGTGAGAACTATATCAATGCCGCACGTGGGGCTGCCATGGCCTACCAGAACGCGCTGCGCTGGAAAATCAGCGGTACGAAGGCCAACGCCAATGCTGCCGTGCGAATCCTGATGGCGTGGTGCAACACGACGAAGGCCATCGGTGGTAACTCAGACCAGTGTCTGGCTGTGGGACTCTATGGCTACCAGTTTGCACAGGCTGCAGAGCTGATGCGCGACTACGAAGGCTGGAGCCGCGAGGACTTCGCAGCATTCCAGCAGTGGATGCTCACCCTGTGGTACCCGAAGGCCATCAACTTCCTCCGCTCACGCAACGGCACGTGGGAGAATAGCGGCAAGTGGTGGCAGGCCCCCGGACACTATTGGTCGAACTGGGGGCTGTGCAACGTGCTGTGTGTGCTGAGCATCGGGGTGTTGTGCGACGACGTGTTCATCTATAACCAGGGCATGTCCTACTTCAAGTACGACCAGTGTGGAACGTTCCGTGACCCGCGCGCCGAGGTGCCCATCAAAAACGACGGTCTCACCGAGTTCCTCGGCAACCTCGTAGTGACGACATCCGGGAGTGAACTGGAGACAGGTGCCTACGGTGAGCTCGGACAGATGAATGAGAGCGGACGTGACACGGGGCACTCGGCCATGGCCCTCGGTCTGGCCGTGGACATCGCCAAGCAGGGCTGGAACCAGGGCGACGACCTCTTCGCCTACATGGGCCACCGTCTGGCGGCCGGCATCGAGTATGTGGCGGCACAGACGCAGAGCGTGGAGGGGTTGCCTTGGGTGAACTACCACTATGCCTCCAGCGGTTACTACTATACCGACTCGCGTGCGTGGCTCATGGAGGGACCGGCCTTAGGCGCGCAGATGCGACCCTACTGGGGCGCTGTCATCGGTATCTACGAGGGCGTGAAGGGCGTGAAGATGCCGTTCTCGGAGGTCTCCTATACGAACATGGGCATTGATGAAGGTGGTCAGGGCAGCACCAGCGGCGGTTATGACCATCTGGGCTACAGTGTGCTGATGAACACGCGCGACGTGCAGCTCTGCCCTGCCGACCAGGCACCCACGGAGCTGACTCCGAAGATGGTGTATAACGGCACGCTCACGGTGAACCTCGTCCCCAGTCTCGCGCAGGAGAAGACGCGAGGGCTCGTCAGCGGAAATACCCTGTACCACAATGAGCTCGGCGGACTGGTGAACACCTATACATTAAATAATAATACGTGTGTGCCCGCAGGGCAGACCCTCAAGCTCATGCCGCAGCTGCCCGCCGGCGAGGAGGACACGGGCCAATGGCAGTGGAACACGGGCGAGACAGCGCGTGAGATCACCGTCACGACAGACCGCAGCTACATCTACCGCGTCACCTATACGAACAGCCATGGCATCGAAAGCCAACTCTGCTTCCCCATCGCTGCCAAGGGTGACTGCACGCCCGACGCGCTGACGCCCGGCATCACCTATGATGGTACGACGTCGCAGACAGACACCCTTGATGTGCTCTATGGCAAGACGGCAACCCTCACCGTCGTACCCACCGCCGGATGGGGAACCTATAAATGGAGTACGGGTGCCACCACGCAGACCATCACCACCCCAGCCATCAAGAACGACCAGGACATCGCTGTCACCTTCACCAATCAGGGTGGAGCCGTGGCGACACAGGTGTTCCACATTCATGTGCTGATGGCCATACCTTACTACACCATTGGCGAGACAACCAAGAATGGGGTTGAAGTGGTGGTGGAACAGGGTGGCAGCGTGACGCTCGGCCTCACCACGCCATCCTCCGTGTCAGCCTCAAAGGTTTCGTGGAGTGATGGAACATCCGGAACCAAAACGCTGACACTAGAGAACCTGCAGCGCTGCGGCGAATACACCGCCACCTTCACCCTCGCCGGCGAAGAACACCACTTCACCTTTTCCGTCTTCGTAAGGGCTGCCGAGTCCGCAGCTATTGAGCCCGGGCAATACCTGCTGCGCCATGCTGCTACAGGCACCTATCTGACAGCCCATGGCAAGAGCCAGCTCGTAACCTTTGAACCGCGCCATGAGGATGACGCGAACCAGTTGTGGTACCTTGAACGGTCTGCCGCAGTCACACCCAGGTACGGTTTCGTCAGTCTGGCTGGTGAGGACAGCCTGAAATTAGCGACGACAGCCAAACTCGTCGCCAGCGTCAGTCCTCCTTTTTATATCGACCAGGCGGTGGCCTCTGCCCGCCTGGCCATTCACACGGGCTTGGCAGCTTCCTCGCGCAAGTACTGGGATGTGGAGCACGACGCCGCACTGAATACCGCAGCCGCCACCACGCTCACTGCATTCCCCTTTCTGCTGGTTCCCGCTTCGGACGACGTGGCCGTGGAGGGCGTGAAAGGCGAGGATGAGAGCAGACACCTGAAACATCGTGCAGAGAGCTATGATCTCAGCGGACACCGCGTGGACAAGGTCCTCAGGCATCGCATCGTCATCTCCAAAGGGCAGAAGATATACCGTCCTTGATGTACGATGTATGATGTACGATGTACTGAAGAATCACCTCAATAACCCAATAGAACTCCTATGCGTACCCGCTCCGTATTATCTATCATTTCTTTATTCTTCACTTTTCATTCCTTCACTTTTCACTCCTTCGCCCAGCCCGACCTGCAGAACTATCAGATGGCGGGACCGTATGAGGTGGTGGCGCGTGATGGAGAGTTCCGTTCCTCAAAGGGTGGCAGCGAGCGCGATATGTGGGCAGCGTGGCAGTGTGCTCGGCAGGGCCATGCAGACAAGGCCGCAGAAATCATCAACGCCTACGCTGCAACGCTGCAGCGCTTCGACGGACACGATGCTCCGCTGTGCCTCATACAAGGCTACTGGCTGGTGAGAGCGATGATGGCCCTTCCCCCTACGGCGGAGGGGGAGAGAGAGGCCTGGGCATCCATGATACGGCGTGCCATGCTTCCTACCATCGACAAGTTCGACGCCGACAGCCCGTATGCCAACGGCAACTGGGGCGCCATCGTGAACCGTTGCCGGATGGCCTGCGGCATCTTCCTTGAGGATCGTGCACTCTATCAGGCCAGCATCGATTATTTCCTTCACGGCTACGACAATGGCGCTCTGCCGCGTTATGTCAGCGCGACGGGACAGTGCCAGGAAACAGGGCGCGACCAGGCGCACGCGCAGCTGGGGCTGGGTGCGCTGTGTGAGATCTGTGAGATGGCGTGGA
The DNA here is from genome assembly GCA_015060555.1 of Prevotella sp. Classification (GTDB taxonomy): domain Bacteria; phylum Bacteroidota; class Bacteroidia; order Bacteroidales; family Bacteroidaceae; genus Physcousia. The sequence goes on from SUYG01000014.1 coordinate 69,374, forward strand.
ATCAGGGCGACGACCTGTGGGGGGCGCTCGACAACCGCCTGATGAAGGGGCTTGAATATACGGCAAGATATAACCTAGGCTATGACGTTCCTTTCGAGACCTGGCAGGACTTGACGGGGCTCTACTGCAACTGGACGGAGCCGGGGGCGATGGGCCGCGGTCGCATCCGCTGTATCTACGATGCTGCCTACGAACACTATACGAAGGTGAAGGGCCTGAAGATGCCCTATACGAAGAAGCTCCTCGATCTGCGACGGAAGGCGGAGCGGCGGGGCGAGATACAGCAGAACCCCGAAGCTGATCAGTTCACGGTGCAAGGCGCGAAGGGCGCCCTCTCGAAGGGCGGAAGCGGGGAGGGAGACCTCCATCAGGTCTGTACTTATCCGGCACCCGAAGGCGCACCCCTGAAGTACGACTACGATGTTTATGTATGTCCCCGTGGCAGTAAGGAGTGGACAAAAATCGATACGTATATGGCAAAGGTGAATAGCTTCACCCCAATGAGGTCGCACCGAGTCTCAGAGATTAGTTACTGTTTTTTTGATTTCAAGGGCGATGTGTCTGTGCGGGTTGTCAGCAAGAAGAAAAAGTTCAGGACGGCACGTATCAGGCCAGACTACCGCGGCGTGATTGCCAACGTGCAGAACGATTCCACGGTGCAGTTCCTGCTGTTCCAGCCGGAAAATGTCAGCGTGGAACTGGACGGGGACATCACCAATAACCTCCTCGTCTTTACGTCCAAACCTCCTGTAAGCAAAGAAGAAGCAGCGCGTGAGGCGAAGGCTCAAGGACGTGAGTTCAAATACTATGCTCCCGGATTCTACAATCAGCAGGATACGATCTACGTGCCGTCAAACACAACAGTCTATCTCGCTGGCGGCAGCTACTTCACCGGTACCTTCGCCATCAACGATGCTGAGAATGTTCGTATCTTAGGCCGCGGTGTGGCGCGTCCGCCTCGCGGTTATGAAGGCGCTCATGTCTATCGCTCAAAGAATGTGTTGATTGATGGACTGATCGTGAACACCTGCCCGACAGGAGGCTCTGACGGCGTCACGCTGCACGACGTGCGCAGTATCTCTCACCCGGGCTGGGGCGATGGTCTGAATGTCTTTGCCTCGCAGAATGTGCTGTTGGACCGCGTGTTCTGTCGCAACTCTGACGACTGCACCACGGCCTACGCCACGCGCAAGGGCTTCAGCGGCAACTGCCGCAATGTTCACATGCGGAACGCTACGCTGTGGGCCGACGTGGCACACCCGATCTTCATCGGCATCCACGGCAACCCCGAGGTGGGCGACACCATAGAGCATCTGGTGTATGAGAACATCGACATCCTGGGACAGGCCGAGCCACAGGTGGATTACCAAGGCTGCCTGGCCATCAACTCCGGCGACGGTAATCTCGTGCGCGATGTCACCTTCGACAACATCCGCATCGAGCACATCGAGGACGGCTGTATCGCGCAGGTGAAGGTGAGCTACAACCAGAAGTGGTGTACGGCTCCAGGCAGGGGGGTGGAAGATGTCACCTTCCGCAATGTCAGATATAACGGCCTCTCCCCCAACAGGAGCCTTTCCATCATCAACGGTTACGATGCCAATCACCGTGTGCAGAACGTCACCTTTGAAGGCTTGAAGATCAACGGCCGTACCATCTATGATGATATGCACGGCAAGCCACGGTGGTATGCCACCGCTGATTACGTGCCGATGTACGTGGGCAATCATGTCAGCGGTGTCGTGTTCACGAAGGAGATAGGACAGTTCCATGCGAACCAGCAACTGTCTTATTGCAGCAGTCAGGTGGACCGGGCCTTGGCAGCTTTGCGCCCCTACGACTTCGCGATGATGCCGAGGAATATAGAGCCCCGCACAGGGCTTTGGAATCTTCGCCCTGCCAGCCCTCAGGAATGGTGCTCGGGCTTCTGGCCGGGCATCCTCTGGATGGCCTACGACTACAACCGTAGCGAAGCTGTGCAGAAAGCCGCAGCAGGCTACACTGAGGCCATTGCACCGATCATCCGTCAGCCAGCCTTTGACCACGACCTTGGCTTCATCACCATCAACTCCATGCTGAAGGGATATGGAGCCACCAAGGACGAACGCTACCGGCAACTCGCCTTGCGGGCAGCCGATTCGCTGGCCACGTTGTTTAATGACAAGGTGGGGACGCTCCTCAGCTGGCCACGCCATGTACAAGACTACGGCGGACACAACACCATCATAGACAACATGATGAATCTGGAGCTGCTGCTATGGGCCAGCAAGGAGCTGAAGGGCGACAGGACGAAAAGTGAAAGATGGCGCGAGATTGCCGTCCGCCATGCGGAGACAACGATGAAAAACCAGTTCCGCAAGGATGGAAGCTGCTACCACGTTGCTGTCTATGACACCCTGACGGGTAGATTCATCAGGGGCGTGACACACCAGGGCTACAGTGACGAGTCGATGTGGAGCCGTGGACAGTCGTGGGCCATCTACGGCTACACGATGGCCTATCGGTTCACCAAGGACAAGCGTTTCCTCGACCACGCCCGGAAAGTAGCAGACATCTACCTGAAGCGCCTCCGTGAGACCAGCGACGACTGGGTACCTCTCTGGGACATGGACATTCCTGAAGTGAAAAGTGAAGGAGTGAACAGCGAAAAATTGAAAGATGCCTCAGCAGCCTGTGTGGTGGCCAGCGCCCTGCTGGAACTCTGCCAGTATGATGTCAGCGGAGATAGGGAAACCGTAAATGGTAAATCCGTAAATCGTGAATACTATGAGGCTGCCGTCAATATGCTTCGTGATCTCAGCACCGACCGCTACCAGAGCCGCGGCCGTAACGTCGCTTTCCTCTTGCATTCCACAGGACATCATCCTGCTGGTTCTGAAATCGATGCCAGCATCGTTTATGCCGACTACTATTATCTCGAAGCGCTGTTGAGATTGAAATGATGCCTTACTCGGGCTGGTAGATGAGGGTGGTGAGGCGGTCGGGGTTGAATATTTCAGTGGCAATGGATTGAAGGTCTTCAGGGGCGAGATCCTCGATGGATTGGGCGATTTCGGCGGGTGTGAGGACGCGGTGGTAGTGGAGATATCGCTTGCCCATCGCGAGGGCTACGTTCTCAAAATGGTCGTAGCTGATGCCGAGCTGTCCCAGGAGCTGTTGCTTGGCAGCGTTGAGGGCGCGGGGGCTGAGGGGACGGTCGATGAGGCGGCGTAGCTCGCGGTGTACGAGATGCAGGCAGCGCTTCAGATCCTCAGCATCACAGCCGAAATAGACAGACCACACACCGGTGTCGGTGTAGGCGGTGAGGTTGCTTTCCACGGTATAGACGAGACCGGTGCGCTCGCGCAGGGCAAGACTGAGGCGGGAGTTCATGGCTGGACCGCCCAGCAGGTTGTTCAGCAGGAAGAGACCGTAGTAGCGCGGGTCCGTGGCGGCATAGCCACGCGAACCGAGCATGACATGGGCCTGGTGGACGGGCTTCTTTAATATAACGGACCCACCCCCCTGCCCCTCCCATGTAGGGAGGGGAGTAGAATGTTTTGAGCGGGCATCCGCAATCTCATTCTCAAAGGTAATTACTCCCCTCCTTACATGGGAGGGGCGGGGGAGCGGGGAGAGGGCCTTTATTTCTTCCACGCTGACATTCCCCTTCACGAACAAAACGGCACGCTCGGGGCTGTAGGTGCGGCGGGCGAAGGCCTGCAGGTCGGACGTGCGGTACTGCCGCAGGCGGTCGGCATTGCCGAGGATGCTGCGTCCGAGAGGGTGGTTGGGGAAGAGGAGGGCTTCGAAGTCGTCGTAGATGAGTTCGGCTGGTGAGTCGTTGTAGCTCTCAATCTCGTCGATGACCACCTCCACCTCCTTGTCGAGTTCCTCCTGGGGGAAGGCGCTGTTGAAGACGATGTCGAGGAGCAGGGGGATGGCGCGTTTCAGGTGTTGGCGTAGGAAGGTGGCATAGTAGATGGTTTCTTCTTTGCCCGTGTAGGCGTTGAGGTCGCCGCCCACGCTCTCCATGCGGTTCAGGATCTGCATGGACGTGAGGCGCTGGGTGCCCTTGAAGGTCATGTGCTCCACGAGGTGCGCCATGCCACTCTCGCTGTCCAGCTCATGGCGCGTGCCGGTGGCCACAGCGATGCCCGCATAGACGACATCGGTGGCCGAGGGGGCCAGGATGACGCGAAGGCCGCTATCTAAATTGAAAGATTGAAACATTATGGGAATGAAGAATGAAGAATGGCGAATGACGAGTGACGAGTGACGAATGACGAATGGTCAGTGTGGCTGAACTATGAACATTGAACGTTGAACTTTGAACGTTGAAACATACTACATTAACCATTAACCCTTAACCATAAACCGCGCGACAGCGCACAAGCTCTTGAGCCCTCGCTTGCAAGGCCCTCCCCCCCACGGGGGGAGCGGGGAGAGGGGCTACTGGGGAGCGGGGAGAGGGGCTTTTAGAAATCCCTGTATTCAGCATTCTTGGCTGCTTTGATGGCCAGGCACTCCATCTCGATGAGCCATGTGGGACGGCAGACAGGCGCGAGTGTGATGACACAGGGGATGCCGGGGAAGCGACTGGCGAAGAGCTCTTTCACGACATTGTAGTCACCAGTGTCACGCAGATAGACGATGATTTGTGCCACATCATCGAAGCTGGCGTCAGCTTCCTTCAGGAGCGCTTCCACATTCTCCCACATGCGATGGGTCTGCTTCACGATGTCCCCCACATGCACCACCTCACCGCGGTTGTTGATGCTGGCGGTGCCGCTGATAAAGACGTGGCTGCGGTCACCGTAGCTGATGGTGGTGCCGCGCTCAAAGGTGACACCATATTCGTAGGTGGGGTTGAGGTGGGTCTTGGCATAGAGATAGCGCTGCTGCTCAGGCGCGAAGCCCACGAGGGCATAGGTGCCCAATTGTACCAATGCTTTGGTGTCGGCAGGCGATCCTCCGATGCCTGTGGAGGCGATGAAATGGGTATTTTCTGTTAGCCCTTGTTCCTGGAAGTTCTCACGGCGCGCCCTCACCATGCCCGCATATTGGGTATCTACATCACGGACATAGAACCAGGTGCGGATGCAGTTGTCGGCCAACGTGGCACCATGGCGCTGCAGAAGATCCTCATACTGTTGCAGCAGGGTAGTGGTCTGCTGGGCGCTGTCGCCCTCGGGGACGCACATCCCCATCATCCAAAGATGCTCGTAGCCGTTGTGGCGGGCAATGACGAGGCCGTCGTGGTTTTCTACGTCCATGCCGTGGACGAGGTAGAGCCAGACGGCTACCTTCGAACCGTCGAGGGGAGGTTGCTGGATGTGGCTGAGGGCTGAGGGCCCCCCGAGCCCCCTAAAGGGGAGCGTTGGGAAGGGATGAGGGCTGAGGGCTGAGGCTTGATTCGTGGCATCGCTGAGAAAGTAGCGCTTGAAGACCACCTGGGAACCTGCACATGCTTCATTGTGCAACAACGCCTCTTCAGCCTGCTGCAGGCGCTGAAACTGCCCGGCAAACAAATCACCGCGCGGTTCTACGTGGAGAATCGCGTGTTGCTCGGTGATGCCGTCTTCGGTCATGAAAGTAGAGAGTTCTGCTGTCACGCCGAAGTCCTGGAATATGATTTTCTCGTATGTCAATGTTCTGTTTTTTTGTCTCCAATCGTCAAAAACGGTGCAAAGATACGACAGAATTATTGCATGACCATTCTTTTTTGTGTTTATTAACATTCTTGGCCGTGAGGGGGATTGCGTACCTCGTGAAAATGTACTTACTTTGCACCGCAATAGAAATAATAGGTATCATGGATCAAGATATACATGAACTTTTACATGCTGCTCCCCTCCCCTCGACAGACGGCCGGGAGGGCAGTTCCTCGGACTTCGAGAATGCCCTGCGCCCGCTGCACTTTCAGGATTTTGCGGGACAATCGCAGGTGGTGCAGAACCTGAGGGTCTTCGTGGAGGCTGCCCGCTATCGCGGCGAGCCGCTGGATCATACGCTGCTGCACGGCCCTCCGGGATTGGGCAAGACGACCCTCTCCAACATCATCGCTAATGAGTTGGGCGTAGGCTTCAAGATTACCAGCGGCCCCGTGCTGGATAAGCCTGGCGATCTGGCCGGCATCCTCACCTCCCTGGAGCCGCAGGATGTGCTGTTCATCGATGAGATACATCGCTTGTCGCCCGTCGTGGAGGAGTACCTCTACTCGGCAATGGAGGACTACCGCATCGACATCATGATTGACCGCGGTCCCAGTGCGCGCTCCATACAGATTGACTTGAACCCCTTCACGCTCGTAGGTGCCACCACGCGGAGCGGTTTGCTGACGGCTCCCCTGCGTGCCCGCTTCGGCATCAACCTACATCTGGAATACTATGATGCTACGACCCTCAAGGGCATCGTGCTGCGCTCTGCGAGCATCCTGGGACAGCCTATCGACGAGGAGGCGGCAGCGGAGATAGCGGGACGCTCACGCGGCACGCCACGTATCGCCAATGCCCTGTTGCGCCGTGTGCGTGACTTTGCACAGGTCAAGGGCAACGGACGCATTGACCTCGAAATCGCCAAATATGCCCTCGAAGCCCTGAACATCGACCGCCACGGCCTCGACCTCATCGACCGCAAGATTCTCCTGGCCATCATTGACAAGTTCAAGGGCGGCCCCGTAGGCATCACCACCATTGCTACGGCCATCGGCGAAGACCCCGGCACCGTCGAGGAAGTCTATGAACCCTTCCTCATCAAGGAAGGCTTCATCAAGCGTACGCCTCGTGGCCGCGAGGTAACAGACCTGGCGTATGAGCACCTAAACCTCGCCCCCCAGCCCCCTCTCCAAGGGGCGAGGGGGAGTGAAACCCAGACAAGAATAGAATTCGATGAATAAGCAGTTCAACAGTCAAATACATACTACTCCCCCTCGCCCCTTGGAGAGGGGGCTGGGGGGTGAGGTTTTCCCTATCCTCACCCGCACCATTTATGGCAAACCCCTCGTCTATCTCGACAATGGTGCCACGACGCAGAAACCGCAGTGCGTCATCGATGCCATCACGGAGGAGTACCTGAATGTCAACGCCAACGTGCACCGTGGCGTCCACTACCTCTCGCAGGAGGCCACACGCCTCTACGAGGAGGCGCGCGAGACGGTGAGAGCGTTTATTAACGCCCATTCTACCGCGGAAATCGTCTTCACACGCGGTACCACCGAGAGCATCAATCTCGTGGCGGCCACCTTCGGGCAGGCCTGTATGCAGGCGGGTGATGAGGTCATCGTCACCGAGATGGAGCACCACTCCAATATCGTCCCTTGGCAGCTGTTGCAGATGCGCAAAGACATTACAATCAAGGTGTGCCCCATCACCGACGACGGCTGCCTTGACCTCGACGTCCTTCCCACGCTCTTCTCACCCAAAACCAAACTGCTGGCCTGCACCCATGTCAGCAATGTCCTCGGCACCGTGAATCCCGTGAAGGACATCATCGCGATGGCTCATGCCCGCGGTGTGCCTGTGCTCATTGATGCCGCCCAAAGCGTGCCCCACATGGCGGTCGATGTGCAGGCGTTGGACTGCGACTTCCTGGCCTTCAGCGGCCATAAGGTCTATGGCCCCACCGGCATAGGTGTCCTCTATGGCAAGGAACAATGGCTGGAGAAGCTGCCCCCTTATATGGGTGGCGGTGAGATGATTGGCAAGGTCAGCTTCGAGCACACCACTTTCAATGTGCTGCCCTACAAGTTCGAAGCCGGTACCCCCGACTATGTTGCTGCCCGCGGCCTTGCTGTGGCCCTCGACTTCGTCAGCGGTATCGGCATGGGCAAGATAGCAGAATATGAGCATGAGCTGGGCACTTATGCCTATGAACAACTCATGCAAATCGAGGGTATGCATATTTACGGACCCGCCCCGAGTCCTGTCATCTCCTTCAACATCGCTGCTCCCTCCTCCGGGGAGGCTGGGAGGGGGCCTTTCATCCATCACCTCGACCTCGGCACCCTCTTGGACCGCCTCGGCATCGCTGTGCGCACGGGACATCACTGCGCCGAACCCCTCATGCACCGCCTCGGCATCGAGGGCACCGTGCGTGCCAGCTTCGCCCTCTATAATACAAAAGAAGAGGTCGATGCCCTTGTGCAAGGCATCGACCGCGTTCGTCAGATGTTCTAAGAAGTTGGTTCCCTCCCCCTTAGGGAGGCGGAATCAATACTCATCCTCGTTGAAGAGGAAGTCTTCTTTCGTGGGGTAGTCGGGCCAGACATCTTCGATGTTTTCGTAGATGTCTCCTTCGTCTTCTATCTCTTCCAGATTCTCGATGACTTCCATGGGGGCGCCGCTACGTACGGCGTAGTCAATCAGTTCCTCCTTGGTGGCAGGCCAAGGTGCATCTTCGAGTTTCGATGCCAGTTCCAGTGTCCAGTACATATGTTGTAGAGTTTAAAGTTTAAAGTTGAGCGTTTAAAGATGAAGGCTTAGAAATATATTGTTTTTGGGAAATCGGCCGCGAAGATACGAATAATTCGCTATCGGCGGTTAAAAAAGTGCAATTATTTTGCACGTTTTGCCCAAATTAGTTCTTCTTGACCCGCAGAATGATTGATTTTTTGTGCTAAAGCGAAGAAATAGTCGCTTAAGCGGTTGACATAAGCCAGCAAATCCTGATCGACTTTTGCTTCTGCGGCCATGGCGTAGATCCGTCGCTCGGCACGGCGGCAGACCGTGCGGCAGACATGGGCTTGGGCAGCGGCGCGAGTGCCACCCGGCAGGATGAAGCCGCGCCAGCCCGGAAGTCCCTCCTGCGCAGCGTCGATGGCTCGTTCCATTGCCTGGACATCTTCCGGTGTGACGTAGCGACCTGGACGATAGTCGCGTTCTGAAGTGTCAGTAGCGAGCATGGATCCGATGGAGAAAAGCAGGTGCTGCACATCGATGAGGAGTTGGATGTCAGCATCGAGCGCCGCACAGACGACGTTGTCGGTGCGGAGCTCGGCCAGGAGCAGACCGATATGGGAATTGAGTTCGTCCACGGTGCCATAGGCTTCCAGACGGATGTGGGTCTTAGGGATGCGCTGACCGCCTACAAGGCTGGTCATGCCGGCATCGCCGGTGCGGGTGTAGAGAGGCATGTTGAAGAGTGAAAAGTGATGAATGAAGAATGAAAGTTACTAATGACGAATGATGAATGACGAATGACGAATGGGTTAGAAGTTGATGATGTAATGACGGGGTGAACGGGGCGGTCCGATGAAAAGCAGACCGTAGGTGTAGAGGTCGAAGGAGTGGGCTATGCGGTCGTCATTGCTGAGACGCTGCCAGGCTGCGTGGCCAACGGCATCGTGGTGGATGCCTTCTACGATGAGTAGGGTAGTGGGCAGCTCGATGGGCGTAGTTGGCAGGCTGGCCAGCGAAGGATGGCTCAAGAACATGAGGTCGGCGTGGGCAGTCCGAGGGCTTGTAGATTCTATAGACTCCAACTGCTCAAGCTTGGCCGACGGTACGGCAGCAGACATATAAGCGGCCTCCGTAGGACAGTCGCCCACAAGGGTGATGCGGGCCGGATGGGCGTAGTTGGCCAGACGAAACAACAACCGGCGGCACGTGAGCGGGTATAGCTGAAACCACCGCACCCACCAGGGGTGGAGGGCGTTCAGCTGTGCATAGGCGTAGTAGGCGCCAGACTCATAGACCACACCGCGCAGGAAGGCGAAGGTGACGGGTGAGTGTACGCCGTAACCTTTGCGATGCCGCACACGCAGCAGCCATATCCAAGGACGTCGGATGAGTTTCATGCTGCAAAGATACAAAGAAATTGATAAAAGTATAAAGTTTAGGGTTTAAAGTTTAAAGTTATTTCGTAAAAACTTCATACCTTTGCACCGTCAAACAACATGAAATGACAATTTTTTCAGTCTATGAGAACGCTTAAAAAGACAGAAATTGCGCTTCTTGAAGCGCAAGCATGCAGTGCCGAGGATTGGAGTCGCGTGCTTATCACCGACGAACACAGCCTAAGGTACATCCGTAACACTCGTTTTTCGGGAGACATCTGCATCGGCAGCTTCCAGAAGAGCTTTGATATGCCCGGCGGCATCCATAAGCATACTGGCATCTTCCATGCTACCCTGCACAACGTTACCATCGGCGACGACTGCTGCATTGAGAACATCAAGAACTATATTGCCAACTATGACATCTCCCACGACTGTTTCATAGAGAACGTGGATATCATCCTCTGCGACGGCCCCTCCAGCTTCGGTAATGGTGTTGAGGTGGCTGTGCTCAACGAGACGGGTGGCCGTGAAGTGACGATTCATGACCGTCTCACGGCACACGAGGCATACCTGGAGACCTTCTACCGCCACCGTCCCAAACTCATCGCACGTCTGAAGAATTTTGCCGCAGAACGCACCGCAGCATGCACCAGCACACGTGGCACCATCGCGGAGCACGTGACGATCGTGGACACCGGCTATATAAAAAATATGTACGTGGGCGCGTACGCGAAGGTGGAGGGCGCCGGCCGTCTGAAGAACGGAACGCTCAACAGTCGTCAGGAAGCTCCCATCCATGTGGGCTACGGTGTCATCGCCGATGATTTCATCGTGCAGGATGGTTCCAGCATTGAGGACTGCACCACGCTGACACGCGTCTATGTGGGCCAGGCTTGTTCGCTCGGTCATGGCTACTCGGCCAGCGACTCCCTCTTCTTCTGCAACTGCCAAGAGGAGAATGGCGAGGCCTGCGCCATCTTTGCCGGACCCTTCACTGTCACCCACCACAAGAGCACACTGCTCATCGCTGGTATGTTCAGCTTCATGAATGCGGGCTCCGGCAGCAACCAGAGCAACCACATGTATAAGTTAGGCCCTATCCACCAGGGCGCTCTGGAACGTGGCGCCAAGACCACCAGCGACTCCTACATTCTGTGGCCAGCCCGCATCGGTGCCTTCTCGCTCGTCATGGGACGTCACAGTAGTCACAGCGACACCAGCGACCTGCCCTTCTCGTACCTCATTGAGAAGCATGGTGAGACGTGGCTCGCTCCGGCCGTGAACCTGCGTTCCGTCGGTACAGTGCGCGACGCACAGAAATGGCCGAAGCGCGATAAGCGCTATGCTGAGGGTCGCATGGATCATGTCAACTTCAACCTGCTCTCACCCTACACCATTGACAAGATGTTCCGCGGCCTGCATGTTCTCGAAGAACTGGAAACCCTGAGTGGAGCTACCAGTGATGTCTATGCCTATCAGAGTGCCAAGATCAGCAACCATGCCCTGTACCGCGGTCAGATGCTCTATCGCATTGCTATCGAGAAATTCCTGGGGAACTCCCTGATTTCACATCTCGAGCGCACCGACTGCTCTAGCGCAGAGAGCTTGCTGGAAGCCTTAAAGCCTACGCGTGTCGAAGGGACAGGTGTCTGGGTGGACCTCGCCGGACTCATTGCGCCCAAGGAGGTGGTCAATCACCTCTTGGACGAAGTCGAAGCCGGCCGCGTGCCATCGCTTCAAGACTTCTCTGATGCCTTGAAGCATATTCATGAGAACTACTACCGCTACGAGTGGACATGGGCCTATGAGAAGATGCTCGAGTACTATGGTCTCTATCCCGACCGCATCACCATTGAGGATCTCATTGACATCATCCGCCGCTGGAAAGATAGCGTAGTGAAGCTCGACCAGATGCTCTATGCTGATGCCAAGAAGGAATTCTCGCTGTCTGCCCACACGGGTTTCGGTTTCGACGGTGCCAGCCAGCGAACTGTAGAGGCTGACTTTGAGCAGGTACGCGGTGATTTCGAGACCAACCCCTTCGTGATGGAGACACAGGCCCACATTGAGCGCAAGAGCGCCCTTGGCGACAAGATGATTGCCCTTTTGGAGGGCCTATAGTAGCCCCAGGCGTTAAAGAAGGTTAATAAAATCGAAAAAGATTGACATAAGTGCTTCACGTATCACGTGAAGCACTTATTTTTGCGATGTGAAAGTGTAAAAAACACACGTATTATTGCATTTATCGAAAGATAATATCTTTCAAACTACTAATTAACTAATTTATTCCTAACAACATGAAGAAAATCTACTTCTTTCTTTCTTGCCTCCTCGCGTTAGTGGGGGCGAGTTCTGTAAAGGCGCAGAGCTGGGTAGAGCCCGTGGAGCCCACAAATCCTACGCAGGCGTTGCTGGACAAGGCTACTGCTCCGGAGTATGGCACGTCCTACTTCATCTTGAATGAGGGGTGTGGCCAGTTTGTGACTGGCGCTAACTCATGGGCTACGACAGTGTCTCTTTCCACTGACGGCATGCCTTACATGAAATTTCTCATGGAAGATCCGAATGACGGTTCGGAGAACTTCTTAATAAAGGTTGACGGCCAATATACCACTTATGGTAGTGGTTATGAAGGTGGCCGTAGTGTGGGTAACGACTATGTTTGGCGCGATGACAATCAAACTTCGGGTTTCATTGACTGCAATGGACGTGGTAAGAAATATTGGACGCTTACTGAGACCGGGGTCGGAAACTCCTACTATTGGCAGTCTGCTGAAGGTCAGGGTGACATCAGTTATGATGTTTCCGCCCACTATGCTGCTGGTGATGCCCCTGGCAAGGCTGTAATCTTCAACAAGTCCATCAACGACAATAACATCACATGGCTCTTTATCCCCGCTGATGAGGTGGACGTGGATGCTTACAAAATAGAGGCTGACGCATACGCCGACGCTATGAAGATCTACAATGCCCGCAAGGCTCTCTATGACCTGCTGGTTGATGCCAACGTGTATGGTGCCGACTATGCTGCTGCCAGCGCTGTCTATAACACTCCCGATGCTACGGTTGAAGAACTCAATGCTGCCATCGACGAATTTAAGCCCGTGGTGACTGCTGCACTTCTGGCCTATGCCAAGAAGAACTCTACGGCTGAGGAACCCGTTGACATCACCAAGTACATGATTGTGAACCCCGACTTCGAGACAAAGACTGCTGACGGTTGGACGGTTGACAAGATTGGTGCCAACTGTGGCTTCCAGAACAATGCTGTTTATGCAAATGAAGAGGAAGGCGTACTGATTTCCAACTTCATCGAGGCTTGGCGCCCCGCCACTGCACAGACTTGGACAGGCGAGCCTTGGACAATTCCTCCCTACTACCTGCTCGACGGTAAGATCTGCCAGACCATTGACGCGCTGCCCGCTGGTCACTACATTCTGGAGTGCGACGGTATTGCCCGCAACCAGGCTCCTTCCACTGATGAGAGCTATGTAGATCCCGACGACTACAAAGGTATCTATCTCTTCTACAGCGATGGTTCCATCACTGTTCACAGCACGGAAACCCTGAAGGATGTGGAAAGTGGCGAGTTCGATGACGATGGTAACCCCATCCGTGTGCCGTCACACTTCGTATTCGAGTTCGATATCCAGGATGTGGACAGCCTCACCATCGGTTTGATGACCGAGGATACCAATATGAACTGGATGGCTGCCGATAATTTCACGCTGTCTATGGCAGGTTCTAGCCAGAAGTTGCCTTCTTACGTGGCTCTGCAGGGCGAAGTGAGCACCGTTGCAGGTATTCTGGAGAAGGTTGAGCAGGATCTGATTATTGCCGAGCAGGCTGTGGCTGACAACTTGGAAAGCGTCTATAAAGAGGTGAAGCCTTTGGTTGATGCCGCTTCTGATCCCACAAAGGACGCAGCCTATGTTGCAGCTTACACCAAGCTGATTGGCGCCCGCAACGCACTGACCGCTTCTGAGGCTGACTATAAGAAGGCCTACGACTTCATTGACAAGCTGACTGCAGACCACGATGCCTATGAGTTGAAGGCTGGTTACGCAGGTGTTGTAACAGCCGTCTCAAACCTCCTTGATAATATGCAGCAGGGCTATGATGAGCGCACGCTGACCAGTGCTGCCATCACCTCTGCTATTGACGGCTACTCTGAAATGATTAAGAGCGCTATTCAGGTTGTCTTCAATGATGCTGTCAAGGCTGGCGAGCCTCTCGAGGAAGGTCTCGACATCACTCCGCTCTTCGAGCACATGGGTTATGCATGGGGCACCAGCCAGGTCGCCTTCTCCAATGGCTATCCCGCTGAGAACCCCGTGTGGATGAACGAAAGCAAGACCGGTAACTTCAAGACCAATTACAGCACAGCTGAGGTGTGGGATGCACGTCCCTTCAACATCTATCGTGAGTTTAAGGGCCTTCCCAAGGGCAAATATACCATCAAGGTACACGCCCTCTATCGTGTTAAGGCGAATTCCGATCAAGGAAACCTGGAGGGATATAACTACGCTAATTACTGGGCTGGTGATTATGACGATCCCGACTACGCTTGGCTCTATGCAAATAACAACAAGGTACACCTGACCAACATTGCTGAAATGGCAACGAGCGCCAATATCGACGGCGGCGTGGAAGTACAGGATGATCCTAACACGGGTGGTGTCGGTTATCTGGTCAACAACCAGAGCGGCGCTTACAAGCTCTTCACGGATCCCGCTTATGCTGACGCTGCTGAAAAAGGCTATGTCGGTGTCAGCGCCAACGTTCTTGAGGATGGCGGCTCCTTCACGGCCGGTATCCGTGGTACCGAAAATCTGGAAGGTAACCACTGGGTGCTCTGGTACAACTTCGAACTCTACTACGATGGTATGCAGGAGTCTCTTGATGATGAACTTCAGGCTCTGCTCGACGACCTGCAGGAGCTCGAGGATAGCTATGTCGGTAGCAGCGTTGCAACGACTGTACAGCTCATGGCTGACGCCAAGACTGCCGGTGAGGCAGCTCTCGGTCAGAAGGTAGATGTTCAGGCTGCAGCTATCCTGCAACTCCAGGCTGCCATCAAGGCTGCCAACGAGAGTGAAGCACTCTGTGTGAAGATCGTGGATCTTCGTGGACAGTATGAGACGATGCTGGATGACATGAGAGACCAAGGCACATTCAGCGATATGCGCATTGAGGAAATTCTGGAGGAAATCGAGGGCGCCATAGACATGGATGAGTTCGAAAGCGATGCACAAATCCAGGCTTGGATTGCTGAGCTGCCCGAGGCTTGGGTGAACTACATCCTGAGCATGGAAGAGCTGAACGATGCTACATTGGATGATCCCGTGGAACTGCCTATTATCGTCAATCCTGACTACACCCAGGGTAGCAACCACTATGAGGGCTGGACACTCGAGGGCAATGTCTCAGGCGGTAACGTCGGTAATTACAATGAAGAGTACCTTGAGTTCTGGAACAACAGCGCAGGTTCTGATTGGACCATCTATCAGGAACTGGCTAAGCTGAAAGAGGGTTACTATACTCTCCAGGTTGACGGCCTCTATCGTGCTGCCGGCAGCGACGGTGATATCGCAAGCCTCCAGAAAGGCGACGTGAAGTACGATGAGTACATCTTCGCTGGTCAGATGAGCCAGCCCGTGATTGCATGGACAGACTCTGTGAATGGTGCCCTCATCGGCACACTCGCAGAACTGCACGAGACCCCAGGATATGAAGGTATCGCAGGTGTTGACTACTCGTATGCGAGAGCACCTGGTGACACTGTTCGCTTTGTGGCTCCTAACACGCGTTCTAATATGAAGACCTTCGCAAACGTCGGTCGTTATCAGAACCGGCTTAACTTCTCTTATGTGGAAACGGATGGTCCCGTCCGCATCGGTCTGAAGGCACTCACCACTTACGCCAACAACTGGAGCCCCTTCGGCTTCTGGAAGCTCTACTACCTCGGCACTGAGCCTCCTGTTGCTGTCAAGGATATCACCTCTGGCGAGCAAGCTATCAAGACGGGTAGCCTCTACACCATCGACGGCCGTCTCATCCGTGGCAATGCTACGCTGAACGACCTCCGCAACGCCGGTCGTGGTATTTACATCCTCAACGGCAAGAAGGTGGTTGTGAAGTAACGGCTTGTTACAATGAATAGTTTGAGAGGAGCGGTTTTGCCGCTCCTCCTTTTTTTGTGTGCAATCAATAAAAGAAAAGTCCGCAATCTCCGAAGAGTATTGCGGACCAACGCCCTGCGCTCCAGGATGGGCTTGAACCAACGACCCCCTGATTAACAGTCAGGTGCTCTAACCAACTGAGCTACTGAAGCAGTGCTTTTCCGAGTGGTGCGCTCCAGGATGGGCTTGAACCAACGACCCCCTGATTAACAGTCAGGTGCTCTAACCAACTGAGCTACTGAAGCAGTTTCGAAGCAGTTTTTTTGCTTTTTTCTCGGAATTGCGGGGCAAAAGTAGTGCTTTTCTCAAAAATAAGCAATACTTTTGCAGAAAATTTTATGAATCATGACAAAAATCATTGGAATTGGCAATGCTTTAGTGGATGTTTTGGTCCATATTGACAACGAAAAGCTCTTGTATGAGCTCGGATTGCCAAAGGGAGCAATGACCCATATCGACCGGAAAGGACTCATGCGTCTGCGTCAACGGCTGGTGGGCGTTCGCGTTGAACGTGCCACTGGCGGAAGTGCCGCCAATACCATTCACGCTTTAGCCGTGCTGGGTCATCAGACCGGCTTCATCGGTGCTGTGGGTGATGACGAGACGGGGCGCTTCTTTGCAGAACAGAACCGAGCCCGAGGCATAGACCTGCATCTGGCCATCATCGCCGATGAACAGACGGGAACCGCCAATACGCTGGTGACGCCCGACCACGAGCGCACCTTTGCCACTCATCTTGGTGCCGCGGTTTATCTGGAACGTGCACTGCACGAGGTGGACTTATCCGCTTACGACCTGCTTCACATTGAAGGTTACCTTCTGCAGGACGATATATTGCTGCACAAGATTCTGCAGGCGGCGAAGGATGCCGGACTTCGGATCAGCTATGACTTGGCATCGTGGAATATTGTCCGCGACCACCATGCTGTCGTTACAGATCTGATGGAGAAGTACGTCGATATTGTCTTCGCCAACGAGGATGAGGCTGTGGTATTCTGTGGCGTTGATGACCCGAAACGGGCACTGCGCGAGCTGGTAGCCAAGACGGACATCGCCGTGGTGAAGGTTGGCAAACACGGTGCGATGGTTATGATACAGGAGACGGGTGACGAGGTGTTCTTTGCACCGGCACAGGAACGGACGGTCGTGGACACCACAGCAGCCGGCGATTTCTTTGCAGCTGGATTCCTGCACGGCCTCGTCGGCAATAAGTCCATTGACACTTGCCTTGCCTACGGCAACAGTATGGCAGGGGAGGTAATACAAGTGATGGGGACGCAAGTGGCTCCGGAGAAACTGCGCAAATGCTTATAGAAAACAAACACCATACAATGAAAAAGATACTCCTATCATTTGTGCTGGCGCTGACGCTTGCGGCCAGTGCCCAGGAACGTAAACCACAGACGGGCTTCGACATCAGCCGTAACCTAGAGGTGTTCGCAGACATCTACCGTCAGCTGGATATGTACTATGTCGATACCCTCTCTGCTGATACCGCTGTGCGATGGGCTATCGACGGGATGCTCTCGGAAATAGATCCCTTCACGATCTACTATCCAGGTGATGACGAGGAAGAGCTGAAGACGATGACCACGGGACGCTATGCTGGCATCGGTGCCATCATCCGTCCCTATAAACAGGAAGACAGGGCTGCTATCGAAGAACCTTACGAGGGAAGCCCGGCACAGGAGGCCGGCGTACGGGCCGGTGATGTTATCCTGACCATCGACGGGAAGGATGTCAAGGGCTGGCCCATATCGGAGGTGAGCAAGAATCTGCGTGGTGAGGCCGGAACGACTTTTGAACTGTGTGTGAAGCGCGAAGGCGAGAAGAAACCTTTGGCGTTCAAGATTACACGCCGACAGATACAGACGCCGGCCGTGCCCTGGTACGGCATCGTGGATGAGCAGGCCCATGTGGGCTACCTCTATTTGTCGAGCGTCACCGATCACTGTTCGCGCGATGTGCGTTATGCTGTTACTGAGTTGAAGCAGCAGGGCATGGAACGGCTCATCATCGACCTGCGCGACAACCCTGGCGGTGCCGTCGTGGAGGCTGTGGAGATTGTGGGGATGTTCGTGCCGCGCGGAAGCCTGGTGGTATCTACACGTGGGAAGGTGGAGTCGATGTGCCATGAATACCGCACTCCAGCAGAGCCTATCGACACCGTGATGCCGTTGGCCGTGCTGGTGAATGGCGGTTCCGCCTCGGCATCTGAGATTATCAGTGGCGCCCTGCAGGATTTGGATCGTGCTGTCATCCTTGGCCAGCGCACCTATGGTAAAGGTCTTGTGCAAGGTATCCGGGAGCTACCCTATCATGGTCACCTCAAGATTACGACCGCCCGTTATTACATCCCTTCCGGACGCTGCATCCAGGCCTATGACTATCGCCATCGCACCATTGACGGCGCTGCCACGACGTTGCCTGACAGCCTGACGCGCGAATTCCATACCCGTCTGGGTCGTCCTGTGCGCGATGGCGGCGGAATACTCCCGGACAGTGTCCTCGTGGTGGACAGTGTGCCTACAATGGTCTATGATCTCTACAACTCTGATGCGTTTTTCAACTATGCCAATCACTTTGTGGCCGCCCATCCTTCTGTCGTAGCACCGGCAGACTTCCACCTTACGGATGAAGACTACGCTGCCTTCGTGGATGCTATAGCGGCCAGCGACTTCACCTATAACGCCCGCTCCGTTGCTGCCTTGAATCAGGTGCGTCAGGTGGCGCGCATCGAAGGACGCTATGAGGAGGTGCAGGAAGATTTCAACCGCCTCGAGGCCAAACTAAAGGCCAATAACCTGCGCGCAGACCTCGAACGTTTCCGCTCGCACATTCAGAAATATCTGGAAACAGAACTCGTCAGCCGCTACTACTACCAGCGTGGCGCGCTGCAGCACCAGGCGCAGAATGACAAGGCCATTCGTAAAGCTGTGGAGACTTTGCGTTGACTATTCAAACACTTCAGCCAACACCTCTAAGCTGCGGCTTTCTGGAAACTCGGGGATGTGCAGGCGGTAGAACTCTGTGACAATTTCCAGCGCCCGATGGCGCAAGGCGTGGTTAAGTCCAACGGCGCGCATCGATCGCAGGTCCATACGCAGGAACTTGGGGACGAGTGCAGACTCCTCGGGCTCAAGATAATATATATGGTACGGGCGCACGCGTGAGAAGGTCGCGGCCTGTAGGTCGAAATAGCAGCCTTCCTCCCAGTCCTCCACATTGGGAAGGAAACCCAGAAAACGCGTCAGGTGAAGCAGGAACACAATGTGGAAGTTGACGAACTGGTCGTCTCGCTCATCGAACCACGACAGTGCCTTCGTCACGAACTCGAAGAGTGGGCGGTTCTCCTGCTCTCGACGTAGGGCGTGATACAGGAACTCGCTGAGAAATAAGCTCATGGCCGTCTTGCGCGGCTCTATCGTCAGCGTTCGCCATGGCTGCCACAGCGACAACTCCTTGGGGCGTTGAAGGGCCGTCTTCACGTTGGGCTGCCATGCGACCTCCACCAGTGCCAATGGCTGCCACGCACTGGCTTTGATGCCGTTGCGCCCGATGCGCGACTGCGGCACGATAAATGGCACCACGCCGGCAGCCTCAGTGAAGATATCTACGATGATGCGATGATCGCCGTAGCGAAGAGAATGAAGGACGATTCCATGGCTGCGCATGGGACAAAAGTAGCAAAAAATGACGAATAGAGCCCTTAGAAAGGTTGAAAATTATTGGTAAGATAATATTTTTTGTGGAAATGTTTGGCGCGTATTGTTTTTTACCGTACCTTTGCACCCGCAAAATAAGCCGCCGGTCCATTCGTCTATCGGTTAGGACGAGAGATTTTCATTCTCTAAAGAGCAGTTCGACTCTGCTATGGACTACAAATAAACGTAAATAGTAAATATAGTCAAATCGTAAATTGAAATGGCAAATCATAAGTCGTCATTAAAGAGAATCCGTCAGGAGCAGAAGCGCCGCCTGCACAACCGCTACTATGCGAAGGCTATGCGCGCTGCCGTACGTACACTCCGTGCTACCACGGACAAGGCTGAGGCCGAGAAGCAGTATCCCGTTGTCCAGAAGATGCTGGATAAACTGGCAAAGGTGAACATCATTCACAAGAACAAGGCTTCCAACCTCAAGTCTAAATTAGCTCGTCATATCCAGAAGCTTGGATAAGACATCTCGTTAGCAAATATTTCCATCCTCCGTTTGGACGTCAGTCCAAACAAGTCCATAGCAAATTTTTAATACTTCCGTGAGAACAACGGGCCGTGAGGTTCATTGTTCTCTTTTTTTGTGTCTTGCGAGAAGATATTTTGTGTCTCGTGTAACAAAAGTATGCGCGCGCGTGCGCGTGCGCGTGTGAAAAGCTGTTAAAAGGGCGAAATCTTTAAACTTTAAACTTTAAACTTTAAACTATTCTTACTATCTTTGCACGCAAAACGAGCTATATATTGAATATGGAAGAAGAAATCAAGAATGGCGCAAATTACAGCGCGAGTAACATTCAGGTCCTGGAAGGCTTAGAGGCTGTACGTAAGCGTCCAGCGATGTATATCGGTGACATCAGCGAGAAAGGTCTTCATCATCTCGTCTATGAAACCGTCGATAACTCCATCGATGAGGCCCTGGCAGGCTACTGCACCCACATCGAGGTCACCATCAACGAGGACAATAGCATCACTGTACAGGACAACGGACGTGGTATTCCAGTGGATATGCACGAGAAGGAGCATAAGAGCGCCCTGGAAGTTGTCATGACAGTGCTCCACGCCGGCGGTAAGTTCGACAAGGGCTCGTATAAGGTTTCCGGTGGTCTCCACGGCGTAGGTGTGAGTTGCGTGAACGCCCTTTCCACGCACATGCTCAGCCAGGTGTTCCGCGATGGTAAAATCTATCAGCAGGAATATGAGAAGGGTAAGCCGCTCTATGATGTGAAGGTCGTGGGAGAGACGAATCTGCGCGGCACACGCCAGCAGTTCTGGCCCGATGGCAGCATCTTCATCACTACAGAGTATAAGTACGATATCCTGGCCAACCGCATGCGTGAGCTGGCATTCCTGAATGCCGGTATTACCATCACGCTGACAGATATGCGCCCCGACGATGAGGGCAATACGCGTCAGGATGTGTTCTACAGTAAGGACGGCCTTCAGGAGTTCGTGCGCTACATCGACAGCACTCGCACACACCTCTTCAACGATGTCATCTACCTGAACACCGAGAAGCAGGGCATTCCCATTGAGTGCGCCATCATGTACAACACCGCCTACAGCGAGAACCTCCACTCCTACGTCAACAATATCAACACCATCGAGGGTGGTACCCACCTGCAGGGCTTCCGCATGGCGCTGACGCGTACACTGAAGAAATATGCAGAGGAACAGTGTGCCAAGGAATTGGAGAAGTTGGAGAAGAACAAGGTGGAGATTTCCGGTGAGGACTTCCGTGAAGGACTCACAGCTGTCATCAGCATCAAGGTGGCAGAACCCCAGTTCGAAGGCCAAACCAAGACGAAGCTGGGCAACAGCGAAGTCGCAGGTGCCGTGCAGCAGGCTGTCGGCGAGGCTCTCTCCAACTATCTTGAAGAGCACCCGAAAGAGGCTAAACTCATCGTGGACAAGGTTATCTTGGCAGCTACGGCGCGTGTGGCAGCCCGCAAGGCACGTGAAAGTGTACAGCGCAAGTCTCCGCTCTCGGGTGGCGGACTTCCGGGCAAACTCGCCGACTGCAGCGACCGTGACCCCGCCAACTGCGAGATGTTCATCGTCGAGGGTGACTCCGCAGGCGGCAGTGCCAAGCAGGGTCGTAACCGTCACTTCCAGGCTATCCTCCCTATCCGCGGTAAGATCTTCAATGTGGAGCGCGTGATGTGGCATAAGGCCTTCGAGCATGAGGAGGTCAACAACATCATCCAGGCTCTCGGCGTGCGCTACGGTCTCGGTGATGACAGCAAGGAAGCCAACTACGACAAACTGCGCTACCACAAGATTGTCATCATGACCGATGCCGATGTCGATGGCTATCACATCGACACCCTCCTGATGACGCTCTTCTATCGTTATATGCCTGAACTCATCCAGAAAGGCCACCTCTACATCGCCACTCCACCTCTCTACCGCTGTAAGAAAGGTAAGATTGAAGAGTACTGCTACAACGACCAGCAGCGTATGCAGTTCCTTATGAAGTACAACGATGGTCAGGAACAAGGCGTCTATACCCAGCGCTACAAAGGTCTGGGTGAGATGAATCCCGAGCAGCTTTGGGAGACTACCATGAACCCCGAGACACGCCTCTTGAAGCAAGTGACCATTGAGGATGCTGCCGGTGCCGACTATGTTTTCTCCATGCTCATGGGTGAGGATGTCGCTCCGCGCCGCGAGTTCATTGAGAAGAACGCTAACTACGCAAACATTGATGCATAGTGATAGGCGCATTGCCAACGGCAGCGCACAGAAACGCTAAAAAATCGCCCATTTCATCGTGTCTCGTTTCCGATGAAATGGGCGATTTCTTTATTGGGAGGTATTCTTATCCGAAAAAGAGGTTGGCCACGATGATAGCGGCAATCACAGATGCCAGATCGGCGGCTAAACCGCAGGGTAGGGCATAGCGTGTGTTGCGGATTCCTACGCTGCCAAAATAGACGGCCAGGATGTAGAAGGTCGTGTCTGTGGAGCCTTGGAAGATGCAGCTCAGGCGTCCGGCAAAGGAGTCGGGTCCGTAGGTCTGCATGCACTCCAGCATCATACCACGGGCGCCGCTGCCGCTAAGAGGTTTCATGAGTGCTGTGGGTAAAGCACCTGTGATGTCGGCATGACCGCCGCAGGCCTCCACAATCCAGCCGATGCCGCTCAGTAGCCAGTCCATTGCACCCGATGCACGGAAGGCGGCGATGCCTACAAGGATGGCGATTAGGTAGGGGATGATGCCCACGGCTGTCGAGAAGCCGCCCTTGGCACCTTCGATGAAAGCGTCATATACATTAATATGTTTGCGCACGCCCGCGAGGATGAAAGCTACGATGATGGCTAAGAGGACGATGTCGGCGACATTAGCGGAGAATACGCCCATCTCTTGCTGTGACAAGGTTTTCGCTGCCCATGCCATGCCGGCCACGATGAGGGCGAAGACGGCCAGGGTGATGAGCACGGGGCGGTTCCACAGATTGATTCGTTGGATGGCACCAGTGATGGCTACGCCTACGACCATTGAGATGAGTGTGGCTAAGAGAATAGGGATGAATATATCCGTGGGCTCCGCAGCGCCCATCGAGGCACGGTAGGCAAAGATGGACACGGGTACGATGGTGAGTCCGGCAGTGTTCATCACGAGGAACATAATCATGGAGTTGGAGGCGGTGTCTTTGCGCGTGTTCAGTTCTTGCAAACCCTCCATGGCCTTCAGACCTAATGGCGTGGCGGCATTGTCGAGTCCCAGCATGTTCGCTGAGAGATTCATGAAGATGTTACCTACCACGGGGTGTCCTTCGGGAATTTCGGGAAAGAGCCTTCGGAACAGAGGCCCCAACCAGCGCGCCAGCATGTTGACCACGCCACCCTGTTCGCCTATTTTCATAATACCCATCCACAATGAGAGTATGGCGGTGAGTCCCAGGGAAATCTCAAAGCCGTTTTTTGCCGCATCCATCGTGGCATTCATGATGGCGGGAAAGACTTCTACATCGGCGAAGAATACCAATTTCACCGTTGCTACAGCGGCAGCGATGATGAAAAATGCAATCCAAATATAGTTCAGTGCCATGTTATTGTTGTATGAGAATCAGAGACTGTTGAGGAGGTAGAGCTTACCATCGTTCACGAGTTTGATGATGAGCTCGCCGAAGAGCGTGTTCTGCCAGGCGAACCACTCGCGAGTGAAGTGGGTGGCATCGTCCTTGTTGAAGCTCTCGTGCATGAAGCCCGTGCCGGCATCGGTGTCCATGAGCATTCTGATGCATGCCTTGATCTCGGTGTCATCGGTGCTGGTGAAGGCTTTCATCATGATGGACATGGGCCAGGGCATATCATGCCCGATGTGCGGACCGCCGATGCCTTCACCGGCTTTTCCGCGGAAGAAGTAGGGGTTGTCCTCGCTCCATACGAAGCGGCGTGTGTTCTGGTAGATGGGGTCGCTGGCAGGCACATCGCCGAGGTAGGCCATGGCGAGCAGGGAGGGTACGTTGGCGTCGTCCATCAGGAGTTGGTTGCCGAATCCATCGATTTCGTAGGCGTAGATGGGACCGTATTTGGGGTGGATATTGATGGCGTATTTGTTCAGCGCCTCATGTACTTCGTTGGCCAGGTCGGTGCATTGTTGTGCCAGGTCTGTGCGGCCATTTACCTTCGTGAGAATCTCTGCGGCATGGCGCAGCTGTGTTACAGCCATGAAGTTGGAGGGGATGAGGAAGAGGAAGGTGGTAGCATCGTCGCTGGGACGGAAGGCTGATGCGATGAGGCCCACGGGCTTGACGGGAGCGCCCCAGCCGTTGTTGCTCATCGTGTCGAGCTGGCGTGTGGTCTTGCGCTCAAAGCGATATTTCCCGCGGTTGCCGTTTTTGTGTTGCTGGTCGTGGAATGTGGCGAGGATGTTCTGTACGGCCTTCACCCAGGCGTCGCCGAAGACGGAGGTGTCGCCCGTTACCGTCCAGTACTCATACGCCAGGCGGATGACATAGCACAACGAATCAATTTCCCACTTGCGTTCGTGCAACTCGGGCTTCATGTCGGTGTGGTCGCTCTGCCAGGGGCCGTTGGAATCGGGCTCCTTGTTGAAGGCGTTGGCATAGGGGTCGATATTGATGCATTTGAGTTGTCGCAGGATGACACCGGCGAGCATCCGTTGCAGATGCTTGTCCTTGGGGGCCAGCTTTACATAGGGAAACACCTGTGCGCCTGAGTCGCGCAGCCACATTGCGTGAATGTCACCTGTATATACAAAGGTGTCGGGGTTGCCTTCGCTGTCGGATTCAGTGTAGTGTACCGTTGTGTCAATGGTATTGGGGAAGCAGTTGACAAACATCCATGCCAGACGCACATTCGTGAGCTGTGCCACAATCTCTCTGATCTGCTTCTCGACGGCATCGGAGCGGAACAGCCGCTCGGCGACCGCTGGGCGGCTGTTGACCTTCAGCACGTCCGCTTTCTCCACGGGGATGTCTGGCTTGGCAAAGGTGCCGGCAAACAGCGGTAGTGTAAAGGAGATAAATACGAATACAAAGGATAGGAATTTCTTCATATCTTATGCGGTATTTGCGATTGGACTGCGCAAAGGTAGGTAAAAAGAACGTTTTTTGAAAACTTTAAGCTTTCAACTTTAGGCTTTCAACGAATTATTCGTACCTTTGTCGCAGAAATCTACCCAAAAAGTCCGATAAGATGGAATTAATTCGTACTTATGAAGCTGATGTGCGACGCTATGATGCGTCAGAAACGCTTTATGCCCGCTGTGGTCTCAGTGGTGTCCTCTTGCCGCGCTTGAGCCTTGGCTTCTGGCACAACTTCGGAGGCGACGATCCCTTCGAGCGCAGTCGCGCCATTACCCGCTACGCCTTCGACCACGGCATCACGCATTTTGACTTGGCCAACAACTATGGTCCACCCTATGGTTCTGCCGAGGAGACATTGGGGCGTCTGATGGACGAGGATTTCCGTCCGTATCGCGACGAGCTGTTCATTGCTACTAAAGCGGGTTATGATATGTGGCCGGGGCCTTACGGCAACTGGGGCTCTCGCAAGTACCTGATGGCCAGCCTCGACCAGAGCCTGCGTCGGATGCACCTGGACTATGTCGATCTCTTCTACAGTCACCGCTACGACCCAGCCACGCCGCTGGAAGAAACTTTGCAGGCTCTCGTTGATATCGTCCGTTCTGGAAAGGCATTATATATAGGTATATCGCGCTGGCCATTGGAGGCTTTGAAGCGGGCTGATGAATACCTGCGTGAACGCGACGTTCCTTTGTTAATCTATCAGGGCCGCCTGAACCTGCTCGACCGTGAACCGATGGACGAGGGCATCCTGGACTACTGCCATGAACACGGCATCGGGTTCATCGCCTTCTCCCCATTGGCACAGGGTCTGCTAACAGACCGCTATCTCAATGGCATTCCGACAGATTCTCGTATGGCCAAAAACCACTTCCTGAAGGAGGAACGTCTCACGCCGGAGCTGATGCAGTTCCTCCTTCAGTTAAAAGCCGATGCCGAAGCGTGTGGGCAGTCGATGGCGGAGTACGCCTTGCGCTGGATTCTCTGTCAGCGCGGCGTCACCTCAGTCCTTGTCGGAGCCAGCTCCACAGAGCAGCTCGTCAAGAACCTTCGCTGTCTGCTTTAACCCTTATTCTTCACACAGAACGAGGGCTGGCATTCCTTAATCGTCTTCGATGTGGCAGGTCTGGCAGGCATAGCCGGACGAACGGCATCCTTCCATTGTTTGCCAGCATGTGCCGTGGCCGTCGTTGTATTGATATCCACAACAGGCTTTTGCAGAACTGCAGTAGTAAGGCTTGTCGGCCGACGTGCAGTTCTTCGAGTTTTTCTTGTCACAGGATGTAATGGCGACAGCACAGCAAAGTGCGAGTGCCATGCCACAGATGCTTAAGAGGTTCTTTTTCATAGTTGTCACTCACTTTTAGGGGTTGATATTTGTTTTAAGATTTCGTCGTTTGACATCTCCAGATAGTTGCTCTTGAAGGAGTATATGCTCGGCACAGACTCTTCGATGACGAACTTTACCTTGCCGTCTTCCACGTAGAGAAGTGTGGGCAGAATCTCGATGAAACCGGACAATTCGTCGCCTACATAGATGGCATCGTAAGGGAACTGTAGCAGCCGACGCTTGCGCCCGTCGGGGTCAGGTGTCACCGCCAGCGGCACAAAGCGATCTGCGACATCTTGATATTGTTTGATGTTCTCCATGCTGTTGATGCAGCCACCGCAGCTGTACGAGAACACCCAAATTATATAGGTGGAATCATTGGCCACTTGTACGTATCTGCCTATGGGCGATTGGTTGATTTCGCAGCCAAGCAGAGGGTGCGCCTGGGCGAAGTTGTTCATAAAGAAAGTGGTGGGGCGCCACGTATAGCCTGTCCAGAAGGTGGCGATGGTCATAAGTACTGTCAGGAAGAAGAGACTTGGTCGGCTTTTGTCCAAAGATGTTGCAGCTCGCTTTGGCTCGTGCATCAGGATATAGAGCGCGAATGCCATCAAAATGATATTCCTTAGATAGGTGGCCCACACGGGCATCTTTTGTCCCAGACTTCCGAAGCAACCACAATCCTCGATGCCGTGTACCAGATGTCCGTACATGAAAGCAATGCTGAACACCATCAGCAGTGCGAGAATTGCGGTCGCGGCAAAGCGTGGCCAAAGATGCAAGAGTAGCAGCAGGCCTAATAGCATCTCTATTAGGATAATGACTGGTGACAGCATCGAGAACCATTCCAGCCCATAGCTGGAGATCAGTTCTCCGAAGCCTGCCGAGTTCACCATCTTTCCAGCTCCTGAGAGGAGGAAGACAACGGCCAGAATCCATTCCAGGATGTGCGTGATTTGATGTGCCCTCTTATTCATATATTGTATATAGCGTTGCAAAGTTAAATGCATTGCTGTTTTCCAACAAATATTTTCTCTCTTTTTTATATTTTGATGCTTAAAAAACATCAAAACTTTGTTGAAGGGTTCAAAGGTCTATCCTTCAATCAAATACATCCATAGGTCCGCGTCTGATTCTGCGCGCGAACATTATATATTAGTAGTTCTCAGTGCGTAGGAAAAATGTCCCCGTAAGGGGATGGGGCTGCTCTCGCGCGAGGAAGCCTATGGCTTTGGAGTAGGAAGGGCCTGCTTTTGCGAGGGGAGGGACGCGACATGTAGGGTATAAGACCATGTTATGGTGGGCTGAAGACCATGTGGTGAGCGGGGGAAGGTAAAGTGGTTATGGCTGGAAGGGCAAGCGGTATCGGGTGGTTCACCATGGTGATCCACTCAACACGCCATGGAGTGATTGCTGACAAAGCATGGGGTGATTGCTGGCACGGCATGGAGTGATTGGTAACGGGGCATGGAGTGATTGCTGGCACGGCATGGAGTGATTGGTAACGGGGCATAGACTGAGCGGCGATGGAGTATTGAGAAGGTATTATGTTTCTATGACTCTATATGACCATTTTCACTAAATATGTCGTAATTCATTGTATTATAATCAGAAACACTTGTGTAAATTATAGTTTTAATGTTTTATTTACAACTTAAATAGGCCAAAATAGGCTTAAAATAGACGAAAATACTTGCATTTCTGCACCTGATTGCGACTTATTTCTGCGTTTTACGGTGTTTTTATCGTAGCTATTTGCTTTTCTCTTCCTATTCTGACGTCTATTTCTCCAATTTTTGGTGCTGTTATTTCCTGATGCCAATGCTGATGCGGGTCAGGATATGCAGAAAATGCAATGAATATGCAAAATATTCGGTAAAATATGTGGTCTGTCTGAAAATTTATTCATACCTTTGCGCCCGTTTTTAATGCGTCCGGCGTTTCGGGTGCTATAGAAGGAAATGAGACAAGATAAGCACACACGGCTGGAGGTTATAAAAATGATTATTTCCAGCCAGGAGTTGAGCAAGCAGGATGAGTTGCTGCACGAGTTGGAAAAGGCTGGCTTTCCCATCACTCAAGCCACGTTGTCGCGCGACTTGCGGCAGCTGCACGTGGTGAAAGGGCGTAGCGACCAGGGGAATTACATCTATCTCCTGCCCGAGCAGCGGCGCTACCAACGTGTGAGCGATACACGCATGACGGTGCAGCAAATCAACCGTCTTGGCGCATTGTCCATGACGTTCAGTGGCAATCTGGCTGTCATGCACACACCCCCGGGCCACGCAGGCCATGTGGCATACGACATCGACAATGCCCGTCTGCCTGAAGTGCTGGGGACAATTGCGGGTGATGACACGGTGCTCATTGTGCTCGACGAAAGGTCAGATCGTAAACATGTGATGGACGCCATCGCCGAGATTCAACAAAGCGGAATATAATGAATAATTGAATAAATATACAATATGACAGAACAGGAAATACAAGTATTAGTGGCCGACGAGACGCATGAGAAATACGTTGATACCATTCTGAAGACCATTGAGGACGCTGCCAAAGTCCGCGGCACGGGTATTGCCAAGCGCACCCATGAGTATGTTGCCACGAAGATGAAGGAGGCCAAGGCGGTTATCGCGCTGGCACCGCAGGCGGACGGTTCGGAGCCGCGTTTCGCGGGCTTCAGCTACATCGAGACATGGGGCAACAAACAGTATGTCACCACCTCGGGCCTGATTGTACATCCCGACTTCCGCGGTCTCGGCATCGCGAAGAAAATCAAGGACCTGACATTCTCGTTGGCACGTATTCGCTGGCCACATGCCAAGATCTTCTCACTCACCAGCGGTAAGGCGGTGATGAAGATGAACACACAGCTGGGCTACCTGCCCGTGACCTTCGACGACCTCACGGACGACGAAGCGTTCTGGAAGGGTTGTGAAGGTTGTGTGAATGTGGGGGTGTTGCGCGAGCGCAACCGCAAGTTCTGTATCTGCACCGCCATGCTCTTTGACCCCGAAGAGCACCTGCCTGCTAAAGTGCCGCAGGATGTCATAGAGAGAATAAACAGGTTAGAGGGGCGCGCAGCGCACAGCCAGGAGTTGAGAGACTAAGAGGGGCGTGAGATTGAAGGATTGAGAGATTGAAACATTGAAAGATTGAAACATTGAAGGATTGAATAATTGAAAATTAAAATATATGGAAAAGAAGAAAGTAGTGGTCGCCTTTAGCGGCGGCCTGGACACGAGCTACACGGTGATGTATCTCGCCAAGGAATTAGGATATGAAGTGCACGCTGCGTGTGCCAATACGGGTGGTTTCAGTGCTGAGCAGCTGAAGACCAACGAGGAGAACGCCTACAAGTTGGGCGCTACGAAGTATGTGACGCTCGATGTGACACAGGAATACTACGAGAAGTCGCTGAAGTACATGATTTTCGGCAATGTGCTGCGCAACAACTGCTACCCGATATCGGTTAGCAGCGAGCGCATCTTCCAGGCCATCGCCATCGCCCGATATGCCAATGAGATTGGCGCCGACGCCATCGCTCATGGCAGCACGGGAGCCGGCAACGACCAGATTCGCTTTGACATGACTTTCCTGGTGATGGCGCCGGGCGTGGAGATTATCACTCTCACGCGTGACAAGAAGCTGACGCGCAAAGAAGAGGTGGACTACCTCAACGACCATGGTTTCAGCGCAGACTTCGCTAAACTGAAGTATTCTTATAATGTAGGCATTTGGGGCACCAGCATCTGTGGCGGCGAGCTACTTGACGCTACGCAGAGTCTGCCCGAGGAGGCTTACCTGAAGCACGTGACGGCCAAGGAACCGGAAAGCCTGTTGAAGATTCAGTTCGAGAAGGGTGAGATCGTGGCTGTCAACGGCGAGAAGTTCGACGATCGCATCAAGGCCATCCAGAAGATTGAGGAGATTGGTGCCAGCTACGCCATCGGTCGCGATGCCAACGTGGGCGACACCATCATCGGCATCAAGGGCCGCGTAGGCTTCGAGGCCGCAGCACCCAAACTCATCATCGAGGCCCACCGCCTATTGGAGAAGTCCA
Source organism: Prevotella sp. (assembly GCA_015060555.1). Lineage (GTDB taxonomy): Bacteria > Bacteroidota > Bacteroidia > Bacteroidales > Bacteroidaceae > Physcousia. Next base: position 99,977 of record SUYG01000014.1, read on the forward strand.
CGCTTTCCAAGTGGCAGCAGTACTGGAAAGATCAGCTGGGCAACTGGTATGGAATGTTCCTGCACGAGAGCCAGTATCTGGAGCCCGTGATGCCCGACTTGGAAGCTTTCCTGACATCCACGCAGCGCAATGTCACCGGCACAGCCATCCTGAAGCTGCGCCCCTTCGGCTTTGAGACCGTGGGTGTTGACAGTGTCAACGACCTCACCCGCAGCAAGCTCGGTGAATACGGCGAGACGCAGACGGGTTGGACCGCCGACGAGGCTAAGGGCTTCATCAAGGTGCTCTCCACGCCGTTGCGTGTGTATTATGGAATACATAAGGACGAGAAGAGATGATAAAAGTTGGTATCATCGGCGGCGCCGGCTATACGGCGGGTGAGCTCATCCGTCTGCTGCTGCACCATCCCGAGGCGGAAATCGCTTTTGTGCATAGCACGAGCAACGCCAAAGCCTTGCTCACCGACGTCCACGAAGGTCTGTTGGGCGAGACAGACATGAAGTTCACTTCGCGTTTGGCGCTGAAGAGCATTGACGTGCTGTTCTTGTGTATGGGGCACGGCAAGAGTGCAGAGTTCCTCAAGGAACACCCTGTGCCAGCCAATGTACGTATCATCGACCTGGCACAGGACTTCCGTCTTGCCTCACCCGATCATGATTATGTTTATGGCCTGCCGGAAATCAATAAGGCTGAGATAGCTAAGGCCCAGCATATCGCCAACCCAGGTTGCTTCGCTACGGCTATCCAGTTGGGCCTGCTGCCTTTGGCTGCCAACTGGCTGCTGCACAGCGACATCAGCGTGAACGCCATCACGGGATCCACGGGTGCTGGCGTGAAGCCCGGAGCCACGACTCATTTCTCGTGGCGCATGGGCAACATGAGCATCTACAAGGCATTCCGCCATCAGCATGTGCCTGAGATCCGTCAGTCGTTGGCACAGCTACAGCCCGGCTTCAATGCCAGCGTGGATTTCATCCCTTACCGTGGCGACTTTGCCCGTGGCATCTTCTGCACCGAGGTCGTACGCGTCGATCCGGCCCTGTCCGAGGCAGATGTCGTGAAACTCTACAAGCAGTTCTATGAGACGGCTGCTTTCACACATTACGTAGCTCGCGACCTCGACCTGAAGCAAGTGGTGAATACCAACAAGGCGCTCGTTCACGTGGAGAAATTCGATGATAAACTCCTCATCACCAGCGTTATTGACAATCTCCTCAAAGGTGCCAGCGGTCAGGCTGTGCAGAACATGAACCTGATGTTCGGCATCGATGAACATGCAGGCCTCGACCTCAAGCCCAGCGCCTTCTGACAACCAAGCCAACCTGCTGCCTGAAGATGAGTAATCTTACGAGCCTAAGATAGGTATCTTATCGCCATAAGATTAGTAATCTTACGAGCCTAAGATAGGTATCTTATTTCAATAGTGTATCCTTCATGAAGCTAAGAGCTTATCATCTCCCTGTCAGCCGCCAGCTCTTGCTGGCGACAGTTCTTACGCTGTCGTGGGATATGGCTGTTGCACAGACGCCGCTCACCGAAGCCTCACTCAGTGATGTGACGCAGATCTCGCCCTACTACTTCGGCCCCAACGCCTTTGCAGTGCCCGAGATGTTGGACGGTCGCGTGCAAAAGGTTCTGCGTGTGGAGTTGGCGGGTGACTACTTCCCCGGCTTCAGGGGTGACCACACGGGCGACATCTCGCTGAAGGTGAACATACCTCTGTGGACAGACCGCGTCAATCTCTCGTTGTGGATGCCTGTGATGGAGTGGTATCGCAATAGCGATGAGAGTCTTGATGCCACCAACATCCTGCCCGAGCATCGCGAAGGCGCTCGGAAGGGCAACCTGTCTGGCGATGTCTATGTCACTGCGGACATCCAGCTGTTGCGCGAGCGACGCTGGCGTCCCGACTGGGTGGTGCGTGCCGCCCTGAAGACCGCCTCCGGCGGTGAGTATTTCCATGCCCGTTACTATGACAGCCCTGGCTATTTCTTTGATACCGCCTTGGGTAAGTCGTTCGCCTTAGGTAGCAGCCCGACATGGAAGCACAACCTCCGCGTAGCTCTTTCCACGGGCTTCCTCTGTTGGCAGACCGACAATGGCCGCCAGAACGATGCCGTACAGTTCGGCGCTATGGTGAAATGGGAGAACCGCCATTTCTCGTTGTCCGAGACCTTTGCGGGCTACAGCGGATGGGAACATCATGCAAGCAATGGTGGCGACCAGGCACATGACGTGCCGATGGTACTGCGCACGGACTTCGTCTATCATGTCAAGCAGTTTGATGTTGTGGCTGCCTATCTTTATGGTCTGCACGACTATCCATACCACCAAGTGCGGCTGGGTGTCGCCTATCGGTGGGATATACTGAAAGTGAAAAGTAAAAGAGTGAAAAGTGAAAAATAAGAGATTCTATCATATCTTGTCACTCATTGCCAAAGTGATCACCCTCTCCCTGGAAGAGGGAGTGAGGAGGGCGTCTTTTTGTTTTTTGCTTTTCACTCTTTCGCTTATCACTTTGCCCACGCAGGCACAGGTCGATGAGGACTCGGTGTCGGCAGCATTCTTTCGCGAGTACTATCACCAAGGCCATTTGGCGCATTGGTTAGACGGCCTTTCGGATCATACCATTTATCAGGGATTACATGTGGGACAATGGGATGAATCCGGACAGTTGATCTTTACCGTTGATGGCAATTCGTTCCGATGGAATCGCTATTATTTGGATGGTTTCCGCGTTGATAACCGTTTCACGGCTGGCTCTACAAGTTACGTCCCCAATATGGAAAACTACAACTTGCGCCTTGACCCCCTTAGCTCCGTTTTTCATTTTGAGCAGGACACACTGGCCGGTGACTATGCGCAGGCGTCGTGGAACCGTGGCAATCTTGGGGGTATCTCGTGGGGCACAGCCGACATCATCCATCTCTCTCATGCCACACCTCGTGAGGAGGCCTACGACCAGGACATCGTCCTGAACCGTCAGTATGTCAGGGGGCAGGGTACGGTGGATGTGGCAGCTACCCTACGTGATCGTCAAGGCCGCGGTTACCGTCAGCACCTCTATGCAAGCATGGGACAGCAGGCATATCCCAATCTCGATCATAACGGTCTGCGTCGCACGCAACCACTCTACACTGCCTCATATTATAAGGTGCAGGCGGACGGCCAACTGCCATCTGGCGGTTTCTTCGACCGCTTTGGCTACCTCCTGAATTTCTCTGGGAAGGACAACTATGGCGCTGAGTTCTACTACAATCCCAACGAGGTGATGCGCCTGAACACCTACAGCGCCTCGCTCTATGCCAAACGCGGCGGACTGACAACAGGCCTCACATGGGCCACCAACGTCACGCGGCATGACGGCCTTCAGTTCTCAAGAAACTTTATTGACCAAGACGGCGAGTCGTTGGAACCATGGATGACAGACGGCAACACCCACGAGCTGTCGTGGCACATCGCTTATGCCAGGCCCCTGCTGTCATGGCTGCAGCTGAAGGCTGAGGGCTACAATTCCCTGCTGCTCTTCTCGCCTTCCGCCCAACATTTCACAAACGAGGTGTACTTACAGCACGCCCAGCAACCGGAGCCCACGCCCCTCTACCGTTATGAATGGACGAGTCGTGCTTTCGCTGCAGGGCTCTTGGAGAACAAAGTTGGCGTTGAGGCCCGCTACCAGATTACCCCGAAGCTGGAAGTGCGTGGCGACTGCTACTTCACCCTTGATGGAATGGTGCTACGCAACCGCACGAAGATATCTCCCAATGTGAAGGCCACAGCTATGCTCGACTACCGTCCCACGAAGTGGCTGCAACTGGGGCTTACTTTGGCCCACGACCGCGTGAGCTACAATATTGAGGACATCCGTTTCATGAGTTGTGACTATATGAGCGCCAATGTCTTCTTCAGTGGCACAGACCGCCTCTTCACCACCACAGGCGGCAGCAGCCACCGCTATGCAGCAGGCTTGCAGCAACCCGCCTATGCCACGCTGAGCGTTCCGATCCATCTGCGCTTCGGGCGCCATGAATTTGCCCTCTTGCAGAGCTTCAGGAAATACTACCACGTATGGATGACACGGTTTGCGGATGGAGCGGCTGCTAACGGTGTGATGAATGGCGACTATTATTTCATGACACCCGGAGCGCGCGACTATATTGTTGACTATCAGCCCACAGGACTGATGAGCAACAATTGGCTGACGAATACGCCCTATTTTATGACGCAGACGACGCGCTACACCTATCATGGCCGCAAGGTGTTCTTCAGCCTTTCGTGGCAATCGATGATGGGGGCCAGTGTTGTGGCTTTGGGCATCGGACCCGCTGCCAACAATATCGGTGTGCTCTCGGAATCGACCGCCAACCCCAACACCCGCAGCACGTTGGGCAACACGTCGGCGCCCTATCCCGGTGTGGGACGTCTGGATCAGGATAAGGCCTATGTATGTCGTATCTATTTGGCTTACAACGTATGCAAGAACTTTCGCTTCGGCATTAACGGGCGCTGGACCGATGGTCAGCCCATCGTCTTCTTCAACACCGCCAATGCCATCGATGCCAACGGTAATCTGCAAGTGGCTGTGCGCCCGGGCTGTTCGCGTGGCATCAATCCCACCGACGGCGACTTTGGCTGTAGGGAATGCGCCCTCTTCAACTTCGACCTTCATGCTCAGGCGAACTGGAAGGTGGGCAAGTACCCGATGACCTTTAGCCTGATGTGCTACAATATCTATGATTTCGGAACGTCCCTGACGGAATACAGCTTCCCCCAAGGTCTGCGCGGCGTAGATCGCCGTGGCTATACCATGACGCTGACCATTCCGCGTGGTATCATTGGAACTTTAAAAATTGGCCTATGAGACGCCCCCTGATAACTGCCTTGCTGTTGCTTGTGATGTGCCCGATATGGGCGCAGGAAGACAGCGTGCAGGTGGTGCAACGCCATAAGAACCCTTATTATCAGCCCCAACAGCTGATAGCTCCTGCCGTGTTGATTACGATGGGAACGCTGGGACTGGTGGAGAAGAGCCCCGTGGATTTGGTGGCACAGAAGGCCTACAAGGAGATGAACCCCGGCTGGAATATCATTTCGGTAGATGACTATCTGCAATATGTCCCTTCGGGTATCCAGCCCTTCTTAGGCTTCATTCCCGGAGTGCAATCCAAGCATAACTTCCGTGACCGTGTCATCGCATCCGCCACTGCCCATGCCTTGATGGCAGCCATCACCAATACCGTGAAATATACCGTTCGCGAGCAACGTCCCGATTCTCCCAAGTGCAACTCCTTCTTCTCCGGCCACACCGCTACGGCTTTCACCGGTGCTGAGCTGATGCGCATAGAATACGGCTGTGGGTATGGCGGTGCAGCCTATGCTGTGGCCGCTGGCGTAGCTTTCCTGCGTGTCTATAACAAGCGGCATTGGGTGGGCGATGTGCTGGCCGGTGCTGGTGCCGGCATCCTCTGTGCCAACGCCGGCTACTGGATGTTGCCCGTGTGGAAGCGGTGGTTCAAGATCAAGGATTCCGCTCCCGGCGCCCCGTCGCTGAAGGAGGGCCAAAGCCCCGTCATCGTGGCAGCTCCCTTCTATGATAGCGAGTGCCGAGGTGCAGGTATTGCCTGCAATATTGTATTCTGATACGTCCGATGAATAGCTTTTTTTCTTTTTTATGGCCGTTTTGATGGCAAAAAGCAACGGTATATCAGAAAATAGGTGTACCTTTGCAGCGCTTTTCACTTAGTGAATGGTCACCCCTTGAATTGCAAATCGTCATATCGTAAATCATAATGACACTTTTCGACGTTTATCCCCTTTTCCCCGTCAATATCGTGCGTGGCCAAGGTTGCCGCGTATGGGACGAACAAGGCACTGAGTACTTGGATCTTTATGGCGGTCATGCCGTCATCAGCATCGGACACGCGCACCCTCACTATGTAGAGGCTGTGAGCCGTCAGGTGGGACAGCTTGGTTTTTACAGTAACTCCGTCATCAATAAGCTCCAGCAACAGCTGGCCGAGCGCCTGGGCAAGGCTTGCGGCTATGAAGACTACCGCCTGTTCTTGATCAACAGCGGTGCCGAGGCCAATGAGAACGCCTTGAAGCTGGCTTCATTCCATACGGGTCGTACGCGTGTCCTGTCGGCACAGAAGGCTTTCCACGGCCGCACGAGTCTCGCCGTGGAGGTCACGAATAATCCCAAGATCATAGCCCCCATCAATGCCAACGGCCACACCACCTTCCTGCCCCTCAACGATCTCGAGGCTTGGAAGACGGAGCTGGCAAAGGGCGATGTGGCAGCTTGCATCGTGGAGTGCATCCAAGGTGTTGGCGGCATCCAACTGGCTACCGCCGAGTTCATGCAAGGTTTGCGTAAGGCCTGCGATGAGACGGGCACCGTGCTCATCTGCGATGAAATCCAGTGTGGCTACGGCCGTTCGGGTAAGTTCTTTGCCCATCAATGGCTGGATGTGGCTCCCGACATCATCACGGTGGCCAAGGGCATTGCCAACGGTTTCCCCATGGGTGCCGTGCTCATCTCACCCAAATTCGAAGCTGTCTATGGACAGCTTGGCACCACCTTCGGCGGCAATCATCTCGCTTGTGCAGCAGCATTGGCTGTGTTGGATGTCATCGAAGGCGAAGGCCTCGTCGAGAATGCCCGCAAGGTAGGCGAGTTCCTACTCCAGAGCCTAAGGGCTCTGGCACTGCAGCCCGCAGGGGCTCTCATCACAGAGGTGCGTGGCCGCGGCCTGATGATAGGCATTGAGCTCGGCGAACCTTATAAAGAAGTGCGTCAGAAGTTGCTCTTCGACGAGCATGTGTTCACGGGCTGTGCCGGCACAAATGTGCTGCGCCTGCTGCCCCCGCTCTGCCTGAGCATGGCTGAAGCCGATGAGTTCTTAGAAAAACTGAAGAGAGTTCTATAAGCCTCATAGGCCCCATTAGTCCCATCAACAACAAACCAATATGAACGACCAACTTCATCAAATCGGCGAGCGCCTGCGCGGCTTGCGTGACGCCTTAGACATCCCCGCACAGGAGGTGGCAGACCTCTGTGGCCTTAAATTGGAGACCTACGAACAAGTGGAGCGTGGCGAGGCGGACATCACCATTTCCAAACTGATGACCATCGCCAACCATTATGGCGTTACCACAGAAGCCCTCATCTTCGACGAAGAACCCCACATGCATGGCTACTTGGTTGTGCGCAAAGGTCAGGGCATGAGCATCGAGCGCACGAAGGCCTATAAGTATCAGAGCCTGACGGGCGGCTTTGCCGGCAACAGGGCTGAGGTGTTCATTGTCACCGTGGAACCCAAGCCCGATGCACACACCATCTACAAGAACTCACATCCCGGTCAGGAATTCAATATGATCCTTGAAGGCGCCATGGAACTCTTCCTGGGCGGCAAGACCATCGTGCTTGAAGAGGGCGACAGCATCTACTTCGACAGCACGAAGCCCCACGGTATGCGCGCCATCGGCGAGCGTCCCGTACGTTTCCTGGCATTCACCGTAGAATAGGACTACAAAGACACACACAAACATTTATGGTAGAAAGATTTTTGAAGCAGACGAAGTTCACGTCTGTTGAGGATTACAACGAGCATCTGGAGTTCATCATCCCCGAGCATTTCAACTTCGCTTACGATGTGATGGACGCCTGGGCTGCTGAGGCGCCTGAGAAGCTGGCGCTGCTCTGGACCAATGACCAGGGCGAGGAGATTCGTGCCACCTTCAAGCAGCTGAAGGAGCAAAGCGATCAGGCTGCATCCTACCTGCAGACGCTAGGTATCGGCAAGGGTGACCCCGTGATGCTGATACTCAAGCGCCGCTATGAGTGGTGGATTGTGATGCTGGCCCTCTGCAAGATTGGCGCTATCGTCATTCCAGCCACCCACATGCTCACAAAACACGACATTGTCTATAGGAATACACGTGCGAGCGTCAAGGCCATCATCTGTGTGGATGACGCCTACGTAGTCAGCCAGATACAGGCGGCTAAGGACGAGAGTCCCACGGTGACACAGTACATCACCATCACCGACCATGGCAAGCCCATTCCCGAAGGCTTCCGTGATTACCAGGCAGAGGTCGTCAAGGCTCCCGCCTTCGTGCGTCCCGCCTTCGTCAATAACAACGAGGACACGATGATCATGTACTTCACCAGCGGCACGAGCGGTGAACCGAAGATGGTGGCCCACGACTACCTCTATGCCATGGGACACCTGACGACGGGCGTCTTCTGGCATAACCTCCATGAGCATTCGCTTCACCTGACCGTAGCCGACACCGGCTGGGGCAAGGCTGTGTGGGGCAAGTTCTACGGCCAATGGTTTGCTGGCGCTACGGTCTTTGTCTTCGACCATGAGAAGTTCGATGCCGACTGTCTGCTGCGTCAGATGGAGAAGTACCGCGTGACCAGCTTCTGTGCGCCCCCCACCATCTACCGCTTCATGATTCGCGAGGATCTGTCGAAGTACGACCTCTCCTCGCTCGAATACTGCACCACGGCCGGCGAGGCCCTGAACCCTGCCGTCTATGACAAGTTCTTCGAGAAGACCGGCATCAGGATGATGGAAGGCTTCGGGCAGACCGAGACCACCATGACCCTTGGCACCTTCCCCTGGATGCAACCGAAGCCAGGCTCCATGGGCATCCCGAATGCACAATATGACATCGACCTCATCCGTGCCGACGGCACCTCGTGCGAGGACGGTGAGAAGGGTGAAATCGTTGTCCGCGTGGGCGACAAGAAGCCTATTGGCCTCTTCAAGGAGTACTATCGCGACGAGGAGAAGACGCGCGAGGCATGGCATGACGGCCTCTACCACACCGGCGATATGGCGTGGCGCGATGAGGACGGCTACTATTGGTTCGAGGGTCGCATCGATGATGTCATCAAGTCCAGTGGCTACCGCATCGGTCCCTTCGAGGTGGAGAGTGCGCTGATGACGCATCCCGCCGTAGTGGAATGTGCCATCACGGGTGTGCCCGATGACATTCGCGGCATGGTCGTGAAGGCTACTGTCGTGCTCGGCAAGGAATGGAAGGACAAAGCTGGCGACGACCTCATCAAGGAGTTACAGCAACATGTAAAACGTGAGACCGCACCCTACAAATATCCCCGTATTGTTGAGTTCGTGGACGAGTTGCCCAAGACCATCAGCGGAAAGATTAGGAGGGTGGAGATTCGAAATAAAGATAAGCAGACCCTCCCCCCTGCCCCTCCCTTGCAGGGCGGGGAGTAATTACCTTTCAGATTCAGTAAAAGATATTATCAAGCGATAATGAGTATGATGCCAAATAGTCAAATACATCTTACTCCCCTCCCTGCAAGGGAGGGGCAGGGGGGAGGGTCCTCCATTGCTATCATCGGAGCCGGCAATATGGGCGGCGCCATTGCTGAGGCATTGTTGAGAATGGACGGTTACAAAATAACCGTCAGCAATCGATCTGAAGGTAAGCTGCAGCGCTTTGCTGCCGCTGGCGCCAGCGTGACCACCGACAACTGCGTGGCTGCAAAGGATGCAGACCTCATCATCCTGGCCGTGAAGCCTTGGTTGGTGGAAGATGTGTTGAGCGAACTCAAGGCCAATGTCCAACTTGCTGGCAAGACACTCGTCTCAGTAGCTGCCGCTACACGCGGCGAACAGCTCTGTGACTGGGCCGGCGAAGGACCTCAGATCCTCACCGCCATCCCCAATACCGCCATTGCGAACCTTGCCTCCATGACCTTCGTGGTGCCCGTGCGGGCAGAGGCTGAGACGATAGCCGCCATAAAGGCTCTCTTCGATACGATGGGTCAGACACTCGTGACTGACGAGGCTCATCTGCCTGCTGCCACAGCCCTCGCCTCCTGCGGCATCGCCTATGCCCTGCGCTATGTGCGTGCTGCCACCGAAGGCGGTGTGCAACTGGGTTTCCGCGCTGCCGAGGCGCAGGACATCGTGGCACAGACGCTGCGCGGTGCTGTTAGCCTCTTAGAGAAGGAAGGTGCTCACGCAGAAGCGGAAATCGATAAGGTCACCACCCCCGGCGGTCTCACCATTCGCGGCCTCAATGCCATGGAGGAAGCCGGCTTCACCAATGCTGTGATTCAGGGGCTCCTTGCCTCTTTGTCTAAGTAAACAGCGAAATCATGTATAAAAGAATAGCCATCAAGGTGGGCAGCAATGTGCTCACGCGGAAAGACGGAACCCTTGACATCACCCGTATGTCGGCGCTTGTAGATCAGTTGGCAGAGTTGCGTCGCTCAGGCATCGAGGTTATCCTTGTTTCCTCTGGCGCGGTAGCCAGTGGGCGCAGCGAGTTGCGTCTGCCTGCCGATGAGACGGCGCAGATGGACAGTGTGGAACAGCGACAACTCTTCTCTGCCGTGGGACAGGCCAAGCTCATGGGACGCTACGTGGAACTCTTCCGTGACCACGGCATCCATGTGGGGCAGATTCTCACGATGAAGGAAAACTTCGCTCCAGGTGAGCAGTACGACAACCAGCGCCAGTGCATGACAGCCATGCTGGCACATGGCGTGCTACCCATCGTCAATGAGAACGATACAGTATGCGTGACGGAGTTGATGTTCACCGACAACGATGAGCTCAGCGGCCTTGTGGCACAGATGATGAACTGCCAGGCGCTGGTCATCTTGTCCAATATCGATGGCATCTACACAGGTGCTCCCGATAATCCCCAATCGCAATTGATACGGGAAGTGCCTCATGGCACTGACCTCAGCCAATACCTGCAACCCAGCCGCTCGTCAGCCGGACGTGGCGGCATGCAAAGCAAATACCATACAGCACAGCTCGTGGCCGATGCTGGCATTCATGTCTATATTGCTAACGGCAAACGCGAGCATATCCTCTGCGATGTGCTACAACACCCTGAACAAGTGCCTTTCACCCATTTCTGCCCACAATGAATACAGATTTTTCACAGGTGCGTGTGGCCAGCAAGCGCATAGCGCAACTCACTGATGAAGAGCGCAGCGCTGTCCTCTGTGAGCTGGCTGATATGACCGAGGCTCGTATGGCCGACCTCTTGCAGGCCAATGCCCAAGACTTGCAGCGCATGGATCCTGCCAATCCCAACTACGACCGCTTGCAACTCACAGAGGCTCGTCTGCGTGACATCGCCGCAGACCTGCGCAAGGTAGCCTCGCTGCCCTCGCCGCTGGGCCGTGAGCTCAAGCACAGCATCCTCCCCAACGGCCTTGAGCTGACACGCGTGAGTGTGCCATTTGGCGTCATTGGCATCATCTTCGAGGCACGTCCCAACGTCTGCTTCGACTGCTTCGCACTCTGTTTGAAGGCTGGCAGTGCCTGCATCCTCAAAGGCGGCAGCGATGCCAAGGACAGCTGTACAGCTATCATATCCCTGATTCACGAGGCTTTGCGCCGTCACGACCTGCCTGCTGAGAGCGCCCTGCTGCTCACCAGCCACGAAGACACCGACCGTCTGCTCGCCGCTCGCGGACAGGTGGATCTCATCATTCCGCGCGGCAGCAACCGCCTCATCAACTACGTCCGCGACAATGCCCGTGTGCCTGTCATCGAGACCGGTGCCGGCGTCGTGCACTGCTATGTCGATCGTGCTGCCGACCTCCAGAAGGCCATCGCCATCGTGGTGAACGCCAAGACGCGCCGCGTCAGCGTCTGCAACGCCCTCGACTGTCTCATCATCCATCGTGACCGCCTCGCCGATCTGCCCGCTCTCTTCGAGCCACTCCTCAGCAAGGGAGTCACGATAGAGCTTGATGAAAAGGTTTTTGCCACCAGTGGCAAAACCATTTGCCACCAGTGGCAAAACCATTTGCCACCAGTGGCAAATCACATCATCCCCGCAACCGAAACATCTTACGGCACGGAGTTCCTGTCCCTGCGTATGGCTGTGAAGGTCGTGTACAGCTTGGACGAAGCCCTTGAGCACATTGCCCGCTATGGCTCGGGTCACAGCGAGAGCATCGTCACCGAGGACCCCGCAGCCGCCCAGCGCTTCCTCAACGAGGTCGATGCTGCCTGTGTCTATCACAACGCCCCCACCAGCTTCACCGATGGCGGTCAGTTCGGCCTTGGCGCAGAGATTGGCATCAGCACCCAGAAACTTCACGCCCGCGGCCCCATGGCCCTCGAAGAAATCACCACGTATAAGTGGTTGATTCGAGGCAACGGGCAGACGCGCCCGTAAACTCTTTCTCAACGAAATTCGCGAATTCATCGAGCCTACATTATGAAACACAGTTTAAGCATTCTCTTGCTGTTCATCAGCATTTGTCCCGTGTTCGGTGCCACAACCGCCGAGAACGACACTCTTCTCCGCGTCCTTCGTGAAGAATTGGCTGCAGACTTCACGGAACTGCAGAAACAGGATGTGAAGCCCTACTTCATGAGCTTCCGCGTGCAGGAAACCCATAGGACCAACATCGCCGCAACCTTTGGATTCTTGGCTAACTCAAACCAGGAGCACTACCGCATGTTCTATCCCCAGATACGTGTGGGTTCGCCCGAGTTGGACAACTTCAAGTTCAATCCCCAGAGCTCGGTCGGCAGCAGTGACCTGCCCTTCACGGATGCCTCGCCCGATGCCTTCCGCTCCATCATCTGGAAACAAATGCTGAACGCTTACGACCGTGTGGCTAATGAATACCGCAGTGTGCAGAACCGCCTCCGCACCCAAGCCGACAACGAGGACAAGGCCCCCTGCTTTAGTGTGCTCAACAGTTCTGCTGCTGAGACCTACTACGAAGCCCCCCTTCCTCACCCAGACCTCACGCCCGAGGAACGGCGCGAGTGGGAGCAGCGCCTCTGCCGCATCTCTGCTGCCTTTTGCAGGCACCCGCAGTTCAACGAGGCTGTGGCCAGTTTGCAAGCGGAAAACAACCGTACGCACCTTGTCAACACGGAAGGCGCAGCCATCGTGCAGAACCGCCGCAGCTTCCAGGTGATGCTGCAAGTGCAGACCACGACGGATGATGGAATGGTCCTGCCATTATACCAAAGCTACTTTGCTACCCAACTCGACTCGTTGCCCTCTGAGGATGTGATGTTGCGCGATGCCGAGGAGTTGGGTCGCCGACTTGAAGCGCTGGTGAAGGCCCCTGTGGCCGATCCCTTCACGGGGCCTGCCCTCATGAGCGGTCCTGCCAGCGGTGTCTTCTTCCATGAGATCTTCGGACATCGCCTGGAAGGCCACCGCATGAAGTCGGGTGGCCAGACCTTCCGCAAGATGGTGGGTGAGCGTGTGCTGCCCACGGACTTCCAAGTCTATTGCGACCCCACGCTGACGCACTATGGCACACAGCCTTTGAATGGTGGCTATGTTTATGACGATGAAGGCACGCGCGCGCGTAGAGTAAATAATGTGGTGGATGGTGTGCTGAAGGAATTCTTGATGAGCCGTGTACCCCTTGACAGCTTCCCCGAGAGCAATGGCCATGGCCGTACAGCCGGTGGCGGCACGCCTGTCAGCCGTCAGTCCAACCTTGTCGTAGAGACCCGCAAGCCCTACACTGAGGCACAGCTGCGCCAGATGCTGCGCGACGAAGCGCAGCGACAGGGTAAAGAGTATGGCTATCTCTTCCAAAGCGTCAGCGGCGGCTACACGCAGACAGGCGAAGGAGGTAGCATCAACTCCTTCAATGTCAACCCGCTGGAGGTCTATCGCGTATATGTTGATGGCCGTCCCGATGAACTTGTGCGTGGTGTAGATCTTATCGGCACGCCCCTCTCCATGTTCTCCAATATCGCCGCTGGCGGAGACACCCCTTCCACCTTCATCGGCTCCTGCGGTGCCGAGAGTGGTTGGGTTCCGGTCAGTGCTACCTCGCCGATGCTTTACTGCTCGAAGATTGAGACACAGCGCAGGACACAGAAAGGCTACCTGATGCCGAAGCTGGCTGCGCCAAGCCTTCATGCGGCAGCTCCTTCAGAATCCATGGATTCCGTCATCTTCGCCGCGCTCTCAGATGAGCTGAAGCGTAGTATGGACAGCTTGCAGATTGCCGGGCAACCCGCCCCCTTCATCATCGACTATCGTCTGCAGCGCGAGCGTTCACTGCGCTTAGACGCCACCCTCGGCGAGGTCTGCCAGAAGCAGATAACACCTTGGTATCAGAAGTTTGATGCTGAAGTGGTATTGGGTAACTACCATCGCACCAGCCAGCTTCAGGCAGAGCCGAACATGCGTGGTGTCAGTATTCCCATGGCTGCAGACTATAACAACCTGCGCCGTCAGGCTTGGATGGCTTCAGATGCACGCTACAAGCAGGCCTTGGCAGCTTTCGCCAGGAAGCAGCAGGCACAGCAGAAAGCCACTTTGCCCGCAGACGAGGAAGCATTGGACGACCTAATCCCATCAAAGCCTGCCACCAGCATCCAGCACCGCAGCGCTGAGGTTGAAGACCTTCACGCCGATGAGCTGGAAGCCTATGTCCGCCGCCTGTCCCTTGTCGCTCGCGAGTTCCCGGAACTGACACACAGCGAAGCGCAGGCACACATCATGCAGGCTGACATCTACCGTCTCACCAGCGAGGGCGTCCGCGTGGCACAACCGCATGACAACATGTGCGAAATCGTCTTTTCCTTCCATCTTTTCCGTAATACCAGCGGCTATGATGTCACTGTCGGTCACAACAAATCTTATCTGTGTGCTGCCGAAGCTCTCGCCGACAGCGCCCGTTTCACCAAAGAACTGCGCGAATATATCCGCTGCCGCCTTGATCTCCTTCAGGCAAAGATGGAAGAAGACTACTACGTGGGGCCTGTACTCTTCGAGGGCAATACAGGCTGGACAATCTACGAGAAGGCCAGCGGCAACCGCCATAACTTCCGTGCCTGGCACCCCTACACCCAGAGCGATCGTGAGATTCATGTGAAGATGAATCGCAAGATTATCGATGATAAGATTAGTATGCGCCAGGATCCGACGCTCAGCACATGGGAAGGTAAACCGCTCGTAGGCTTCTACACGGCCGATGCCAACGGCCAGAAGCCGCAAGCCCTGACACTGATTGAGCACGGCATCTTCCGCGACCAGTTCTGCGGTGTCACCCCCTCTCTGGGAACTTCTACGCCCACCGGCAACCTGCGCTTCAACTTTCCCAATAATCGAATGGGAGCGATGGGCGCTGCCACAGCACCCGGCATCCTTCGCATCGAGAGCAGCAAGACAGTGCCGCTCAAGAAGCTGCGTCAGCAACTGTTGCGTGAGGCGCAGCGCGAGGGCTACGACCACGCATATATCGATCGTGAGGGCGCCTTCTACCGCGTCAGCGTGAAGGACGGTAGCGAGACCCTGATGAGACACCCGAGCGTCCAAGTCTCCCTCAACAATCTGCGCCACATCAATGCCCTCTCCACCGAGCAGGAGGCTGTAGTGGGCACAGAGGATGGCGGCGCCCGCTTCTCCATCATCGCTCCCAAGGCGATGCTCTTAAGCGATATCGAGGTACCCTCTGCAACGCCCGAGCCAATCGCTAAACCCACCCTCACATTCCCATTGCATAGGGTAAGTGAAAAGTGAAAGAGTGAAAAGTGAAAAATGTAAAATACTTATGAGAATATTCCAACACGTCAGTGATATTGGCGACCTCAGCATCGCCCTCGCGGAAGCGCAGGAAGTGAAGCGCGACCGCTACCAGTGGCAGCACCTCGGCAAGAACAAGACTGCGCTGCTCATCTTCTTCAATAACTCCCTGCGCACACGCCTCTCCACACAGAAGGCTGCCATGAACCTCGGCATGAACGTCATCGTGCTCGATGTGAACCAATGCCCCCACCAGCTTCACTGATGGCGGTCAGTTCGGCCTCGGCGCAGAGATTGGCATCAGCACACAGAAACTGCACGCCCGCGGACCCATGGCCCTCGAAGAAATCACCACGTATAAGTGGCTGATTCGTGGCAACGGTCAGACGCGCCCGTAAACTCTTTCTCAACGAAATTCGCGAATCCATCGAGCCTACATTATGAAACACAGCTTATGCATCCTCTTGCTGTTCATCAGCATTTGTCCCGTGTTCGGTGCCACTACCGCCGAAAACGACACCTTGCTTAGTGCCCTTCGTGAAGAATTGGCTGCAGACTTCGCTGAGCTGCAGCAGCAGGACGTGAAGCCCTACTTCATGAGTTTCCGTGTGCAGGAGAGCTGGAATGCCCGCATCGTCGCCACCTTCGGCTACCTCGGCGCTTCGCGTCAGGAGCACACCCGCACCTTCACCCCCCAGATTCGCGTCGGCTCCCCCGAACTCGACAACTTCAAGTTCAACAGCCAGAGTCGCGTAAGCACTAAAGTCCTCCCCCTCACCGACGCTTCTCCCGCAGCCATCCGCTCCGCCGTATGGCTCCACATGCTCAATGCCTACGACCGAGTCGTCAGCTCCTATCGCAACACTCAGAACCGCCTGCGCTCACAGGCCGACAACGAGGACAAAGCACCCTGCTTCAGTGTGCTCGGCGGTTCCGCCGCCGAGACCTTCTACGAGCCTCCCCTCCTTCATCCCTCCCTCACTCCTGCTGAGCAAACCGCATGGGAAGAGCGCCTCTGCCGCATCAGTGCCGCTTTCCGCCAGTGGCCGCACTTCAACGAGGCCGTCGTCAGCCTGCAGATGGAGAACCAGCGCACGCACCACGTCAACACCGAGGGCGCGGCCATCGTGCAGAACCGCGTCAGCTACCGCGTCTTCATCCAAGCCGAGGTGAAGACCGACGACGGCATGGTGCTGCCCCTCACCCATAGCTACTATGCCACCTCGCTCGACTCTCTGCCCGATGAGGCTACGATGCGCCGCGATGCCGAGGACGTCGGCCGACGCCTCGTCGCCCTCTCGCAAGCGCCCGTGGCCGATCCCTTCACGGGGCCAGCCCTCATGAGCGGTCCTGCCAGCGGTGTCTTCTTTCACGAAATCTTCGGCCATCGCCTCGAAGGCCATCGCATGAAGTCGGGCGGACAGACCTTCCGCAAGATGGTGGGTGAGCGTGTGCTGCCCGCCGACTTCCAGGTCTATTGCGATCCCACGCTGACGCACTATGGCACACAGCCTTTGAATGGTGGCTATGTTTATGATGATGAAGGCACGCGCGCGCGTAGAGTAAATAATGTGGTGGATGGTGTGCTGAAGGAATTCCTGATGAGCCGCGTGCCGCTCGACAGCTTCCCCGAGAGCAATGGCCACGGGCGCTCTGCCGAAGGCCGCGACCCCGTCTCGCGGCAGTCGAACCTCGTCGTGGAGACCAAGCAACCGCATACCGAAGCGCAGCTGCGCCAGCTCTTGCGCGACGAAGCCCGTCGCCAGGGCAAGGACTACGGCTACCTGTTCCAGAGCGTCAGCGGAGGCTACACCCAGACGGGCGAAGGCGGCAGCATCAATAGCTTCAACGTCAACCCGCTGGAGGTCTATCGTATCTATGTCGATGGCCGTCCCGACGAACTCGTCCGCGGCGTGGAGCTAATCGGAACGCCCCTCTCCATGTTCTCCAACATCGCCGCCGGCGGCGACACCCCCAGTAGTTTCATCGGCTCCTGCGGTGCCGAGAGCGGTTGGGTGCCTGTCAGCGCCACATCGCCCATGGTCTTTGTCAGCAAGATCGAGACGCAGCGCAGGCAGCAAAAAGGGTCGTTGATGCCCGTACTAACCCCGCCAAGGCCCACCCCCCAGCCTTGTAGGGAGGGGCAGGAAGGGGCGTCCGCGTCTGTCTTTTCCGCCCTTTCCGCCGAGCTCCAGCGCTCCATGGACAGCCTGCGTATCGAAGGTCAGCCCGCGCCGTTTCTTATTGACTACCGCCTGAAGCGCTTGCGCAACCTGTCCGTCGCCGCTTCGGATGGCGAGCTGGTGCAATTCGACCTCCAGCCATGGGGCCAGACCTTTGAGGCAGAGGTCATCCTCGGCGACTACCACCGCAGCAGCCAGCAGCAGCCCGAACCTCGTTTGCGCGGTACGGGCTTCCCCATGGCGCTGGACTACGACAACCTGCGCCGCATCGCATGGCTCACCACCGATGCCAGCTACAAGCAGGCCATCGCCAACTATGAAGCCAAGCAACAGCAACTCAAGAAACTGACGTTGCCCAAGGACGAGGAAGCCCTGGACGACTTCTTCCCGGCACAGCCCGTCACCAGCATACAGGAACGCTCGGCAGAAGCCCAGAACCTCCACGCCGAAGAACTGACCGCCTACGTGCGCCGCCTCTCACTCATCGCCAGAGAGTTCCCCGCTCTGACCGAAAGCCATGCCGAACTCTCCGTAAGGCAAGCCGACCTCTACCGTCTGACCAGCGAAGGCGTGCGCGTGGCACAAGCACAGCCTGATAAGATCACCATCGGCTTCACGTTCCATCTCTATCACCGACCCAACGGCGGCAACACCTCTTCCACCTCAGACCACCAGTACAGCACCGTCGCCGAAGCCCTGGCCGACAGCACCCGCTTCATGCAGCACGTCCGCGACTACATCCGCCTTCGTCTCAGCGTGCTCGGCGATTCCGTCGCCGAGGATTACTACGTCGGTCCCGTGCTCATCGAAGATGGTGCCTGCAAGATGATCTACAACCGCGCCAGCGGCACGCACCATCACTTCCGCGCCTGGCACTCCTTCACGCAAAGCGACCGCACCATCTACGTCAAGCGCAACCGCAAGATCATCGACGAGAAGCTGACCATCCGTCAGGATCCGACCCTCAGCCATTGGAACGGCCAACCGCTCGTCGGCTACTTCACCGCCGATGCCAACGGACAGGCACCGCAGGCCGTGATGCTCGTCGAGCACGGCATCTTCCGAGGACAACTCTGTGGCGCCACGCCCGCCCTCGGCACCTCGAAGCCTACGGGCAACCTGCGCTTCAACAATCCCTTCAACATCAATCTCATACTCGGCGGCCAGATGGGCATCAGCACCGCACCAGGCGTGCTGCGCATCGAGAGTAGCAAGACCGTGCCCCTGAACAAGTTGCGCAAGCAGTTGCTGCGCGACGCACAGCGCGAAGGCTACGACCATGCCTACATCACGCGCGGCGAATTCCTGTATCGCATCAGCGTCAAGGACGGCACAGAGACACCCGTCGGCTTCACACATATCACGCCCACCATCCAGCACCTGCGCCACATCAGCGCGCTCTCCACCGAGCAGGAAGCCGTCACACACACCGAGAACGGCGTAGCACCCTTCTCCATCGTAGGGCCGAAGGCCATGCTGCTGAACGACATCGAAGTGCCGGCACAGACGCCGCCACAGATTGCAAAGCCCGTGCTGACGTTTCCTAACAACAGATAAATCATGAGAATATTCCAACACGTACAAGACCTTGGCGACCTCCGCGTCGCCCTCGCGGAAGCGCAGGAAGTGAAGCGCGACCGCTACCAGTGGCAGCACCTCGGCAAGAACAAGACCGCGCTGCTCATCTTCTTCAATAACTCCCTGCGCACACGCCTCTCCACGCAGAAGGCTGCCATGAATTTAGGCATGAACGTCATCGTGCTCGATGTGAACCAAGGTGCCTGGAAGCTGGAGACGGAGCGAGGCGTCATCATGGACGGCGACAAGAGTGAACATCTCTTGGAGGCTATCCCCGTGATGGCCAGCTACTGCGACATCATCGGTGTGCGCAGCTTCGCCCGCTTCGAGAGCCGCGCAGATGACTACGAAGAGAAGATTCTCAACCAATTCATTAAATATAGTGGTCGCCCCGTCTTCTTCATGGAGTCCGCTACGGTGCACCCGTTGCAGGCTTTCGCCGATTTGATAACCATAGCAGAGAACAGACCCACCCCCAACCCCTCCCATGAGGGAGGGGAGCGGGGAGAGGGTCTGCTTAAGGTCGTCATGACCTGGGCTCCTCATCCCAAAGCCCTGCCGCAGGCCGTGCCCAACAGCTTTGCTGAGTGGATGCTGGCTGCTTCCAGACAGGGACTTGGCATCGATTTCGTCATCACGCATCCTGAAGGCTACGAACTTGACCCGCAGTTCGTAAAGGGAGCCCGCGTGGAGTACGACCAGATGAAAGCTTTTGAAGGTGCAGACTTTGTATATGCCAAGAACTGGAGCTGCCCGGGCGTCACACGTCCTGAAGACTACGGTAAAGTGCTGCACGACTACCACTCGATGATGGACTGGTGCGTCAGCGACCGTCAGATGGCCGTCACCAACGACGCCCACTTCATGCACTGTCTGCCCGTGCGCCGCAACATGATTGTCACGGACGATGTCATCGAGGCCCCCCGCAGTCTCGTCATCCCAGAAGCCGCGAACCGCGAGATATCTGCACAGGTGGTTATCAAACGAATGTTGGAATCGCTTTAGGGGAGAGAAAGGCGTTAAAATGGGATTGTGTAGTGGTAGCTGAGGCCGCCAGTGAAACCATAACCATGAATGAGGCTCGCCTGCACGAACAAATGTCGCCATAGCAGGACATCAGCACCTACGTTGACACCGATGCCGTCCCACTCTACGATGAGGCGCGGCCGCTGTAGCCAGGCACGCGGATTGCGCAACGATTCGCCCAGCCTCGGAACAAAGGTTATGCCGCCGGCTACGCCGCGGCGGTTTGAGTTGGCATTGGAGGAATAGTAGCGATAGGCCACGTGTACACCCAATTCAAAGCCCTTGATGTCGAAATGCTTGGTAGCTGCGATATAAAGGTTCTGGAAGTAGTTGTTGCCACTTGCGCCGCTTTTAATCAGCTTGAAGCGACCGATGTCGTCCATGCCTAAGGCGATGGCTGGCCACCAGCGACCTTCATACAACGGGTTCACCTTCACGTTCATGTGGCGATCCTCGTTGTAGTAGCCCAGCGGCTCGTTCTTTTTCCCGTTCTTATGCATATACAATAGGGTGGCGGCATACGAGATTTCAATCCAGCGGAAGGCAGTGAGGCCAATGGCGTAGCCAAAAGTGTTGTATTTATCACCGTCACGCTGCAACTGATCGGGCGTGAAAGCTTTGTGCAGAAACGACGCGCTGCCGCGGAAAGTGCCCGCGGGTCCCATCTCGGCATTCGGCACTTGGAGCAGACCTGTGGTGCCATGGTAGTTTTGTGCTGACAGCATGGTTGTCAGCAGCAGCATGATGGCCAGGAGGGCGCTTCTAGTGCGGATGATGGTCGTTGAACGTTTCATTTCAGTTGTTTTCGCCGCAAAAGTACACTTTTTTCTTCATATCACCTTCATTTTCGGTGATAAAGATACTTTACGGCCTGAAAATAAAGTAAGAACCGCCATCGCTATGGGCATATTTGCGCAGGAGGGCCTGGATGAATTCGGCATTCTCACAGACGCGAGCCTCGTTGCCATCGTAACCGTTGATGAGTACGACAAGATGGCTGGTGGCATCGGTGATTTTGGTACGTTCGTTGTCGCTGGTAGGTGTGCCCACGCCACCTTGGGCGTCGCGATAGACGGGCAGCCCCTGAATGTTAATCATGCCACGGCCGATGCCCTCGTAAGGTTCACTCTCGCGACCGATACCCAATGTTAGCGTCGTGCCACTGAAGCGGTCGGCATCGAAGCCTCCGATGCTGTAGCCGTAGGCAATGGATGCCAGATTCACAAGATCCACCAGCGTATTGAGCTGGTAGAGCTGCTTCCCCTGCAGAATGCGACGTATCAGCGCCTCAGAGGCAGGACGGTAGCGGGATGGGTCTTTGCCGCAGCTCTTATAGACGTGGCGCGTGGCTGCGATGCTGGTGAGCTCCTTTAGCGATTCAGTCGTCAGTTCCTGGCGCCATTGTTGGCATAGTGCATCGATTTCCTGCCACAACGTTTCGCAGTAGGGGCTGTTCACAACCTTCGCGTCCAGGCAGGCCCCTACGAACTCAGGGCAGACTTGCTCTATTTCTTTTGAAACGATTACTTCCATGGCTCTCTTCTTGTAAAACACCGCAAAGGTAGGGATATTGTTCAAAAAACGAGTCATAAAAACCAAAATATAAGTAGCAAATACGACATTTATACCTCATCTTTGATGATTTTCTATGAGAAATCTGTATTTTTGTCGCGCCAAACGATGAGAATAGTTCAACCATTCCGTACCTATATGAAAAAAATGCTCTCCTTGCTCAGCGTGATGCTGATGAGTCTTGTGGCTGCAGCACAGACAACGCCTCCTGTGGTTACCTGGGATTGCCATAGCTTGATGTTCGACGGCCGCCGTGTGATGCCCGTGATGGGCGAAATCCATTACTCGCGACTTCCCGAGAACGAATGGGCCGATGAAGTGCGGAAAATGAAGGAGGGTGGTGTGACGGTTATCGCCAACTATGTCTTCTGGAACCATGTTGAGGAACAACAAGGCATCTTTGACTGGAGCGGACAACGTAATTTACGTCATTTTATAGAGATATGTAAAGCAGAGGGGATGCCTGTATGCCTGCGCATAGGTCCCTACTGTCATGGCGAGGCACGTTGCGGTGGCATTCCCGACTGGGTTGTCAAGAGTGGCTGCAAGTTGCGTAGCGAGGATCCGCAGTTCCTCGCTTACGTGGAAGCACTCTATCGTCAGATCTTTACGCAGGTGCAAGGCTTGCAATGGAAGGACGGTGGCCCTGTGTTGGCATGTCAGTTCGACAATGAATACGGCGGCAACGGCTCTTATCTGATGCAACTGAAAAAGATGGCCAATGACATTGGATTTGACCTGCCGTTTTATACACGTACGGGTTGGCCGGCGCTGCGCACTCCCACGCCCTTCGGCGAGATGATTCCCCTTTATGGTGACTATGCTGACGGTTTCTGGGACCGCAAGACTTCTGAGGGGTGTGGCAACTACTGGAAAGCCTTTCATTTCACGGCCTCGCCCACCTCGGGTGCCATCGGCTCCGAACAGCTCGATTATTCTCAAGGAGTAAATGGTGCATCGCCAAATAGTACATCACAGTACCCTTACTTTACTTGTGAACTCGGAGGCGGCATGATGACCTCCTACCATCGTCGTGTCTATCTCTACCCTGAGGATGCTTATTCCATGGCTCTGGTGAAACTGGGCAGCGGCTCGAATCTGCTGGGCTACTATATGTACCATGGGGGTACAAACCCCGATGGCCATCTCACTTATCTGAATGAATGTCAGAAGACACCGGCGACCAACCACAACGATTTGCCCGTGAAGACCTACGACTTTCAGGCACCACTTGGGGAGTTCGGACAGAGAAATCCGCACTACTATAGTCTGCGTCCCTTGCACCTGTTCATGCGAGACTTCGGCGAGTTGCTGGCTCCCATGAATGCCGTGTTTCCCGTGGATGCTGTGGTGAGGAAGGGGGATGATTCACGTCTTCGTTGGTCTTACCGCAGCATATCATCTTATTTAGGGGACAGCAAGAGTTCTTCTTCTCCGGCCTTCGTCTTCATTAACAATTACGAGCGCTTTGCTAACCTGACGGCCAAGGATGGGGCGCAGTTTGATGTCTGCGGCGTCCTCTTCCCTAAGCGTCCTATCACCATCCCTGCTGGCATGATGACTCTCTTCCCCGTAAACCTTCCTGTGGGCAATAGTGTTATCAACTGGGCTACGGCACAGCCTGTAGCATGGCGCAACGGACGGATGTGGTTTGAGAAGAAATCAGGAATCGCGGCGGATTTTTGCATTGATGGAAAGGTTCGTAGCGTGAAGAAATGCAGCGCCGAGACACCTTTCGCTATCATCGGGAAAACGGAATTGTATCTGCTTAGCACCGAGCAGGCGGAACGTCTTTTCCTGGAAGAGAAAAGAGATAGGGCAGAGGACGAAAAAACTAATGGTACCCTGTCGCTTGCCACCTGCCAGATCACAAAGGTTCGTGAAGCAGGCCATCAACGCGACATCACCATTGGTGTTCAAAAAGTGGCTGAAGAACCTGTTGATGCAGACTTTGACAACGCCGCCGTCTATCGCATTACGCTCCCTGCCGATGCTACACTTTTTGCTCCTCCTCAGGTAGGAAAGGGGTGGGAGGGGGCCCTCCTCGAAATTGCATATAGGGGTGATGTGGCACGCCTTTATGCCGATGGCCGGCTCATTGCCGATAACTTCTATAACGGCCGCCCATTCCTCTTTGGACTGTGGCGCCTCACTCCCGGCACGAAGGAACTGGAACTTCGAATCCTACCTCTGCAAAAGGATATGCCTGTGTATTTCCCACGTGAGGCCGACGTCCGGACTGCAGGCGAAGAGGTGAGGTCTGTCACCATCCGGCCTCGACCATAGCAGTATATGATATTTTAATAAAACAATTTAATAGAGCATTATGGCTACAAACAACGAACAGCAAAAGCAAGGTCAGGTGCAGGTGAACATGACACCAGAAGTTGAGAAAGGTGTTTATTCCAACCTGGCCATCATGGGCTTTACGCCCACAGAGTTTATTATCGACTTCGTCTTCCATCATCCCGGAATGCCTCGGGCCAATGTCCAGAGTAGGGTTGTGATGTCTCCCGTGCAGGCCAAGCGTCTGATGCGTCTGCTGGAGCAGAATGTGGTCAACTACGAGAATGCACATGGTGTGATCGCGTTGCCTGAAGATGTGAAGCCACAGGGACCTATCTCACCCTTTAAGGTTAACTGAGAACTGAACCTTTACCGGAACTCGTAATCTCGCGCGCGTACCTTATTATGTAATACGATATGAAAGGCTGTGGTATGGCCTTCGACCATGGAGGTTATAGGTCTTTACCCTCAAAAATGCCCTCGAAACGTTAAACTTTATTAAATAACAGGCGTTTTGAAGCAAAATGAGTGCTTTTTGACCATTTTCTGGTGCTGGGGGCATTGTCAATTGAGGAATTATACGTACCTTTGCAGCCCGAAATGGGCATATTGTGCCCTTTTGGCCCGTGCTAAGGTGCGGAGACAGACCTGATAATTACATAATAATAATATATTAAAAACAAAACAAATGCCTACAATTCAACAACTTGTGCGGAAAGGTCGCAAGGTGCTTGTGGACAAGAGCAAGAGCCCCGCTTTGGACAGTTGTCCTCAGCGCCGAGGCGTGTGTGTTCGCGTCTATACGACAACACCTAAGAAGCCTAATTCCGCTATGCGTAAGGTTGCGCGTGTGCGCCTTACCAACACAAAGGAAGTCAACAGCTACATCCCCGGAGAGGGTCACAACCTGCAGGAGCATAGCATCGTGCTGGTGCGTGGCGGTCGTGTGAAGGATCTCCCCGGTGTACGTTATCACATCGTTCGCGGAACACTTGATACGGCTGGTGTCGCCAATCGTACTCAGCGTCGTTCCAAGTATGGTGCAAAACGCCCAAAGGCTGCTAAGAAGTAATCTTATTTGATAATTTGACGATTGACAATTTGACAATTGGAAAGAGCTAATCAGATGTCTTCAGATGTTAATTGTAAAATCGTAAAATTGTAAAATTGTAAAATTAAATCGTTTTGTGCTAGTATAAACGCGGTTGAGTAAATGTGCCGGGCACTCGCGACGAGGCGATGGCGCGTTGAAGATAACAAACGAATACAGCCCAAACAAGTTAAATCACAAAACAATGCGTAAAGCAAAACCAAAGAAAAGACTGGTCCTTCCCGATCCTGTGTATGGCGACGTGAAGGTGTCAAAGTTCGTCAACCACTTGATGTATGACGGCAAGAAGAGCATCTCGTATCGTATTTTCTATGATGCTCTTGAGATTGTGAAGAACAAGATGCAGAACGAGGAGAAGTCTTCCCTCGAAATCTGGAAGGAAGCTCTTCAGAAAGTTACTCCGCAAGTAGAGGTTAAGAGCCGCCGTATTGGTGGTGCCACGTTCCAGGTTCCTACGGAGATCCGTCCGAGCCGTAAGGAGAGCGTCAGCATGAAGAATCTTATTCAGTTCGCTCGTAAGCGTGGTGGTAAGACCATGGCCGATAAACTCGCAGCTGAAATCATGGATGCCTATAACGAGCAGGGCGGTGCCTTCAAGCGTAAGGAGGATATGCACCGCATGGCTGAGGCTAACCGCGCATTTGCACACTTCCGCTTCTAATCTCAAACAACTAAGCAATGGCAAAACAAGATTTGCATTTGACCCGCAACATCGGCATCATGGCTCACATCGATGCCGGTAAGACGACGACCTCCGAGCGTATCCTCTTCTACACGGGTCTGACACATAAGATTGGTGAGGTGCACGACGGCGCTGCCACCATGGACTGGATGGCCCAGGAGCAGGAGCGCGGTATCACCATCACCTCCGCTGCCACTACGACGTTCTGGAACTGGAACGGCAACAAGTATAAGATCAACCTGATAGACACCCCGGGACACGTGGACTTCACGGCCGAGGTGGAGCGCTCGCTGCGCGTGCTGGACGGCGCCGTGGCTGCCTACTGTGCTGTGGGCGGCGTGGAACCCCAGTCTGAAACGGTGTGGCGCCAGGCTGACAAGTACAACGTACCGCGCATCGGCTACGTGAACAAGATGGACCGCAGCGGCGCCGACTTCTTCGAGGTTGTGCGTCAGATGAAGGATGTCCTGGGCGCTAAGGCTGTTCCCGTGGTTATCCCCATTGGTGCAGAAGAGAACTTCAAGGGCGTGGTTGACCTCATCAAGATGAAGGCTATCC
Organism: Prevotella sp.; assembly: GCA_015060555.1. Taxonomy (GTDB): domain Bacteria; phylum Bacteroidota; class Bacteroidia; order Bacteroidales; family Bacteroidaceae; genus Physcousia. The sequence goes on from SUYG01000014.1 coordinate 126,501, forward strand.
TGTGGCACGATGAGACGATGGGCGCTGAATACACCGTTGAGGAGATTCCTGCTGATTTGGTCGCTGAGGCTCAGGAGTGGCGCGACAAGATGCTGGAGACAGTGGCTGAGTACGACGAAACTCTCATGGAGAAGTTCTTCGACGATCCCGCCAGCATCACAGAGGAGGAAATCCTTACTGCCCTGCGCGCTGCAACTGTCAGCATGGAGATTACTCCTATGCTCTGCGGCTCTTCCTTCAAGAACAAGGGCGTGCAGACGCTGCTCGACTACGTCTGCGCCTTCCTGCCCAGCCCGCTGGATACCCCCAACGTAGTGGGTACAAACCCCGATACGGGCGAAGAAGAAGACCGCAAGCCCAGCGAGGACGAGAAGACCAGTGCTTTGGCTTTCAAGATTGCTACAGACCCGTATGTGGGCCGCCTGACCTTCATCCGCGTATATAGCGGTAAGGTGGAGGCCGGTAGCTATATCTACAACACCCGCTCCGGAAAGAAGGAGCGCGTGAGCCGTCTGTTCCAGATGCACTCCAACCATCAGAATCCCGTTGAGGTTATCGGCGCTGGTGATATCGGTGCAGGGGTTGGCTTCAAGGATATCCGTACTGGTGACACTCTCTGCGATGAGGATGCACCCATCGTGCTGGAGTCTATGGACTTCCCCGACCCCGTGATTGGTATTGCCGTGGAGCCCAAGACGCAGAAGGACCTCGACAAGCTAAGCAATGGCCTTGCCAAGCTGGCAGAGGAGGATCCTACCTTCACCGTCCGCACAGACGAGCAGAGCGGCCAGACCGTCATCAGCGGTATGGGCGAGTTGCACCTCGACATCATCATCGACCGTCTGAAGCGCGAGTTTAAGGTGGAGTGCAACCAGGGTAAGCCTCAGGTGAACTATAAGGAGGCCATCACCAAGACTGTCAACCTCCGTGAGGTATATAAAAAGCAGTCTGGCGGTCGCGGTAAGTTTGCTGACATCATTGTTAACGTCGGCCCTATCGACGAAGACTTTGAAGGCACAGGCCTGCAGTTCATCAATAGCGTCACTGGCGGTAACATCCCCAAAGAGTTTATCCCTGCTGTTCAGAAGGGCTTTGAGAGCGCTATGAAGAACGGTATCCTCGGTGGCTTCCCCATGGACAGCTTGAAGGTAGAACTTGTGGATGGCTCGTTCCATCCGGTGGACTCCGACCAGCTCTCCTTTGAAATCTGTGCTATTCAGGCCTACAAGAACGCTTGCGCACAGGCTAAGCCCGTGCTGATGGAGCCCATCATGAAGCTCGAGGTGGTGACACCCGAGGAGAACATGGGCGACGTCATCGGTGACTTGAACAAGCGCCGCGGACAGGTCGAAGGTATGGATACCAGCCGCAGCGGTGCCCGCATCGTGAAGGCTATGGTGCCCCTGGGCGAGATGTTCGGCTATGTGACGGCACTGCGTACCATCACCTCTGGACGTGCTACCAGCAGTATGACCTATGACCACCACGCTCCCGTCTCCAGCAGCATCGCCAAGGCCGTGCTTGAGGAAATCAAGGGTCGTGTAGATCTCGTCTAAGAAATAGTACCCCAGCCCCTCTTCTGAGGAGCTGGGCGGCTGCTTTCGAGCAAATGACTCTTTGAATGCAGCTGCAAGAGATGAATAGTAAATAAAAAACGTTAAATTGTAAATCAAAATCATGAGTCAGAAGATCAGAATCAAACTGAAGTCCTACGACCACAATCTCGTCGACAAGAGCGCCGAGAAAATCGTTAAGACAGTGAAGGCTACTGGTGCTATTGTGAGCGGTCCTATCCCCCTCCCCACGCACAAGCGTATCTTCACCGTTAACCGTTCCACCTTCGTCAATAAGAAGGCTCGCGAGCAATTCCAGCTCTGCAATTACAAGCGCCTCATTGACATCTACAGCAGCACCGCACAGACCGTGGACGCGTTGATGAAGTTGGAACTGCCTAGCGGCGTGGAAGTAGAGATCAAGGTGTAATTAAGACTAGGTTAGCTAGATTATCTAGAACTTCTAGAATAAACAACAAATTAATTCAATTACAGAAATGCCAGGATTATTAGGAAAGAAAATCGGAATGACTTCCGTATTCAGTGCCGACGGCAAGAACGTGCCGTGCACTGTTATCGAATTAGGTCCTTGCGTAGTTACCCAAGTGAAGAGCGTCGAGAAGGACGGCTATGATGCCGTGCAGCTCGGCTTCGAGGAGGCTAAGGAAAAGAATACCACTAAGCCTATGCTCGGACACTTCGCGAAGAGTGGTACTACTCCCAAGCGCCACTTGGCCGAGTTCACAGGTTTCGGAGAGGTGAATCTGGGTGATACTATCACCGTTGATTTATTCGCTGACGCCGCTTATGTTGACGTGATCGGTACGAGCAAAGGTAAAGGTTTCCAGGGTGTCGTGAAGCGTCATGGCTTCGGTGGCGTAGGCCAGAGCACACACGGTCAGGACGACCGTCTGCGCAAGCCGGGTTCCATCGGTGCCTGCTCCTATCCCGCTAAGGTTTTCAAGGGGCTTCGCATGGGTGGCCAGATGGGCAATGCCCGCGTGACCACGCACAACCTGCAAGTGTTAAAGGTGATTCCCGAGCACAACTTGCTCCTTATCAAGGGCAGTATCCCGGGCTTCAAAGGTTCAATCGTAAGCGTTATTAAGTAAGATGGAAGTCAGTGTATTGAATATCAAGGGTCAGGAAACTGGCCGTAAGGTGGTCCTCGACGATGCTATCTATGGTGTCGAGCCCAATGACCACGCCATTTATCTCGATGTCAAGCTCTTCCTCGCCAACCAGCGCCAGGGTACCGCAAAGTCCAAGGAGCGCTCTGAGATTAGCGGTTCTACCCGCAAACTCGGTCGCCAGAAGGGCGGCGGTGGTGCACGTCGTGGTGACATCAACTCACCCGTGCTCGTAGGTGGTGCTCGCGTGTTCGGCCCCAAGCCCCGCGACTACGGTTTTAAGCTCAACAAGAAGGTGCGTCAGCTCGCCCGCAAGAGCGCTCTTGCCTACAAGGCACAGGAGAATGCCATTGTGGTGGTTGAGAACTTCACTTTTGAGGCTCCGAAGACGAAAAACATCATCGAAGTCATAAAAAATCTTAAAGTTGACGGCAAGAAGGCCCTCTTCGTTTTGCCGGGTACGGATAAAGCCGTATATTTGTCGGCTCGTAACATCGAGCGCGTCAAAGTGATGGCGGCATCTGCACTGAACACCTACAAGGTGCTCGATGCAGACGTGCTTGTGCTCACCGAGGGCGCTCTCGACATTGTCGCAGCAAACCTTAACAAGTAACAGGCAAGACATTATGGGATATATCATTAAACCCCTGGTCACTGAGAAGATGACCAACATCACGGAGAAGCAGAATAAGTTCGGCTTCATCGTTCGTCCTGAGGCTAACAAGGTCGAGATCAAGAATGAGATCGAGGCTCTGTACAATGTCACCGTGACCGGCATCAGCACTTGCCGTTATGCAGGCAAGAACAAGAGCCGCTATACCAAGGCAGGCCTCATCAAGGGTCGCACTAATGCCTTCAAGAAGGCTATCGTCACTCTGAAGGAGGGCGAGACAATCGATTTCTACAGTAACATTTAAACAAGATGGCAGTACGTAAATTAAAGCCCACAACACCGGGCCAAAGACACAAAATTATAGGTGCGTTCGAAGAGATTACTGCATCTGTACCTGAAAAGTCTCTCACCTACGGTAAGCGTAGCACTGGTGGCCGCAACAACACTGGTAAGATGACTGTTCGTTACATGGGCGGCGGTCACAAGCGCAAGTTCCGTTTCATTGATTTCAAGCGAGAGAAAGATGGTGTTCCCGCAGTGGTGAAGTCCATCGAGTACGATCCGAACCGTTCGGCTCGCATCGCCCTCCTCTTCTACGCTGATGGTGAAAAACGTTATATCATTGCTCCTAATGGCCTCAAAGTGGGTCAGACGCTGATGTCTGGCGCTGAGGCAGCTCCTGAGGTCGGCAACGCCCTGCCTCTGCAGAATATTCCCGTTGGTACTGTGATTCACAATATCGAGCTTCGTCCTGGTCAGGGCGCACTCCTTGTGCGTTCCGCTGGAAACTTCGCTCAGCTGACATCACGTGAGGATCGCTACTGTGTCATCAAACTCCCCTCGGGCGAGACACGTAAGATTCTGAGTGCCTGTAAGGCAACCGTCGGTAGTGTTGGCAACAGCGATCACGCACTTGAAGCCTCCGGTAAGGCCGGACGCAGCCGCTGGCTCGGTCGTCGCCCCCACAACCGTGGTGTCGTCATGAACCCCCACGATCACCCGATGGGCGGTGGTGAAGGTCGCCAGAGCGGTGGACATCCTCGTTCACGTAAGGGCCTCTATGCTAAGGGCCTCAAGACACGTGCACCGAAGAAGCAGTCCAGCAAGTATATCATTGAAAGAGCCAACAAGAAGTAATCACTGTTAACACGAAGAAAACATTATGAGTCGTTCACTTAAGAAAGGTCCCTACATCGCAGTAAGCCTTGAGAAAAAGGTTCTCGCCATGAACGAGAGCGGCAAGAAGAACGTCGTGAAGACTTGGGCTCGTGCTTCAATGATCAGCCCCGACTTCGTCGGTCACACGATTGCCGTTCACAACGGAAACAAGTTCATTCCTGTGTATGTCACTGAGAACATGGTAGGTCACAAGCTGGGTGAGTTCGCTCCCACCCGCAAGTTCGGTGGCCATGCTGGTCAGAAGAAGAAGTAAGCAGGGCCTCGGATTCAATTATCGAATTAATAGAGTAATCATATAATGGGAAAAAGAAAAAGACTGGCAGCTGAAGCAAGAAAGGCTGCACTGAAGACCCAGTTCTTTGCCAAGGCTAAGGGCGTACCCTCCTCCCCGCGTAAGATGCGTTATGTGGTGGATTTGATCCGCGGTATGGAAGTCAACCGCGCCCTGGCTACGCTGCACTTCAACAAAAAAGCAGCTGCCGCCGACGTAGAGAAACTTCTGCGTTCTGCCATTGCCAACTGGGAACAGAAGAACGATCGCAAAGCCGAGGATGGCGAGCTGTTCGTTACAAGAGTATTCGTTGATGAGGGCGCTACCCTCAAGCGTATGCGCCCCGCTCCTCAGGGTCGTGGCTATCGCATCCGCAAGCGCAGCAACCACGTCACATTGTTCGTTGACACTAAAACTAATGATTAATCAGTAACAGTATGGGACAGAAAGTTAATCCTATCAGCAACCGTCTCGGCATTGTCCGTGGTTGGGATTCCAATTGGTATGGAGGCAAGAACTTCGGCGATTCCATTCTTGAGGACAGCAAGATTCGCAAGTACCTCATGGCTCGTCTGGGTGATGCCAGCATCTCCCGCATTGTCATCGAACGCACACTGAAGCTCGTGACCATCACGATCTGCACGTCGCGTCCGGGTATAATCATTGGCAAAGGTGGTGAGAAAGTTGACGCTCTGAAGCGTGAGCTTAAGAAGATTACAGACAAGGACATTCAGCTTAACATCTTTGAGGTGAAGAAGCCCGACCTCGATGCCAACATTGTAGGCGCCAACATCGCCAAGCAGGTCGAGGGCAAGATTGCTTATCGTCGTGCCATCAAGATGGCTATCGGCAACACTATGCGTGCAGGTGCCGAGGGTATCAAGGTGCTCATCTCCGGCCGTCTGAACGGTGCCGAGATCGCCCGCTCAGAGATGTTTAAGGAAGGTCGTACGCCCCTGCACACTTTCCGCGCAGATATCGACTATTGCCAGACCGAGGCTCTCACGAAGGTGGGTCTGCTCGGCATTAAGGTGTGGATCTGCCGTGGTGAGGTCTATGGCAAGAAAGACCTGGCTCCTAACTTTGTACAGCAGAAGGAGACCGGCCGCTTTGGCGGAAATGACCGTGGCGGTCGTCGTGGTCCCCGTCGTCCGCGCAACAACAATCGTTAAACCAACTGAAAGAACGTAATTATGTTACAGCCGAAAAGAACAAAATATAGAAGACCGCAAAAGGGTCGTTGCAAAGGCAATGCCCAGCGCGGCAACCAGCTTGCTTTCGGATCGTTCGGTATTAAGAGTTTGGATACGCACTGGATTAACAGCCGCCAGATTGAGGCTGCCCGTGTGGCCGTGACGCGCTACATGCAGCGTGAGGGTCAGGTGTGGATCCGCATCTTCCCGGATAAACCCATCACCAAGAAGCCTGCTGATGTGCGTATGGGTAAAGGTAAGGGTGACCCCGTGGGTTACGTCTTCCCTGTGACTCCCGGCCGTATCATCTTCGAGGTAGAAGGTGTACCCTATGAGACAGCGAAAGAAGCTCTGCGCCTCGCCGCTCAGAAGCTTCCCGTGACTACGAAGTTTATTGTTAGACGAGATTACGACAAAAACGCTTGATTATGAAGACAGCAGAAGTAAGAGCCCTCTCTGTTGAGGAACTCGCCGAGAAAATCGAAACGGCAAAGGCACAGTACAATCAGATGTTGCTTAACCATGCCGTCTCTCCGCTGGAGAATCCTTCTGAGATCAAGAAGGCACGTCGTGACATCGCTCGTATGATGACGATTCTCACGGAGAAAAAGAATGCTAATTAATAATGGTCTTAGACATGGAAGTTAGAAACTTAAGAAAGACAAGAACCGGTGTGGTCGTCAGCGACAAAATGGACAAGACCATTGTAGTGGCTGCCAAGTTCAAGGAGAAACACCCGATTTATGGTAAGTTCGTCCAGAAGACGAAGAAGTACCATGCTCATGACGAGAAGAACGACTGTCACAAGGGTGACACCGTGCTCATCATGGAGACTCGTCCCCTGAGCAAAACCAAGAGATGGAGAGTAGTAGAAATCGTAGAAAGAGCTAAGTAATTATGATACAGGCAGAATCTAGATTAGTCGTTGCAGACAACAGCGGTGCTAAGGAAGCCCTCTGCATTCGCGTGTTGGGTGGCACTCGTCGCCGTTATGCAACCGTAGGGGACGTTATTGTCGTCTCTGTGAAGAGCGTCATCCCCTCCAGTGAAATCAAAAAGGGTGCTGTGTCGAAAGCTTTGATCGTCCGCACAAGTAAGGAAGTCCGTCGTGCTGATGGGTCCTACATTCGCTTCGACGACAACGCTTGCGTACTGTTGAACAATGCTGGTGAACTTCGCGGCAGTCGTATCTTCGGCCCTGTGGCCCGTGAGTTGCGTGCTGCTAATATGAAGGTGGTCTCACTCGCACCCGAGGTACTTTAATCATCTAAAGATTCAATTACAGTAATGGCAAAGTTACATATTAAGAAAGGCGACACCGTGCAGATTCTCTCTGGCAACAGCAAGGGCCAGACGGGTAAGGTGCTTAAGGTGCTCGTCAAGGAGCAGAAGGCAATCGTGGAGGGCCAGAACATGGTGTCCAAGAGCCAGAAGCCCAGTGCCAAGAACCCTCAGGGTGGCATCGTGAAGCAGGAAGCCCCTATCCACATCTCCAACTTGAATGTGGTGGACCCCAAGTCCGGCAAGGCAACCCGCATTGGTCGTAAGTTGAACGCAGAGGGCAAGCTTGTCCGTTATGCAAAAAAATCAGGAGAGGAGATTAAGTAATGGCAAATACCGCAAGACTGAAGCAGGAGTATGCTGAGCGCATCGCTCCCGCACTGAAAGAGAAGTTCGGCTACACCTCTACAATGCAGATCCCCGTCCTGAAGAAGATTGTTATCAATCAGGGCTTGGGTATCGCTACCGCCGACAAGAAAATCATCGAGGTGGCTATCAACGAGCTCACCGCTATCACTGGCCAGAAGGCTGTCGCCACCATCTCTAAGAAGGACGTGGCCAACTTCAAGCTTCGTAAGAAGATGCCCATTGGTGTCATGGTGACACTTCGTCGCGAGCGCATGTACGAGTTCCTTGAGAAACTCGTAAAAGTTGCTCTCCCTCGTATTCGTGACTTCAAGGGTATTGAGAGTAAGCTCGATGGCCGTGGTAACTACACCCTCGGCATTCAGGAGCAGATTATCTTCCCCGAGATTAATATCGATGCCATCGACCGCATTGTGGGAATGAATATCACTTTCGTGACTACAGCTCAGACCGACGAGGAGGGCTTCGCTCTACTCAAGGAGTTCGGCCTTCCCTTCAAAAACGCTAAAGACTAAAGAGATATGGCAAAAGAATCAATGAAGGCCCGCGAGGTCAAGCGTGCCAAGCTCGTTGCTAAGTATGCTGCCAAGCGTGCAGCCCTGAAGAAAATTGTCAACACGGGTGATCCCGTGGAGGCTTTTGAGGCTGCCCAGAAGCTGCAGAGCATCCCTCGCAACGCTAACCCCATCCGCCTGCACAACCGTTGCAAGATCACGGGTCGTCCCAAGGGTTATATCCGTCAGTTCGGAATCTCTCGTATTCAATTCCGTGAGATGGCATCCCAGGGTCTTATCCCCGGCGTGAAGAAGGCCAGCTGGTAACAGAAGCAGAAGCATCATTATTTTTTAATATTGTCGGCACAGTGCCGATTAATTAAATCATTTAACAAATGACAGATCCTATTGCAGACTATCTGACGCGAGTGCGTAACGCCATCATGGCGAAGCACAGGATTGTGGAAATCCCTGCGTCGAATCTGAAGAAGGAGATCACCAAGATCCTCTTCGAGAAGGGATACATCCTCAACTACAAGTTCCTGGAGGATGGCCCTCAGGGCACCATCAAGGTGGCCTTGAAATACGATGCCGCTAACAAGGTTAGCGCCATCAAGAAACTGATCCGCGTGTCCCGCCCCGGTATGCGTAAGTACACCGGTTACAAGGACATGCCCCGTGTAATCAATGGCCTGGGTATCGCCATCATCTCCACTTCACGTGGCGTGATGACGGACAAGGAAGCTGCCGAGCAGAAGATCGGTGGCGAAGTTCTTTGCTACGTTTATTAATTAAAGGAGGAATTAACATGTCAAGAATTGGTAAATTGCCCATAAACATCCCTGCAGGTGTTGAGATTTCCATTGACGGCAACAAGATCACCGTCAAAGGCAAGGAGGGTGTTTTAACCCAAGAGGTTAATCCTTCCATCAAAATGAACTACGACAAGGATAAAGCTGAGCTCACCTTCACGGTCGATGAGGAGTACGATCCCATCAACATCTCTCTGAAGCAGAAGCAGGCTTACCATGGTCTCTACCGCGCACTTGTCCACAACATGGTTGTTGGCGTGAGCGAGGGCTATACGAAGGAGATGGAGCTTGTCGGTGTCGGCTACCGCGTGAGCAACAAGGGTAACCTCGTTGAGTTCTCGCTGGGCTACACCCACAGCATTTTCATCCAACTTCCCGCTGAGATCAAGGTTGAGACTAAGGCCGAGCGTAACCAGAATCCCCAGATTATCTTGAAGTCTTGTGACAAACAGCTCCTCGGACAGGTTTGTGCCAAGATCCGTTCTTTCCGTAAGCCCGAACCTTACAAGGGCAAGGGTATCTTGTTCGTTGGCGAACAGATTCGCAGAAAGTCTGGTAAGTCAGCAGGTGCTAAGTAACTTTAAAATCGCGTAATCATGACAACGAAATTAGAAAGACGAATCAAGATTAAGTATAGAGTTCGTAACAAGGTCTCTGGTACCACCGAGCGTCCCCGCATGTCGGTGTTCCGCAGTAACAAGCAGATCTATGTTCAGATTATCAATGACCTGACGGGCACTACGCTGTGCGCCGCTTCCTCCCTCGGGATGGAAGCTTGCCCCAAGAAGGAGCAGGCTGCCAAGGTCGGTGAACTCATTGCGAAGAAGGCCCTCGAAGCCGGTATTACTACTGTCGTTTTCGACCGTAACGGTTATCTCTACCATGGTAGAGTCAAGGAAGTTGCAGATGCAGCGCGTAACGGTGGACTTAAATTCTAATCATTATGGCAATCAAGAATGTAAAGATCAATAGCGATGTTGAATTGAAGGACCGCCTCGTAGCCATCAACCGCGTTACAAAGGTAACGAAGGGTGGCCGCACCTTCACATTTGCAGCAATCGTTGTAGTCGGCGACGGCAAGGGAATCATCGGTTACGGTCTGGGTAAGGCCGGCGAGGTCACAGCCGCTATCGCCAAGGGCGTGGAAGCCGCCAAGAAGAATCTTGTGCAGGTTCCCGTCATCAAGGGTACAGTACCCCACGAGCAGGCCGCCAAGTTCGGCGGTGCCGAAGTTCTCATCATGCCTGCTTCCACTGGTACGGGTGTGGTAGCCGGCGGCGCTATGCGTGCCGTGCTCGAGAGTGTTGGTATCACTGACTGTCTGGCCAAGAGTAAGGGTTCCTCGAACCCCCACAACCTGGTGAAGGCTACCATCGCAGCACTCGCTGAGATGCGCGATGCCCGTCAGGTGGCTCAGAACCGTGGCATCAGTGTAGAGAAAGTATTCAGAGGTTAACGAAGGAGGTTCAAGACTATGGCAACTATTAAAGTAAAGCAGATCAAGAGCCGCATCGGCGCACCCAAGAATCAGAAGCGCACGCTTGATTCCATGGGTCTAAGGAAGTTGAATCAGGTCGTAGAGCTGGAGGATAACGCCTCCGTTCGAGGTCAGATTCAGACTGTTCACCATCTGGTGAAGATTCTCGACTAAGTGTTAACCCTATTTCGTCAACGTAATAAAAACCGACACACGATATGAAATTGAATAATTTGCAACCCGCTGCTGGCAGCACGACTGCGCGCAAGCGCATCGGTCGCGGTCCCGGTTCCGGTCTCGGTGGTACTTCCACACGTGGTCATAAGGGTGCCAAGGCACGTTCGGGTTATAAGAAGAAGATTGGTTTCGAAGGTGGTCAGATGCCTTTGCAGCGTCGTCTGCCGAAGTTCGGCTTCAAGAACATTAACCGCAAGGAGTACGCTCCTGTGAACCTGAGCACGCTCCAGAAGCTCGCAGAGCAGGGTCTCGAGAAGATTGGCCTTGCTGAGATTGTCGCCGCTGGCTTTGCCAAGAGTGGCGAACTGGTGAAGGTCCTGGGTAGGGGCGAGCTCAAGGCCAAGGTAACTGTTGAGGCCAACGCCTTCTCCAAGACTGCCGAGGCTGCCATTACGGCTGCCGGCGGAACCGCAACAACTCTGTAAGACTAAAGACTCATGAAGAAGTTTTTTGCAACACTGAAGAACATTTGGATGATTGAGGATCTCCGCATGAAGATCCTCATCACCATTGGCTTTGCCGCCATCTACCGTTTTGGTTCGTTTGTGGTGCTCCCTGGCATCAACCCCAACCACCTGGTAGCTCTGCGCGAGCAGACCAGCGAAGGCTTGATGAGTCTTCTGAACATGTTCTCGGGAGGTGCTTTCTCCAATGCGTCCATCTTCGCACTGGGAATTATGCCCTACATCACAGCCTCCATCGTTATTCAGTTGCTGGCTGTAGCAGTGCCTTATTTCCAGAAGATGCAGCGTGAGGGTGAGAGCGGCCGTCGCAAGATAAACCAGTACACTCGCTATCTGACCATTTTCATCCTGCTGTTCCAGGCTCCCGGCTATCTGGTCAACCTGAAGCACCTTTCGGGCGGTGCCCTTGCACCTTCCATTGGATGGACTGTGTTCATGATTAGTTCCACGGTGATTCTTGCCGCTGGCAGTATGTTCATCCTTTGGTTGGGTGAGCGCATCACGGACAAGGGTATTGGCAACGGTGTATCCATGATCATCATGCTCGGTATCATCGCCCGTCTGCCGCAGGCTTTCGGTCAGGAGGCTGTCAGCCGCTTGAACAACCTTAGCGGTGGTGGTTTGGTGATGTTCCTCATCGAGCTTGTCATCCTGTTCCTCGTCATCATGGCAGCTATTATGCTGACACAAGGTACGCGTAAGGTGCCTGTGCAGTATGCCAAGCGTGTCATGGGCGGTCAGCAGATTGGCGGTGCCCGTCAGTATATCCCCTTGAAGCTCTTCGCAGCCAACGTGATGCCTATCATCTTCGCACAGGCTATCATGTTCCTGCCTATCACCCTTTTGCAGGCATTCAGCGACGGTCAGAATCCCTCTGCGGTCCTGATGGCTCTTTCCGATCACACCAGCTGGGCTTACAATCTTGTCTTCGCTGCCCTCATCATCATCTTCACGTACCTCTACACTGCCATCACGATGAACCCCGTTCAGATGGCTGAGGACATGAAGCGCAACAACGGCTTCATCCCCGGTGTGCGTCCTGGTAAGGACACGGCAGACTACATCGACAATGTGATGTCCCACATCATGTTGCCGGGCTCTCTCTTCCTGGCTTTCATTGCTTGTATGCCCGCTTTCGCTGGCCTGCTCAATGTCCAGCCGGAATTCGCCCAGTTCTTTGGTGGAACCTCCCTGCTCATTCTGGTCGGTGTTGTCCTCGACACGCTGCAGCAGATTGAGAGTCATCTGCTCATGCGACACTACGATGGCCTGCTCGAATCAGGCCGCATTCGTGGACGTGGCGGTGTCAGTGCCTATTAAGCGTTCAGTGAATTCATGATATATCTGAAGACCGAAGACGAGATCGAGCTGATGCGAGCTGCCAATCAACTGGTGGCACAGACGCTCGCCGAGGTGGGTAAGGCTATCCGACCGGGTGTCACTACCGCACAGCTCAATCGTCTCGCCGAGGAATTCATCCGCGACCATGATGCAGAGCCCACCTTCCTGGGTTTCCCCAACCCTTATGGTGGCCCTTTCCCGGGCAGCATCTGCACCTCCGTCAACGACGTTGTCGTTCACGGTGTCCCTTCGGAGAAGACCATCTTGCGTGATGGCGACATCGTCTCCGTGGATTGCGGCACGTTGCTCAATGGCTACAATGGCGATTCCTGCTACACCTTCATGGTGGGTGAGGTCGCCGAGGATGTCAAGCACCTCCTCCGCACTACGAAGGAAGCGCTCTACAAGGGCATCGAGAGTGCTGTTGCAGGCTTTCGCATCGGTGACATCGGCTATGCCGTCCAGAGTCACTGCGAGGCACAAGGCTTCGGCGTAGTTCGCGAGTTTGTGGGCCACGGCATTGGTCGTGAGATGCATGAGGACCCTCAGGTGCCCAACTACGGCCGCCGCGGCCAGGGCAAGCAGCTGAAGAACGGCCTCTGCATCGCCATAGAACCCATGATTACCATGGGCAGCTATGAGGTCTATCTCGACGAGGATCGTTGGACAGTGCACACGCGTGATGGCAAACCTGCCGCACACTTTGAGCACACCATCGCTATCCACCACGGCAAGGCTGACATCCTGTCTTCCTTCGCCGACATCGAGGCCCTGGAAACCCAGCGCTACAGCTGACCCTCACTTCAGAATCATTATTCCACATCTGTCAACTCAGAAACCAAGAATCACAATATGGCAAAACAATCCGCTATTGAGCAAGACGGTCAGATTATTGAAGCGCTCTCCAATGCTATGTTCCGCGTGGAGCTGGAGAACGGCCATCAGATTACCGCGCATATCTCTGGCAAGATGAGAATGCATTACATCAAGATCCTGCCCGGGGACAAGGTGAAGGTCGAGATGAGCCCCTACGACCTCACAAAGGGACGCATCGTATTCCGATTCAAGTAAAAAAGTCAACAATATGAAAACAAGAGCATCTTTAAAAAAGCGTACCCCTGACTGCAAGATCGTGCGTCGCAAGGGTCGTTTGTACGTGATTAACAAGAAGAACCCTAAGTTCAAGACACGTCAGGGTTAAGGCAAATCGTAAATTGTAAATCGTAATTTCAAGATATGGCAATAAGAATTGTTGGTGTCGATTTGCCTCAGAACAAGAGAGGCGAAATCGCTTTGACCTATGTCTATGGCATCGGTCGCAGTAGCTCAGCAAAGATCCTGGAGAAAGCCGGTGTCGATAAGGACATCAAGGTGAAGGACTGGACCGACGACCAGGCTTCAAAGATCCGTGAGGTCATCGCTGCAGACTACAAGGTAGAGGGCGACCTCCGCTCCGAAATCGCTATGAACATCAAGCGTCTGATGGATATCGGCTGCTACCGTGGTGTTCGTCATCGTAATGGACTTCCCGTTCGCGGACAAAGCACAAAGAACAATGCCCGTACTCGTAAGGGTAAGAAGAAGACCGTTGCGAACAAGAAGAAGGCCACGAAGTAATAAAGAATAGTAAATAGAAAATCGTCAAATCGTAATTTTAAGATATGGCAAAGAAAACAGTTGCAGCAAAGAAAAGAAACGTGAAGGTTGACGCGCTTGGCCAGCTCCATGTCCACAGCTCCTTCAACAATGTCATCGTTTCGCTTGCCAACAGCGAGGGTCAGATTATCTCTTGGTCCAGCGCCGGCAAGATGGGTTTCCGTGGTTCCAAGAAGAACACTCCCTATGCCGCTCAGATGGCCGCTCAGGACTGCGCCAAGGTTGCTTACGACCTCGGTCTGCGCAAGGTGAAAGCTTATGTGAAGGGTCCTGGCAACGGTCGTGAGTCCGCAATCCGCACCATCCATGGTGCCGGCATCGAGGTTGTCGAAATCGTCGACGTCACTCCGCTGCCCCACAACGGATGCCGCCCCCCGAAGCGTCGTAGAGTGTAATATATCAGGAAAACCTAGGCACAGCTAGGGCTCCCTAGGCCCTTTAAACTATAAACTTTATACATTAAACTCAAATATGGCTAGATATACTGGTCCTAAGTCAAAGATTGCTCGCCGCTTCGGCGATGCCATTTTCGGTCCCGACAAGGTTCTGTCCAAGCGTAACTTCCCCCCCGGACAGCATGGCAACAACCGTCGTCGCAAGACCTCTGAGTATGGAATCATGCTTGCTGAGAAGCAGAAGGCAAAGTACACCTATGGTGTTCTTGAGAAGCAGTTCCGCAATATGTTCGAGAAGGCAGCCCGCACCAACGGTATCACCGGTGAGATTCTTCTTCAGAACCTCGAGTGCCGTCTGGACAACATTGTCTTCCGTCTCGGTATTGCTCCCACGCGTGCTGCCGCACGTCAGCTGGTGAGCCACCGCCACATCGTTGTCGACGGCAAGGTTGTGAGTATTCCCTCTTTCTCCGTTAAGCCCGGTCAGATCGTGGGCGTGCGCGAGAAGGCCAAGTCTCTTGAGGTGATAGCCGCAGCTCTCGCTGGCTTTAACCACAGCAAATATCCCTGGATCGAGTGGGACGAGTCCCAGAAGGCCGGTAAGCTGCTGCACAAGCCCGAGCGCGCAGACATCCCCGAGAATATCAAGGAGCAACTGATCGTTGAATTGTACTCTAAATAAGAATTAATCATGGCGATATTAGCATTTCAAAAACCTGACAAGGTGTTAATGGTGGAGGCCGACGACAAATACGGCAAGTTCGAATTTCGTCCGTTGGAGCCCGGCTTCGGTATTACCGTGGGTAATGCGCTTCGCCGTATCTTGCTCTCTTCACTTGAGGGTTATGCTATCAATACCGTACGTATTGAGGGCGTAGAACACGAATTCGCATCCGTTCCCGGTGTGAAAGAGGACGTCACCAACATCATCCTGAACCTGAAGCAAGTTCGCTTCAAGCAGGTGGTGGAAGAATTCGAGAATGAGAAAGTCAGCATCACCGTTGAGAACACTACGGAGTTCAAGGCCGGTGACTTCAACAAGTATCTGACCGGATTCGAAGTGTTAAACCCCGAATTAGTGATCTGTCATTTAGACAACAAGGCAACGATGCAGATGGAAATCAGCATCAACAAAGGCCGCGGCTATGTCCCCAGCGACGAGAACCGTGAGTTCTGCACAGACGTCAACGTGCTGCCCATCGATTCCATTTACACTCCTATCCGCAATGTCAAGTACGCCGTAGAGAACTTCCGCGTTGAGCAGAAGACCGACTACGAGAAACTCGTGCTTGAAATCACCACCGATGGTTCCATCCACCCGAAGAACGCCCTCAAGGAGGCTGCCAAGATCCTCATCTACCACTTCATGCTCTTCTCCGACGAGAAGATCACGCTTGAGAACTCCGATGCCGACGGCAACGAAGAGTTCGACGAGGAAGTGCTCCACATGCGCCAGCTCCTCAAGACCAAGCTTGTTGACATGGATCTCTCTGTCCGTGCCCTCAACTGCTTGAAGGCTGCCGATGTAGAGACGCTGGGAGATCTGGTGCAGTTCAACAAGACTGACCTCCTCAAGTTCCGCAACTTCGGTAAGAAATCGCTCACTGAGCTTGATGATTTGCTCGAGAGTCTGAATCTGTCGTTTGGAACCGATATTTCAAAGTATAAATTAGACAAAGAATAAACAATGAGACACGGTAAGAAATTTAACCATCTGGGCCGTACTGCATCCCACAGAGACGCCATGCTCGCTAACATGGCAACTTCTCTGATCATGCACAAAAGAATCACTACGACCCTCGCCAAGGCCAAGGCTCTGAAGAAGTATGTCGAGCCCCTGCTGACCAAGGCTAAGGAGGACTCGACCAACGCTCGCCGCGTGGTCTTCAGCCACCTCCAGAACAAATACGCTATCACAGAGCTGTTCCAGGTCATCAGCCCCAAAATTGCTGACCGTCCCGGTGGCTACACGCGTATCATCAAGACCGGCTTCCGCCAGGGCGACCAGGCCGCTATGTGCTTCATCGAACTTGTTGACTTCGATGAGAACATGGCTAAGACCACCAAAAAGGCCACTCGCACGCGCCGTAGCCGCAAGAGCGCTGCACCTGCCGCAGAGGCAGCTGCACCCGTTGCTGAGGCACCTGCTGCTGAGGCACCCGCAGAACCCGCTGCAGAATAATTCTATTTGCTATACGATAGGACAAGGGCGACCCGTGAGGGCCGCCTTTGTTGTTTCTGATGGCTAAAGTCTCGGACATTTATGTAATCTTTTCAGATAAAATTTGGTAGGTTGGCTTCGAGTGTGTACCTTTGTAGCCGAAAATAACGAGCGTAGCATCTATGAAATACAGCATCATCATCCCTGTCTATAACCGCCCCGAGGAGGTGGCGGAGTTGCTGCAGAGCCTTTCTCGGCAGACTTTCCGCGACTTCGATGTCCACGTGGTGGAGGACGGCTCCGATGTCCCCTGCCGCGAGGTGTGCGACCACTTCGCCAACCGCCTGGACATCCACTACCACATGAAGGAGAATGGCGGTCCGGGTGCAGCGCGCAACTATGGTGCCGAGCGTGCTGCTGGCGACTACTTCATTGTGCTGGACTCTGATGTCGTGCTGCCTTCCACCTACCTCTCTGCCATCGAGAATGCGCTGAGCGAGACACCCTGCGATGCCTTTGGCGGTCCCGATCGCGCCCACCCCGACTTCACGCCTGTGCAGAAGGCCATCAGCTATTCGATGACGTCGTTCTTCACTACGGGAGGCATTCGTGGCGGCAAGCAGAAGCTCGACAAGTTCTATCCCCGTTCCTTCAACATGGGCGTACGCCGTGACCTCTGGCAGCAGTTGGGCGGTTTCCGCCAGATGCGCTTTGGCGAGGACATCGACTTCAGCTACCGTCTGTGCGAGGCGGGCGCCCACTGTCGTCTGTTCCCCGAAGCGTGGGTGTGGCACAAGCGTCGCACCGACTTCCGCAAGTTCTTCCGCCAGGTGCGCAATTCCGGCATCGCCCGCATCAACCTGAAGTTGCTGCACCCCGGTTCCATGAAGTTTGTCCACAAGCTGCCGGCGCTGTTCACGCTGGGTTGCATCGGCCTTCTCATTTTCTTCGTTACGGGTCTGGTGCTGGCCATCATGGGCTTGAGCACCCTTACTGCTGAGGGCTGCAATATGGGTCTGATTGTCGTTTATTTCGGCTGCTTCCTCATGTTGGCATCCCTGCTGCCCCTGTTGCTCTATTCCCTCCTCATCTTCATTGATTCCTCCATCCGCAACCGCAGCATCCATGTAGGCCTCCTCTCCATCCCCGCCTCCTTTATCCAGCTCCTTGGCTACGGCACCGGCTTCCTCTCTGCCTTCTGGAAGCGGCTGGTGCTGAAGCGGCGAGACGAGGGGTTTGACAGCAATGAGTTGCTGTATAAATGAAAAGTGAAAAGTAAATTCACTCCTTCAGTATGAATATCAAGGACCTTCCTTTAGACGAGCGGCCGCGCGAGCGGTTGATGGAGCAGGGCGCAGCGGCGCTCTCGCCTGCCGAGTTGTTGGCCATCCTGATAGGTTCGGGGAACACCGAGGAGACGGCGGTGCAGCTCATGCAGCGCCTGCTGGCCGACTGCGGTGGCAGCCTAAAGGCCCTCAGCCGTCTGTCGCTGGCCGACCTGACAAAGAACTATAAAGGCTTGGGTCCGGCAAAGGCCGTCAGCATTCTCGCCGCCTGCGAGCTGGGCAAGCGCCGCCTGATGGAAGCCGCTGAGGAGAAACGCTATATCAAGTCGTCGGCAGACCTCTACCAGCTGATGCTGCCCCTGATGCGCGACCTCGGCCACGAGGAGAGCTATGCCCTCTACCTGCGCGCTGACAATAGCCTCGCAGGCCGTCCCTTCCTCATCAGCAAAGGCGGCATCACGAGCACACAGGTCGATGTGCGCCTCGTCATCCGCGAAGCCCTCATCCGCCAGGCTTCCTCGCTGGCACTGGCTCACAACCACCCCTCCGGCAGCAAGCGTCCCTCGCGCGACGACGATGCCCTCACGGAGCACCTGCAGCGCGCCTGCAAGGTCATGAACCTTAAGTTCCTCGACCACATCATTGTCACCGACGGTGACTACTACAGCTATAAGGAAGAGGGGAAGGTGTAACATGTACCACCCCCAACCCTTCCCATAGGGGAGGGGAGAGCCTGTGGGGTGGCAGTGAAAACATCGGAATGTCGGAAAGTCGGAATAACGTAATAACGAAATAACGTAATAACGAAATAACTTATGTCCAATAACACTACTTCGCGCCAGCCACTTCCCTCCCTTGCTGGAGGAGTTGAGGGTGGGCCTTCAGTAGGAGAGCCTGCTTCTGAGATCTACGATAAAATCGTGGAGATGCTCAAGACCGTCTATGACCCCGAGATCCCCGTGAATGTCTATGACCTCGGCCTCGTCTATCGCATCGAACTCAGCGACGACCTCACGCAGCTCGACGTTGACATGACCATGACGGCCCCCTCATGCCCCATGGCCGACTTCATCCTCGAGGATGTGCGGCAGAAGCTGGAGAGCATCGAAGGCCTCGCCACCGTCAACGTCAACCTCGTCTTCGAACCCGAATGGACGCAGGACATGATGACCGAGGAAGCCAAGTTGGAGCTGGGGCTGTTGTGATTCTTTATTTTTCACTTTTCACTCTATCCGTATGAAGCCTGTCTATTTCCTCTCCGATGCCCATTTGGGCTGTCTCGCCATCAAGCATGGCCGCACTCAGGAGCGTCGTCTAGTGCGTTTCCTTGACAGTATCAAGGAAAAAGCCGGTGCGGTATATCTGCTGGGTGACATCTTTGACTTCTGGTATGAGTACAAGTACGTGGTGCCCCGTGGCTACACGCGCCTGCTGGGCAAGCTGAGCGAACTGTCAGATCTGGGTGTGGAGGTGCATTTCTTCACGGGCAACCACGACATCTGGGCCTTCGACTATCTCTCAAAGGAGTGCGGCGCCATCCTGCATTTCAAGCCCGTCACCATCGAGATGGGCGACAAAGTCTTCTTCCTGGCTCACGGCGACGGCCTCGGCGACCCCGACCCCAAGTTCAAGTTCCTGCGGTGGCTCTTCCACAACCGCGTGGCGCAAATCTTCTTCTCTGCCATACACCCCCGCTGGGCTATGCAGCTGGGCCTCACGTGGGCTAAGCATAGCCGCCTGAAACACGAGAAGGAAGACCCGCCCATCTACCTCGGCGAGGACAAGGAGCACCTGGTGCTCTATGCCAAGGACTACCTGCGCACACATCCCGACGTCAACTTTTTCATCTTCGGCCATCGCCACATCGAGCTCGACCTGATGCTCTCCCGCACCGCTCGTGTCCTCATCCTCGGCGACTGGATCACGCAGTTCACCTATGCCGTCTTCGATGGCAACCAACTATGGATGGAGAACTACATCGAGGGCGACACGGAACCCTGATATATCATCTCTTGAATAAGATTACTATCTTTACGTTTTTGCCACTAGTGGCAAAAGGTTTTCTCACATGTGAGAAAATAGTTTCTCACATGTGAGAAAAAATGATTCTAACGGGTGGCAAGAGCGCGCATAATAATAGGTTTCAGCTGCCACGCTGCAAGGTCTCAGCTGCCACGCTGGTTGGATCTGCTTTCGCCACACTCTCAAAAAAGTTTGGGACATAGACCTGCAAAGATGTAGAGCCGTTTGGTGTGCCCCCCCTGTTTTAGGCCGAAACCTACACCTTTTCAGCCTACCTACACCCAAACCTACACCCATATAGCCGATTGATATACAGTTCTTTGTGCCATCGGGGTGTAGAAGTGTAGGTTTTTTTGTCAAAAAATTCATATTAACGTGAGTTCGGAATACAGTTTTCATCTTGTTAAAGCAGCCGCACTCTTTTACAGAATAATATTCTAAATGGGCTGCATATTATAGTTGTATTTAGAATATATACATGCCTGTCTAATATGTAATATGGATTTATTCCATAATTTACATTGTATTTGGTAGATGTTTCTAATTGCCGTACCTTTGCACCCGGAAAACAACATAATGAAGAAACAGATGATAGCCCTCCACACGCCATACGTTTGTCCCGATGTATATGGGCCGTTGGTTGTACCTAATAGTAATGTGTCGTTCGAGTTCAATGAATATTACGCATTAATAAAGGAAAGCTGCGGGGTGTGCGGGGCTTTAGTCATCAATTATTATGAGTGATGGCATTATTTTTCCATTTCTCATATACTCATTTAATATATTATCTGTATATTTGCACCCAAATAGCAAACTCAATACGACAACGATAATGATCAGACAAATAGCGGAGGGAATCTTCGTGGCCCTTCTCTTGTGCTGGGCAACAGACGCTGCCGCACAGGATAAGAAGGAGGAGAATCCTACGGCGGTTCCCATGCAGAGCGTGACGCCACAGCGCCCCACCACGATTGCTGCGGATCAGCTGTTGGTGACAGGCGTCATCAAGGACACGCAGGGCGAGACGTTGCCCGGCGCCAATATCCGTGTGCGCGAGACGAAGGCGGGAGCCGTGGCCGATGCCGACGGTAAGTTCACGCTGGCCGTGCCCAAGGGGCAGGCCATCACGGTGGACTTCTCCTATGTGGGCATGAAGCCTGTCACCAAACGCTACGACGGCAAGAAGAACTACACCAGTCAGGTCATCGTGCTCACCGAGAGCGGCGAGATGGAGGAGGTGGTCGTCACGGGCCTCTTCGACTACAAGTCCTCTACGTTCACGGGTTCCACGGCCAGCTACTCGCAGGAGGAACTGAAGATGGTGGGCAACAGCAATGTGCTGAAGATTGTACAGTCGCTGGACCCCTCCTTCGTGGTGGATATGAACAGCGTGATGGGTAGCAACCCTAACTACATGGCGGACATCACCATCCGCGGCAATGCCTCCTTCGCAGGCCTGCAGGGCGAGTACAGCGGCAACCCCAACGCACCGCTCTTCATCCTCGACGGCTTCGAGGCATCGCAGCAGCAGATCTTCGACCTCGACATCAACCGCATCAAGAGTGTGACCATCCTGAAGGACGGTGCCGCCAAGGCCATCTACGGCTCTAAGGCCAGCAACGGCGTTATCGTCGTGGAGACCATCCTGCCTGAGGCAGGGCGTCTGCGCATCACCTACAGCGGCGACCTCAACATCGAAGTCCCCGACCTGACGAGCTACGACCTGACGAATGCCACTGAGAAGCTCGAGGTGGAGCGGTTGGCTGGGCGCTACTCATCCATGTCGCCCTACAACCAAGCACTGCTCGACGAGATGTACAACCGCACCGCCACGGCCGTGGCCCGCGGCGTGGACACCTACTGGCTGTCACAGCCCCTGCGCACCGGCGTCGGCCACAAGCACACGGCTTACGTGGAGGGTGGCAGCGAGGAGATGCGTTACTCGGCCAATATTATGTATAATAATGTGGCGGGCGTGATGAAGAAGTCCGACCGCACCACCATTGCCGGAAGCATTAACCTCAGCTATCGCTACAAGCAGTGGATGTTCCGCAACCAGCTGACCGTCACTGGCAATCGCGCCGACGACAGCCCCTATGGCACCTTCTCCGACTACACTGGCGTGAACCCCTACTTCTCGCCCACGGATGAGTTCGGCAACACGCAAAAGATCCTCGGCACCTTCACGGCACCCGGTGCCAGCAGCAGTACGCGGACCTACTACAACCCGCTCTACAACGCGGAGATCGGCACCAAGAACTTCTCGAAATACACGGAGGTAGTGGAGAACTTCTACCTCGAATACCGCCCCATCACCGACCTGCGCTTCACGGCACGACTGGGCTTCACGCATCAGAACAACAAACGTGAGGACTTCTACCCGGGCGACCACACGCGATTCACGGAATGGACGGGCGAGCGCTACTTCCAACGCGGCAGCTACTACATCGCCAACGGCGAGACGAACAGCCTGAACATCGACGTCACAGGTAACTATTCCCACACCTGGAACAAGCACATGCTGCTGGCCAATGCCGCCTACTCGCTGCAGACATCCAACGGCAGCACCGAGGGTATGACAGCCTGGGGCTTCCTCAACAACCACGTCGATTACATCACCTTCGCCAAGCAGTATGCCGAGGGCGGCAAGCCCTCTGGCTCCGAGACCACCACGCGCTCGCTGGGTATCACGGGTGCTGCCAACTATAGCTACGATGAGCGCTATCTGGCCGATGTCAGCCTGCGCTTCAACGGCTCCTCCGTCTTCGGCAGCGACAACCGCTGGGGTACCTTCTGGAGTGCCGGCGTGGGTTGGAACCTCCATAAGGAGCACTTCATGGAGAAGGCCACGTGGCTGACGCTGTGTAAGTTCCGCGTGACCTATGGCCTCACGGGCAACCAGAACTTCTCGCCCTATCAGTCCAAGGCTACGTATAAGTTCTACGACAACATCATCTACGGCAACATCTCCGGTGCCTACCTCATGGGGATGCCTAACCCCAACCTGAAGTGGCAGCAGACGGGCGACTTCACCGTGGGTCTCGACCTCGGGCTGTGGAAACGCCTGAATGTGCGCTTCGACTACTACAACAGCCGCACCTACGATGCCCTCATCGCCATGACCATCCCCACGTCCACAGGTTTCAACACTTACATGGAGAACCTGGGCAATGTGCAGAACCGCGGCATCGAGGCCACGCTGAACTGGCGCTTCTTCCAGAAAGGACAGTCCTACATGAGCCTCACGGGCAGCATCGCGCATAATGTCAACAAGGTCACCGACATCAGCGATGCCCTCAGCAGCTTCAACCACGACCAGGACGCACAGAACACCACGTCGCCCATCATCCGCTACGAGGAGGGACAGTCCATGACGGCCATCTGGGCAGTGCAGTCGCTCGGCATCGACCCCGCCACGGGTCGCGAGCTGTTCCGCAAGAAGGACGGCACTACCACTTTCACCTACACCACCGATGACTACATCATCGCAGGCGACGCTAACCCCAAGGTGCACGGCACCTTCGGCTTCAATGGCGAGTACAAGGGCATCGGCCTGAGCCTGCTCTTCAGCTATCAGCTGGGTGGCGACTACTACAACCAGACGCTCGTTGATCGCGTGGAGAACGTAGATATTGCCAACAATGTCGATCGCCGCGTCTTCAGCGACACCTGGAACAACCCCGGCGATGTGGCCCTCTACAAGCACATCTCCTCGACGCCCTCCACGACCTACGCCTCCACGCGCTTCATCCAGCGCAACAATATGCTCGACCTCACCAGCCTCTCCGCCTACTACGACTTCAAGAACTGCGCATGGCTGCGCCGTGCAGGCCTGGAGCGTCTGCGTGTGACAGCCTACATGAACGATGTCTTCCACCTCTCCACCATCAAGGCAGAGCGCGGTCTCGGCTACCCCTACGCCCGCACATTCTCACTCTCGGTGACGGCGACGTTATAGACCCTCCCCCCTGCCCCTCCCTTGCAGGGCGGGGAGTAATTACAAATCAAGAAAGAAAATATATAAAATGAACAAAATAAAGACGTATTTGCAAAGGTGTTTACTCCCCTCCATACAAGGGAGGGGCAGGGGGGTGGGTCTGCTGCTCCTCGCGCTCATTCTGAGCGCCTGCAACTCCTGGCTCGACGTGCAACCCCGCTCGCAGGTTGAGGACTCGGAGCTCTTCGAGACGGAGAGTGGTTTCAAGGAGGCGCTGGCAGGTGTCTATTCCTCGATGGTCTCCTCCAAGACTTATGCCAAGGAACTCACGTTCGGCTTCATGGGTGTCCTCGGGCGCGAATGGGACTATTTCAGCCAGAGCCAGTATGAGGATGCCGACATCTACAACTACGAGGCCACCTATCCCACCAACTACATCAGCGGCATCTGGGCCAACAACTACAGCGGCATCACCAATGCCAACAACCTGCTGGCACACATCGATGACCACCGCAATGTCTTTTCACCCGACAACTACAACGTCATCAAGGGCGAGGCACTGGCACTGCGCGCCTTCCTGCACTTCGACCTCCTGCGCTGCTTCGGCGTCAGCTATGCCGTGAACCCCGACCAGCCGTCCATCCCCTACTGCACAGCCCTCAGCTACCGCGTCTTTCCGCAGCTCACCGTGCGGCAGGTGGCAGAGTCCGTGTTGCGTGACCTGGCAGCCGCCGAGGCGCTGCTGAAGGACAGCGACCCCATCAAGACAGGGCGCGAGATCACGGAGTCCGTTGACAACGGCTATCTCCTGGACCGCCAGATACATCTCAACTACTATGCTGTCAAGGGACTGCAGGCACGTGTGTATATGTGGACCGGTCAGTATGCCGAAGCGCTGGCGGCAGCCGATGAGGTCATTGCATCCGAGAAGTTCCCTTGGGCCACAGGCACCGCCCTGCAGGCAGGCACCGACCGCTCCTTCGCCACCGAACAGCTCTTCGCCCTCAACAACCTGACGCTGAAGGCTGACATCGCCGACGTGTACTTCTCCGAAGGCACCTCCAACAGCTTCGCCATCACGCGCGACCGCCTGCTCGAATACTACGACCGCGCCACCCGCGACTACCGCTACACCTTCTCTTTCAAGAACGGTACAGGCTCCCTCGCCAGCAACCGCTACCTGCGCAAGTTTGACGAGGCGTCGGGCGGCGAATTCTATAACAATAAGATGCCCTTGATGCGCGTCGCGGAGATGTTCCTCATCCGCTGCGAGGTGCAGTATCGCCAAGGCGAGGCCGACAAGGCACTGGCGACGCTCAACGATGTGCGCGTGGCACGTAACCTCACGCGCCTCACACGTCAGCCCGACGATTTCCTGCTGGAACTCATTCGCGAGTACCGCCGCGAGTTCCTGGGCGAGGGACAGCTCTTCTTCCTCTACAAACGACTGAACCGCACCGAAATCCTCTACTATCCCGAGGTGGATGCTGTGGCCGAGAAACTCTACACCTTCCCCCTGCCCATCTCCGAGACAGAGGCGGCAGAGAGGGAGAAAAATAAGTGAGGAATGAAAAGTGAAAAATGAAAAATGAAAAATGAAAAGTGAGAGAGTGAAAAGTTAAAAATAATAGTTTCTTCTAAATATATGAATCGTCAACAAACATATAAGAAAAGGTGTGAGAGCTCAGTGAAAGGTAATTCTTATTTTTCACTTTTCACTCTTTCATTTTTAACTCTCGCCATCATGGCGAGTTGTTCCCAAGAGTCCGTGCCGACCTACGACACGAGCGAGTCGCGCCTCAATATCTGGGTAGGAACGGCCGCCGGCATCGTCTATGAGTCGGTGTCGTACAACTACTCCTACGCCTACGAGGAGGGCACCGTTCCCTTCTACGCACAGATCACCGGTGTGCCGGCCGACCACGACCGCACTTTCCGCCTCGAACCCTTTGGCCCGGCGGCGGTACAGGTGGCCCCTACCGTGCGCGTCGAGGACTTCGTCATCAAGGCGGGTGCCATCGGTGGCACCTTCCAGTTGCATCTGAACACGCAGTTGCTGCCAGACCCCTCGCTCTTCACCGAGAAGGAGGACACGGTGCGGTTCCGCATGGTCCCCAACGACGAGTTCCTGCTGGGCACCGAGAAGCATCAGGAGTTTACCATCATCGTCAAGAACTTCCTCTCGAAGCCCGACAACTGGGACCGCGTGCCAACACGCAACGACATGCTGATATTCAAGCCCCTGAAGGACTTCTTCGGCGACTACAGCCGCGTGAAATACCAGTTCATGATTCAGGTGCTGGGCCTCGTCGATTTCCAGATTCAAGCCAGCATGGCCTCGCTGCCTGCCTACGTCGAAGAGACGAACACGGTCTCCACAACCTACGCCAATCAGCTGGTGCAGAAGATGCAGCAGGCGCTCGCCGAATACAACGCCACGCACGACACACCGCTCACGGATGAGTACGGATATGCGGTGGTATTCTAAATGAAAAGTTAAGGAGTGAAAAGTGAAAAATAATAGTTTCTTCCGAATATATGAATCGTCAACAAACATATAAGAAAAGATGTAAGAGCCAAGTGAAAAGTATATCTTATTTTTCACTTTTCACTCTTTCACTTTTCACTTTAATTCTGGCGAGCTGCTATGCCGACAAGGGCAACTACGACTACCACGAGGTGGATCGGGTGAGCATCGACACCACGGGGACGGGCATCCGTGCCTCCTACACCCTCACGCGGTTTGATGTCCTCGACATCGAGCCTAACGTGTTCTTCAACGGCGAGAAGGTGACAGAAGAGAGTGCTGCACCGCTCACCTACCAGTGGACGCTCTTTAGCGCTGTGTCGGGCGCTGGAGGCAGCAACCAGATTGACACCTTGTCGAACGAGCGCCATCTCGTGGCACCCATCAACCGCACCGGCGGCAACTATATGGCACAGCTCACCGTCACCAACACCAACGACGGCCTGCGCCAGTTCTTCCGCGTCCACGTGACAGTCAGCGAAGCGCTCGATGGCGGATGGATGGTCCTCTACGAAAGGGCCGACCGCCCAGGCTACTCAGACCTCGCACTCGTCCTCAACCCGTGGACGAAGAGCAACTTCACCGACAATCGCTGCCACACCAACCTCTACGAGGTCACCAATCTGGAACCCCTGCGCGGAAAACCTATCCGCTGCTTCGTCGTCGCCATGTCGCTGATGTCGCATAACTACGTGGGGCTGTGCACCGACTACACCCTCGTGGGCGTCACCGACACGGGTATCGAGAAGGCCATGTCCTTCGAGAACTTCTTCACCGAGGCCCCAGCTACGATGGCCCCCAGCTGGTACGGTCACCATGGCAATGGAGGCATGTCCGGGCAGAACTCTGAAGTCCTCATTAATAATAATAAGGTATATACAAACCTCTACTACAACAGCGCCTCGGCTGACCGCGAGAGCCAGTTCGGCGTTGCCAAGTTCGCCGACGGCATGGGCGAGCTGGCAGCATGGAATGCCGAGCTGCCGGCCACACTGAACTACGGTGTGATTGTCTATGACCAGACCAACAAATGCTTCCGCTACACCGCCTTTGAGAGCGCACGCTTCGAGGCTTTCGGCGAGCAGAACATGGAGATTGCCGCCTTCGATGTCAACAACACGGGCATGACGCTCGTCATGGGCGACTGGGGCACGGGCGCTTCACGCATGCAGGCTTTCGACTACCTCATCATGGCCGATGGCATCTCGCGCAAGCTGGCCGTCGCCAATTTCTCCGCCTCTTCGCCCGACGATGAGGCCATCGGCGTGGGGCTCTACGACATGACAACCCTATGCCCCTACATCACCGCGGCCACCTCGATGGCGGCCAGCAATGTGGGCGGTTACATCTACTACGCTGCCGGAAACACCCTCTACAACTTCGCCTATGAGAGCGGACTGCCGGCTGAGGAAGCGTGGACAGCACCCTCGGGCGATGAGGTCATCACCTGTGTGCGCATCCAGAAGTACTACAACACCATCTACAGCGCCGGGATGATGATCAATGCCGACAACCTCGTTCACATCGCCACATGGAATGAGAAAACGAAGCAGGGACACCTCTATCAGTACATCATCAATGCTGCCAGCGGTGACATCGACACCACCACCTCCTACGACTACCCGATTCCAGGCCGCGTGAAGGATATGGCGTGGAAGTTCTCAATGAACTAGGACTCTCCCCCCGCCCCTCCCTAAGCAGGGAGGGGAGTGGTTACCAAACGTTAATGAACTTTAGAAAAGAAATATTATCAAACATATAACATACATTAAATAAATCCATTACGACAATGAAAACATTATCAAAGAACATTCTTCTGATCTCCCTTTTGTATCTACTCCCCTCTCTGCTTAGAGAGGGGTCGGGGGTGAGTCTGGCACAGGGCGTCGTCTTCGAGCCCGAAGGCACCACGCTGGAACAGGCTTCCGCCAAGGCGAAAGCCGAGAACAAACTCATCTTCCTCGACTGCTTCACACAGTGGTGCGGTCCCTGCAAGAAGATGTCTCGTGAGGTATTCCCCCAGGAGAAGGTGGGTGCTGCCATGAACCCCAAGTTCGTGAGCCTCAAGATTGACATGGAGAGTGCCTATGGTGCTCCGCTGGCCAAGAAGTTGCAGATCACAGCTTACCCCACTTTCATCATCTTCAATGCCGACGCGCAGGAGATCAGCCGTTTCCTGGGTTACCATGCCGTCGATGCTTTCCTGGAGGTGATCGAGGAGAAAAGCCGTGACACAGGCTCCTCCGCCCTGGAAGCGCGCTGGAAGGCCGGCGACCGCGACCCGCAGTTCCTGCAGCAGTATCTGCAGACGCTCACTGCTGCCTACAAAGCCAATGAAGCCAATGATGTCGCCGAGGCTATCCTCGAAGGCAAGGAGGAGACGTTCGCTGCCGACAGCACCCTCCGCAGCATCTTCTTCCGCAACATCACCAACCCCTTTGCCAAGAGCTTCATCTACACTGCCAAGAACCCGCAGGCGCTGACGGCTGCCACCGGCGAGATGCCCGTCAAGATGAAGATTCAGAACGTACTGGGTAACTACCAGCGTCAGATCATCAACGAGGCCGACGGCACCGCTACGCTCGACCAGGCGCAGTACGACAAGTTCAGCCAGCTGCTCGACGAGCTCGGCGTGCAGAATGCTGACCACTATCGTCTGCAGACGATGATCACACTCTCCGAGAAGCAGAAGAACTATGCTGCCTACCTCGACTACATCCGCCAGTATCTGGCCAACCCCAATCTCGATGCCGATGACATGCAGCTGGCACGCTGGACACGTCCGTTCCAGGGCCCAAATGCAGACCCCGAACTGAAGCAGCAGATGAAAGCCATCCTGCAGCAGCGCCTCGATGACATCCGCTCCGGCAAGCGTCAGGCACAGAACACCGTGGGCAATATGCGCCTCTCACGTCCCACAGACCAGCTCCTGGAGATGATCATCAACGCCATGGACGGCAAGATGCCCAATGCGCCCGCACAAAACCCACAAGGCGCTAAACCCGCCACAACACAAGCTGCGACTATTTTGCGTTAATAAAAAGATTGTTTTATGTTTAAGGAAGAAAACTTATGAAAAAGATTGTACTTTCTTTGGCGGCAGCCTTCGCACTGGCCGCAAACGTTTTTGCAGAGGATAAGGTCATCACAGAGACCATTGTCTCTACCGCCGACCTCTCCACGACCGTGACACACAAATTGTATGATGCCAACGGCAACATGATCCTCAGCCTCACCGAGGGCACTTCACAGAGCGTGTATATCTACGACGACCTCGGACACTGCACCCAGGAGGAATTCACGAATTTTGCGAACCATAATCTCGACCGTACTTACAAGTACACCTACAATGCCGCCGGAAAGATAGAAACGCAGGAGGAACTGGCAGGTGAACGCTCACTGGGCACCGATACCTACACTTACGACGCTCACGGCAACATCGCAACGAGAACACCAAGTGCGCTCCCCATGCCCATCACCTACAACAATGAATACGATGGTGATAATCTCATAAAGACCTCTGTCACCTTCATGGGAAGAGACATGGGCGCCACCACCTACGAGTACACCGGCGACCTCCTCGTCAAGGCATCCTCGCTCTCGGGTGGAGAACTGACAAGCTACATCACTTATGCTTACGATGACAACGACAATTGCATCACAGAGACACATTTCGATGCTGAGGATAACCCCGTCTCTGTCACCAGCTACTCCTATGCAGAGATTGACGGCTTTTATGCTCCTGTGATTGCGAACGTTGTGGCCAACGAGGGCAACACCGTGACCATCACATGGCAGGGCACCGCCAACGCCATTGTATGCAATGGCGAATGGATTGAGGTCACCGGCAATAGCTACACCACCGCCGTGCTGCTCGATGGCGAGTACACGTTCTATGTCGTCAACAACGGTAATGCCACCGTCTCCGATCCCGTCGATGTCTTCGACAACACCAAGGTGGGCGTCAGCGATGTGCAGGTGACAGGCAACATCTATGGCGAGATGACAACCATCACCGACTATTATGGAGAAGAGAAGGAAGTACTCGCCTATATGATTCCCGTCAGCTGGACTCTCCCCGAAGGCGCACAGCCTGAGAGCTATCGCATCTACTACAACGCTACCTACTCCGTGACTGTAGATGACGGCACACTCCGCAGCTACACTATTCCCGCCGTCAACACCACCAACTACGTCATGGGACAGGGTGTGGTGACGCTTCCCTTCCAGATTCGTGTCGTTGCCGTCTATGCCACCGGCGAAGTAGAGCCCGCCAATGTTGTCTCCTATACCCTGGAGCAAACCGAGGCTATCATATCGGCTGTCGGCATCAGCGACATCCAGACTGCCGCCAATGCGCCTGCTGAGTTCTACTCCCTCGACGGCGTTCGCGTGCCGGCTTCCAATGCCAAGCATGGCACCTTCATCGTGCGTCAGGGCAACACCGTGCGCAAGCTCCAGATGAAATAACCCCCTCATTCGTCATTCCTCACCCCTCAACCCCTACGCTCCCCTTTAGGGGGCTCGGGGGCCATTCATTCTCTATGAGACGCCTCATCCTTTCTCTCCTGCTGTCGGTCAGCGCCATCATCTGCATGCAAGCACGCAGCTTGGTGGTGGCCCTGACCGATGGCAGGGAGTTTTTTTATCTTCTGGGCAATGAGACCCCGACCTTTGTGCGTTTCACCGCGTCGGGGATGATTGTGAACGACGACACCTACGACCCCTCGGAGGTCGCCACGTTCTACATCTCAGCCACCGATACTCCCGATGGCATCAACGCCCTCGACCCTCACCCCTCAGCCCTCAACCATCAGCCCCGCAAGTTCCTCTATGGGGGCCGGGTGCTGATTCTCGATGCTGACGGCCGCATGTGGGATATGAGCGGGCGCCCCTCAACCCTCACCCCTCATTCGTCATTCGTCACTCGTCATTCGTCATCCCTCACCCCTCATTCGTCATTCGTCACTCGTCATTCGTCATCCCTCACCCCTCAACCCCTACGCTCCCCTTTAGGGGGCTCGGGGGCCTCATCCCTCACCCTCTGGGGCATGGTGACCAGCAATGGTTTCCTCACCAGCAAGATACAGCTGCAGCTCGCTGCAGGCGAGGCCTTGCGCTTCGACGCGATGCGCTTCTATGTCGTCCACGCCGACGAGACGGAAGACCGTTATCTCTTCACCAAGGCCGACCACTTCTTCCTCAGCGAACCCGCTGCGGGCCTACACCGCCCCAACTACCTGCGCAACAACGACTTCAACAACGAGAACAGCCGCTACTGCTTCGCACGCTCACGGCAGTCCGACCATTTCATTGTCTTCTGGGAACCGAACTTCGGCCTTGATCCCACACAAGCCGATGCAGCCTATGCCTTCGACCCCGACGAGTTCCTGCAGCGCGCAGAGCGGGTCTATAGCGTTTACACCAACCAGTTGGGCTTCCCCAAGCCCGGCAGCTCATGGACGCAGGACACCTATAAGATAATCATGTTCGTGCACTACCAGACGGAGTGGCGTGCCACAGGCTCTGGCGTTGACTTCAAGTGCGGCACGCTCGACGTGTGCCCCGATGCCGTCAAGGCCGACATCACCACAGCACACGAGATCGGTCACACCTTCCAGTACATCGTCGCCTGCGACTTCTCCGACCCCCGCAACCACGGATGGCAGTGGGGCTTCGAAGAGAGCACCACAGGCCTCTGTGGCTGGTGGGAGAGCTGTGCGCAGTGGCAGGCCTTCAAGGTGTATCCCGAGCAGCAGTTCACCAGCACCTGGGCTAACAACATCTACGGCGTATCGCACCTCAATCTGTTGCATGAGGAGATGCGCTACGACAACTTCTACGTGCAGGACTACTGGTGCCAGCTCCATGGGCAGGACTTCATCGGTCGCCTGTGGATGGAGAGCGTGAGACCCGAGGACCCGGTGGATACTTACCGCCGTCTTACCAACACCTCCCACGAGGATTTCTGTCGCGATATGTACGACTACGCCTGTCGCGCCATCACCTGGGATATTGACGCGCTGCGCGACAACGGACGCCGCCGCATCGACGGCTTCACCACGAAGCTCAAGGATGCCGGTGATGGATGGTGGCAAGTGGATTCCGTCAACTGCCCCCAGAACTACGGCTTCAACGTCATCCGTCTGCGTGTGCCCCAGGCCGGGCGCACCGTCAAGGCTGACTTCCGAGGCATAGCAGGTGCCCAAGGCTACAGAGCCTACAACACCGATAAGGCGGGTTGGCGCTACGGCTTCGTGGCGCTGACAGCATCCGGCGAGCGTGTCTATGGCCCGATGTCCGCTGCGCCCGAGGGCACTGCCACGTTCATCGTTCCCGAAGGCACCACGAACCTGTGGTTTGTAGTCTGCGGCGCACCTACCGAGCACTGGCATCACCCCTGGGACATGGTCACAGACGCCAACGGCAACGATGTCCACACTCCTGCCAGCCTTGCCAACGACGAGCAGTGGCCTTATCAGGTCTTCTTCACGGGCACCAACCTGCCTGGTGAGTACTACTATCCGGCCGACTACGAGCGCCACGACATAGACATTCCCATTGAGGTGCCTATCAACAAAACCAAAGCCACCACCACAAACATCCAGGTGAAGCTGGAACTGCCAATGGTGAAACTTTACGAAGCCCTTGGCATGTCGTCCGCCGATGTCAAGGCGCTGCGAGCCGGCAACGAGCCCGCCAGCCTCCGCCTTCGTGCCCTCAACGCCGACGGCAGCGAGAGTGACAGTCACCTCATCACCAATATGTACTATTGGGGCTTCGATGCCGATGCCAACGTCGTTATAGGCAACATCACCAGTACCGACTACGTCCTCACCGTCGCCTATTCAGCTGGTAGCCTCAGCGTGACAGGCGTGCGCGCACGACTTAACATTGGCACCACCTACCACGCTGCCGTCGCCTTCATCTGCACCGTCGGTGACAAGGAATACAAAGGCATCATCCGCCTGCAGATACCCGTCAGTTGAGTTATGAACTATAAAAACGATGACACAGAGAGATTTTAAACATTACATAGAAAAGTATGCCAACGAACTTGCCGGAATCAAGGCTGCGGCACACCGCACCCACGAGCAAGTGAATCAGACCTATGACCAGGTGCGCCCCTATTCGTTCCACCTGGACATGGTCGTTGACGAGGTGTATAAGTATGGTCATGAGGTGTGTGCAGGTGAACAGGATGTCCTGCCCCTGTTCTTCGGTGCCTACTTCCATGATAGTATTGAGGATGCACGACAATCGTACAATGACGTGAAGGCGCTGGCCTTGACGTTTATGAATGATGAGCAGGCGCTGATGGCGGCCGAGATTGTCTATGCACTGACCAACGAAAAAGGGCGCACGAGGGCTGAGCGTGCCGGTGAGAAATACTTCCTGGGTATTCGCGAGACACCTTATGCTCCTTTTGTGAAGCTTGCAGACCGTTTGGCCAATACCACCTATTCCTATACGTGCTGTAACGCCCTCAATGCTCGCATGAAAGATGTCTATCGGAGTGAGTTCCCGCAGTTCTTGGCGGCGATCACCTCACCCCATGGGGATTTGCGCTACTCATTGCCGCAGGACATGGTAGAAGAACTGAAGAGCGTCGTGCAGTGTTAATGCACGACGCTCTTCAGTTGATAGAAACCTCGCCTTATTTTTTCTTTTCTGCGAAGGTGCGGAAGTAGTCCAGGCAGACCTTGCGCCATTCGCGGGCATTGTCTAACTGGTGGTGCAGACGCTCGTCGGTCTCCTTCCAGCGTTGTTCATCGATATAAGGCTTTGCCTCCTGCCAGATACGGAGGAACTCTTCGACCTCGCTGACACCACGGTTGTAATGTGCCTGCATGTTTTCCCACAGCGTGGCACCATCCTTCATGCAGTAGTCCCAAGGCAGATGATGGAACCACAGCAGATACTCCTCGGGGCAGGTCTTCACGTCGTCGTACAGCGAGCGGTAAGGCTCGGCATACTGGGCGGTAGCATTTGTGCCGGTGTGGTTGCGGTTGAAGCCGATGCCGGCGGTGTCGGCCTGATGGTAATAGACGGGACACCACTCCAGCGGGTACTCTGCCTTGAAACCATCGGGCTCTGGGCCGTAGTGGTGGTCGAACTTGAAAATATGATGAAGACCCAGCGGCATCATATAATCTACGCAAGCCTCGCGGCTACGCATCATCATGGCGAGCAGGGCCTTCCCGGGAGCAGTGCTGCAGGAAAGGCTAAACGTCTGTGCCAGCCACTCCTTGGCAATCTCCTCGCTCGTGAGGTTCGGGTTCCATGCAAGGCGACCGAAGGCATACCAGTTGGCTTGTGAAAAGTGGTGGCCGCACCAGTTCGTGTCAAGGCCGATGTTGGCCACGCCGGCGATGCCGACAAGGCGGCTGGGCTTGACGAAGCTGAAGAACTCCTGCCACATGGGAGCCAGATAGACCAGATGGCGCGACTGCCCGAGATACTCTTGCGTAATCTGAAGCTCAGCCATCTGGGGTGTGTGCTGCATGGTGTCGAAGATGGGAGCGTAGGGCTCACGGGGCTGGAAGTCCAGCGGGCCGTTCTTGGATTGCAGGATGACATTGTCGCGGAACTTGCCGTCGTCGTTCACGAACTCCGACACCGCCTGCTTGACACGATCTTCGCCCTTGTGATTGGCACCATAGACGAAGCTGCGCCACATGATGATGCCGCCATAGGGTTTCACGGCATCTGCCAGCATGTTCGCACCCTCGGCGTGTGTGCGGTGGTAGTCGCCAGGTCCGGGCTGCCCTTCGGAGTTGGCCTTGACCAGGAAACCTCCGAAGTCGGGAATCTCGGTGTATATCTCTTTCGCCTTTGCCTTCCACCATGCTGCCACCTGAGGATCCAGCGGGTCGGCGGTCTTGAGCTTACCCAGCGTCATCGGCGAGGCAAAATTAACGGAGAGATATACCTTGATACCATAAGGCCGCAGGATGTCGGCGTAAGTCTTCACTAACTTGATATAGCCTGCCGACAGCATCTTGGCCGAGGCGTTGACGTTGTTCAGCACACTGCCGTTGATGCCAATGCTGGCATTAGCGCGGGCGTAATCCCGAATCTTCTGTAACGTGGTAGGCGTGTTGGGTACATGAAAGAAAATACTGTTCCCGGCGTAGCCTCGTTCGATGCTTCCGTCCAGGTTATCCCAATGGTTCAGAATGCGTAGTGGCCACTGTGGTGCCGAGTAGCCTTTCTCGCCGCGGAGTAGGGCATAGGCACCATATAGCAGTCCAATCTCGTTCTTTGCCGTGATGGTGACACCTTCAATGCGATAGGCGTCCTGCGCCATTGTGGTGTCGAGTTCCAACCTTACGCGTTCGCCGTCATAGTAGTCGCGCAGCTCTTTTGCCGCTAGACATTCCACGCCTGTTACGCAGGCTTTTTGCACGCGCTCATACCTTAGCCACAGACGGCTGCCATCTTCTGCTACCGCCGTCAGCGCACAGATAAGAGCGATTGTAAAACATACTGTTTTCTTCATTCTGATGAGGTGTTTTTTTGTTTCTTGTTGCAAAAGTAGTGAATAAAGTAGGAAGCATACAAGGATTTTCGCAAGATTTTGGGATTTTGTACCTAAAAAATGTGTACCTTTGCGCCACAACTTCATCTATTACATCCTAAAAACTCTGATATGAATTTCTTGGAACTGGTAAAGAGACGTTATAGTTGTCGGGCATATCAGCCCCGCGATGTTGAGCGCGAGAAAATTGATTATGTGCTGGAGTGTGTGCGCTTTGCGCCTTCTGCCGTAAACCGCCAGCCATGGCAGTTCCGCGTTGTCAACAGCGCTGAACAGCGAGCCAAGTTGCAGCAGTGCTACAATCGCGACTGGTTCAATACCGCTCCCGTGTACATCATCGCTTCCATCCAGCATGACCAGGAATGGGTCCGTGCCGATGGCAAACCACATGGGAATATTGACATCGCCATTGCTGTAGAACACCTCTGTCTGGCAGCCACCGAGCAAGGTTTGGGCACCTGCTGGGTCTGCAACTTTGATGCTACCCTCTGTAGCAAGCTCTTTGAACTGCCAGACAATGTCGAACCTGCGGCCCTCATACCACTTGGCTACCCTGCCGATAATCCCAAGGCCAAGATTCGCAAGAATATCGATGAAATCGTATTTTTTTAAGTTTCTAAAGAACTTACAGTAGGATTGTGAGACATTCACAACTCTTTATCTTTCTGGCTATTGTTCTGCTGTCGGTGGGTTGCGCGAAAAAGGACGGCGACATGAAGTCCCGTTTTGTGCCTAAGTCTCTTAGGACTCTTTATACACAACAGGCAGCCATGTCCATCTATGGCTATCAGCCGCTGCGCGCTCTGCAGATCCTCGATTCGGCAGTCATCGTGGGTAACCTGAGTGAGTTCCGCGCTGAGATGTTGCGTTCGAAAATCTATAGTTCGAGTCTGATGCATGAGCAGCTCGACTCATTGCTTGGCGGACCAGAAGGTGTTCGCTTGGATTCAGCGCGCGCCATTGGAGAGCGCATCTATGACCTCGGTGGCCGCCAGCTCTCCGCTCCCGTCAAGGGCGTGAACATCATCAACGGACAGAAAGTGCTCATCAACAGATAAATCGTAAAATCGTATAATTGTCAAATCGTCTAATAAAATCATGTTAGAACATCTCGCAGATTTTACGGCATGGCCGATACTCACAGGTATCTTTGTCGGCTATTTTGCCAACCGCATCATGAGCGGCGAGGGCAAAGGATGCATCATCAACCTCGTCGTTGGCATCGTAGGCAGCTATGTCGGCACCGCCATCAGCCACCTCTTGGAAATAGAGTTGTTTGGCAAAGGCTACATCACCAACTTCGTCTTCTGTGTTCTCGGTGCCATCACCGTCCTCTGGCTCTGGAAGAAACTGTTCCGATAGAGGCGCCTCCACTTTACATGAACACGTCCCTATGACTACGTTGTATCTGGTGCGCCACGGCGAGACGGTGGATAATGTTGCGAAGATCATGCAGGGACAACGCCCCGGCAAGTTGAATGCTACAGGCGTGCAGCAGATAAGGGAACTGGCAGAGGCATTGCGTGATGTCCATTTCGATGTCGTGGTGTCCAGTGACCTGCAGCGGTCCTACGACTCAGCGATGATTTTGGCAGCAGGGCGGGCGATGAACGTCATCGCCACGCCCTTGCTGCGCGAGCGTGACTGGGGGGACTTCACAGGCCGCTACATCTTGGAACTGAAGGGCTTGCCGATGCCTGACAACGTGGAGAAAATGGACGACCTGCTGAAGCGCGCCCGTGCCTTCCTCGACTGGGTGGGGGAGAACTATGCCGGTCAGACCGTACTCGCCGTCGGACATGGCATCATCAACAAAGCCATCCAAGCTGTCCACTATGGCCTGCTGATGCGTGAAGTCCCTAAGATGTCCAATGCCGAATACCGCATTCTGCGGTTGTAACGTTTAATCCTGCAGGGTAAATCAAAGAAAAAGTAGTCCGCCCGCATCTCTTTTTGCTTTTCATCTGCAATTATTCACTCATTCCTTTTTCATTTTTCACTTTAATGTGTACCTTTGTGGCGAAAAACTGAAAAACGATGCTCTCTCTTGAATTTCTTCTCCGTATCGCTGCGGCAGCATTGCTGGGCGGACTGATAGGTATCGAACGTGGGTTCCGTGCCAAGGAGGCAGGGTTCCGCACGCATTTCCTGGTGGCGCTGGGCGCCGCTGTGTTCATGGTGCTGTCGGCACATGGCTTCGATGATGTGGTGTTCACAGAAAACATCCGCCTGGATGTGTCGCGCATTGCAGCCCAGGTGGTGTCCGGCATCGGCTTCATAGGAGCCGGCACAATCATCTTCCAGCGTCATGTAGTGCATGGCCTCACCACGGCGGCAGGCCTGTGGGTGACAGCAGCCATAGGTATGGCGGCAGGTGCTGGCTTGTATATGATTGCGGCCTTCACGACGGTACTGGTGCTGCTGGGCCTTGAGGTGCTGCACTCCCTGCTGCCCCATGTCAACACCCGTGTCATCACGGCCACCTTCACCGCCAAGGAACGTAGCCAGGTGGACAAGCTGCTGGAGCAGCTGAAAGCCGACGGCGTTATCATCTCCGGCTTCGCATCCTCCACAGACACAGCCGGCCGCCTCGTGGTGAAGCTCGACATGAAAGTCGCCTCCAGCAAGTACAGCGACAACCTCCTCCATCTCCTCCTGGAGCTTGATGGAGTGGAGATTGAGAGTATAGAATAAGAAAGTATGCCATCAACGGCGAATGGCAGGAACGCTGCGAAGGAATGAAAAATAGAATCATTAACAATGGCACGTGATATATTCATCAGTTATAGTCGCAAGGACCTTGAGAAGGTCAAGGCGATCAAAGCAGAGATAGAGAAGACCACAGGCGCAGAGTGCTGGATGGACTTGGAGGGCGGTATCGTCTCCGGCGAGGATTATGTCAACCGTATCGTTGAGGGCATCGAGAACTGTCGCATCTTCTTGTTCATGCTCTCAAGCTCTTCACAGGAATCCAAGAACGCTATCGGAGAATTGGACGGAGCGTTGAAGCAGCAGGGTATTAAGGGAATCCATGTGGTCATCGTGAATATTGATGACTGCGACCTTAACATGCGCTTCACTATCAAATATTCCACATTGGACATCATAGCATGGCAGAAGCCGCCTCAGCGGGAGAAACTGCTCCGTGATCTCAAAGCCTGGACCTCGACGGGCACCATGCAGCTTGATGACGTCCAAAAAGCCCTGATGTACCTGGAGGGTCGTGGTGTGCAGAAGTCCGTGCGGAAAGCCTATGAACTATTGAGAAAAACGGCTGATCAAGGTAATACACGTGCTCAGTATCTCTTAGGCAAGATGCTGCTGGAGCATCAAGTCTATTTCGAGGCGCAGAAGGAGGCTCCCAGCACGCTCGAGAATGCCCGATGGTGCTCCCTGCATGGCATACATCTTGAGCCGGAAAAGAACTACGAGCAAGCGAGAAAATATCTGGAAAAGGCTGCAGCAAAGCAGTATAAAGGCGCCACAGAAGCTGACAGACGCTACAAGGACGCCCTGCGTCTGAAGGACGATACGATGCGCTCTACACGCGAACAGTTGAAACGTAACGAAACCAAAAGGCAGATAGCCACTGTTTTAAAGAACTTCGGCGTAGAAGTGGCAGAAGTCCAAATCTATCTCCCTCCTGCAGATATCTCACTCGATGCCAGCTCATCTCTCGCAGTGTACTCTGGTATTAATCCCGCCATTTTGACAACCCCTCCAACCTTCGATGTCATTTTGAAGGACGGCTTTCCCATGCGTAGAATCGAGCTCCTCCTCGATGACATCGCCCTTTCCCTCAAAATCCGCAAATCCCAAATCCACATCCTCTCCTCAGAGAAGTTCAGGATAGAGATGGGGTGGTAGATTATGCTGACAGGGATGCGGTTGCCAAGAATCCGATGGTACGGGTGGGCGTTGGCTTTGTAGAGGGTAGGGGATGGATGTCTTCGGCGGTGATGCACAGCAATTGGTCGTCTGGCACGACCTGCTCGATGCAACGCTGTGCATGGTTGAGGTAGGTGAAGTTCAGGAGATTGGTGACATACCGCCCATTACCCCATTCCTTGTCTTTCACGTCATAGTCTGCACGCATGGCGTCACATAGCTTGCGCCAGGCATCGTCGGTGAAGGTGAAACCGTCGTTGCTGGCTCTCTGTTGGGCTATCGTCTGCAGTTCTTCGAGGCTGAAGCTCTTGAAAATAAAGCGATTTGGGAAGCGGCTTCGGAGGCCCTGGTTCAGGGAAAGGAGGTTGTCCATTTCTTCTTCGTAGCCCGCCAGGATGACTGCTATGTCGCGATATTCTTCATCCCCCAACAGATTGAGCATCAAAGGCAGAATCTTTTTCAAGGGGTCGTGCGGATGTTTGGCCGCCAACTGATAGGCCTCATCTATGAACAGTACGCCGCCGCGAGCCAACTTCAGGATCTCGTGAACGTTGATCTCTTCGCAACCGAAGTTCTGACCCGTGAACGATTGTGGACCGCACACCACCAGATGACCCGAAGAGAGTGCCCCTGCCTCGCGTAAGCAACTGCCCATAAGCCGTGCCGCCGTGGTCTTGCCAGTCCCCACAGGCCCCACGAACAAGGAGTGGAGGCTCACCTGTATCACGGGCTTCCCCGGACGGATAGCGCTCACACGTTTTTGGAATGCCGTCAGCGCAGACAGTCGGCTGATGAATTCTCGCAAACCGCTCATCCCAATCATCTTATTGAACATACGCTCGGGATGCTTATATGGATTCCGCA
Organism: Prevotella sp.; assembly: GCA_015060555.1. Taxonomy (GTDB): domain Bacteria; phylum Bacteroidota; class Bacteroidia; order Bacteroidales; family Bacteroidaceae; genus Physcousia. Next base: position 167,189 of record SUYG01000014.1, read on the forward strand.
CCTCTACGCGCAGGTCGTCAGGCACTGAAATATCCAGACAATAAACGGCCTCGTCATTGTCATCATCCTTGTCAATATCCTCGGCCTCACGCTCCTCCTTCTCATTCTCATCGTCTTCACGCTCTTCAGCGCTGTCATCGGCATGATTTTCATCCTCATCTTCGTCATCGAATAAAAGCTTTTGCAGGTGCTCTTCAAAGTCATCGTGTCTTATGTCTGAAAGCTCGTTCCAGAAAGGATCCACAGCAGCATCATCCTGTATGTCTTTCTTTTCATCATCTACGGGTTCACGTATAGCGTTGCACCATCGCATGAAGGCATCATCCTCGAAGACTGTTAAACCGGCGTATTTCCTTGCCTCTTTTTCCTCCGCCAGCTGTTGCTTCGTGGGACGTTGCACGCTGTTTGCGGCTCGGCCCCGCTTCCACTTGTTGGCCATCCCTGTCAGTTCGCTGTCCTTCAACAGTCCGTTGACAGCGCGGTCATACAGCCACTGCACCTCATCGGATGAGTGCAGGTATTGGCACAATGCTGTAAAGACGGCATCCATCTTGCCGTCATGCGGGATGACAGCTGGGAGGTTCACTCCCCAATCGTCTGCATGCTGGCGCACGACAACATGCACATTGAAGTATTCCCATTCCCGCCTGACGTCATCAGCGTTCTCCATATCGCTGTTAGTCAGCAACACCGTGTGCACCTCCGGCTTCGGCACCTTGGTATGCTGGAAGAACTGCTTGATGGCATCAGCGATGTTCATCAGGTAATAGACAGGGCTCTTGCGATCCTTACCATCCCCTAAGCAGTAGAACGGGAAGATGCCATAGTTCACTTCTTCATCCACCCATTCCGGGTGCCCTTGCGGTACATTGTCAAGGCCCCACACTACAATCTGCGAGCATCGCTCGTCAGCGAACAGGAATACGGGCATCGCCTCGAAATCAACAAATTGAGGATGACGGGGCACACCTGTCAGATGGTTGCAGTAGGTTCCCCTCATGGCGATGGCCTGTAGGAGGATGCTCGCGTAGTTCTCGCCAGTCATCTCCGTAAACAACTGATGTAAGTAATGTATCAATTCGGCTATAGAAATACAATCCGCTGACAACAATGTCGCCAGACGTGGTTAAACATACTGAATCTTAACGTGAATGCTCTTAATGTTGCATCAATGAATCGAAGTCAATTTAAATAGTTGAATTTGAATTGAATAAAAACGATTAGAATAATGAAATTAAGATAATTGTGTATGTTTTTTTGCATTTCAGCCTGCAAATAAAGATAGAATAGTTGAATCCCGCAAGAAAAAAGGACGAAAATGTAGCCCCCACACATCTTTTTTTGCTTTTCATCTGCAATTATTCACTCATTCCTTTTTCATTTTTCACATTAATGTGTACCTTTGATGCAAAAAACAAAAAAAGTATAACAGATGAGCTGGACTTTAGTGATATGGATTGTCATCTTGTTGGCTGCATATGCCTTCAGGGATTTCCTAATACAGGCGGCGGTGTTCATAGGCATGTTTATGGCTGGTGGCGCTCTTCTCTTCTGGCTCTTCGGCGGAGATGCCGAAACGGGTGCCACGATAGGCTTTTGGATTGCTTTGTTCGTGGGGGGACGCGTGGTGCTGGAGTCTTTGGGCGCAGAGTGGTCCACGACGTTTGAATATGCCTATTATCTCTTCTCGTTTCCCATCTGGTTCCTGAACCGCTTGCAGCATATCCTGACTGAGCCCTGGCGCTACATCTTCAAGTCCAATTGGCTGAGTGAAGATAGTCGCGAGGTGGTTCGTCCGCTGCTCTTCGGTGTGCAGATTGTACTCTACGTCGTTACGACACCGTTGCGCCTTGTAAACGCGGTGATATATAACGTCTTTGTCTATGGCATCACAGAACTTTACGACCTGCTCTTTGAGGTGCTGCAACCCAGTCAGTGGAAAGAGGGTAGGGGCAACTGGTGGAAGTGGCTGTACATGTTCCCGTGGCGCCTGCTGCGCTATCCCATCTTTGATGGCGCTTTGGTCTTGGTAGAGGGGATGATATGGACGGTCATCGACATCTTTATTCCTGCTGTGACACTCTATCATGGCACAGATCTCACTGCAGGTCAGGCGATAGCGCGGAAATTAGGTACGCGATGGACTGATGGCACATTCATGTCCAGCCGTGGCGGCTGGGGCGGTTATGGCGTATATTTCGGCTCCAGACGTGCTACGGCCAAGGGATATGCCCACGACTCCTACCGTCTGAGCGATGATAATCCAGTGATGATTGTATGCCGCGTATCGTTGGGCACGATACTGAACTATTCTCTGGCGCCAGACTATGTCTATCGCAATACGGGACAGTTCGGAAATACTGCGGAGTTGAACAAATATGCAGGCAAGCACGGCTATACCACTGGCGAGTGGTGGAACGCACGTGCGGGCTACTGGGAATTCTGTCTGTTCGATTGGCAGAACCGCTACAACCACCCCTGGCGCATCCGGCCCATCTATGTGTTCAATTTCCGCACCGGTCGCGCCCAGCATATCGAGAGCGGCCTTCGCCACTGGCTGTTCTCGAAGGTCGTATATGACGAAATCTTCAAGAACGGATGGTTCGCCGCCCTCCTGATCTTTGCTGTAATGGTGGTCATCTGGTTCATCTTCTACGGATACGAATACCTGTGGCATTACTTCCTTTAGTAGATTTAAAATAGAAAAGGTATGAAAAGAATAGATTACACACTCGTTATTGCCTTATTGCTAACATGCTTTTGTGTGTCCTGCAATACACCTCTGCAGCATGTAGATTGGTCACCCGAAGCCTATCAGCGGGACAAAGAATTTTTTACCGACGTGAAGAATGAGACCGCGCGCAATCAGCAAGAAAACAGGATGAATGTAGATCCTGAGTGCACGCTTTGCCACGGCTGGGGACGCGTCGTGAAGAATGTCCCGGTAGAAACAGCCACCCCTGACAAGGTGGTGAAGTGCAAGGAGTGTAAACAGAAATTCAAGCAATCCCTGGGCCACACCCATGTCCCCTGTCCCCTCTGTCAGCGCCATTCACCCTGAATGGCACTTGGCCTCCTTACTCCCTCAGCAGCCACATCTGGAAGAAGAGGGCATAGACTTGGTAGATGCCGAGGTGGGTGGTCACGAAATCCTTTTCCACCAGGCCTTTGATGGCTGACCGGAAGCATGAAGATACCATTATCTGCGAACTGGCGCTTGGCGATGGCTCATCAAAGGACTTAGATCAATCATACCCCAGCCCCTGAAAGCTGGAACTCCATAGGTGCGCTCTTAGATGAAATGATGTAGTACGAGACATAATGATATGTTTATGCCTTCATCTCCAAGATGACTCGCAATGCTGTGCGGGGAGATGGAATATGCGAATGAGTATGTAGAACGCTGATAGTTTGGAGTGAGGTATTAGCGCAGCGCCCTGCGTAGTATGTTGATGGTGGTGGTGTCGGAGAGGAAGACGGAGTAGAGGCCTTGCTCTTCCTGAGCAGGGTCACCGCAGTAGTCGTGGAAGGGCTGCCAGCGGATGGACGTGGGGCGGGCCAGTCCGCTCCAAGCCCAGAAATTAAGACCGCATAGGGTAGGGAGGGAATCGGACAGCGCAAACATGTGGCGATAGTAGGCATCGCGGGCGTGGGTGGTGGCGGCGAGATCGAAGCGGTGAGCGTCACGTGCATAGCCGAACTCCTCGATGACCAGGGGCTTGCCAAGGCGTTCGGCGATGTCAAGATGTTGTCGGATATACTCATCGGTCAGCGTCAGCACACGCTGCATCAGGGCGGTGTCGGTGCCTGCTGTATCCTGCCGCACTTCTTCATGCGTCACCCATCCCCAGTTCATCGGCCAGATGTGTATGGTGAGATAGTCGATGTCAGGGTTGGCATGTATCTCTTCAAAGCACTCGATGCTGTTCTCGCAGCCCACAAGTCCCTCGGAACCCACCGATACCAGATGCCGGTTGTCGATAGCCTTGATGATGGCTGCCGCCTGTGCTATCCACGCCTTGTAGCCCTCCATTGTGGCACTGTCACTGCTGAAGGGACGTGGCTCATTAGCGATTTGCCACGCCATGATGGTGGGGTCATCGGCATAGCGCCGTTGGTTGTAGCTGTTGGTGCGACTCACTACCGCGCGCACGTGATTGAAGAAGAGCTGTTGTGCCCGTGTGTTCGTGGCGAAGCGTGCTGCATAGCTGCAATACTCGTTGTAACCGTCGCGTGTAGGATCAAGGGCCGGACCCTCACCGGCCCACTCCAGATACTGCGCAAAACCGCCGCTCCATTCCCAGGCGTTGTTGAGATACAGCACCGCCTTCATCTTGCGCTCCGACATCTCCTGCAGCAGCCAGTCGAGACCCGCGAACAACGTGTCGTTATAGACACCCGGTGCCGTCTGCAGCGTAGGCCACACCAGACTTGGCTTTGGCGTGGCCCCTTCTGCACCCACGAGGATGCGCAGGTTGTCGAGCCCCAGCGCATGCAGCGAGTCCAACTCTGCGCTCAGCCGCTCCCTGTTGCCGCCCTGTCCCTCTGAGCCCAGGATAGCACCGTACCAGAAGTTAGTGCCCACGTAGCGGTAGGGCTCCCCATTGCAGTAGAACTGCCCGTCACGTGCGGTGACGAAGTCCTCGCCGTTCTCAGTAGCATTGCAGGCCGCCATCAGCAAACACATGCCGATGAGTATCATACTCCCAGTCTTCATGATATGCATTACTTTCTTGTTAATCTTTGCTCTCGCATTTCGGCGGCAAAGATAGTTGCAAAATCACATTCCCGGACCTGTTTCAGTCCATAAAATCACATTTCCGGATAGATTTCTGTGAAAAAATCACATTTTCGGGCATGATATGTGTGGATTCGTGGTTCATGGTTCAAGGTTCAAGGAGTTTAAGAGTAACTTTTATTTTTCACCTTTAACTTCGTTGACTTTTGTCACGACTCGGCAATTCAAGCAAGCTTGATTGCTCTCAGTGCTCCAAAAGTTCACTCTTTCACTTTTCATTCCTCACTCGTCATTCCTCACTCGTCATTCGTCCTTATTGAGTGTTTCTCTCACACTTATTATTCCTTGTTTTTGCCATTTTTCACCTTTGCGGCTAAAAAATGCCAAAATTTTTTGGCCGTTTCCAGAATCTTTTCATAATTTTGCACTTGACTCTTGAAGTTTTGTACCTCTTTAGGCAGCGTGAATGTATTCACAGGGCCAGAATGTCAAGACAGCCTACGCCGAGCGGAAGGTGGTGATGCCAGTGATGGTCAAGCCAGCAGAAGCGGGTGTTCCCGGGCAACTGGGTTGGGTGGGAATTTGAGTCAGACATACATAAAGGCGTTTACTCAACGCTTCATCACTACGTTCTGAACTTCGAACACTTAGAATCCTTGTAGATGATGACGCAATGGTAGATGTCCTCGGGATGTGTTTATACGCATCCCCCTTTTAGGGGGATCTATATATACATATCGGCGTGGGCTTCGAAGTTGTTTGTCTTTACAAGGTGGCAAGTTCGAAGGCCAAGAACGTGAGATAAGCAACGAGTGCGAATCTCACGCTTTTTTTGTATGGGTAGATTGAAACAAGTTGTTTTATTCACTATACTAAAAAACTATGTCACAAAACAAAACCGTCATTCAAGGCTTAGAGCCGGCAGATGGCACAACAAGGATGGAACCAGGGGGCGCACGTCCCAATTTCTATGCGCGTAATGAACGTCCCGCTGCTCGTGGTACTATAGTCCCTGGCATGATGGATGTCAGTATGTCTAGTAGTGCAGCGGCGTCGGACTCTTCTTCAACTACTCAACAGCCTACGGGGCGTGCATTTCTCTCGGGCAAGCCTGTCGTAGGTTTTTTGTATTCAGTATCCCGTACTGCGGTTGGCGAGTTCTGGCCTCTGCATGTGGGACAGAACACAATAGGCCAGTCGCCGACATGTGATATTGTTCTTCCTGAAGGAACCGTTTCCGCTGAACATGCGGTATTGGTAGTCCGAAAGATGAAGAAGCCAGAAAAGGTTATCGCTTCTATCAGCGATGCTCGTTCCACCAATGGTACTATGCTGAATGGAGAGAGCCTTGGTTTCTCTGCTGTTGAATGTAAGAATGGCGACATCCTCACCGTGGGGGATAACTATGAACTCTATTTGATTCTTGTGGATGTTGCAGAACTGGGGCTTGCAGTCAACGAGAACTTTATCCCCGTTCAAGTGGAGGAGGAAGAAGATGATATGAATGATCCCGGTCCATTCGATCCTGGCATGACCCGTCCTGGTGACGATTACCCGGGTTATGCTGGCCCCATTCCGCCAGCTTTTGGTGGTTATTCACCAGCCGGTGGTACCGTAGGTCTGGACGGAACAACACAGCAGAATAAAGGTGGTACCGTAGGTATGTAAGTATAAATGGCTGTATATAAGATACAGGGAAAGGCCGAACGTCTCAAAGGTATCTTTTATGAGTTTGACTCATCAGAGGAGCCTTTGGGCATCGGTGGCATGGGCAAGGTGTATAAGGGCCGATGCGTAGATGAGCGCACTGGCAGCACCCGTCTGGTGGCTATCAAGTTTATGTATGATGACTTGCCACCACAAGTTATAGAACGTGCTAGGCGCGAGGCTTCTATCCAGATTCGTCATGAGAATTTGGTAGAAATGCTTGGCTTTATCGAAACCGAGGACACTAATGTAATAGGTGAAAAGAGGAAACACTATCACGTCGTTAGCGAACTATTGGAGGGTGTAATGCTTGATGACCTATTACAAGGAAAGCGACTTGATCGTAGAGGTCAACCTATGCCTTTTGCTGAGAAGTTATATAATGACTTTCAACGTGACCCATATCATTTTGCTATATATATCATCCGGAACATACTTTCTGGTTTGACAACGTTGCATGACGTGGGTTATCTCCACCGTGACATCGATCCCACCAATATCATGCTCACGGCAGATGGTCATGTCAAACTCATTGATTTCGGTATCGCTAAACAAATGCGCTCGCTGACTACCAATGACAAGTCTCTGACCGTATCTGGCGCTTTCATGGGCAAACCAGAGTATGCGGCACCGGAGCTTGTCCTTGGAGATATTAAGAGCCAAAGTCAAGCCACTGACATCTATGCAGTGGGCATTCTGATGTTTCAGTGTATCGTGGGCCATCCCCCTTTCGAGGGTGACCGTCAGGAAGTCCTTCAGATGCAACTTCATAAGCCCTTGCCCTTACACTTGATTCGCAACCGCCACATCCGTAAGATTATCAAGACCGCAACGGAGAAGTCTCGCCACAAGCGCTTCCATAGCGCATCGGAGTTCCGCGTGGCTCTTGACAACATACCCCTACAGCTAAAAGATGATGTGATAGTGTGGAATAAGAACTATTCCATAGCAGCGGCGGTTGCTGCACTTTGCCTCTGTATAGGCGCAGGTGCAGCCGCACTCTGGCCAGATACATCTTCGCCCGAAACTATTCCAACTCAAGAATCTGTTCCAGCTCAAGTACCTGTCCCAACTCCAGATCCAACTCCTGTTCCAACCCCGGCACCCACTCCTATTCAGTCTTCCATTGACTACAAAGCATTGTTCGAAGAAGCGAATCGGATATATACGGACAGGACGACGGACCGCCAGGTTAGCATTGCCAGGGCGCTCCCTATATACGAGCAGGCTTTGGTCGCTGCCAAAGAAGTTGGTGACGAGGAATATATTCAGAAAATTACTAAACAAATTGACCGACTCAGGGCGCGTTACAAGCAGACAAGATAACGAGCGCTCAATCAGCTACTATGGCACAACAAAGAATGCAGACAGTTGTCCAGCGAAAGAACGATCCTTACCTCTATCTTTACGTGATGGGGGAATGGTACTGCTACAATCCAATGGAACCGCCATTGGGCAGTGGCGCTATGGGAGATGTCTATCGCGGATATCGTTGTAAAAACGGCGCTATGATAGCCGTCAAGCGTGTGAAGGATTGCTACGCCAATAATAAGATGATTCGGGATCGCGCGCGTCAAGAGGCATCGTTGGCATTCCGGCATCCCAATCTCGTGGAAATGATAGGCTATTGTGAGTATGCTCCCAACGAAGGTCCGATCTTTATCCTAAGCCACTTTGTTCAGGGCGATAATATAGACAAGTATGTCAAGAGCTTTGGTGATTCTCCGGCACGTGTAGAAAAGATTTGCAATGCTATCTGCTCAGTGCTGGATGCTTTGGATTATGTCCACTCGCGTGGTGTCATTCATCGTGATATCAAGCCTTCTAACATCATGATAGAGAATGGCTCCAATGTGCGTCTGATGGACTTGGGTATCGCCCGCATGAATGGTGGTAATAAATTCTCTTCTTTCGGGTTTATAGGCACCCCTGAGTATTCTGCTCCTGAGCAAATGTTACGCGAGCAGGGTGGAACGACCGTTCAAATTAATGCCACGACAGATATTTATGAACTGGGTATAACGTTCTATGAGCTCTTGACAGGCGAGAATCCAATGGCTTGCGCTGCTGAAGCGGAGACATTGACTAAACAGATGAAGGAACCACTCCCTTCGAATCCGAAAATACCCCGCAAGCTGATGCATGTGTTGTGGAAGGCTACCGAAAAAGAACAGGCGAAGCGTTACCAAACCGCGCTTGATTTTAAGCGGGCCATACAAGAGGCCCTCTTACCGGAGCCTCCGTTATCGGAACGAGTGGGTACGTGGATTCAAGCTCATGTCTTAAGCGTCATAGCCATATTCATAACACTTCTTGTGCTTGCTTTTGCTGCGGCATATATTCTGATTTCTTGAAATAATATCTATGGAACTAAAACAATTACATAAAGAGAATCAGGAACTGGTTATTGGTTTCGCGGAGTCTCGAGTTGGAGGCCGCCCGGAGAACCAGGACTCATATGGTGCTAAAGAAACTCGATTGGGTTTCCTTGTCACAGTTTGCGATGGCATGGGAGGAGGACCTGGTGGAAGAACGGCTTCAACCATCGCCGTTCGGGAAATCATAGAGGGTGTTGAAGAGGCCAGTAAGGAAGAAACTATTCCCAATATTCTTATTAAGGCTGTTCGTCGTGCAAACATGGCCATCATCGCTGCTGGTAACGAAACCCCTTCATTAAAGGGTATGGGCTCAACGGCGACAGTTTTACTGATCAATGAACATGCTGCATATATAGCCCATGTCGGTGACAGCCGTGTGTACCAATTCCGCGGTCACAAGAAAATCTTTCGCACGTTCGATCACTCTATGGTGTTTGATCTTGTCAAACAGGGTGTTATCACAGAGGAACAGGCACGACTTTCGGCGCAGTCAAATATCATAACCCGTGCTCTTGGCATTCAGCCAGATGTTGAAGTTGATGTCGCCGAAGTATCCTATGAGAAAGGTGACAGATTCATGCTTTGTTCTGATGGCATTCATGGATCGATGCCAGAGGCTGAACTTATTAAAAAAGCAACGAATCGTAAACAGGTTCTCGGTGCATTGACCGATGATATAGCGACAGCTGTTGACAACAACGGTCGTACGTCTGGCGGCGGGCATGACAACCTGACATTGGCACTAGTTGAAACAAAGAAAAACTCTAAACTTAAAAAACCTATGTCAAAGACTAACAAACTTACATTGCTTATTCTGGCATTAGTATGTGTCATCAGTATTTGCTTCAATGTCATCCAATGCAATGGAAAATCCGCATCAGACAGCACCGCGGCCGAGTTGGAGGCGCTTCGTAGTCAACTGCGGAACGACTCATTGACGCATGTGCAGGACTCATTGAGGTTGGACTCCTTACAAAAAATGAACCGTGAGTTGATAGGGAAGATTAATAAGGCAAACAAAGCATTAAAATAAATAAGACTATGAAAGTTTATTCAATTGGTAGAGAAGTTGGTTGTGACATTGTAATCAACGACCGAACAGATGTCATCAGCCGCCGACATGCAATCCTAAATGTCATGCCCTCGGGCAAGATGACCATTGTTGATCAGAGCTCTAACGGAACTTATGTCAATGGCATACGTATTTCACCCAATGTACCTGTTCCAGTAACCCGAAAGGACAACATCTCTTTTGCACATGTTGCCCGACTGGATTGGAATCTGATTCCACGCCCGCAACTTACCTATATCCTTTGGGGCGTCGCCGCTGTCGTAGGCCTCGTTATTCTGTGTGGTGGTGGTTGGTGGGGATATCAGCAATTCAAGGAACCTGATGTCGTGGTTCCGGATACATCAATCATCAGCCGCCAGGATGCGGAACGTATGATGAGTCAGCGCAGTGATTCCATCCGCAGGCATATTGAGGACTCGTTGCGTATTGACTCGCTGCGCCGCGATTCCATCAAGAAGGCACAAAAACGAGCCGAGGACAAGAAGAAAAACAAAGTGAAAAAAGAGCCGTCGAAAAAGATAAATACAGATGTGAAACCCGCTAAGCCTGCAACACCGAAACGTGTGGGAAGATAAGCTATATTAAAGAACCAAAAACATATATTATCATGAGACTTTTGAAAATCGGACGTGAAGCAGGTAATGACATAGTGCTTCACAGTGATAAGGTGAGCTCTCTGCACGCTGAAATCACCCTGTTGGATAGCGGAGACATCCAACTCGAAGACAAAAACAGCCGCAATGGTACCTATATCATGAATCAGCGAATCGCGCCGGGAAAGCCTGTGAATATACGTCGTGGGGATGCTGTTCGTTTCGCAGATGTGGAATTGCAATGGAGTCAGATCCCAATGCCCGAGGACAATTCGGCCTATAAGGCCATCTACGGAATCGGGAGTAACTTTCAAAATGACCTCCAGATTTCAGGTGCCACAGTAAGCCGTTATCATGCAACCATAAAAATAGGGCGTGATAAAAAGGTCTATATCGTTGATCACAGTAAGAATGGAACGACGGTGAACAGCGTGAAGATTACTCCAAATCAACCTTATCGTATAAAGAAAAGCAGTAAAGTGGTATGCGGTGGCGTGCCTGTTGATACTAGTCGTATTCCCTGGCCGTCTAATCCGTGGAAATGGGTGGCAGGTATTGCTGCTGCCTTGGTGATAGTCGCAGGTGTAGGTTTCGGTATTTACCAACTATCAATATCAAGCAAGAAATATACGGATGGCGAATTGTTTGCCCGTTACAATCATTCGTTAGCAATGATGGTTGGTGTATATCACTACAATGTCACTGTCGGCGATATGACGCCACAGATGATGTCGCTTTTTGGCATCCCACAGAAAGTTCTATTAGTAGGGAATAGACCTTTGGATGTCAGTCAGATGTCATCAAACGATTTGGTTAATTGGGTTAATGAGCGAACAAAGGACTCTGGTGCATATACTGGTACAGGTTTCTTTATTTCCGAAGATGGAATGGTTATTACAAATCTTCATGTCGTAAAACCTTGGCTTTTCTCCAACGCACGAGAAGTCCTTCAAAATGAGATCTCTAAGTCTCTTGCTGAAAAAATCTCTACAATAGATGTTGCAAGAACATTCATTAGTGGTTCTGCGACCAATTTGTCCGCTTATATTTCTCAAGTAAAAGTTGAAGGAGAGTTGGATTATATTGCCCTTATACCTCAAGGTGAGGTCTTTGACCCCAATAACATTATCAAGTGTCGTGTTCTCTCTGCTGGCGAAGAAAAGGAGAAAGACGTGGCTTTGGTGCAGACGATTTCTATGAGATTACCGACCTCAAAGTGTTCATTTGTGAATGTGAAGGACTCTATGGATGTAAGTCCTGAAGCCTTAAAGGTGGGCAGCCATATTGTAACTATGGGTTTTCCATTTGGATTGGATGATGAATGGGAGGTCATCCAGAAGAGAGACAATGAGAAAGGCATACAGGCTGTTAGTAATAATGGAAATATTACTCAGGAAGCCTCAGAGTTTACCTTCGGATTTAATGCGATGTCATATCATGGTGCTAGCGGTTCTCCTATTTTCAACGATAATGGAATGTTAATAGGCGTGTTAAACTCAGGTAATCCCGAAACTCAGGGCTATAACTATGGCGTTCAAGCCAAATATGTAAAAGAACTTTTAGAAAATCCCCATAAAAAGTAGAAATCATGAAAAAATTACTTTCCATCCTATTCTTTTCTTTGGCACTCGCTGGAGTAACTAATGCTGTTGAGGTTCAGCGTGTCACTCTGAAGAACGGTTCGGTACTACGTGGATATGTACAGCAGGCTTCTAACGGGCAACTGACATTCCGTTCCGACAATGCATTGGTGATGGTTGGCAATATTAAAGTCTCGACTTCTGAACAACAGATGTCAGTCGCACGCCTTGACTCGGCCTGGATTAAGTGGGCTGAAAAGAATGATGCTTTCGAAGGCGTCGGTGAAGGCCGTACACTTGTGCTGAACACCATATCCTTCCACAAGGATGCCACCCCAGCAGATTCCGTGGCTGTTGACCCCAAATCCTCCAAGAAAGAAGTCCCTCAAAACTTCATCTATTTCTTGAAGCAAAAACAGTCTTTGACCAATGTCCGCGTTTTGGAGGAAGGCGTCAATCTCAAGTATCTGGAACTCACCCCAAATGTTTATACATTCACATGGGATGATGTTGCCGAGATTCACATTGACCGTCGGCCTAAAACTGCTTTGTCAGGTATTGACTGTCAATATAAGCTACGTTCGGGCGAGACTTTCGAAGGGCAGCAGGCAGGTGAAACAGCAAACACTCTGAGCCTTTATCTTTCAGGAGGCCGCATGCGATCTTTCAATATCAACGATGTCATCAAATATACTTTCCATGGTATCAATCCCGATTTGGATATCTTCGAGCAGAGCCAATTGTTGGATGTCGTGACGACGACTCTTGGCGCTCCTGTTCGCGGCATCATTATCGAGCAGAATTATTCAAGTGATAAAGATTCTGAGAACTACATTCTTGTTCAGCAAGAGTCTGGAGCAATACAAAGTATTAAGATGTCCGATTACGTGTCAACGATGAAGGAAGAGAATCCCAAGTTCAAGATGCTCACTGATGTTATCTTAAAGGAGGGAGAGGTACAGGTGAACCGGAAGCCCATGAAATTTGTGAGCGTGAAGGAAGAGAATGATGTTATGGCGCTGGATAGCCTTCAGATGGACAATGTTATCATCAAGGCTACTGATGGAAATACCCGTATCACAGTAGAGTATCGCAATGCGAGCGCTGCTAACGTAGAGATGTTCCAGTTGGTGAAGGTCGGCAAGAAGACTGTCAAGAAGAAGGACGTATATAGTTTCAGCTACAAGGATCTTGTTAATGCAGTGGTTCGGCCGAGGGAGGTCTCAACCAGCATTAACAAAACTACGAAAGCCGAATATGTAGTGACGGGTCAAGGCGTCTATGCGCTTTACGATGCTCGGAAACAGCGGGCTATTCCTATCATTGTAAGACCATAATTTACTAAATTATCCCCCATAGATTATGACACTGAGAGAAATCACCATCGGCCGATCTAAGGATTGTGATATCTACCTGGATCCTCGCTGTCAATATGCCAGTAGCTACCATGCCACTATTTACTATGATGGCACGCAGTTGATGTTCAAAGATACGAGCACCAATGGAACGCTCATCAACAATGTAAGTGTCAAGCACCGTGCCGTTCCCATCCGCCATGGAGACATCATCATGTTAGCAGGGAAGTATCAAATCAACTGGAACCAGATTGATGCTTTTTTCCCCTCCGCTCCCGTCTCCCAGCCAATGGGAGTGAATGTTGCACCTGCGGCATCACCTGCAGCTGCTCCGTCCACCTATGTTGATACGTCCAAGTTCAGTTGGGCGGCCTTCCTCATGTCTGGTATTTGGGGATTGTTTAACGGCTGTTGGTGGATGTTGCTGGTGAATATCGGCTATTTCATTTTGGCTTTTGTTCCGATTCTGGGAATCATATCTGGCATTGCCTCTTTAATCACCAATATCTTCTTTGGTATTAACGGAACCCGATGGGCGTGGGAAAATCGCACATGGAGCAGTCCACAGGCATTTGAACAGACTCAGAGTACATGGAATAAGGTTGCGATTATCCTCTTCCTCGTCGGCATTCTTATGTCAGTCTTGGGCGTGATACTATTCTTTAGCACTATTCTCGCAGCATTCTCATAGCATGTCACAATCAGTAACATCTGCAATTCTCCCACTGAAATGTGCGGTTAGCAGCTTAATCGGAGGTCGTCCTGAAAATCAGGATGACCTCGGATGGGTTGATACACCGTTGGGTTTTCTGCTTGTTGTCTGTGATGGCATGGGGGGAGGCCCGGGTGGAAAGACCGCTTCATACCTTGCAAAGACGGCTTTTATGCAAACCATGTATGGCTGTCCGTCACAAGCAGATCCGCGGGAGGCCTTACGAATGGCTGTGGCACGTGCAGAGGAGGCTTTGGAACAAAAAATGACAGAAATGCCATCGCTGCGGGGAATGGGCTCTACATTAGTGGCTATTCTCGTCAGCGCAGCTTCTGCATATATAGTGCATCTTGGTGATAGCCGCTGCTATCGACTACGCGGCTCAAAGATATTATTCCGCACGAAAGACCATTCCCTGGTCGGGGAGTTAGTTCAAAGTAAAGCCTTAACAGAAGAACAAGCACGTGTTTCGCCCCAATCCAATGTGATCACTCGTGGTTTGGGTAGCACAAGTAACCATGTATCTGAAATCGATGAAGTTCCATATCGAAAGGGCGACCGTTTTGTTTTATGTACGGACGGTGTCTGGGGCATAATGCCTCAGACAGAACTCCTGCAGAGGTTAGGAGTGATGACAGATGTGGCAAATATTGTGGACAATTTGCAGGCTGAGGTAGATCGTAGAGGCGCATCTGAAGGTGGTGGCCATCACGACAATCACACTTTGGCTATTTTAGAAATGAATACGGATTCTATATTGAAGGATAAAATGAGCAAACAGTTTATCATTCTCCTCGCTTCCGTCGGGGGCTTACTGCTTATCAGCTTAATCTTTAACGGAGTGGGCTTTGCAGAACTGAGAAAGAGTAAAAAAGCCTGTGAACAAGCCATCTTAAAGTTGGCTGAGAAAGAACAGCAATTATCTGCTTATGAGCAGCATTTCAATTCGTCTGAGAAGGAGAATATCCTCCAGTATGGGGCATTGCTGAAGCAAAATGAGGAATTGCAAAAACAGAATAGAGAACTTCTTGCCATCATAGATTCTTTGAAAAAGGAAATCCAGTCGCCAAGTCCTAAACCAAATCCACAAAATCCAGCCACAAAGCAGGTTACAGCAAATCATCCTCAAAGAGACAATGATGGGGTTAAAGTATCTGAACCTGTAGAACCTCGTAAACTGGCGGAAAAGATTATAAATAGATTTGATGATTTGGGCCGTATTCGCGAAAAAGACATCTCAGCTGCGGTAAAACGTATTAAGGAAGTAAGAGATGATATTGCGAGAAAACTTGACGAGCTCGGGAAGTACACTACGAACACACGTCGGACTGAAAATATAAAAAATAGTCTACCTAAAGATGATGAAATTGCGCGGAGCATAGGTAAGGACAAGAAAGGTGAATGTTATCCTAATGAGTATTTAAAGAGAAATTTCGACAAATCGTTGAAGAAGGTCAAGGAATTGAAAGAGAATATTAAGTAGGATTTAGGAAAATCATTTAAATATGTCACTCATAAAATTACAAGGAAACGAAGAGAAACTTAAAGGCATCTATTATCAAGTAGAATCCAGCGCTGCCCCGATAGGGGTTGGCGGCATGGGACAAGTGTATAAGGGCCTGAGAATAGAGGAACACACGGGCATAACTCGTCCAGTAGCTATCAAATTCCTATATTCAGACTTGCCCCCTCATGCCGTAGAACGTGCTCGTCGTGAGGCAGAGATACAACTGCGTAATGATAATCTGATTGAGATGTTGGGCTTCATTGAGACAGATGAGGTTCTTCCCACAGGTTCGGTTCTTAAACATTACCATGTTGTAAGTGAACTCCTTACTGGCGTTTCTTTGTCTGATGTCCTTGATGGGAAAACTAAGGACAGAGATGGAAACGATGTCCCATTTGCAGTCAAAATGTTGCAGGACTATCGTAATGACTCGCCACGGTTCGCTCGCAACATTGTTACAGGGGTGCTGTCTGGCTTGCTTGCACTGCATGATGCCGGCTATATTCATCGTGATATAGATCCGTCAAATATCATGCTTACAGATGACGGACATATCAAACTCATCGATTTCGGTATTGCCAAGCAGATGAACACGCTCACGACCAACGATAGAGGTCTTACCGTGGCGGGGGCTTTTATGGGTAAGCCAGAATATGCTGCACCAGAGTTGGCCTTAGGTGATATCAAACACCAGAACCAGACAACGGATATATATGCGATGGGCATCCTGCTCTATCAGTGTATAGTGGGGCATCCGCCATTTGAAGGACCGCGTCATGAGGTTTTGGAAAAGCAAATCAAAAGTAAACTCCCATTAGGTGTTATAAAGAACCGAGGGCTACGTAATATTATTGCCATCGCCTGTGAAAAGAAACAGGAACTCAGGTATCAGAGCGCAGCTCAAATGCGAGTCGCCTTGGAAAACTGGAGCGGCACCAAACGTGCAATACCTCCACTATACAAGTATGCAGCCATCTGTGCCTGCGCCATGATAGTTGTTGTTGTCATAGTCTTGGCCGTTGGAATCAATCATCATCAAAAAGAAACTCTCAGGGAGTTGGCTGAGAAGCAGGAGCAAGAAATGAGAACAAAAGAAATAGAACGAGCCAAGATAAATATTGAAAGCATCATAAAAGAGGCAAACGAAAAATGGATGATAGGTAAGAACTATGATGCCGATGACTACGAGGGGCATTTGATGCGCGCCTATCTCAGCTTCGAGGAAGCAGAGCAGTTAGCTCTTTCAGTTGACTCCACACTTGCCGATTCCATTGCAACGATGAAAACAAAAGTTGCTTTGGAATTGGATGCTGCGCTAATACGTTTTCAGACCCAATGGCAACAGTCTGCAGCTCTCAATTTGCCCGATACAGCCATTTACAATAGGAGGGCTAATGACGTAAAAAAATTCACTAAAGATCATATAAATCCATCACAAATCTTACAACAATGATGAGAAACGTGTTTTCGATATTATTCTTTTGCATGTCAACTCTTTTGATGGCACAAGTGTCAAGAGGGGACCAATTATATGCAGAAGGATTGAAACTTCAGAAGACTCAAACAATTGTGTCTCAGAAGTCAGCAATCAAGGCGTTCCAATCAGCTAAGATTGCATATACGACTTCTGAAAAAAAAGCCCAGTGCGACACGCAAATCGGCATCTGCAACAAGACTATTAAACGGCTTAATGGTAAGAAACCAGAACCGGCTCCTGCTCCCGTAGTTGTCGAAGAGAAAGAGAAGAAAGATTCCGTTGAGGAAAAACCTGTAGAGGTGCAACTTTCCCTGTCTGAGAGCCGTTTGGATTTCAAATACAAGCCAAAGGAAAATCAAACGGTAAAGGTGAATTGTAACCGTGAGGATTGGGAGATTGCTTCCAGCCCGGAATGGTTGAAGGTATATACGGCTGCAAATGAATTCTCAGTCATTGCTGATGAGAATAAAGGTGATGACCGTTCTGGAGTTCTTATTGTTAGATGTGGAGACAAAGAAGTCCTTTTAGTCATCAATCAAGCAAAAAAGAAAAAATTTATATTTTAATCGTTTGAATAGTGATGAAGTCATTATTAAATAATTATCATATTAAAACCATCCTTACATCCATTGTCGCCATCCTCATGTCATCTATGAGTTGGGGACAGACATTTGTGTGGCAGATTGCCCCTTCTGAATATACACAGATTCAGGGACTTGGAACTGGACTTTTGCGGGTTTATAAGGGCTCTCGATTTGGCATTGTACGGACGGATGGTACCGAAGTGGTGCCCGTAGAGTTCGATGAAATGACCGGCTTCTACGATCACAAGTCATTACTTTTAAAGACAGAAGGTGGCAAACAACGCATAGGGGGCTATTTGACAGATACTGGTGACTATGTGCATTTTCAGCAGGCTTTCTTTGTGCTAAAAGGACAAGCCTTTTATTCCGATGGAATGCTGTCTGTTGCTGACGAACGGGGGCGTTTGGGCTATGTCAACGAGAGTGGTGTTGCTGTTGTCGGTTTTGATGGAAGATACACGAAGATAAAACCCTATACAGAAGGTCATGCTGCTGTCTTTGAAGGCAAGCGTTATCATTTGATTGACAAGGATGGTTACCAGGCAAAGTTCATCATCGGTTTTGGCGAGGTTCAGGGTGGCACAAATGTGTGCATGGGTGCTGCTACAATATGGGACACAGACGGGAAGTTCTATCGCTACAATACTCATACACATGAATGTGTGAGCGTTAGCAAACAGCGTGATCTCCAACTGGATTATCTCTACTGCTTTTCTTCCTTGTCAGGACGTACAAAAGAAATTCCTTACACGCAGCTATCTTCAGGAACTTCTGGAAGTGTGTTCTCTAAAATGCAAAACGGAAAGTTCGGTGTGCAGGTAGATGGGCATCAAGTACTTCCGGGACAATTCTCGGTTGTCACACCCATTTCAGATGAACTATACGTTGTCACAGTTGGCGAAAAACAAGGATTGCTTCGTTTGGACCGTGGCGGGTCCCCATTTAGGCTTGAAATCCCAAAATCGGAGATTGCTTATAAATCCGGAGGATTGGCTACGTGTCGGATACAGTTCATACAGCCTGGTATCTGGCAGTCGAAAGCTGTTGAATTCGCTGTTATGGATCTTCTTACTGGACAAATACAGGAAGGTACATGGAAGGACGGTTTTTATAGTTTCGCAGTTCGGCCACAGGGCCCAGAGCAAACATTTGTTGTTAAAGCTCGTTCCGAGGAACTGCTTTTGTTGGACGAACCTGTGACTTTTACTTTTAAACGCCAAGATACCTCGCTTAAGGTGAGCATATCTATCAGCGGAGAGATTGCAAACAAGGATGACCAAGTACCGGTGACGGCTGCCATTACCAATCCTTCGGATGAGGCTGTAACGACAACTGTACACATGACGGGCAGTGAGACCTTCGTTGAGAAGCACGCAACGGTGACTATTGCTGCTGGTGCGACAGAACGCGTACATTCTTATTTCCATGTGACGAAAGATGTTAACAACCAGTCTGTCCATGTGACGACATCTAAAGGTGGCTCATCTTCTCGTACGGGCTTAAAATTTGAGAGTTATTATTAATCTTTTATTAACCAACATTATTTATTCGTTATGAAGAAAATTATCACGCTCTTAGGGCTGTTCGTGGCGATTCTCCCACTTATGGCTCAAACAGACGATGGAGAATTGGTGATCTCGAATAACTCCATCGGAACTGTTAAGAAAAACGTGTTCTTTGTAGGTCCTAAAATAGGAGCTACATTCACCTCTATGACTCAACCGGAAGAAGGCAATCTTTACGATGCCATGGGTATTGGCTTTTCTGGTGGTGCAGCCGCTAAATTGCGCTTTGGGCAGGCTTCTGAGAATTCCTATGGCGGCACTGGTATCTTTGGTGTTGGTCTGGAGCTAAAGTACAAGCAGAATAATGTGAAAACGACAGGTTCAGACAAGCTCTCAATAGGTTATTTCGAAATCCCTGTTACAGCCCAGCTCTACCCGTTCTATAAAAGCAGGGGACTGAACACTCTATATATTGAGGTCGGTGTTGATATGGCTTTTGGGTTAACTGCAAGTCCTGATGAACTGTCCTTCTCACCTGATAATGGTGTTTATAACAAGGTGACCTATAAGACTGGTGACTTGAAGGCTTCAGATTTTAGAATTCCTGTAGGTATCGGTTACACGATTCCGAAGACAGGTTTGGACATCAATGTCCGTTATTATATCGGCACGAGCAAGCTCGCTAAGAATTTCTCCAGTAAGATGAATACTTTGGAGGTCTCATTGGCTTGGCTCTTTAAGGCTGGCGGTTTTTAATTACTTAACATTCAGTGAAGAATATGAAAAAGGTAATATTAGCAGCTATCTCCGTGGTAGCATTGCTGGCTATGTCATGCAGCAACGATGAAATCACAGTGGTGAAGGATGATAAAGTAAATGACGTGAATGTCAGTGTCTCGTTGAGTAATTTTTTCTCGTCATATAACTTCAACGACACCAAACATGATATCCAGGTGACCGATGCATATCGTGTGTTTAACTCTGAAAATGGTGACTTCATACAAGCCCGTACAATGTTCTATGACAGTAATGGTGACTTAGTAGATTCGATTGTTGTTTATTCTACCAATACGAACTCTTTTGTAAGGAGCATACAGCTGGCAGAGGGAAATTATACGGCTGTATCCACCCTTTTATTTGCGTATAAGTCGAAGAACAAGTATTATACGTTGTGGACCCTGTCTGGAAGGGAAACTCTCTCAACTGCGGTCTTGTTGTGTGACAACCGTTGGTCAAAGTGGTCTATTATGTCCTATGATTCTCAGAACTTCACCGTTCGCAAAGGACAGACCACGGAAATCGCCATGACTCCGAAACCCGTGGGTGCCCTTTGTTATCTCTACTTTCAGAATTTCCAGTATTTGAATCAGTATAGCACCTCGAGCGCAGCGGATAACGGCATTCGTTCCTTGTGCTTGTACGGAAGGAATGTGGCAAAGGGTTATCGACTTAACCCTGCGGCAACCGAACGCTTTGTTTACCTCAACGACGGTGGATCAAATTATTGGTACTTCCTTTCTGACAAGATGGTACCTTCGGATTTTGACGATTCTTGGACTTACTTTAAGAGCAACTTATACGACTACTGTCACATCCTGGCTCCTCAGGCTAATGTACAATTTGGTTATGTTAGTGAGGGCAAGTCAACTTTCTCTGGTTACGGTGAGGCTACATACGACATCGTTAACGGACAGACCTACCTCGCTTATTGGGACTATTTCCAGGTGGGAAATCCCTACTTCGGACTTGCTGACAACAGTCATTGGCATACATACAATGTGAAGGCTCCTGTCTCTTCGTTGATGGCTCGAAAAACTGATAGCCAATCGAAAATACTGCGTTCTTTCATGGACAAGTAAACTCTTAGTTGAATGAAACCAAAGACACTTTGGATATGCTTATTGCTTGTGCTTGGACCCTTTTGGGCTCAGGCACAAGCCTTTAACGACGATGATGCTCTATTAGTTGCAACGTCTCAGTTGGGAACAGAACGGCTGATGATAGCTGTTGACGCAGAGGCCTATTGTATTGTGCAACGTATTGAGGGCTCTGGATATGTTATTGTCGATAAGCGCCAAAATGCTCGGCGAAAGATAATTGGCTGGTCGCCTGACGGGGTGTGGCAGGAAAACCAGATGCCGCCAGCGCTCACCAACTGGCTGGCAGAGATAAAAGCAGATACAATATGTGATGCCTTTGTCAAGACTAAAACAGATATACATGATAGTGGTAGCAGGAAGGATAGCTGGGCGGATGTGCTACCGCTCTTGACATGCCATTGGCATCAGGCATCACCATACAATGACTTATGTCCTGTAATTGCTGATGGTAATGTGAAGACGGCGGCGGGGTGTGTTGCCATTGCGGCGGCGCAAGTTATCTATTTCTGGCGGGATTTTTTGCCAGAGAAAACACTTATGGACACCCCGACTTATCCCTATGGTGCGGCTCCTGTTACAGAGTCTATTGCTGCGGGAACACCAAATAAATGGGAACTTCTTAGGGATGACTACAAGAACGAAGATGATCAAGACGCTCGCGCGGCCGTGGCGCAGCTTGTTTATGTAATAGGGACGTCGTCTTATCTTCATTACGCATCTTCTACAGGCGGACAGATAACAGATGCCGGCAACGCTCTCTATGCACAGTTCCGGATGACATCTGAAAAAGCTGTTAAGGCTAATTATGAGCAGACGGAATGGGAATGTCTTCTCTATGACGATCTCTGTGAAGGATGCCCCATTATCTATTCAGGGGACTCAAAAGGCGATGGCCACGCAGTTGTCATCGACGGTTATGACAGTAAACTCGACTTGTTCCATTTCAATTTCGGGTGGGGCGGTTCAGGAGATGGTTATTATACGGTTGATGATGTGACAGGGATGAATGGGTTCAATCAGTCACAACAATGTGTTCACAGGATTATGCCACAAGGGTATATAACCAACATCTCTGAATGGAGGGAGATGCAAAAGTCTGATAATACGTTCTATCCGATCAATGGCATTCCAATCAAATTATCGACATCTGGTCATCTACCTATGAACCAGTTGCGGCGTGGTATCTATATAGTCAACGGTCAAAAGATAGCTATTCATTAATTTTTTAATTTGTTAATGATGAATCATAAGCTTGTTCAGTTCTTCTTATCTATGGTATTTGCCATGTTGTCCGTGCATGCAAGTGCTCAGATGTCGCGTGCAGACGGGTTGTATAATGACGGCTTACAGCTGAAACGTACTTTTACAGTCCCCTCACAACAGGCAGCTATTCAGAAATTCAATCAAGCACAGATTGCTTATGTTTCAGTGGATAAGAAAAAGGCTTGCCAAGAACAGATTGCAATCTGTCAAAACAATATTTCACGCATCGAAGCTTCCGAACGGGCTCCGAGGCAAAAAGAGGTAATAAGCAAGGCCTTAAGCCAAAGAGTAGAGATTGTTGAGGGTGCTCAGCCTAAAGTCCTCTTCGAAGAGGAAAGTCTGGAGATATGGCATAATAGGAACCTCGTAGATGGCAATGGGATGATATTGCATATGAATATGGAGGTACAAAGGATGAAGGGCAAGAAGTGCCTGGTCATGGCATTTTTCTACGATGAAAACGGTCGGGCATTGAAAGATAAGAATCAGAAGTATGCGTTCAATGGACTTGTGGCGGATACTGCACATATTGTGAATGCGTATGAAGGTGCTCGATGGCAGGACTTCAAGCTCAAGATGCCTTATAGCGAACTGCATCTGACAGGCTCGGGCACAAAAATCGTCAAGGTCAATATCGGAATCTTTGATATCAGTGGCGGAAAAGTAAAACAGTTACTGTTGACTCCCATGACTGCGACCTCTTTCGACTATGACGACACAACACTCTCTGTAAACGGCAGTGAAGGTGAAATTACCCAAGAATACACAGAAGCTGGCGGTCGAACAACATTTAAGGTTTCCACGAATGCTTCCGACTATAAACTCGTTGATGTCCCATCGTGGTGCAGTATTGAGAAAAAGACACCAACAGAATTTACTTTGGTCTGTACTCCTAATGAAAGTTCTAATCCACGTCATTACTTCTTTGAAGTGAAGGCATCAGAGCGAAAGTCGCAGAAAATAACAATTGTTCAAGCTCCAGCTAGCTCTGCATCTGCAACGATTAACAAGGTGTGGGCTGAAGAGTACGCTTTCTTCCTTACCAAGGGCATTCGCATTCATATAGATACGAAGGTGAATGGGCTGATGAATCAGGATGTTTATTATTCGGTGCTCTTCTATCAAGCGGATAACAAAACGCCCTTGATGGGTAAGGATGGGCAGCAGGTGACTATGTCGGGAAGTGAAATCTCCGAATTTGACGAAACACACTGGTCGGACTGGTATGTCTCTATTCCCTATCAGTATTTCCCAAAAGATCCTGATGGGGGAGGACGGTACACCTTTGATTGTATCATCAAAGATGCCCACGGAAAGGAACTTGCCCGCAGCCGTAATCATCCTTTTTCCCTACCATAGCCTATTCCCCATGCTTAAATGACAAAGCGATATGAAAAGATGTCCGAATTGTGGTTATGTTTATGGGGGAAAACGATGTCCAGTGTGTGGCTACGTTCTCAAAGACATCCAAAAGTCAGAGGGGGTCTTATATGGGCTTCTATCCTTGCTGATGGATCGATATCGGGTTGCTTGAGTATTGGAAGTCAATATCATCAGGGAAATATCTACAAGGAACGTTTCACTGATGTATGGGAACGACGATTAGCCCCGTATCGAAACCATGAATGGATGCATACGGGTGTATGTTCAGACTGCACGATGTGGGATTACTGCCTCGGCAATGGGATGCACCTCAGAGATGATGACGGTAATCTGATGTTATGTCATTATCGCTCATCTAATGCGTAATATTATGATTCAATGATAACGATGAAGAGAACTTGTTTTATCAGAAAGGTCCTGATTATTGCCTCGCTATTGGTGGCACAAATGCTTAATGCTCAGAATACCATGCGTATTCATTATAAGGATGGTACGCGTGGGGATGTGCCTATTGCGCAAATTGACAGCATCACCTTTGTAGATGGTGAAGGTGGTGAGGGTGAAGAAATGCAGGTGAAGGAACTGACGGGTAGTTGGCTGTGGGGAAGTGTGACACAGGGGTATTATGAGCTGTTGACATTCAATGTGGATAAGACTTACACGGGCTACGACAACTACTTCACCTACGGCTTCGACACGATGACGTATGGCTATTACTCCGTGTATGGTGCTATGCTCAGTATGTGGTCAAACGGTTTCGGATACCAGCATCGATATAACTGGTTCATCACGGCATTGACCGAAAATGCGCTTGGCGTGATGACTAAGATGGGGCCGTTCACCTATTACAAACTCCAACCCGAGGTCATTCGATTGAAGGTTAACGAAAGCCAGACATGTGCCGAGGGCGACTCTTTCGTCTTCGCCGACGGAGTGGTTGTAAGTATCGATGATAACAAGTTGCGTGGTGTTGCGGTGGGTGAGACCTACATCCAAAAACTAAAAGCTACGAGCAAGCAGATTGTATCATATAAGGTCGTTGTAGAAGGTTAGACGCCTCCTCACCGCGCCCTTGCCTCCTTACTCCCTCAGCAGCCACACCCGGAAGAAGAGGTCTCATCTTATATATATTTGTTTGGATAATGTCTCGTTTGTATCTATGCAGCCGTCATATATACAAAGCACCAGCAGCTACGAAGGTTGTAGCTGCTGGCGTTTTTAAGTAGTTAGTCCTCGAGGGTGCCGTCGAGGAGACCGGCGGGTTCGAGGTCGGCATAGTCCAGGAGGGCATCGAAGCAGGGACATTGTTTCTGCCATTCGTCGGGATCGATACGGCCGTTGCCGTCCAGGTCGGGCGAGAGGTCGCGGTGGCCCATGATGATGGCGGAGGGGAACTGGCCTGTGAGGCGCTCCAGGAGGGCACGCATGCTCTGGCGCTGGGCTTTGGTGCGGGTGTCACAGGGCTCGCCCATGGCATCGAGACCGCCTTCGTAGCAGATGCCGATGCTGTGCTGGTTGTGGTCCTTGCAGTGGGCCCCTACCTGCCACAGGGGGCGTCCTTCGTGGACCTGACCGTCGCGGGTGATGTAGTAGTGGTAGCCGATGTCTTTCCACCCTCGCTGCAGGTGGTCGGCCTTGCACTGGCGGAAGGTGTAGCGCTGCGTGGTCTTCGTGGCGCTGCAGTGCAGGATGATGAGGGTAATGGTGCGCATAGTCGAGAAGAAGACCCACCCCAATGGGGTGGAATGAGGGTTAATGGATGCAGGAACTGGTGGTGAGGGCCGTGAGGATGGCCGTAAGGATGGTGATCACGATGTCGCCGATGCGACGGAATGTTTTCTTTGTACTTTCTTTCATTGGACTCACCCCCAACCCCTCCCTAAACAGGGAGGGGAGAGTTTACTTAGGGGGATTTGGTTTTTAGATGATTAATAATTAGTTAATTGTTTTTTTGAAGGCTCGTCTTGGAGGTTCCCACGCCCCTCCCTGATTAGGGAGGGGACGGGGGGTGGGTCTTTAGGGCTCGTCATCCTCTTCGGGCTCGTCTGTCCAGTCGGCATTGGTGAGACCTTCGTTCTCGGCCTTGAGGGCCGCGGCCTGGGCCTTGCGCGTGGTGGTCTTCTCGAACTCCGCATCGCGGCGCAGGTTCTCGAAGCTCTTGCCGGGCTGGTAGTTGATGTCCATGTCCTTGATGTTCTGGGCGGTGAATTCCTCGCGGGTGGGTGCTCCCTCGCAGGAGATGCCGGGGGCGAAGGTGCCGAGGGTACCGAGGATGACCTTGTAGCCCTGCAGGATGAGCTCACGCATGCATACGCCGAGCTCGGTGAGGATGCCGATGATGGTGCCCTTG
>SUYG01000015.1:0-107742 GCA_015060555.1 Prevotella sp.
AGACCACAGATTTAACAGATTAAACAGATTCAAAGCTACTTGTTATCATGAATTGTTTTACATATTGCGCAGATTTAGAGCGAGACGCTTTGCGGGTCTCGATTGCATTCATCTCTGTCATTTGGCCAGGTCGGCACTCGGCACCTGCGCAGCGTGTCGCTCAAGAATCTGTGTAATATAGAATTAAATGATTCATACTACAGGACAGGTAATCCGTGAAATCTGTGAAATCTGTGGTCAAAATTTACATCCGAAACTTCAATTAACAGATTAACGGATTAACACATTCACACATTTAAGATTATGAGACATTCTGCATGGAGAGTTGTTCTCCTGTTAACATGCTGTCAGTGTTTCCATCTGTCCACAGCCAATGCTGCCGCAGATCCTAACTTCTACATCTTCCTCTGCTTCGGCCAGTCCAACATGGAGGGCGCAGCGAAGCCTGAGGCACAGGACGTGTCCAGCCCCGGACCGCGTTTCCTGCTCATGCCCGCTGTGGATTTCCCTGCAACGGCCGATCGCCCTGCCCGCAAGATGGGCGAGTGGTGTGAGGCTTCCGCTCCCTTGTGTCGTCCTAACACGGGCCTGACGCCCGCCGACTGGTTCGGCCGCACGATGGTCGCTTCCACGCCCAACAACATCCGTATCGGTGTCATCCACGTGGCTATCGGCGGTATAGATATCAAGGGCTTCCTGCCGGACAGCATCGACACTTACGTGAAGACGAAGGCTCCGAACTGGATGAAGGGGATGCTCGAAGCCTACGGCAACAACCCCTATGAGCGTCTGGTAACGCTGGCGAAGAAAGCACAGCAGGACGGCGTCATCAAGGGCATCCTCATGCACCAGGGCGAGACGAACACCGGCGACCCCAAGTGGGCCGGCATGGTGCAGCAGGTCTATAACAACCTGTGTGGCGACCTGCAGCTGAAGCCCGAGGAGGTGAACCTCTACGTGGGCAACATCGTTCAGGCTGACGGCAAGGGCGTATGCATCGGGTGCAAGAAGCAGATCGACGAGCTGCCCCAGACCATCCACACCTGCCAGGTGATTTCCTCTGACGGCTGCTCCAACGGCCCCGACCGCCTGCACTTCGACGCAGCCGGCTACCGCGAGCTGGGTTGTCGCTACGGTGAGGCTGTGGCACGCCAGCTCGGTTTCGAGCCGCGCCGTCCTCAGATGGAAAAACCTGAGGCCATCGCAGTGCCTGCCGACGCCTTCATCGCCGAGACCACCATCCCCGGCAATGAGTTCCCCAAGGTCGATAAGGAAAACCGTGCGTACTTCCGCATTCAGGCACCCGAGGCCCGCAAGGTCATCGTTGATATCTGCGGCAAGAAGTATGACATGAAACCCGATGGCAAGGGCGGCTTCATGGCCGTCAGCGACCCGCTGCCCGTAGGTTTCCACTACTATTTCATGAACATCGACGGCGTGCAGTTTGTCGATCCCGCCACCGAGACCTTCTTCGGATGCTGCCGTCAGGCCGGTGGAATCGAGATTCCTGAAGGCTCCGAGGGCGACTACTACCGTCCGCAACCCGACACCCCGAAGGGACAGGTGCGCAGCATGTACTACTATGCCACCGCCACGAAGGAGTGGCGCCATGTCATGGTCTATACGCCCGCTGAATACGAGAAGGGCAAGAAGCGCTACCCCGTCCTCTACCTGCAACACGGCATGGGCGAGGACGAGACGGGCTGGAGCCACCAAGGCCACATGCAGCACATCATGGACAACCTCATCGCCAAGGGCGAGGCTGTGCCCATGATCGTGGTTATGGAGAGCGGCGACGTGAAAGCTCCCTTCCGCGGCGGCGACAACCGCCAGGGCCGCAGCCAGTACGGCGCCACCTTCTATCAGGTGATGATGACCGACCTCATCCCCTTCATCGACAAGACTTTCCGCACCTACACCGATCGCGACCATCGCGCGATGGCAGGTCTCTCATGGGGCGGACATCAGACCTTCGACCTGGTGCTCAATCACATGGACACCTTCGCCTGGATGGGTGGCTTCAGCGGCGCTATCTTCGGCCTCGACATCGCTCAGGCCTACGACGGCATCTTCACGAAGCCCGACTACTTCAACAGCAAGATCCACTATCTCTTCCTCAGCAGCGGTTCTGAGGAGAACTTTGGCACCTCGCGCCTCGTGGCTACCCTGCGCGAAGCAGGCATCAAGGTGGACGAATACACCTCGCCCGGCACACATCACGAATGGCTCACCTGGCGCCGTTCCCTCAAGGAGTTCGTGCCCCATCTCTTCAAGAAATAATGAAACACATCAACGTTCAACTCGCGCTGGTGCTGCTGGCATCATGCTTCGCCGGCACAGCAAGCGCACAGCACACGCTGTGGTATGAGCGTGCAGCCACCAGCTGGACAGAGGCGCTGCCCATCGGCAACTCGCGCATGGGTGCCATGGTATATGGTGGCGTGGAGCACGACGAGATCCAACTCAACGAGGAGACCTACTGGAGCGGTGGTCCCCATGACAACAACCCCAAGGACGCCCTGCGATGGCTGCCCATCGTGCGCGACTCCGTCTTTAGCGGCCACGAGGTGGCCGCACAACGCCTCATCGACCGCCACTTCTTCTCGGGCATCCACGGCCAGCGTTTCATGTCGCTGGGAAGCCTATACCTGGACTTCAGCACCCCCGCTGCCACCACTTACCGGAGGGCCCTGTCGTTAGACAGCGCCCTGTGCAGCGTCAACTACGAGGGCAACGGCATCAGCTACCGTCGCGACTACTTCGCATCGCTGGCTGACAGCGTCATTGTCGTACACCTCACGGCCGATGGCAAGGAGGCTCTGAAGTTCTCCCTGCGCTTCAAGAGCCCACAAGCATTCAGCGTCAATGCCGATGCCACGGGGCTCACGGCTCACGTCAAAGGCGACAGCCACGAGGGTGTGCCTGCAGCACTCGAAGCAGAGCTCTGCGTCAGAGTGGCCACCAACGGACACCTCACGCCCAACGCCGACGGCACACTCGCCGTGGAGGGTGCCAGCGAGGCCACGCTGCTCATCAGCGCTGCCACCAACTTCCGCAACTACCACGACGTCAGCGCCTCGGCACATGCGCGCAATGCAGAAGCCCTGCAGCAGGCCGCCAGCCTCAGCGTCAGTCAGCTGCTGGAGCGCCATGTGAAGCGCTATCGCGAGCAGTATGCACGCGTCACGCTCACACTGCCCAAGGACGAGCACTCGGCACTGCCTACCGACAAGCGTCTGGAGGCCTTTGCCAACTCACGCGACTGGGATATGGTGGCACTGATGATGCAATATGGGCGCTACCTGCTCATCTCCAGCTCGCAACCCGGCGGACAACCCGCTAACCTGCAGGGCGTGTGGAACAACAACTCACACGTCATCTGGGATTCGAAATACACCATCAACATCAACACAGAGATGAACTACTGGCTCGCCACGGTGGGTAACCTGGCAGAGACGGAAGAGCCCCTGCTGGCGATGATTGACGACCTCTCCCACACAGGTGCCGTGACAGCACAGAAGATGTACGGCTGCAAGGGCTGGGTGGCTCATCATAACACAGACATCTGGCGCGTGGCAGGCCCCATCGACGCTGCCCCCTGGGGGATGTTCCCGACAGGCGGCGCCTGGCTCACCACACACATCTGGCAGCACTATCTCTTCACGGGCGACAGCAAGCTGCTGCGCCGTGGCTTCCCTGCCATGCGGGGCGCTGCAGAGTTCCTGCTCGATTTCATGATTCCTGATCCCAAGACGGGATGGCTCATCACTGTTCCCACGGTGTCCCCTGAACACGGACCGGCAGGCAAGCCCTCGAACATCACGGCTGGCACCACGATGGATTCACAGATTGCACGCGATGTCTTCACGCAGACGCTGGAGGCCATGAGTATTCTGGGCATCAAGGACGATGCCCTGCGCCAGGCCCTCACGGCTGCCATCGCCAAGTTGCCTCCCATGCAGGTGGGGCGCCACGGTCAGCTCATGGAATGGCTCTACGACGCCGACGACCCAAAGGATGAACACCGTCATGTCTCGCACCTCTACGGCCTCTATCCCTCCGGACAGATCACGCCGCAGACGCCCGACCTCTTCAAGGCAGCCCGCACCACGCTCTTCCAGCGTGGTGACAAGGCCACGGGATGGAGCCTGGCGTGGAAGGTGAACTTCTGGGCACGTCTGCTTGACGGCGACCATGCACTCAAGATCCTCTCCAACCTGCTCCACCCCCTGCCCCATGACTCACTGGCACGTCGCTATCCCGACGGTCGCACCTACCCCAACCTCTTCGATGCCCACCCGCCATTCCAGATCGACGGCAACCTGGGCTGCGCTGCAGGCGTCTGTGAGATGCTGCTGCAGAGCCATGGAGGCGTCGTACACCTGCTGCCTGCCCTGCCCGCAGCATGGGCTGAAGGCGACGTCAAAGGATTGTGCGCACGCGGAGGATATGTGGTAGATATGGCTTGGCAGCAAGGAAAGCTCGCCCAAGCCACCATCACCTCGCGAAAAGGCGGCACACTGCGCCTGCGGTCGGCAGTAGCCCTGAAGGGCAAAGGCCTGAAGGCTGTAGCGCCCGGCACGCAGCTGCCCGTCTATGAATACACGCTGGCGACACGTCCAGGACGCACCTACCAGCTGATAGCCAATACGAAATAACTAACATCTCTATACAATGAAAAAAACGCTCCTTCTCTGCGCACTATGCACTGCCCTCAACGGCTTCGCGCAGAACCCCTTCGTGCAGACGTGGTTCACCAGCGACCCGGCACCCATGGTACACAACGGCACGATGTATGTCTATACCGGTCATGATGAAGACGGCGCTGACTTCTTCTGGATGCAGGAGTGGCGCGTCTATTCCACCACCGACATGGTCAACTGGACTGACCACGGTTCGCCCCTCGCCCTGGAGAGCTTCTCGTGGGCCGACGACCGTGCCTGGGCAGCACAGACCATCGAGTGCAACGGCAAGTTCTACTGGTACGTCTGCGCCCACTCCAAGATCTCCAATGGCATGGCCATCGGCGTGGCCGTCAGCGACAGCCCCACAGGCCCCTTCCGCGATGCCATCGGCAAACCGCTCTTCGAGAACGGCTCATGGGATCACATCGACCCCACCGTCATGATCGACGACGACGGACAGGCGTGGCTCATGTGGGGCAACCCGCGTGTCTATTACCTCAAGCTGCGCAACGACATGATCTCCTACGAGGGTGAACTGGGGATGCTGCCCATGACGGAGGAGGCTTTCGGCTCGCCTTCCATGAGGGAACGCGAGAAGGGCAAGCAGTACAAGGACAGCTATGTCGAAGGCCCCTGGATTCGCAAGGTGGATGCCACCAAATACAACGTCCCCAACGACAAGCGCTACCAGCTGCTGTATGCCGCCGGAGGTGTCCCTGAGCACATCAGCTACTCCACGGCACCGTCGCCCACAGGCCCCTGGACCTATGCCGGCATCATCATGCCGCTGGGTGGCACTAACTCCTTCACCAACCACTGCGGCGTGGCAGACTACAAGGGTCACTCCTATTTCTTCTACCACACAGGCAAGCTGCCTCACGGCGGCGGCTTCGGACGCAGCGTGGCTGTCGAGGAATTCCAGTACAATGCCGACGGCAGCTTCCCCACCATCCTGCCCACCGACGAAGGTGTCAAGCCCATCGGCACCCTCAACCCCTACGCACGTGTGGAGGCTGAGACGATGGCCTTCTCCAAGGGCGTGAAGACAGAGCAGAACAACCAGATCGGCGTCTATGTCAGCGACATCCACAATGGCGACTACATCAAACTGCAAGCCGTGGATTTCAGCAGTGCTACGCCTGAGTCCTTCACGGCACGCGTGGCCAGCGGACGACGTGGCGGCACCATCGAAGTGCGCCTCGACAGCGTCAAGGGTCAGCTTCTGGCACAGCTCGACGTGCCCGCTACAGGCGGCTGGGAGGCTTGGAAGACACTCTCCGTAGATATCCAGAATGCTTCGTTCGACGCACCTCGCGATTTATATTTCGTCTTCAAAGGCCGCAAAGGTCCCAAGCTCTTCAACTTCGACTGGTGGGGCTTCAACCTCAAGAAGCAGCGCGTCATCGAAGACGGCGGCACAGGCCCCTACAAGGCTGAGATGCTGGAGGACAAGACACTGCCCGCCCACACCATCTTCGCACCGCAAGACCTCTCCAAGTTCGATGAGAAGAACCCGCTGCCCATCCTCGTATGGGGCAACGGCGCCTGCTCCAACTCCCCCTTCGAGCACGCCAAGTTCCTGAATGAGATTGCATCCTACGGCTACATCGTCCTCGCCACGGGCTATATCCCCATGAACGACGACTGGTACAGCGGTCCCATGTCCACCACCCAGCAGCAGATCGAGAGCATCGACTGGGCTTTTGCTCAGAACAGCAACCCCGAGAGCCCCTTCTTCCACAAGCTGGACCTGCAGCACCTCTGCCTCGCCGGCATGTCGTGCGGCGGTCTGCAGTCGCTCTTCAACTGCGCTGAGCCCCGCATCACCTCACTGATGATCTGCAACAGCGGCCTCTTCAACCGTCAGAACGCCTCGCAGGCCGTAGGTGGAATGCCGATGCCCGACAAGTCGAAGCTGCTGGACATCCACACCCCCGTCATCTACATCCTGGGCGGCAAACCCGATATCGCCTATGAGAACGGCATGGATGACTTCCATCGCATCAGCCACGTGCCGGCCTACGCTGCCAACCTCCCCGTAGGTCATGGCGGCACCTATCTGCAGGCACACGGTGGTGAGTTCGCCGTGGTCGCTCGCGCTTGGCTCGACTGGCAGCTCAAGGGCGATGCCCAGGCAGCAAAACAGTTCACAGGCAAACAGCCTGCACTGGCCTATCGTCAGGGTTGGACGCTGGAGCGCAATAAGAAGGCGAAGTGATAAGTAGCCCAGCGGCCCCTCTCCCCGCTCCCCCCGTGGGGGGGAGGGCCTCGCTTCGCTCGAATGCTGGCGCCTGGCATTATTGAGTTCAAGAAGTTCAAGAGTTTAAGAGTTCAAGAAGTTCAAGAGTTCAAGTAACTTTTATTCTTCATTCTTCATTGACCTTCGGTCGAGCCTGCTCACGCTCGGGATAGTTCAAGCGAGCTTGACTCTCCTCTCGCTTAATCGCAGCCTTCATCATTCATCATTCTTCATTCATCATTCTTTCTCACCGTGAAACACCTCTTCACCCTTCTCCTGTGCACCGCAGCAGCGGTAGCCACCTTCGCACAGCAGTCGCCCAACGGCAAAGTGACTGTGACAGCCGGCAAGACGGGATTGACCGTCAGCTATGGCGGACAACACGTCGTGGACATCCCCACCATCGGCGTGCAAGGCGCCACGAAGCGGGCGAAACTTCAATTCTCCCGTTCCATCACAGAGGATTATACGATGCCGGCTGGCAAGCGGCATCACTGCACCAATGCCGGCAATGAATACACAGCCGCCCTCGGACGGGGCGTTCAGCTGGTGCTGCGCCTCTACAATGACGGCGTCGCCTTCCGCTATGACCTCACAAACGTGAAGGGCACCCTGCCGCAAGAGCTCACCACCTTCCGCATCCCTGAGGGCACACGCCGCTGGATACAGCACTGGA
Source organism: Prevotella sp. (assembly GCA_015060555.1). Classification (GTDB taxonomy): domain Bacteria; phylum Bacteroidota; class Bacteroidia; order Bacteroidales; family Bacteroidaceae; genus Physcousia. The sequence continues at coordinate 7,601 of SUYG01000015.1, forward strand.
CAGACAGCTACGAGGACTTCTACCCCCTGTCCACATCGGGTCAGGAGCCGGCGCAATGGCCTTACTACGATCGTCGCAACGACCACAACCGCTGGAGCTATCCCGCTCTGCTGCAGCCCGCTGACAGCATCTTCGCCCTCATCACCGAGGCCAACATCGAGCGTGGACAGAGTGCCTCATCCCTGCGCAACGACACAGACAGCGAGCTCTATCGCGTATGCCCCGACAAGAATGATGCCACCCCCGCTGGCAGCTGGCACACACCCTGGCGCGTCGTCATCGTGGGCACACTGGCCAATGTCGTGGAATCCACCCTCGTGACAGACGTCTCGGAGCCCACGAAACTCACGGACACTGCGTGGATTCAGCCGGGCGTGGTGGCATGGGTGTATTGGGCCTATAACCACGGCAGCAACGACTACAACATCATCTGTAAGTATGTGGACCTGGCCGTGGCACTGCGCCTGCCCTATGTCCTCATCGATGCCGAATGGGACGAGATGCGCGACGGCAAGACCATCGAAGATGCAGTGGGCTACGCGCGCACGCACGGCGTGAAACCTTTAATATGGTATAACTCCAGCGTGGGATGGATCAACGGCGCCCCAGGGCCTAAGTTTCGCCTGAACAAGCCCGAAGACCGCGAGCGCGAGTTCGCCTGGTGCGAGAAAATCGGTGTCGCCGGCATCAAGATAGACTTCTTCTCTGGCGACAACCAGATGAACATGGACTACTGCATCGACCTCCTGGAGAGTGCAGCACGCCACCACCTCCTCGTCAACTTCCATGGTGCCACCCTGCCACGCGGATGGCAACGCACCTACCCCAACCTGCTCTCTACGGAAGGCGTATATGGCGCTGAATGGTACAACAACACGGGTGCCTTCACTAATCGTGCAGCACGCCACAACGCCACCCTGCCCTTCACGCGCAACGTCATAGGTCCTATGGACTACACGCCCTGCGCCTTCTCCGACTCGCAGCATCCCCACATCACCAGCCACGCACACGAATTGGCACTGACCGTGCTCTTCGAGAGCGGTCTGCAACACCTCGCCGACCGTCCTGAGAGCTTCCTGGCACAGCCCTTCGTCGTGCTGGAGTTCTTTGGCAACCTGCCTGCAGCATGGGACGAGACACGCTTTGTCAGCGGCTATCCCGGTGAGAGCGTGGTCATCGCACGTCGCAGCGGCACCACATGGTACATTGCCGGCATCAACGGCACCGACGAAGCCAAGGAGCTGAGCCTGCCCATCGACTTCATCAAATATCCGTATAACCTCCGCCTCTTCGCCGACAGCGGCGATAGCACCAACCCCTGGCTCATCACGACACCTGCTATTCTGCCAACCACACTCAACTGCCAACCTCGCGGCGGCTTTGTCCTTGTGGTCGAGCAGCCTGCACACGCACAGGAGTTCGTGATGCAGCTGCGCGTGAACATCGCAGGACCCCAAGGCGACGGCGAAGGTCCTGAGGGCAAGCGGACCATCATCCCCATCACCGGCGGCACCTTCGAAGGTCCGCTGCTGCATGGCACTATCCTTCCCGGTGGCGCAGACCATCAAGTTACGACAGGGCCACGCACACGCCTGGAAGCACGCTATCAGATCCAGACCCACGACGGCACCATCATCGATGTCTGTAACCGTGGTGTTATCTACGGCGGTCCCGACGAGCACGGCCGTCAAGGCTTCTACTTCATGGCGACGCCACAGTTTGAAGTCGCTCAGGACAGCCCTTATGCCTGGCTCTCACGCGCCTGCTTCACCTGCGCCCCTGCACCCTCACAGCCTGGCCAGATTGTCCTCAATGTCTGGAAAGTGAAATAAAAACTATATAACAATATGAAACGAGTTCTCTTTTGCATAACACTGCTGGGTGCTTTGTCTGCTCATGCGCAGACGGGCAAGGAATGGAACGACCCCCAGGTCACCAGCGTCAACCGTGAAGTCTCGCACACCGTGTCCATCCCCATGGGCGCTGCCACCGATGCCACCACCGACATGACGCTCTCACCATGGTATCTCTCCCTCGATGGCAAATGGAAGTTCCTGTGGGTGAGCAATCCATCGAAAGTGGATGATGCCACCTGCTCCACCTCGTACAGCGATGCAGGCTGGACAGACATCGATGTGCCGTCGAGCTGGCAGGTATGGGGCTATCGCCATGGCATGTCGTGGGACAAGCCCCTGTACTGCAACGTGCAATATCCTTTCGCCTTTGACAAGAGCACGTTCAGCGTCATGGCAGAGCGGCCGGGGTGGTTCACCTACCGAGGCGACATGACGAACCCCGTTGGCACCTATCGTCGTACGTTCACCCTGCCCGCCTCATGGGAAGGCCGTGATGTCTATGTCCGCTTCAACGGCGTCGGTCATGGCTACTACCTGTGGGTCAACGGTCAGCGTGTAGGCTACAGCGAAGACTCCTATGTCCCCTCGGAGTTCAACATCACGCCTTACCTGCAGGCTGGCGAGAACCTGCTGGCATTGCAGGTGTATCGCTTCACCAGCGGCTCGTTTCTGGAATGTCAGGACTACTGGCGTCTCACGGGCATCCAGCGCCACTGCTTCCTGTGGTCAGCGCCTAAGAGCCAGATCCGCGACTTCTTCTTCACCACCGACCTCGACAACACCTACACCAATGCCAAGGCCAACGTGCAGGTGAGCATCACGGGTGCCACGTCCATCAGCGGCGGCACCGTAGAAGCGCGCCTCCTCGGCGATGGCGGCGTCATTGCCGAAGCCTCGCAACCCGTAGCGGCCAGCCTCAGCATCGATTTCGATGTCGCAGCGCCCAAGCTGTGGAGCGCCGAGGAGCCCAACCTCTATGACCTCGTCCTCACGCTGAAAGACAGCAACGGCAAGACCGTGGACATCCGTGGCAGCAAGGTCGGCTTCCGCGAAGTGGGCATCCGCAACGACGGCGCCCTCCTCATCAACGGTCGCCGCATGGTGTTCCACGGCGTCAACCGCCATGACATCAGCCCGGTCAACGGACGTGCCATCACGCCCGAGGAGATCGAAGAGGACATCCGCACGATGAAGCGCCTGAACATCAACGCCGTGCGCACCAGCCACTACCCCAACGACCCCGTCTTCTACGACCTCTGTGACCGCTATGGTCTCTACGTCCTTGCTGAGGCCGACGTGGAATGCCACGCCTACCAGCAGCTCTCGTCGGAGGTGCTGTTCCGTCCGGCCATGGTGGAGCGCTCGCAGAACCAGGTCCGCTGGCTCCGTAACCACGCCTGTATCTTCATGTGGTCCTTCGGCAACGAGAGCGGTGGCGGCGAGAACTTTGCCGCCGTGCAGACAGCCATCAAGGAGCTTGACAAGACACGCCTGACACACTACGAAGGTGGCAGCCAGTATGCCGATGTGTCATCGTCCATGTACTGGGACTACAACGGCATCAAGAACAAAGGCGAGACACAGCACAACCGTCCGCATATCCAGTGCGAGAACAGCCATTCCATGGGCAATTCCATGGGTAATGTGCGCGATATGTTCGACCTCTACGAGAAGTACCCGTGCCTCGCCGGTGAGTTCATCTGGGACTTCAAGGACCAGGGCCTCGAACTGGTGCCCTCGCCATCGGGTAAGACCGTCTGGGTCTATGGCGGCGACTTCAACGATGTCCCCAACGACGGCAATTTCTGCATCAACGGTCTCGTGCGCCCCGACTGGAGCTACACCTCGAAATGCTACAACACAAAGAAAATCTATCAGCCTCTGGAGTTCAAAGCCGTCAACAACAGACCTTCGCAGTTCCGCGTGAAGAACAAGATGGCGTTCCTGCCTTCCACGACATACGATGTCACCTATGTCCTCGAGGATGAGGAGGGCCACGCCCTCGCCACGGGCTCCATCGACACCCCGGTCGCTGCCGGCGACAGCAGCCTTGTCACCCTCGACCTCTCCGCCCTGAATACCCTCGATGCAACGCAGGAGGCGTTCATCCGCTTCACCGCCAAGCAGCGCACAGCCACGCTGTGGGCTGATGCCGGCTATATCGTAGCCGAGGAGAAGCTGCCTGTGCAGAAGGCTCAGAAGCCCCTATATACTCCTGCGACAGCCACGCCACTGACCGTAGAAGAGGGCACCACCATCATCACCGTCTCCAACGACCGCATGAAGGCTACTTTCAGCAAAAGCCAGGGCACCCTCAGCACCTACCTGTTCAATGACGTCAAGCTGATGAGCAAGCCGCTGCTGCTGAACACCTTCCGCCTGCCTACCGACAACGACGGCCGTCAATGCGAGGGCTGGGACAATGCAGGTCTGCGCAAGCTCACCGTGAAAGGCAAGGGCGCCGAAGTGCAGCGCGCTGACGACGGCCAGACCGTCACCGTCACCCTCGCCAGCACCCACACCGGTCTCAACGGCACGGCCTTCGATGTGAAGATGCATTTCGTGGTCTGCGCCGACGGCACAATCATCACCAATGCCCTCGTGCATCCTGCCGTGAGCGGCGCCATCCTGCCGAAGATTGGATTCCGCATGGAGATGCCGCCCGCCATGGAGCAGCTCGTCTGGTTCGGACGTGGACCCTGGGACAGCTACCGCGACCGCAAGGAAGCCTGCCTGCCGGGCATCTACCGCAGCACCGTCACAGACCAGTACGAGGAATATATCAAGCCACAGGAACACGGCACCAAGCAGGAGGTCCGCTGGATGGCCCTCCACAACGACACGGGCGAGGGCCTGCTCTTCGTGGCTCCCGACCTCATGGCCGCCTCAGCCGTACACTTCCGTCCCGAGGATAACTACACCGACCGCAACAACCGCGTCAACCACGTGGAGAAGGTCAACGGCAAAGCGGGCGACGGCTTCAAGACCTGCACCACGGCTGTCGTTTCCCTCGATGCTGCCACGCGCGGACTGGGCAACGCCAGCTGCGGCCCCGATGTGCTGGAACAGTATGAGCTGCGCGCTGCCGACACCAGCTTCCGCTTCTTCATCATGCCCCTCGTGGCTGGCGACGACATCGCCGCCAAAGCTCGTGTGGAGATTCCTGTCTGCCAGCCTGTCACCTGCGAGCGCCTGGCCTCGGGCCGCATCCGCATGACAACTCCCACGAAGGGCGCCTCCATCTACTACTCCATTGACGGCGGCGAGCCGCAGCTCTACAAGAGCACGCTGCAGCACCCTGAGGCCTGCACCATCACCGCCTACTGCACTGCCGATGGTCTGATGGACAGCCCCGCCATGACCTACTCCTTCTCGCTCTACGTAAGCAAGAGCAACTGGAAGGTGGTGAGCGTCGATAGCCAACATGGCGGCAACGAAGGAAAGCTGGCCATCGACGGCAAAAACAGCACCTACTGGCACACGGAATGGCAAGGCAGCGAGCCGGAGCATCCCCACACACTCATCGTGGATATGCAGCGCACCTATCGCATCACAGCCTTCACCTACCTCGCCCGTCAGGATGGCCAGCAAAACGGCATGGTCAAGGACTACGAGGTCTATTTCAGCAAGGATGGCCAGACATGGGGCACTGCCGCCGTGAAAGGTACTTTCAAGAACAGCAGCGGCCTGCAGACGGCAACACTCTCACGTCAGGTGGATGCCCGCTACATGAAGTTCGTGGCACTGAGCGAGATCAATGGCAAGAAGTGGGCCTCAGCCGCAGAAATCGGCATCGTGGCTGATGCCGACGTCACCGCTGTCCGCGACATCACCATAAACCAACAGGGGCAGCACACCTCCACCGTCTATGACCTCAGCGGACGCCGCGTTGCCCACGCCTCCACCCATGGCCTCTACATCGTTAACGGAAAGAAAATCGCAAAATAACTGTCTATGAAACCCTTTTCTGCAAAGTTGATGGCGGCAATCGTCTGTCTATTGCCCATGTCCCTTTCTGCCCAGGACGTTCCCGCCAACACCGACGGCCCCACGATGGGCTGGTCGTCATGGAACACCTATGGCGTCAACATCAATGAATCTCTCATCAAGCAACAGGCCCAGGCCATGGTCAGCAAAGGCCTGCGTGGTGCCGGCTACCTGTATGTCAACATCGACGACGGCTACTTTGGAGGCCGCGATGCTGAGACAGGCCATCTCCTCATCCACCCCAAACGCTTCCCCAACGGCCTCAAAGGCATCGTCGATTTCATCCACAGCAAGGGCCTCAAGGCTGGTATCTACTCCGATGCCGGTCACAACACGTGCGGCTCCAAGTTCAACGGTGATTCCATCGGCAGGGGTGTAGGCCTCTACGAGCACGACCAGATGGACTGCGACTTCTTCTTCAAGGAGCTGGGCTTCGACTTCATCAAGGTGGATTTCTGCGGTGGCTCGTGGTTCCACAACGATGACCACCTGGTCCTCAACGAGCGCGAACGCTACACCGCCATCGCCAAAGCCATCCAGAACACAGGGCGCACCGATGTACGCATGAACGCCTGCCGCTGGGCCTACCCCGGCACATGGATCAACGACGTAGCCTTCTCATGGCGTACCACTGGCGACATCAACTGCAGCTGGAACAGCGTCCGTGACATCATCAAGGAGAACCTCTACCTCTCGGCCTTCTGCTACGGCGGCCGCTACAACGACATGGACATGCTCGAAGTGGGGCGCTCGCTCACGGCCGAAGAGGACAAGACGCATTTCGGAATGTGGTGCATCATGAGCTCACCGCTGCTCATCGGCTGCGACATCACAAACATCAATGAGACGACCCGCAAGCTGTTGATCAACAGAGAACTCATCGCACTGAACCAAGACTCGCTGCACCTGCAGGCCTACGTCTGCCAGCGCGCCGGCGAATGCTATGTGCTGGTGAAGGACATCGTGGAGCGTTTCGGCACCAAGCGTGCCTTCGCCGTCTATAACCCCACCGACCAGGAGCAGACCGTCATCGTCGATTTTACCGCCATGGACCTTGCAGGCACCATCCAGCTGCGCGACTGCTTCAAGAAAAAGGATGCCGGCACAGCCGAAGGCACACTGGAGGTCACACTGCCCGCCCACGGTACCGCCATCTACACCGCCACGGCAGAGCAGCGCGTGATGCGCACACACTACGAAGCCGAGACGGCCTTCATCGGCAACTACCAGGAGCTGGAGAACAACCAGGCGAAGCCCAACGGTGTCGCCGAGGAAGTCGGCTACGCCTCGGGCGGCTGTCAGGTCAGCTGGCTGGGCAAGCACGCCGACAACTATCTGGAGTGGCGCGATGTCTATTGCCCCGTGGCAGGCAGCTACCGCCTCACCTTCGTCTATTTCTCGCAAGAAACACGCAGCATGAAATACAGCGTTAACGGCGAGACAGCCAAGAACCTCTCAAGCCTCAGATCTTCCAACTGGCAGACTCCAGCCACACGTGAGGTCACCGTGCACCTCAACGCAGGCGTCAACACCGTGCGCCTGAGCAACACCAGCGCCTGGATGCCCAACATGGACTACATGAAGGTGGAGCTCCTCGAGGCTGATGGCATACAGGAAGTGAGACAAGCTCCCAACACCCCGGCCACCGACGATGCCATCTACGACCTCGCCGGTCGACGCATGGCATACGACTCGCCGTCCCATGGCGTTTACATCGTCAACGGCAAGAAGATTGCAAAATAACTACGCCTGAATAAAAAAACAGCCCTCCCTGCACGCCATGTACTTAAGAGTAGTCTTCATTGTGCCTGTCCTCGAGTCTTTTCTAATCGCAAAGGCGCTTTAGGAGAGGGGGGGAGAGAGGCCTTACTTCCCCAGCGCCAGACGCTTGCGGATGGTGAGCTGTCCGCCGAAGCTGTTGCCGATGAGGCTGCCGTGGTCGAAACCAAGGCCCAGAGCCCCCTCCCAGCCTTTGGCCCAGCGAGGACGGTAGGTGCCTTCCAGGAAGGTGTAGATCTGCCGACGCGGGTCTGGCTGGGGAAGTGCGTAGCTGCCCCAGTTCTTGCTGAAGGAAGCCAGCAGACGCCAGTGCCATTCGGCCGAGGGGTCGCCAGAGAGTCCTACATGCCACGCCTTGATACGGTTGTTGTAGAAGCGCAGGTGGTGGCTGAGGTCTATCCCGTTGAAGCCGAGGGCTTCGTTGTACAGGGGTGATGTGATGAGCGGATTGCCGAGCGTCTGGCCGTAGTGCTGCCAGCCGGCGTAGTTGAGGTGGTTGTAGTAGTCATCGCGACCGGCTATCGCATCGGGGAGGTTATGTGTGCCGTCATGATAGACAGCACCGGCCTGGTCGGTGGAGGTGATGTATTCGAGTACTGCGCTGGAGAGGTAGGGGTTCTTGGGCAGCGTCACCTCGGCACCGATGAGCATATCGCGGATGCCATATTGCACGGTGAGCATCGAGTGGTCCTCGAAGAAGCGCTCCCAGTAGGCGCGTGCCTGCCACTTCTTGCCGTGGTACTTCAGCTGCATCACGTAGCTGCCCAGATGGTTGCCCGAGACGTTGGGGTTGCTGCCGTCGGTGGCGTCGCTGCCACGACAGAGCAGGGCATCCCAGTAGGCACGCAGACCGTTGTCATGTTCATAAACCGTCTTTTGCCCCTCGTGGGCACGGGGTGTCTGCACATTGTAGCTGCTGCCGCCGAACTCAGCCATCATCCGCAGGCCGATTTCGTAGGTGAGAGGGAAGACATCCTCGCGACCGAACTGCCAGTAGAGCGCTTTCTCGTGGTAGCGCGTGTTCTTGGCATAGCGCGTGCCGTCGGCGGCCCAGCTTTCCTGCCAGCGGCCGTCGGTCATCCAGCCGTAGGCACATGTTAGCTTCCATTTCCACCAGCCTTTGGTGCCAGGGAAGGAGAACCAGTCGATGTCCAGGCGTACTTGCGGGATGGGGCGTGCATTGATGCCTGCGGACAGGGCACCGCTGCTGAGCTCAGGGTTCTTCGTCTCCATCGGCAGCTGCTTGGCGCCAAGGGTGAGGCGAATACACTTCCAGGCACCCTCGACATAAGCCTGCTGCACGATGCCGATGCGCTCGTGGCCAGCAGCGACAGCCAGGTCGAGACCATAGCCCAAGCGCCAGTCGCGCTGGGCATCATGGGCGATGTCACGTTCTACGCGCACGCGCGCATATCCTGAATAAGGTGCAACGCTGCTGAGGCCATAGCGGTTGGCCGTCAGCCATAGCGGAGCGAAGTCACCGGAGGCTGCTGTGCCGGAGGCTTCCAGCGTCAGCTCGGTCTCGGCGAGCCAGCGGCGCCGTGTGCTGTCGGCTTCTTCTGCGGCAGAAGCCGTGCTGCTCAGCACGAGGGCTGCCATGAGGAGGAGATATTTCATTGTAGGTGTCATACCTTGGATTTTGTCGGATACAGTTTCATAAGACCTAAGCCGAGTGAGGTGAAGAAGAGTTCGCGCACACGGCAGATGATGGAGATGAACAGCCCGGTGCCACCCGTGAGGCCCAGCTGGGCTGTCGAGAGGGCGAAACCTCCCTCGCGGCCTCCCAGCTGCAAGGGGATGAAGCCCAGGAGATTGGCGAAGAGCGAGGTGAAGGCCAGGATGAGGATGCTATCGACGAAGGTCATCCAGCTGAAGGCTGCGCCGAAGAGGAGAAGCATGAACATGATCTCCAACGACTGCATCACGCGTCCTACATATTCCAGCAACAGCGAGGCGTAGAAAGAGCGGCGGCTCTGGCTGTGGAGGGCGGCAATCTGCTCGTCGATGCGATGCAGCGACTCCTCGTGCGACGAGGCGAAACGCTGTGCCCACGAGCGCAGGCCAGGGATATGACCCAGCCAGCGGATGCCGCGAACGACGAGGCCATAGCGGTAGCCGCGCAGGAAGAAATAGATGCCTGTGGCGCAGAACACGGAGGCCACCGTCAGCAGGATGATCATCCCCACATTCAAGGGCTTCAGGAACAGCCACAGCACGATGGCTGTCACCCAGTAGCAGAAATGCGTGAAGATATGCATCATGGTGAACAGCAACACCGAAGAGGTAGCGCGCTGAACACCCACGACGGGCGTCATCTCCATGATTTTATAAGGTTCTCCACCCAGCAGGCCCACAGGGGTGGCGGAGTTCAGGGCGAAGCCGGAAAGGACAATCTTGAACAGATGCAGGAACGAGATGTTCACAGGGCCACTCTCGCGAAGAATCAGCCACCAGGAGAGCGTGTTCATGAGGTAGAGCACGCACCACAACAGCAGGATGGCCACCAGCCAGTAGCCGGCGTGGCAGAGGTCCGACCACAAGACATCCCAGCTGACATCAAAAGTGACAATCATCACCACGACCGATGCCAAGCCGATGAAGAAAAGGATGTTTTTTATCTTGCTGTTCATATCCTTAGCGAGCGCAAAGATAAGGCTTTTGTGGGACTTGCACACAAAAAAACGGTCAAAAAGTTGGCTGTATCGTAAAAACTACGTACCTTTGCCGCGCAAAAACGGGCAGAAGCTTGTTTTGCTGGTGAAAAAGATCCGCTAGCTCAGCTGGTAGAGCACAACACTTTTAATGTTGGGGTCTTGGGTTCGAGCCCCAAGCGGATCACTTCAAGAGAGGCTAAAGCCTCTCTTTCGTTTTATGGGGCTCTCACCCAAGGGTTCTTTCACCCGCTGCGCTCTGAAAGCGTCCCTTCGGGCCGAGCGCGAGCCCCAAGCGGATCACTTCAAGAGAGGCCAAAGCCTCTCTTTCGTTTTTGTGGGGCTTTCAATGTGTCTTTTTTTACAAGAATTGCTGCGTGTTCAGAAATTTTTCCTACTTTTGCAACGAAATTTCTTCAAAAAGTAGCCGGAATGAACTATTATGAACTGGGCCGCACAGGATTGAAGGTGTCGCAGCTGAGCTTCGGCGCGTCATCGCTGGGCGGCGTCTTCCACGACATCGACGAAGGACGGGCCATCGAGGCCGTCTTCACAGCCCTCGACGGAGGGATGAACCTGATTGACGTGTCACCGTACTATGGCCACTACAAGGCTGAGACCGTGCTGGGCAAGGCGCTGCGGCAGATTCCACGCGAGCGATACATCCTCTCCACGAAGGTGGGGCGCTACGGCAAGGATGGCGTGAACACATGGGACTACAGCGGCAAGCGCGCACAAGAGAGCGTCTATGAGAGCATGGAGCGTCTGGGCGTGGAACACATCGATCTGATTCACGTCCACGACATTGAGTTCCAGGCATCCCTGCCCGGTGGCCTGCAGAAGGTCGTGGATGAAACGTTGCCTGCGCTCGTGGAGCTCAAGGAGAAGGGACTCGTCAGCCATGTCGGCATCACAGACCTGCAGATTCCCAACCTGCGCTGGGTCATCGACCACAGCAAGGAAGGTACGGTGGAGACGGTGCTGAACTTCTGCCACTACTGCCTTTGCGACGATGCACTGGCTGACAACCTCGACTATTTTGAGGCTCACGGCATAGGGCTCATCAATGCTTCGCCGCTGTCCATGGGGCTGCTGTCTGAACGTGGTGTGCCAGCGTGGCATCCGGCACCGAAGCCGCTGGTGGAGGCCTGTCAGCGGGCTGTCCGCCATTGCAAGGCGAAGGGCTATCCCATCGAGAAGCTCGCCATGCAGTTCTCCGTCAGCAATCCTCGTATCCCCTCTACGCTCTTCTCTTCTGCCAACCCTGACAATGTCCGTCGTAACCTCGCGTTCATCGAAGAACCCATTGACTGGCAGCTGGTGAAGGAGGTGCAGGAGATCATTGGTGATCAAAAGAGGGTGACGTGGGCAAATAGCTAAGGACTTATGATCATCGACGCCCACTCCCATCTCTGGCTTCGCCAAGACACCGTGGTAGATGGTTCGCCCATCCATACGCTGGAGCCCAATGGCAGCCGCTCGCTCTTCTTCGGCGAGGAGCGGCAGATGTTGCCGCCCTTCATGATAGACGGATGTAACACGGCAGAGGTATTCCTGAGCAATATGGATTATGCGCAGGTGGGTGGTGCTGTCGTGGTGCAGGAAGTGATTGACGGCTGTCAGAATGCTTATCTGGAGCAGGTGCAGAAGGAATATCCCGACCGCTTCTTCTGCATGGGAATGGCTTGGAACCTCGATGAGGCGCAGACGGTTGCCGAGGCTGGGTTGAAGGGTATCGCCTTCCCCGGTCACCGCTTCAAGGACTCGCTGCTGACGCTAATGCCCGTGTTCAAATTCATGGAAGAGCGCGGCATGATTGTCTCTATGTGTCTGGCTGACGGCGACAAGCAGGTGGGGGAGATGCGCGAGGTCATTACCGAATGTCCACGCCTGAAGATTGCCATCGGACATCTCGGCATGGCAGACCAGCCCACAACGCCGCCTTGGGAGAACGAGAACTGGAGGCAGGAGATCCTGCTGGCGCGCCACGAGAATGTCATGGTGGAGAGCGGCGGCATCACCTGGCTCTACAACACCGAGTTCTATCCTTTCCCCTCGGCTGTGCGCGCTATTCGTGAAGCTGCCGACCTCGTGGGGTGGGACAAGCTGATGTGGGGCAGCGACTATCCACGCACCATCACCGCCATCACCTATCGTATGTCCTACGACTTCATCACCAAGTCCCCCGACCTCACCGAAGCCCAGAAGGCTGCTTTCCTCGGAGGGAACGCCCAGCGCTTCTATGGCTTCAAGCACCTTCCTAAGTTACCTTATATTAAGAATATGAGCGAGTAAGCCCCCTCCTCACACCCCTTTAGGGGGGGGTCACCTTTAGCATATTGAAACACTTACCTTATTATTGATATTATATGGAAGCATCCAGTCAATCACATTCTGCTCCCTCCCTAACAGGGAAGTCGGGGGGAAAGTCTTACCCCAAAATCGGCATTCGCCCGACTATCGACGGTCGTCAGGGTGGCGTCCGCGAAAGCCTTGAAGAGAAAACGATGTGCCTGGCTAAGGCTGTGGCTGAGTTAATCACCAAGAACCTGCGCAACGGCGACGGCTCGCCTGTGGAGTGTGTCATCGCCGACGGAACCATCGGTCGTGTGGCCGAGAGTGCTGCCTGTGCCGAGAAATTCGAGCGCGAGGGCGTGGGGAGCACCATCACCGTCACCTCTTGCTGGTGCTACGGCAGTGAGACGATGGACATGAACCCGCATTACCCGAAGGCTGTCTGGGGTTTCAATGGCACGGAGCGCCCGGGTGCTGTTTATCTGGCTGCCGTGCTGGCGGCTCATGCCCAGAAGGGGCTGCCTGCCTTTGGCATTTATGGCCACGATGTACAGGATATCCATGACAACACCATCCCTGCCGACGTCGCCGAGAAGATTCTACGCTTCGCCCGTGCGGCACAGGCGGTAGCCACGATGCGTGGCAAGAGCTACCTCTCGCTGGGCAACACCTGCATGGGAATTGCCGGCTCCATCGTGGATGCCGACTTCCTGCAGCACTATCTCGGTATGCGTACGGAATATGTCTCGCTCGTTGAGATCCTCCGTCGCGTTGATTTCAATATCTTCGACCCCGAGGAGTTCAAGAAAGCCATGGCGTGGGTGGAGCAGTACTGCAAGCCCCAGGAGGGCCACGACTATAACGAGGACCGTCCGCTCTTTCCCGGCACGCCGATGACCACCTTCAACGGAAAGGGTAAGGGAAAGACACGCGAGGAGAAGGATGCAGACTGGGAGTTCACCGTGAAGACGATGATGATCATTCGCGACCTGATGCATGGCAATCCCAACCTTCTGGAGATGGGCTACAAGGAGGAGGCACTCGGCCATAACGCCCTCTTCGGCGGCGTGCAGGGCCAGCGCCAGTGGACGGACTATCGTCCGAACTTCGACTTCCCCGAGGCCATGCTCTGCACCAGCTTCGACTGGAATGGCGTGCGCGAAGCCGATGTGCTGGCCACTGAAAACGACTTCCTCAACGGCCTCTCCATGCTCTTCGGCCATCTGCTCACGAATCGCGGCGTGATGTTCTCCGACATCCGCACCTATTGGAGCCCCGAGGCTGTAGAACGTGTGGCTGGTAAGAAACCTGAAGGCCAAGCTGCCGGGGGCTTCATCCACCTCATTAACAGTGGCGCCACCACCCTCGATGCCACTGGTGCGATGACCGCTGCCGACGGTAAACCCACCATCAAGGAGCCCTGGAACATCACCAACGAGGATGTGGAAGCCTGCCTGAAGGCTACCTCGTGGATGCCTGCTGACCGCGACTACTTCCGTGGTGGCGGCTACAGCTCGCACTTCGTCACCAAGGGCGGAATGCCGATGACGATGATGCGTGTGAATATGGTGGCGGGCCTTGGTCCTGTGCTGCAGCTTGCTGAGGGATGGACCGTGGAGCTCGACCCGAAGACCCACGACATCCTCGACAAACGCACTGACCCCACATGGCCTACGACCTGGTTCGTGCCACGTCTCGATGTGTCGAAGGACTGCTTCAAGGATGTCTATAGTGTCATGAACTGCTGGGGCGCCAACCATGGTGCCATCGCCTACGGTCATATTGGTGCCGACCTCATCACGCTGTGCTCCATCCTCCGCATCCCTGTTTGCATGCACAATGTTGCCGATGCCGACATCTTCCGTCCTGCCGCCTGGAATGCCTTTGGCATGGACAAGGAAGGCGCCGACTACCGTGCCTGCCAGAATTTCGGGCCGTTGTATTAGCCCCCCCTCCACCCTCCCCCTTGTAGGGGGAGGGTGATTACCTATGCAACCTGAAACTAATTCCTTATTTATATTATATGGAAGCATCCAGTCAAATACATTCTACTCCCCTCCCTACAAGGGAGGGGCAGGGGGGAGGGTCTGCTTTAGTCCCCAGGAAATACCTTCTCACCTTCATCCTCGTCACATCGCTGTTCGCCCTGTGGGGCTTTGCCAACGACATCACGAACCCGATGGTGGCGGCGTTCCAGACGCTGATGGAGATCTCGGCCGCGAAGGCTTCGATGGTGCAGTTTGCGTTCTATGGCGGCTATGCCACGATGGCTGTGCCCGCTGCGCTGTTCATCCGCAAGTACTCCTACAAGGTCGGTGTGCTCATCGGCCTCGGACTCTATGCCGTGGGCGCCTTCCTGTTTATCCCCGCCGCACAGTTTCAGGAGTTTGCCTTCTTCTGCGTGTCGCTGTACATCCTCACCTTCGGTCTGGCCTTTCTTGAGACCAGCGCCAACCCCTTCATCCTCTCGTTGGGCGACAAGAGCAACTCCACACGTCGCCTGAACCTGGCGCAGGCCTTCAACCCTGTCGGTTCTCTGTCGGGTATGGCTGTCGCCTCGTTCATCGTGCTGCCCAACCTCATCTCCGACAAGCGCGATGCTGCCGGACAGGTCATCTTCCATGGATTGAGTGAGGCTGAGAAGGCTGATATCCGTCTGCATGACCTCGCCGTCATCCGCGATCCCTACGTTGCCATCGGCCTTGTGGTCCTCGTGATGTTCGTCATCATCGCCCTCACCAAGATGCCTTCGCTCAAAGGAGAGAACGATACGACCACCAGTGCCCACACTACGCTCTCCCGTCTTTGGCACAACAAGATCTACCGCAATGGCGTGCTGGCGCAGGTGCTCTATGTCGCCGCACAGATCATGGTGTGGACCTTCATCATCCAGTATGCCGATCACCTGGGCATCGACAAGGCGACAGCCCAGCGGTGGAACATCTTGGCGATGTCGCTATCATTGACGGGCCGTTTCGTTGGCACTTACATTATGAAGTGGGTCAACCAGCGTCGCCTGCTGATGATCTTCGGCATCGGCGCTTCCGTCTGCACCCTCGGTGCCATCTGCATCGAAGGCATGTTGGGCCTGTACTCGTTGGTGTGCATCAGCCTCTTCATGTCCATCATGTTCCCCAGTATCTACGGTATTGCCCTTGAGAACGTGCAGACTGAGGACACTTCCCTCGGTGCCGCATTCCTCGTGATGGCCATCGTGGGTGGTGCCTTGATGCCTCCGTTGCAGGGTCATCTCATCGACCAGCAGGTCATCTTCGGCTGGCCTGCCGTCAACTTCTCCTTTATCCTCCCCTTCGTCTGCTTCATCTTCATCACCATCTACGGCTACCGGACTTTTAAGGAGACCCACCCCTCACCCTCCCTTTAAGGGAGGGGGTGGTTACCCGACAAGAACAGAAATGGCTATTCTGAGAAGTTGCTGAGGTTAACTTTCCAATTTATATCCACAACAAACAAAACTTCAAAGATGCATGATAGAAATAGATAACTCATCTTCAAAACATACCGCTCCATCCCTAGCAGGGAGGGCGGGGGGAGAGTCCATGTCTTCTGGTTTTGTTCAGAAGCAGCACGGCCAGCCCGTGAAGCGCTACTGTCAGACTATGGACCTGCGCGACAATCCAGAATTGATAGCTGAATACCGCCGTCGCCACAGCCGCGAGAATGCTTGGGCAGAAATCCTCGACGGCATACGTCAGGTCGGCATCCTCGAGATGGAGATTTACATCCTTGGCACTCGTCTTTTCATGATTGTCGAGACACCTCTCGATTTCGACTGGGACACAGCTATGGCGCGCCTCGCTACGCTGCCCCGACAACAAGAGTGGGAGGATTATATGGCGATGTTCCAAAAGTGCGCCGAGGGTGCCACCAGCGACGAGAAGTGGCAAATGATGGATAGAATGTTTTACTTATATGAGGTTTAAGCCCTCGTAATAGCGACGCTGCAACTTCTTCACGAAAATCATCAGACGGCTTTGCAGGAGGGCGGCACGCGACTGCAAGAGAATAGCAGCCGAGGTCTGCAGGTCAATGGGTGATGCCAGGCCTTGGGCGTATTGCTGGCGGGTGAGTTCGTAGGCGAGGCTGTCTGCCGCCACCTTACGCTCGCCCTGTGTGGCTTCCTTTTGGTAAACGAGGACATCAAGCCACGCCTGTTGACGCAGCACCTCAAGTTCAGTCTGCTTGGCGGCGTACTGCTCCTGGGCGATGCATAGGTTGTTGCGTGCACGCCGTAGCGACGCGATGTTCCCGAGGCGGTTGAAGATGGGGATGCTCAGGTTCAGCGAAACATACTTGCCTAAGTTGTTCTTCAGTTGGTTCCTGAACGGCGAAGTCATTGCGGCATCGAGATTGCGGTAGTACGATGAGTTGATGCCTGCCGAAAGAGAAATGCTGGGGAAGAAAGATGAACGCGTGGCACGGAGCGAATGGCGGGCGGACTCAACGGCATAGAAGGATTGTGCCAATAAAGACCTGGCCCCAGCAGACCCACCCCCCTGCACCTCCTTGTCAGGTAGGGGAGTAGTTACTTCTTCCCCTTGTTCGTTATTGCCGTTCATACCTTGAAGGTATATACTCCCCTCTCCTCTTGGAGAGGGGTCGGGGGTGAGGCTTGCTAGTGTGAGGCTTTGGGGGGAGGGCCTGTTCATCACTTTCCTTAATTCCAACATACTTGTCTCCCTCTGCCCCTTCTGACGCGTCAGCATTAGCTCATCAGAGGCAACCTGTGCCTCCACCTGTGCCACATC
The DNA here is from genome assembly GCA_015060555.1 of Prevotella sp. GTDB lineage: Bacteria > Bacteroidota > Bacteroidia > Bacteroidales > Bacteroidaceae > Physcousia. Next base: position 24,938 of record SUYG01000015.1, read on the forward strand.
GGCAGGGCTCTTCAGTCCCTCCTCCTCCATTACCTGCGTTTGCTGCAGTATCATCTTGCTCTCGCTGAGCTTTTCCTCGGCCAGCCGCACCGCCTCCTGTGCATAGACCACATTAACGTAAGCCTGATAAGTTTCTAATGCCATCTGGTCGCGCTCCGCCTGCAGTGCGTTCTTTTGCATGAGCATGTCGGCACGGGCAGCACGTAAGGCATGCACGCGGTACAAACCGTCGAAGACGGGCAGTGAAGTAGAGAGACCATAGCCGTTGTGAAAAGTGCTCACGCTCGTGTATGTATTTGTCTCGGGGTCAATGGCACGGCCGAAATTCCACTGTGTGCCTATGCTGGCGTTCACACTTGGCAGGAACGCCCCGATGGCTTGTAGACGTGTGGCCTCGCTATTGTCCAGCTGCAACTCCCGTTGCCGCAGACCGTGGCTGTGAGCAACTGCGTAGCGCATGCAATCCTCGACAGTCCATACCGTAGTGGTGTCATCGTTCTGAGCCTGAACTTGAGCCGTCGTTTGGGCTGATAAGCCCAGTTGAACCAGCAGAAGGAACAAGGCGGCAAGGCACACACGCCTGTATGTTTGCTTTGCTGCATCATCATTAAGCAATTGCAGCATCATCATCAAGCAATTGCTGCATCGTGATGCAGCAATCATCGTTGTTTGACATTTTGGCAGAAAGAAATGAGAGTGTCGCATAAAACAGTTTATTGAGTTTCGATAGTTGAACGTTTGTGCAAAGGTACACATTGAGTTGTGTTCGTTGCAAGCTTTATGCGTCCCAAAAACCTCCTCGCAGCCCAACATTGTCTAATATTTTTACGCTTTCCACTCTTCTCACTCTTTATTTTTCAATTTTCACTCTTTCATTTTTCACTTTTTATGTATCTTTGCCCTCAAAAAGAAAGGAAAGATGAAATTAGGCACTATCCTGACGTGTGACGATAACACCGACATTCTTACCGCCCTCGACTACGCACTCGCTGACACGTTTGATCGTGTCGTCAAACTCAACCGTCCAGAGGATTTGCTGCGGACAATGGCGCAGGAGCACATAGACATCGTACTCTTAGACATGAACTTCTCCCTCGGCACCAACTCAGGTCGCGAAGGCTTGCACTGGCTGCAGGTACTCAGACAGGCACACCCCGATGTGCCCGTGGTGATGCTCACCGCCTACGGCGATGTGCCGCTGGCCGTGCGCGCCCTGAAGAGTGGCGCCGCTGATTTTATCACCAAACCGTGGGACAACGATCAGCTGACCTACAAGCTCCGCAACGTTCTGGAAGCTCAGCAGACGCTGCCACCGCTCGATGAGGTGGAGATGGAGCATATCCGACGGGCTGTGGATCGTGCCGACGGCAACCTGACGGCCGCAGCCAAGATGCTGGGGCTGACACGGCAGACGCTGTATAATAAGTTGAAGGCCCACTCCTAATAGCCCACCCCTAAGAGGCCCATTCCCAACCCCTCCCCAAGGGAGGGGAACTAAAGTCCTCTAGGTGGTAGCCTACCCGTAACCCCTCCCCAAGGGAGGGGAACCCAAGTCCTCTAATTGAACATTATGATAACATTATACTTGATAGCAGCTTCTAGTCTCCCCTCCCTTGGGGAGGGGTTGGGGGTGGGCCTCCTTGGAGCGGGCCTCTTGGTGGGCTTGTTCTTTTTCCTGTTCTTCCGCCACCAGAGCTCCCTTCGCCGTCGTGCCCATCTCATGCGTGAGGCTATCCGCAACCGCGATTGGTCGTTCAGCCTTAGCACGCGGGGCTTGACAAGTGGCGAACGGGCAATGCAGGAAACGCTGAACGATCTCGGTGAAGTGATTCATCAGCAGATGAGTATGCACGAGGTGGAGGCTTGGGAACGACTGACACGTATCCTCACCCACGAGATCATGAACTCCACGGCACCCATTGCCAGCATCAGCCAGAGCCTCTTAAAACGTGAAGATGTCGTGGGGAGTCCCCTCGAAGCAGGCATCCGCAGTATCCACACCACTGCATCGCGCCTGACAACCTTCGTTGAGAGCTACCGCAAGCTCGCCCAACTGCAACGACCTCAGCCCGAGGATGTCCACCTCGACGCTTTCTTCGCCGAAGTGCAGCGCCTCTATCCCCGCCTCACGTGGGAAATCGTAGGCATGGAGGGTGTTGTACTCAATACCGACCCCGTGCTCTTGCAGCAGGTGGTAGTGAATTTGGTGAAGAACGCCGTAGAGGCTGGAGCGACGAGGATTAAAGTGAAAAGTGAAAGAGTGAAAAGTGAAAAATACAAATTACCTGAGCCTGTTGGAAAGCCTTCCGTAGTTGAAAGTAACTCTTATTTTTCACTTTTCACTCTTTCACTTTTCATTTCCAACAATGGCTCCCCCATCCCTGCCGCCGACCGCGACAGCATCTTCCTGCCTTTCTTCACCACCAAATTCTCCGGCACCGGCATCGGCCTCGCCCTCTCCCGACAGATTATGGTGCGACAAGGCGGCAACCTTGAACTTCTGGAGCAGTCTGAGACGGGCTACACGGTGACCTTCAAGCTGACGCTGTCATGATGAATAACGGTTGACGCGCTCGACCTTGGTCGCTTGACACTTCAAGAATGATGATTGAATAAATCTGGGCGGCTGTCCTCACGGATGGCCGCCCAGTACTTCATCAAAGCATGATGAAGCAGGTCATTATGTTTAATAAAGGTTACAGCAGTGTTTTCTCAACGACCATACCATCCAGCAGGTTGATGGTGCGGGTGGCGAAGGAGGCATCGTGCTGCGAGTGGGTGACCATGACGACGGTGGTGCCTTCGGCGTTGAGCTGTGTGAGCAGGTCCATGACCTCTTTGCCGTTCTTGGTGTCGAGGTTACCCGTGGGCTCGTCGGCGAGAACGAGCTTGGGACGGACCACTACGGCACGGGCGATGGCCACGCGTTGCTGCTGACCGCCTGAGAGCTGTTGCGGATAGTGACTGGCACGGTGACTGATGGCCATGCGGCGCATGATTTCCGTGACGCGCTCCTTGCGTTCGGCAGCAGGCACACCGAGGTACTTCAACGGCAACTCGATGTTCTGCTCCACGGTGAGTTCGTCGATGAGGTTGAACGACTGGAAGACGAAACCGATCTGTCCGCGGCGGGTCAGCGTGCGCTGGCGCTCCTTCAACTTACCGACCTCGACATTATCCAGCCAGTATTCGCCCTCCGTGGGGTTGTCCAGCAAGCCTAAGATGTTCAGCAGCGTCGATTTGCCGCAGCCCGAAGGACCCATGATGGCGACGAACTCGCCGTCCTTCACTTCCATGTTGATGCCCCCTAGGGCAGTGGTTTCCACCACGTCTGTGCGGAAGACCTTCTTGATGTTTTGTAGTTTAATCATAATAGTAGAAGACCCTCCCCCCTGCCCCTCCCTTGTAGGGAGGGGAGTGGAATGTATTCGAGCGGCAGAGGATACTGGGTCATTGTTTATGGGGTTAGAGATTATTTTGGTTTATTGGTTTATTGAAAATACACTATTCTTGAAAGGTGACCACTCCCTCCCTACAAGGGAGGGTGAGGGGTGGGTCTATTCCTTCTTCAAATACTCCACCGGATTATCATTGGCCACACGCCTTGTCTGGATGAAGACGACGGTGGCGATGATGAGGATGACAGCGAGGGCATCGGCGGCGAAGACGGACCATAGGAGCGGTACCTTGTAGGCGAACTGCTGCATCAGCAGCGTGCTCAGATACCAGCCCAGAATTATGCCAAGGGCGATGGAGGGCAGGGCGATGACGGCGATGCTGCGGGCAAACAGCAACTGCACCTCACCTTCAGTGGCGCCTACCACCTTGCGGATGGCCAGCTCGCGCGAGCGGCGCTGTACCTCGTCACGGACATAACCTATCAGTCCGATGAGGGTGATGAGCAGCGAGGCGATGCAACCAATCATGACGAGGTCACGCGTGCGCTGTGTCTCCTGATACTGATCGGCCATCTCGTTGGAGTAGAGCTTCACGTTCAACTCGGCATCGGGGTAGAGGCGGTTGCAGAGTTGCTGCACGGTCGTGAGGTTTTCGGGCGTGATGCGTTGAAGCTTCAGCATGATATAGTGCGTAAAGACATTGCCGTTGGTAATCATGATGGGGCGCTCCTCACGAGACACCAACGACCCGAGCGTGAAGTCTTTCACCACGCCCACGACAGTCAAGGGGTACTGGTTCCCTAACGAAGAGTTGACAAATTGCTGGCCTATGACATCATCTATGCCCGCCACTTCTTTCATCTTCCGCGCGAAATGCTCATCCACCAGCATCTCCTGTTGCCAGCCTTTATGGTTCACACGTTCGAAGTCACGGCCTCGTACAATCTGAAGTCCCATCGTTTCCACCAGCCCTCCTTCGGCAAAGAACATGTTGGCACAGTTGAACAGCTCCTGTGGATTGCCTGGCACGAGTACGTTGTCGCCGCTCTGCCGTTCGCAGAAGAGCGAATAGGCAGCAGCGGTCTTCTCGACACAGGGCAGGTTCTCTATCTCGCGAGCCAGCGAATAGATGGAGTCGCCGTGGAGGGCTGACACATTGACGTAGGCCACCTCGTCATATTGATAACCCATATCCGTGTTGAGCATATAGTGGTACTGCCGATAGATGGTGGTGAGCACACAGAGCAGCATCGTGGAGAGCACGAACTGAAAGGCCAACAGCGACAGCTTCCACATGCGCTTGCTCTCGCTGTAGAGGCGGTAGGCGTAGGCCAGCGGGATGCGCGAAAGGATGAAGCCCGGCAGGATGCCGCAGCTGAGCAGCACGATGAGGCAGACCGCGAGTAGCACCGTAAAGGTCTGCCGTGAAAAGAGCGTCGTGACACTGACGCCCAACAGGTCGCTCGTCAGGTCCTGACCGACATAGAGCAGCAAAGACATCAGGGCAAGGGCCGCCAGCAGGTGAAGGGCAGCTTCGCCTATAGAACCGAGGAAGAACTCCCGATTTGGAGCGCCCAGCACCTTGCGTACGGCTACTTGACGGGCACGCCCAACGAGCGAACTGATGACGACGAGGATATAGTTCATCACCGCCGTGAAGAGCATTACCAAGGCCACTACGGCGAGGATGATGCATGTGGTGCGCACGGTGGGGTCCTTCATACGGCTTCCTTCAACACTTACCAGTACGCAACCGACATCGGTGTAGCCGCTTTGTTTGAGGTCTTCCCACGGAAGAATCCGCTGCAGCAACTGCTTAACCTCGCTGCGCACCTTCTCCATGTCGGCATCGGGACGCAGACGTACATACGAATGGTAGCGGTCGTTGCCGATGAGGTTCTCGGTGCCGTCCCAGGCGTAGGTGCCGACAGAGGGCATCGACATGAGGATGTCGAAGCGTGCGAAGGTGGAGTTCTCGGGATAGTCCTCATAGATGCCGCAGATGGTCATCGGTTTCTGTGGGGCCGAGGCAAAACAGAACGTCTGACCAACCACCTCGCCGCCCATCTTCTCGCTCAGCCGACGGCTGATCATGCATTGTCCGGCTGTTGAGAGTATCTGTTTGGCTTCGCCCACCAGCGTCCTTGTGACGAAGATGTCGAAGAAGCAGGAATCGGCAAACACCGCCTCTTCAAAGTAGTGCCGACTGCCGTCCTCCAGCGTCAACTTCTCCTCGCCGAACTGGGCGGTATAGCGCGTGGCCGTCACCACCTCGGGAATCTCCTGTGTCAGTACAGGTGCGATGCCGCCCGATGTGGCGCTGTGTTGCTGCAGCTCTTCGCCTGCACGTTGCATCGTCTCTTGCAGTTCATACACATGCTCTTTGTCCACGATGCAACGGTCGTAGTTGCGTTCCAGCTGCACCTTGGCCAGCAACACCAGTCCCACGGTCAGTCCTACCGTCAGCGATGTGATTTTGATGAAGGCCCCTTGGCCTTTGGCAAATGGATTCACCATGTGATTTAAGTAAGTGAAATGTGAAAGAGTGAAAAGTGAAAAAATGAACAGTGAAAGAGTGAAAAGAGAAAAATAAGAGTTACTCTCGGGAGAGAGTCTCGTTCAGCATGATAGTTACGCGCCAGCCTTCGCCCCTCCCAGACGGGTGGCTACGAGGGAAAGACTGAGTGTCTTTCCCGAAGTAGCCTTCTCAGTGCTCGACGAATGCGAGACGGTTTATCCAGGTCGAAGCTGTCGGCGCTAAGCACGTGAGGGCAAAGCAGGGGGTGGGTCTTTTTTATTCTGTCTTAATACTATTCACAGGATTCTCCGTAGCAGCCCGCCAGCCTTGGATGCAGACGGTGGCGAGGGTGATGAGGCTGACGGCGGCGAGGGCAAGGGGGAAGAGCCACCAGTAGATGGGCGTGCGCTCGGCGAAGCTCATTAGCCACTGGCGTCCGATGTACCAGGCGAGAGGTGCGGCGAGGACGAAGGCAAGGAGGATGAGTAGGACGTAGCGGCGGCTGAGCATCAGTAGGATGGCTTCCTCGGTGCTGCCGAAGACTTTGCGGATGCCAATCTCCTTGCGGCGGTACTCCGTCTCGAAGAGCGTCAGACAGAAGACACCGATGAGGGTGATGACGAGGCAGATGATGCTGAAGAGCAGCACCTGGCGGATGAAGCGGAACTCCTCCTGATAGAGGTTCTCGAGGATCTGGTCGAGGAAGCGGACGGTGACGGCGTTGCCGCCGTTCATTTCGACGAGCTTCTCTTCGATGGTACGACGCAGTTCCACCTTATCCACGCCAGCCCCGAGGTGAGCATTCAGTATCCCCAGCCGGTCGCCCCACTGTGCATAGCGTTCGCCGAGAATGACAAAGGCCACGGGATCCTCGGCCCGGTCCTGACGGACGCTGCCGTAGCGGATGTTCTCGCAGACACCGATGACGGGCATGTCGTCGTCTGTCAGGGGCTTGTCCATCTCTATCCACGACCAGCGTTTGCGAGCGGCCTCGTTGATGATGTAGCAGTCGCCATCGTGTTCGTTGAAGTCGCGACCTTCGATGACCTTGATGCCCATCGTGCGGAGGTAACGCCAGTCCACAGGCAGGCACGTGAAGGTGACGGTCTTGTCGCCCGTGCCGCGTCCCCAGCCCATGTACTGCGTCTGCGAGCCGAGGACGAAGTTGGAATAGCTGACTTCCTCCACGCCGCCCACCTGCATGAGCTCCGAGCGGATGGCATCTTTCTTCTGCATCAGTTCTGCGGGCAGCTGGGCGTAGATGATCTGATCCTTGTCGTAGCCGTAGTCGGAGTGGAAGATGAAGTGGCTCTGTAGATAGAGAATGCCAATGAAAGCGACCAGGACGAGGCTGACGAACAGCTGCAGGGTGACCAGTCCTGTGCGCAGGCGGCGTCCCTTGGGTGTGAGGCCGAAGCTGCCTTTCAGGGCCAAGGCGGGCTGGAACGAGGTGACGAAGAAGGCGGGATAGGTGCCGGCGACTATGCCGATGACCACAGAGAGCGCCGCGAGGACAGGGACCACAGAGGGGAGGTTGGCCATGAGGCTGATGTCGCCCGAGAAGAGTTCGGCTATAGGGGGCCACTCGGACAGCAAATGTACCAAGCCGAGGGAGAGGGCGAAGGCTACGAGCGACGTCGCCACCGCCTCGCCGATGAGGCCGAGGCGCAGGCTCCAGAGGGTGCTGCCCAGCACGCGGCGGGTGTTGACGCCCTTCACGCGCATCGGCGCTTCGGCCAGCGTGAAGTTGAGGAAGTTGATGGCGGCGACGACAAGGATAATCGCGCACGCCCATAATAATATAAGGTGTACGGTGCGGTTGCCGCGGTCGTTCGAGCCCACACCGGAGAAATAGGTCTCGGTGATGGGTGTGGCGCGGAGGTCGAACTTACCGAAGTAGTCATCGACCTGCTGTTCTATCTCGGCCTTTTCCTCGGGCGAGGCTTTGTCGTATTCTTCGGAATTCTCGGCCAGCACCGCCTTGCGGAAGGCTGTCTTGAACCTGTCCCTGAACTCGGCACGGAAAGCGTCGAAATCTACAGCGTCATAAATGCGGAGGTAACCGATGGAGCTCCATTCGCTGAAGTTGTGGCGGTTCTCGTCGCCCATGGCGAAGAAGACACCGTTGACGGGATATTCGTTGGAGGGGATGTCGGTGAGGAATGTGTTGGCGGGCAGGTCGCGATAGACACCCTGGACGCGGATGCTATCCTTGCCGTCCCAGACGTGCCGCCCGGCAGCCATCATGGTGCCGAGGAAGCGCTCTGCCATCGAGGCGGGGATGAGGATGCCCTTCTCGCCTTCGTCCCAGTGCAGTTTGCCATCCAGACACTCCATGCCGAAGGTCTCCAGGCCGCTCTCGTTGCGCACGTTCGAGGTGGAATAGGTGATGGGCGACTCGCCGAGATAGAAGTCCCACGTGCCGGTGAAAAAGCTCACGATGGTGCCGGATTCCACCTCGGGCATCTGAATCATGTACTCGAGCAGCGGCCGGTTGCAGTGGGTGCCCCAGGGCGAATCCTGATTCATCTTGGCCTCCACGCGCAGGATGCGTTCGGCATCGGGGAAGCTGCGGTTGTAGCCGGCGTTGTATCGCACCTGTGTCATGAACAGGTAGAAGGCGGCAAAGGCCACGGTGAGGCCCACGAGGTTCAGGGCGGTGGCCGTCTTGAAGCGGCGGGCCAGGTAGAAGAGGGAAGACATATTAAGTGAAAAGTGAAAGAGTGAAAAGTGAAAAGTGAAAAATGTTTTTTACTTTATTTGATTTCCAATCGCTCGTTGTCGCCAAAGGCTTCGTAACCGCTGGTGATGACGCGTTCGCCGGGTTCCAATCCCTCGGTGACTTCGTAGTATTGCGGATTCTGGCGACCGATACAAATGGTGCGACGGAAGGCGGTGCGTCCGTCCTTGCTGAGGACGTAGATCCATGTGCCTCCCGTCTTCTGGAAGAAGGCGCCGCGGGGGATGAGCACTGCCTGCTCTGGCTGACCTAGTTCGAGGTTGAGGTAATAGGTCTGCCCGCTGCGGATATTCGCGGGCCGTTCGCCTCGGAAGATGAAGTCGGTGCGGAACTTACCTTCGCGCACCTCAGGATAGACCTTACGCACTGTCAATGAGAAGTTGGCGTCGCCACGGACAAAGTTAGCAGAGAGCCCTGCTCGTACTCGGTCTATGTAATGCTCATCGATTTGGGCTTCAATCTTATAATCGCTGAGGTCGTTGACTTGCCCTATCTTCTGTCCGGAGGTGACGCTCTGCCCAAGTTCCACATCCAAGAGTCCCAGTTCGCCGTCGATAGGCGCGCGTACCTCTAATTTATTCTTGCGCTCGCGCACAAGGACCACATTCGTTCGCATATTCGCCAAATTGTCCTCCATCTGGTCCATCTGCACGCTGCGGTAGATACTGTCCTGCTGCAGGCGTTGCGTGATGAGCCCCTGTTTGCGCTGTGCCAGATGATAGTCCTCTTCGGCTTGTAGGTAGTTCTCGCGGCTGATGAGACGCTCGTTGTATAGTCGCTCGTTCTGGCGATAGGTGCGCAGCTTGCGCTCGGTGTCCATGGCGAGCTGTGCCTGTTCGAGCTGGTTGTTGAGGCGGTCCTGCTGCATGGCTACTTGCGTGTTGCGCAGTAGGTTCTGCTTCTCGGCAAGCTCGGCCTCGGCGTTGAGGATTTGTAGGTCAAGATTCGAATTGCGTAGGCGGATGATGACATCACCCTTGCGAACCATGGTTCCCTCCTCGGCCACGCGTTCCGTGACGATGCCGCCCTCCTCGGGCGAGAGTTGTACCACTTGTATGGGCACCACCTGTCCGCTCAGTCGTACATAGTCCTTGAACTCTGCCTGCCTGACATCTGCTATGGTAAGGTCGGAGGCTGCGACACGAAGTGTTGAGGCGTGGTTTCCGAACAGCAGCCAGCCTGCAATCATCAAGAGCAGTGCAGCTGCAGCAGCCCAAGGCCAGTGTTTCCTGATTCGCGCTATGCCACGCGGTTGTTCGATGAGTTTATCCATTATGCTATGGTTGGTTATGCGCTGCAAATGTACGGCATATCCTCTTGTCGGCCAAATGTTCTACTCATAACCTATTTCCTTTCCTGCGAAAACGTCTAATAATTTTACACATTATCCCTCACGGGGTAAGGAGGGCAAAATGGAACATTTTAGAAATGACTGAATGTCATTTCGGCCCGACTGGCCGACGCAGACCTCTTCTGCGGCGGGCGGGGAACAGCGGAACGCTGTAAAAAAGCGAGGATGGACCACATCTTCTACTTCTACGAAGATGTCCCCTTTTTTATTAAGCAGATAAGAGCGCACCCGTTTCATGACTGGTGCGCTCTTTTACAAGTTCGTTAATGAGGTATTTTCATTCTTGTTTTATTCAAAGAAGCCGAAGCCGCCAATCGTCACCAGCATACGGTCCACATAGTCCCATGAGGTGCTGGACCATTTGAAGCCGAGGCGATAGAGCGCCTGCGTGGTGTACTGGTTGTCCGCATCGATGAAGGCCGCCCTCTTGCCATGTGCCAGATCCTGATAGGCCAGCAGGCTGGACAGCTTCTTCGCCTTCTCGGGGTCTTGCTTGGCTGTTTCAAGGGCTTGGTTGAAAGTATCCGTTTCTACCTGAACAGGCGCTTTGTCCACCTGTGACAACTCATCCATGACATCGCAGAAATGTACGGAGTGGTTGTTGTAGGGATGGAACAGGCAGCACTCCTTCGGCGTCTGTGCCAGCGTCACGATGGCCTTGGCGGTCTGGTCGATGGGCGAGAACTCCACGGGCGAGTCGCTCATATCATAGGGATAGCAGCCCAACATGTTGAAGACTCTGATGCGGCCCATAGAGCTGTTGGTCTGGAAGTTGATCTGGAACTCGCCGTCGGTGGAACGCGGTGCGAGGTTGCCCACACGCATGACCTTTCCATTCAGTCCATGCTGGGCGATGGCATCAAGGACGATGCGCTCCGACAGGAACTTGGAATGGATATACTGGTTGGTGAGGTACTGTCCGAAATAGAGCATCTGCTCCGTATAGCGCGTATCCTCAGCCGGCGTTCCATTGATAGACAGACCTGCTGTGCTGTAGGTAGAGACGTGTATCAGCTTGGCATTGTGGCGCAGGCAGAAGTCCACGCAATGCTGCGCACCTCCCACATTCACGTCCTCAATCTCGGTACCTTCGGAGAAGTGCTTCACCACGGCAGCGCAATTGAAGACCGTGTCCACTTGGCCGTCAACGTTGAAGTCCTGCGTCACGTCGCCATTGACGATGTGCAGGCGATTGCCGAACAGCTCACGGTAGCTCTTGCTGAAGTAGTAATACAACAGACTCTTCAGCCTGCGCTCAGCTTTTTCATCGTTCTCGCCTCTCACCAGACACCAGATGACAGGGACGTCGTCGCGGTCAATCAGCTCCTTGAGGATATGGATGCCCAGGAAGCCCGTAGCCCCCGTGAGCAGCACATTACCGATAGGCTGCCGCTCGCCGTTGCGGAGGGCATCGAGGGTGTTGTTCTCAAGGATGCTGTTGATGCCCGCATAGTCGAAGTTGCTGACTTCCACATCCTCGTCAACGCTATCTCCCGTGATGAAACTGGACAACAGGCGTGGTGTCGGGTTGGAGAACACGTCGCCATAGGCGATATGATGCCCAGCCTTGTCCGCCTCGATGATCACACGCGTCACCATCAGCGATGTGCCGCCCAGTTCGAAGAAGTTATCCGTGGCGCCCACGCGTTCCACTTGCAGAATGTTGGCAAAGATGTCGCAGAACTGTTTCTCCGTTTCGCCCACCGGCTCCACATATTCTGTCTTGATGGACAGCGTGGGTTCGGGCAGCGCCTTCATGTCGGTCTTGCCGCTCGGCGTGGTCGGCATCTTGTCGAGCTGCAGGTAGGCCGTAGGCACCATATACTGCGTCAGGCTCTTGCTGATCTCCACCTTGAGTTCATCGATATCCACCGGATGATTGGCCGTGAAGTAGGCGCAGAGATGCTCTTTGCCGTTGATTTTGCGAATCATCACGACCACCTGGCCGATGCCTTCCTGCTGAGCAATCACACTCTCAATCTCACCCAACTCGATGCGCAGGCCACGCAGCTTCACCTGATTGTCGGTGCGCCCGAGGATGGTGACGTAGCCTTGTTCGTCCCAGCGGGCATAGTCGCCAGAGCGGTACAACGTTGGGTCGAGGTCATCGCCGGTGGCAAACGGGTTGGGGATAAAGGCTTCGCGCGTCTTGTCGGGCAGATTGTTATAACCTAATCCCACCTGCGCGCCGCCTATCAGCAGTTCGCCCACGACACCCACAGGCACACGGTTCATGTCGGCATCGACAATGTATTCGGTCACGTTGACCAGCGGACGACCGATGGTCACGCGCTCTTCGTGGCTCACTTCGTGGCTGTTGCTCTCCACCGTCGTTTCGGTGGGGCCGAAGCTGTTGAAGATATGAATCTTCGTGGAACCGGCTGCATTCACCATCGTCTTCTGCAGCTCACGCAGCTGACTGTCTGAGAACTTCTCGCCGCCCAGCTCGATGATGTGGCAGCCCGACAGCGCCTTGCGGAAGATGTCCGATTCGTAGAGCTGCATCAGGCGCGAGGGCGTACCCTGGAACATCCCCACATGATTTTCCATCATGAATTCTGCCAACAGAATGGGGTCGTTCGTTATCTCGTCGCTGGCCAGTGCCAGGGTGAGGCCGTTGTAAAGCGGGATGCCGATTTCCTCTACCGAGGCATCGAAGGAGATGGTGGCCAGTCCGAGGATGCACTCCACCTCCTGCATCACCGTCCAGTTGCGGAAGTTGAGCGGATGGGCGAAGAGCTCGTTGCAGATGCCCTTGTGGTGTAGCATGACACCCTTGGGGCGTCCCGTAGAGCCTGAAGTATAAATAATGTACGCGAGGTCGCTGCCGTCCTGCGGGATGGCGGGATTGTCGGTCTGCTCGCATTGCAGCAGCTCTTCGATGTTCAGGGCTTTCTCCAACACCTTGAGGCTGCCCTCGCCGGCTTGCGACTTCAGGTTGGCCAGGTTCTCATCATCGGTGACGATGTAGGCGGCCTCGCTGTCCTCGAGAATCAGCTTGATGCGGTCTGCGGGATAGTGCGGGTCGCAGGGGATATAAGCGGCGCCCGCCTTCATGATGCCGAACATGGTGAATATCAGGCGGCTGGTGCGCGGCAACAACATCGCCACGCGGTCGCCGCGCTTCACGCCATGGGCGATAAGCGCATGGGCCACACGGTTCATCTCGGCATTCACCTGGCTGAAGGTGAAGGTGCCGTCGCAGGCCACGAGAGCCTTGGCATCGGGCTTTTGCGCAGCATTGGCTTCGACAGCCTGATGGAACAGGCGCGTGGGCACTTCTGCTGTGCCGGCCAAGCGGAATGACTCGACCATCTGTGCTTGTTCGGCGCTGAGCATCGACACCTTGAGCAGGCTTCCCTGCGGTGCCTCCATGAAATGATCCAGCACGCTGAGGAATGACTCTGCCAGCCCTGCTATCGTCTTCTCGCTGTAGAAGGCATCGTCGTACTCCAGGCAGACGACAGGCTGTCCGTTCTGCTGAATAATGATGACGTCGAGCTTCTGCTTCGGCACATCCACGTCTATTGTCTGGATGGTCATCTTCTTGCCACCGACGGTGTGCTCCTCGATGACACCCATCTGATACGTATAGGTGGTGTTGGGCGAGAAATCGAAGTCTGCGGCTATGCGGGCGAAGGGGTACTGCTCGTGGCGCATCGTCTGCTCGAAGTCCTGACTCGTGCGGCGCACGAACTCCTCTACGGTCTGCTCCGTGATGTGGCCTGCCAGCGGCAGGGTGTTGACGAACATACCCATCGTGTCAGACAGACGGAGGTCTGAACGGCCACTGCTAATCGTGGAGATATAGACATGGCGGCTGTTGGTATAGCGCGACAACGTGTAGAACGTCACGGCAAGCATCAGGCTGGCCGGTGTCACATTCAGCTGCTTACAGAACTGCTCCACCTTGGCAAAATCGAACGGGCGGGCCACTTGGGCGACATGGCCGTGAGGCTCGCTGGGCGTGAAGTCGTCGGTCAGCTCCGTGCAGCCTTCGCACTCCTTCATCACTTCGGCAAAATAAGCCTTGGACTCCTGATATGCCTCACCGCTTTCGGCCTGGCGCTGCTCCTGCGAGAACTGCAGGAAACCTAACCGCTCGCGCTCGATGGCTTTCCCGTCGAGGAGGTCGCATAGCTGCTGAGCCACCAAGTCGAATGAGGTGCCATCGAAGATGAGGTGGTGCACATCCATCAAGATGACCACGCGTTTCTCCGTCTGCACGATTTCCATGCGGTAGAGCGGGCCGCGCTCCAGATGGAAGGGCAGCGTGAAATGCTGCTGATAGGTGGTCAGCTCCGCTTCGGTCATCTCACGACGAATGACCTGAGGTGCCAGGTCGGGGTCATACACCTGGGCAACATCGTCCCCTTGTGTCTCGAAATGGATGTTGAAGGCCGGGTGTGCCTTGATAATCTCTGTCAGGGCCTGCTCTGCCTTGTCAGCATCAAAGCCCGCAGGAAGAGTGATGGCCGTGGGCAGATTATAGGTTGTGTCCAGCGGATGCTTCATGCACTCGTAATAGACACCCAGCTGGGCGTAGTTGAGGGGTGCGGAGGCCAATTCTTGGTTCATGGTTGACGGTTCACGGTTGTTTTCAGTGGCAACCCTGACCCCTGACCCCTGAACCATAAACCCTTTCAGTATCTCGTTCTCGATGCTTTGGAGTGTCATGTTTTTTGCCATGGACTTGGCGTCAAGCACGATGCCGTAGCGCTTGTTGACCTCCACCGCCAGCTTCATGGCCGTGATGGAGGTGAGGCCTGCGTAGCCCAGCACCGTGGTGATGCCAAAGTTACTGTTGCCCAGCAGCTTGGAGGTCATCTCATGGAGCTCTGCCTCCAGCACATTCATTGGGGCTTGAGCTGTTTGCTGCGACTCAGTCGCCACAGACCGGACAGGCTTCGGCAGGCGCTCGCGGTCCACCTTGCCGTTGGCGTTGCGGGGAATCTCATCAATCTGCATCACCACCTCCGGCACCATGTAATCGGGCTTCAGCGCTGCCACATGCTGCTTGATGGCCTCCGCGTCGAGGGCCTTCTCGCCCGTGACATAGGCCACGATATAGGTGGTGCCGTTCAGCGTGTCGCTGGCCGACTGCAGGGTGGCGCCTGTGACCCCTGGGCAGGTGAGGACTGCTGCCTCCACCTCGCGCAACTCCACGCGGAAGCCACGCACCTTCACCAATCCGTCGCGGCGGCCTGCAAACAGCAGACTCCCCTTGGCATCGCGGCGCACAAAGTCGCCCGTGCGGAATGCGCGCTCATAGCCCGCCTCATGCTTGTCGTTGAAGGGATTCGGGATGAAGACGTTGGCTGTCAGCTCGGGATGGTTCAGATAGCCTCGGCACAACTGCGGACCGCTGATCCACAGCTCGCCCGCCTCGCCGTCGGCCACGGGCTGGCCGTCTTCGCCGACAATATATAGGCGGTATGTTCCTGGCGCCTGGCCAATAGGGATGTTCTCCTCGTCGCCTCTGACAGCGTGGCACGTAATCATGCCGCAAGCCTCCGACGAACCGTAGATGTTCAGGAAGGTCAGTCCTGCCGTCGGCGTCACCGGCTCCAGCTTCTCACCTCCGACCGAGAGGAAGCGCAGCGACGGGCAGTCGTACATCGTCACGAACTGGCGACCCGTCATCGTGCTCATGATGATGTGCGTGATGGCGTTGTCGTTGATGAACTGCGCCAGGCGGATGAAGTCGAAGCGGATCTCCTCCGGGATGATATAGAGTGTGGCGCCTGCCGAGAGCGTGCCGAAGATGTCATGCACGGTGGGCACAAAAGAGAAGCTGGCGTAGGATGCCACGCGGCAGTCGCTGTCGAGGCCCATGGTGCTTATGGTCTCTTCCGCATTGCAGGTGATGTTGCGCTGCTCGATCATGCAGCCCTTGGGCTGGCCCGTGGAGCCGCTGGTGTAGATGAGCAGGGCAAGGAGGCTGCCGTCAAGCTCCTCGGGGAGGGGTGCCGTCCAGGTTGCCTCTTGCAGCTCGTCTGTATAGAGAACGGGGATGCTCCCCTGTTCCGTCAAGACGCTACTGCCATCAGTTGTCAGCCCGCTTTCGGCCAGCACTTCGCGGTCCGCAATCAGCAGCTTGGCGCGGCTGTCGCTCAGCATATAGCTCAGGCGCTCCTTGGGATAGGTAGGGTCTAAGGGCATATAGGCGCAGCCCGCTTTCAACACGCCAATCGGCGCGATGACCATCCATTGGCTGCGTGGAATCAGAATGCCCACCACGTCCTCCTTGCCGAGGCCCTTTGAAGCGACAAACGCCGCGATGCGGTCGCTGAGCGCGTCCACCTCGGCGTAGGTGTACTGCTTGCCGTTATATACTACAGCGACATTCTCAGGTGTCGCTTTCGCCTGCTTGCTGATTAATGAGGCGACAGCCAACTCTGGCTGGCGCTGTGTGTGTGACGTGCTATTTCCCATAAGATAGACGTGCTATTGTTCAAACTTTTTGAAGTTGTTATTTTTGTTTGTGCCTGCAAAAATATACAAAATCCCTTTACGCTCTCACGAAACTGCAGTTTTTTTCATCAGTTCACCTCTTTTGTGCCGTTCTCCTCGCGAAATTAAACATTTCTTAACAAAAACCATGTGCATACCGCCCAGGACACAATACCGTAAGAAGCACTCTGAAGCAAGGATGAGGCAATATGAAGCAAGAAGATGACAGACACAGCTGGCTGCGTAGCGTTTTGCCACCAGTGACAAAACCATTTGCCACCAGTGGCAAAATCATTTGTCACTAGTGGCAAAACCGAGTTCTACCAGTGGCCCCCCAAGAAGATAAGGTTCTTCGTCGAAGAAGACTATAGTGTGTTGTCGAAGGGACTATAGTGTATCGTCGAAGGGACTATAGTGTGTTGTTGAAGGGACTATAGTGTATGGCGAAAGTTGAGAATATTTATCTTCCGCCGGGACCGCCATGACCGGGGCCACCGGCATTGGATGTATAGGAAGAGAGGGAGACAGCGGTGCCGCTGCTGACGCTGGCATCGATGGTGGCAAGACCACCGAAGCAGGTGGTGCCGCCGGTGACGCTGACGGCGGACTGGAGTGTAGGCTGTGAGCTGCCGGAGACCACGAGTCCTGAGCCGCCGCCCGACGGAGTCTGGAAGGCGAAGGTGCTGGAGCCTACAGTGAGCGCGTAGAGCGTATTGGCAGACCACGACGAGGCCTGATAGCAGGACTGCGTGAGGCTGGCGCCGGACTCGAGGCCGCCCACGGCGACGATGGTGCCGCCGGTGACATAGAGTTTGTAGCCGCTCTCGGTGTTAGCATCGATGGCGACCTCGGGCTGTCCTGCGCAAACGGCATAGACGGTGCCGCCTTTGATATAGCAGTTGCCGTTGGCATCGAGGCCGTCGTTGTTGCAGCCGTGGGCATAAACGTAGCCTCCGCTGATGGTCATGGTGCTCTTAGAGTTGATGGCATCATCGTAGGCATAGCTGGCTACCTCGCCGCCCGTGATTGTGAGCGTTTTCTTAGTCTCGATGCCTTCGCCGTTGGTTCCGCTGGTGCGTATCCATAGACGTCCGCCGCTGATGGCGATGTCGCCATCGACCTTGATGCCCTTGGGCGATGCTGTGTCGCCGTTGCTGCTGTACAGACTGCCCGCAGTGACCACATAGACACTGCCGCCATTGAAACGGGCTTCCGCATCCACGCTGATGCCCTTGCCGCCAGCCCCCGTGCTCTTCAGCCGCAGCTCGCCGGCGTTCACGGTCAGCGTGGAGTCGGCCTTGATGGCTGCCGCGCCCTTGGTCTCCTGGTCTTCGCTGTCGTAGGCGCCTGTGCCAGTGGTCAGCACGGTGGTGCGTCCGCCATTCACGATGATGTGGCTCTCGCAGTTGATGCCCTTGGCTGCCGCTGCCGACACCTCGACGTTCAAGATGCCGCCGTTGATGAAGATGCCGTCGTTGGCTTTGATGCCGTGATTGGTTGTTGACTTCACGTAGATGTTGTTGCCTGTACGGAATACGATGTAGTCCGCCGAGTGTATGCCGTTGTTTGTGTTACCCGTAACGCTGAGCGCGCCGCTGCCGTTGAAGAGGAGCTTTCCCTTGCCGTAGAGGGCACCCTTGTGGCTGCCGCCAGTGCCGTCGGCCAGCGTGTTGGTGGTACCGTCGGCCAAAATGATGAAGGCGCGTTTGCTGCTCAGCAGGTTGAGCGCTGCAGAGTCGGGGTTGGTGATGCTGACGCCGTTGAGCCGGACGGCATATTTCTTATCACCCAGGACGGTGAAGGAACCATTAGCGGTGGTGCCGCTCAGGACGTAGCACACGTTCTTCACCGAACTGTGGTTGGCGGTGATATGTCCGCCGTTGACGGTCACCTCCACGCCGTCTTGCGTCTTTGCAACGGGGTTGGACATGTCTATTGGCACCTCTGTGGTGAAGGTGTTGTTTTCCAACATGTCCTCTTCATCGGGGAAATATTCCGCTGCTGCGGCCGTGGGTTCTGCCGTAGTCCTGTCTATGGCGATGTCGAAGGTGGCGAGTTCGCCTGTCGTGGCAGAGCTGCCGCCGCCCATTCCGGGGGCGTTTTCCCCGCCTCCCTGACCATAAAAATCATCGTACGGGCTCTCGGCCGTACAGCATGTGATGATAGTGATTGCTCCTGCGAGCATGGATAGAAACAGAACTTTTTTCATTGTTTATTGGCGTGATGATCATTTGACGGGACAAAGATAGGCAAAGAGAGCGATACAGGAAAATCTAATCAACGAACGGTCGGATTTATTCAGCAAAGTTGTTTGGAGATGTAAAAAGACGTTGAGGCGGAGGCAGGAAATGCTCTGCAATAGGGCAAAAAGAGGATATTTTTTGTGCAAGTGAAAGAAAATTATTCGTACCTTTGCAATCGCAAACCCGCAGGTGTCTGCCAACAACCCTGAGGAGGCAATGAAGAAGAACAAAGTTTAAAGCTACTGGATATAATGAAAGCATTACAGATTACTGACACCAAACAGCTCGAGGTCATCGAGCTTTCTGCACCGCAGCCTGCCGCCGGTGAGGTGCTGCTGCGCATCAATTATGTAGGCTTCTGTGGCTCGGACCTCAATACGTTCCGTGGCCGCAACGCGTTGGCGCTGAAGCCCGTCATCCCTGGGCATGAGATCAGTGCTACCGTAGAAAGGGTGGGAGAGGGTGTGCCGGCTAAGTTCCAGACGGGACAGGTCGTGACCGTAGATCCCTATACCGCCTGCGGTAACTGTCCCAGCTGTCGCCGTCGCCGGTTCAATGCCTGCCAGCACAATGAGACGCTGGGTGTGCAGCGCCACGGTGCGATGCGCGAGTTCATCAGTGTGCCCTGGCAGAAGGTTATTCCGGCTGAGGGTCTGGCACCTCAGGATGTGGCGTTGATAGAGCCCATGAGCGTTGGCTTCCACGCTGTGGATCGCGGACAGGTGACAGACAGCGACACGGTGCTGGTGATTGGCTGCGGCATGATTGGCGTGGGTGCCATCGTGCGTGCCAGTCTGCGTGGCGCCACCGTGATTGCCATGGATCTCGATGATGAGAAGCTGGCGCTGGCACATGAGCTCGGCGCTGCAGCCACCGTGAACAGCGGCACCGAGGATGTCCACGCCCGTCTGCAGGAGCTGACAGATGGTGCCGGTCCCGATGTCGTCATCGAAGCTGTAGGCGCAACGCCTACTTACAACTGTGCCGTCAACGAGGTGGCCTTCACGGGGCGTATCGTCTGCATCGGCTATGCTCCTGGCGATGTGCCTCTGCCCACCCGTTTCTTTGTGCAGAAGGAATTGGACATTCGCGGTTCGCGCAATGCTTTGCCCGACGACTTCCGTGCTGTAATCCGTTACTTGCGTCGTGGCACCTGCCCCACCGCCCGTCTCATCTCAGGCATTGTTAAGCCCGAAGAGGCCGCACAGGCTATGGCCGCCTGGGATGCCGCACCAGGTAAAGTGTTCCGCATTTTAGTGAAATTCGATAACGAAAACGGAAGTGGAAACGAATAATCGTAATTAACGTAATAATCAGGCAATGAGAAAGAAAAGCAATGTGCAACAATGCCCAACAATTTCGTTCCAATAATGAATAGAAATATTATTCTTGGATTAAATTTTTGCGTATTCTTGCTCATTGTTTTTTTTAATGCTCATGGGACGTACACCTGAACAATGATGTTAATGACAGTAATTTGTGTCCATAAAAACGAAAACTAAAACGATAACAACATGCAAGAACTCAACATCACCACCGCTCCCAAGGCACAGCGCCCTGAGCGCATCATACAATTTGGCGAAGGCAACTTTCTTCGCGCTTTCATAGATTGGATTGTCCAACAAATGAACAAAGCCTCTGTCTGGCCAGATCTCCCCTCCAATGGGGAGGGGCTGGGGGCTGGGGCTTCTGTCGTCATTGTGCAACCCATTGCACAGGGCATGGTAGAGCGTCTGCAGGCACAGGACTGCCTCTACCATGTGAACCTGCAGGGTCTCATCGACGGTCAGGCCGTGAACTCGCTTGAGATGATAGAGAGCGTCAGTCGCACCGTAAACCCTTATGCCGACCATGCTGCTTTCCTGGCACTGGCCGCGCAGCCCGACGTGCGCTTTGTCATCTCCAACACCACCGAGGCAGGCATCGCCTTCGACCCCGCCTGCCGGCTGAACGATGCGCCGCCCGCCTCTTATCCCGGCAAGCTCACACAGCTGCTCTACCACCGCTTCCGTGCTTTCAATGGCGACCCTGCCAAAGGACTTATCATCATGCCTTGCGAACTCATCTTCCAAAATGGTCATCACCTTGTGGATTGCATCCGCAAGTATATTGAGCTGTGGAAAGAAGACCTCGGGGCAGACTTCGAGGCGTTCCGCCAATGGTTTGAGCAATCGTGTTATGTCTGTGCTACACTGGTGGACCGCATCGTGCCCGGCTTCCCGCGCAAGGATATCGACGCCATCCAGCAGAAAGTCGGCTATGCCGACCAGATGGTGGTTCAGGCAGAGGCTTTCCACCTGTGGGTAATCGAGACCGCAGCCAACCTGCCTCTCGAGCAGTTGGCACGGGAGTTCCCTGCCGACAAGGCTGGCCTGCACGTCATCTTCACCCATGATGAGTCGCCCTACCATGAGCGCAAGGTGACGCTCTTGAATGGTCCGCACACCGTCCTCTCGCCTGTCGCCTTCCTGGCAGGACTCAACATTGTGCGCGATGCTTGCCAGCATGAGATCATCGGGCCCTTCATCCGCCGTGTGATGTACGATGAATTACTGCCGACGTTGAACCTCCCCGAGGATGAGCTGCGCCACTTCGCCGACGACGTGATGGAGCGCTTCTGCAACCCCTTCGTCGATCACCAGCTCACAAGCATCATGCTCAACTCGTTCCCGAAGTTCCAGACACGTGACCTGCCCGGTCTGAAGACCTACCTTGAACGCAAGGGTACATTGCCAAAGGGCATTGTCCTCGGCCTTGCCGCAATCTGCGTCTATTATCGTGGAGGCGAACGACCTGACGGCACGGCCATTCAACCTAACGATGACCCGCGTATCATGCAGCTGCTTGCAGAGCTGTGGCAGACGGGCGACACCCGCAAAGTGGCCGAGGGCGTTCTCGCTGCCAAGGACCTCATCTGGCACGAGCACGGCGACCTCAATACCATCCCCGGCCTCACCGACCTCCTCACGCAGAGCATCGACAGCATCCTGGAGCGTGGAATGATGGAGACCGTTAGGCAGTTGATGGCTTAGTCAGGCTCCTCATCAAAAACTAAAGAACCATTCAAGCATCATGAGATATTTAAAGCCTTTTGTGCTCGGGGTTGTGCTGTCGTGCAGCCTGCCGTTGTTGGCTAAGGTGGCCTATCAGAGTGCCAACGTCCGTTTCACCCTCATTGACGAGGGTACAGTGCGTTTGGAGTATGCTCCCGATGGGAAGTTTGTGGATAATAAGAGCTTTATGGCCGTTATCCGCGAGTACCTTGACGTTCCATACACCATCAAGGACAACAGCAAGCAGGTGGTTATCACAACTGCAAAACTGAAACTGGTGTATAAGAAAGGTACAGGCCCTCTCAGTGCCGACAACTTGACTATCAGCAGCACGAAGGCGATTTCCACCCCGTTTATGTGGAAGCCCGGGACTCCGCAAAAGGGAAACCTGAAAGGAACCTATCGCACCTTGGACGGCTACGACGGAGCAGAATATCAGTATGCAAACCCCAAACATGATATGCCCATCGAGGACGGCATCCTTGCTACCGACGGCTGGACGTTTATTGACGACAGCAAGCGTTTGCTTTTCGATGGTGACAAGGATTGGGAATGGGTCACAGAACGCAAGAGTGCAGAAGGGGCACAAGACTGGTATTTCATGGCTTATGGTCACGACTACAAGAGCGCATTGCTCTCATATACCAAATTCGCAGGCAAAGTTCCCCTTCCCCCGCGCTATGCCTTCGGTTACTGGTGGAGCCGCTATTGGAGCTACAGCGACCAGGATTTCCGCAACCTCATAGCCGGCTTCCGACAGCTGGACCTGCCGCTTGACGTGCTCGTCATAGATATGGACTGGCATCCCATCAGTCCCGAGGCTGGTGGCGGATGGACAGGCTGGGACTGGAACGAACGTCTGTTCCCGGACTACAAAAAGTTCCTGAAATATCTCGACGAACAGGGCGTGAAGGCCACTATGAACCTTCATCCAGCTGATGGCGTGCGTCCTTATGAGAAGAAATATAAGGAATTCATGCAGCGCTTAGGCAAGGACGATGGCAAGACCTACGAGTGGCTGGGCTCTGACAAGCGTTACGTGACAGCCCTTTTCGACACATATCTTCATCCTTATATGGACGAAGGCGTTGACTTCTGGTGGCTCGACTGGCAGCAGTGGGAAAAAGACCGTGCCATAAAGAGTCTGGATAATGTGTTCTGGTGCAATTACATCTGGTTCTCAGACATGGAACACAACGGCCAGAAGCGTCCTGTGCTATACCATCGTTGGGGCGGACTGGGCAACCACCGTTACCAAATCGGCTTCTCGGGCGATTCCTACATTACTTGGAAGAGCCTGAAGTTCCTGCCCTATTTCAATGCCACCGCTTCCAACGTGCTCTATGGCTACTGGAGCCACGACATAGGCGGGCATCAGAGTCTGAAGCACGGCACACCTGTTGAGCCGCAACTCTATACCCGTGCCATGCAGATGGGACAGTACTTGCCCATCATCCGTTCGCATAGCACTAAGGATCCCAGCCTTAACAAGGAGCCCTGGGCCTTTGATCAGACAACACAGCAAAGGCTTGCCAACGTCATCAACGGCCGTTACGCGCTCGTACCTTATATCTATACCATGGCACGCAAGACCTACGAAACGGGTATTTCGCTATGCCGCCCCCTCTACTACGACAGCCCCGAGGCCAAGGAGGCTTACGAATACAACGAGGAATATATGTTTGGCGACAATATGCTCATAGCCCCCGTCACCGATGAGGTGGACCAAGAGAGTGGTTATGCCACTGTTAAGCTATGGCTCCCTGCCGGTGAATGGTTGGAATATGAGACCGGTGAGATGCTTCACGGTGGCAAAACATACGAGCGCAGTTTCACGATGGATGAATATCCGGTTTATGTTAAAGCTGGCAGTATCCTGCCTTATTACGGAAAACTGAAGAACCTCTCAGGCACGGAACAGGCTGTTACGGTTCGTGTCTTCCCCGGCCAGGACAAGGGCGAGTTCCAACTCTACGAAGATAATGGTGAGGATAAGAACTATGTTACGGAGTATGCCGTCACACCGCTTTCCTACGTTCGTCAGGATGGCAAACTGAAAGTGACGATAGGTTCACGCAAGGGGCAATACAAGGATATGCCGGCTCAACGGCGGTACTCCGTGGCGCTGCCTTGTCAGAAGGCGCCCCTGAGTGTGACTTCACAAGGCAAGCAGTTGCCCTTCACCTACGACGGAATGAATCTTGAAACCACCATTGACCTTGGCATGGTCAACTGCGCCACTGGCACAGACATAGAGATAGAAATGCCTCAGGAATCGGCCCTCACAGATGGCTTAAAGGCTCAGTTCCGTCACATCCAGACCGTCGTTCACGACTTCAAGCAACACGAAGCTGGTATGGTTTATACTGAAGACTTCGGATTCTTGGAAGCCGCACCGCTGCGCCTTTCCTATCATCCCGAGAAGCAGGATGAGACGCTCAGCACTTTCCGCGAGAAATACCAGCGTATTTCCCAAGTGCTCATTGGTCAGATGGGCATCGCCGATAATTACAAGCGTGCCGTGAAGTTGCTTAACACAAAGAACGTACTCGCAGATGTCGATGCAACCGCTTTCCAAGCAAACGGCAAGACGGGTTTCAGTATCCGCTTCTTCAACAATAAAACGCTCGCAGGCAATGCTGTTGCCACGGCTCATTTTGAGAAGATGGACGCTTTCTGGAGTCAGAACCCATGCGATGGCGTTACTGCCGACGGCTGGAGCCTGATTGCAGAGAGTGAGTTCACAGCTCCTGATACAGGCGAGTTCATCTTCCACATTGCAGGCGACGACGGCTACCGTCTTTTCGTCGACGGCCAGCAGCTTTGTGCTGATTGGGGCGACCACTCCGAGACATCGCGCATCGCTACTCTCAAGACAACCAAGGGCCAGAAGCACTCGATTCGCATTGAATACTACGACAACGAGTACAACGGCAACTTACGCCTGAAGGTGATGACCGTTAAGTGAAATTGATTATTGATTTCCAATACAATGATACGTACACTTTTGCTCTTGCTTACCGCGGTCCTCTGTGGTTTTGGATGGAGCAGCAGCGATGGGGCTCTGTCGGTTGCCGCGTCTCAATCGGCAAAGGATAGCATCGGGGTCCCCGACGGCTATCGTCTCGTCTGGCACGATGAGTTTGAGCAGGACACGGTACTCAACGCCGAGGACTGGACCCATGAAGTAGGGGCGGCAACTGGGGCGGCTCACAGGGAGTGGATGAACGTGCCTTGCCAGCCACGATGGAAGTGGAATATGTCCGTGTTTTCCAGAAGTAAATAAGACCAACATACTATGAGAGATTTTCTGCAAATACATCCCGCTGATACTGTGGCCGTGGCGCTGCAGCCGCTTTCGACGGGCTATGCTGTTGACATCAACGGCCAATGCATTACGCTGAGTTCTGATATATCCCAAGGTCAAAAGTTCGCGCTGTGCGATATAGCTGAAGGCGAGGATGTCATCAAATATGGCTATCCCATTGGTCACGCCACACGAGCCATAGCTAAAGGCGAGTTGGTGGACCACCACAATCTGGCAACCAACCTTAGTGGAACGATAGATTATAAGGGTATCTTACCCAGCTCCTCCCCCCTCCCTCATGGCGAAGGGGCCGTGGAAGAGGCTACCTCTTTTCTTGGCTATCTCCGATCCGATGGTCAAGTCGGCATCCGCAATGACATTTGGGTCATCCCCACTGTCGGCTGCGTCAATGGAATCTGTAAGCAGATTTCGGAAAGAGCGACTCAGCAATTGTCCACAACGCAGGGCTCATTATCTATTCATCATTTCCCCCATCCCTTTGGCTGCTCCCAACTTGGCGACGACCACGAGAATACGCGTAAGATACTTCGCGATATGGTGCTGCACCCCAATGCAGGCGGTGTCCTGGTAGTGGGCCTTGGCTGCGAGAACAACCAGCCGCGCGAGTTTGAGAAATTGCTGGGCGACTACGATCGCCAGCGCATCCGCTTCCTCGTCTCGCAGGAAGTGGAGGGCGACGAGGTGGAAGCGGGTGTGGAGATTGTCAAGGAGCTCTATACCCAAGCGCAGGCCTACGAGCGTGTATCCGTACCTATTTCAAAGCTACGCATAGGTCTTAAATGCGGCGGCTCTGATGGTCTCTCAGGAATCACCGCCAACCCGTTGCTGGGCTGCTTCTCCGACTGGCTTTGTGCGCAGGGTGGAACCACCATCCTGACAGAAGTGCCTGAGATGTTTGGTGCAGAGCACCTTCTCATGCAACGCGCCATCTCCGATGACGTTCTGCAGGCCACCATCCGTCTCATCAACGACTTCAAGGAATACTACCTCAGCCATGGTCAGCCCGTCGGCGAGAATCCTTCACCCGGCAATAAGGCCGGCGGCATCTCAACCCTCGAAGAGAAGGCGCTCGGCTGCACGCAGAAGTCTGGCTCTTCGCCTGTCGTAGGAGTGCTGAAGTATGGCGAACGCCTCCATTCTTCATTGAGCCCGTCGGGGCTATTCCTCCTCTGTGCTCCCGGCAACGACCTTGTGGCCTCAACAGCGTTGGCTGCTGCCGGCTGCCAGCTGGTTTTGTTCACCACGGGGCGCGGCACACCATTCTCCACGTTCGTCCCGACTTTGAAGGTTGCTACAAACAGCGAGCTGTACCGCCGTAAGCCCCATTGGATGGACTTCAATGCAGGCGTCCTTCTGGATGATGTGCCGATGGAGGAACTTGTTAAGCGCTTTGTTGCTCTCATCCTCGATGTCGCTAACGGACAGCCGGTGAAAGCAGAACTTTCCGGTACACCCGAGTTCGCCATCTGGAAGAATGGCGTTACGCTGTGATGATGAGAAACCGTTAAATGATGGGGAAACTCATACCGTTGATCTTGCGGTAGAAGTCGAGGGCATAGACATCTGTCATGCCTGAGATGTAGTCGAGGACAGCCATGAGGCGGTCGTAGAGACGAGGCGCACAAATCTGGTACTGTCGCGAGACGCGGTTGATGAGGAGTTGCGAGTAGGCGCGGTCAGGGTGCATCGCAGCCTCCACCATCAGGTCGATGAGGAAGGTCATGACGCGGAAACCGGCCAGTTCGATATCTACGACGTCCTTGGAGTGGTAGATATGTCCGTAGCTGGTGTGTGCACATGCTTCATAAGCCAGACGTGGCGTGTCGTCAATATGTTCGATGAGCGAACCTTCGAAACGACCGTCAAGAATCTCCTGTTCGTGATCGACGAAGGCTCGGACGCACTCGCCCTCCAGCATATTGATGACGCAGGAGCGGAGATAGACCACCTGCTCGTTGACATCATGAACGTCCAACTGCTGCAGGTTCTGCTTGATCTCATCGCGTCGTTTGGGAGAGAAGTAGGCCAAGAGCAGCTCCTTGACATCCGCCGTTGACAGGATCTTCAGCTTGTGGGCATCTTCAATATCCATGATCTCATAGCAGATGTCATCGGCAGCCTCTACGAGGTATGCCAGCGGGAAGCGGGCGTAGCAGAGTGTGCCTGGTGTGGACTCCCGGCGCAAGATTCCTAACTCATCGGCAATCTTCTGGTAGTCTTCGCGTTCGGCATCAAAGAAGCCAAACTTCTGGTGGTCACCGGCGAGGTCGCTGCAGAAGGGATATTTCACGATGGAGGCCAGTGTGCTGTAGGTCATCACGAAGCCTCCGCGACGGCGACCGTTGAAGTGGTGGGTGAGCAGACGGAGGGCGTTGGCGTTGCCGTCGAAATGCGTGAGGTCGTTCCACTGCGTGGGTGTGAGGCTGTCGCCCGTGACGGGGTCTTTGTAGGTCTGAAGCCAGCTGCCGTTGCCCTCGCTGAAATAGGTGGCGATGGCGCGCTCGCCGGAGTGTCCGAATGGCGGGTTGCCGAGGTCGTGGGCGAGGCAGGCGGCGCTGACGATGCTGCCGAGTTCGGTGAGGTGTGTGTCGCTCAGTTCAGGATGGCGTTCCAGCAGCAGGCGTGCGCTGTCGTTGCCCAGGGAGCGCCCTACGCTGGACACCTCCAGGCTGTGTGTCAGTCTGTTGTGGACGAAGATGGAGCCCGGAAGCGGGAACACCTGCGTCTTGTTCTGCAGACGGCGGAAGGGTGCCGAGAAGATGAGGCGGTCATAGTCGCGCTGGAATTCAGTGCGGTCGTCGGGTTGCTGTTTATGGCTCTCCAGGCCAAAGCGCTTGCTGCTGAGAAGTTGGGACCAAATCATCGTGAAGTAATGATTCAATTTTTAAGGGAAAAGTGCATATAGTGTTGTAAAACGATGCAAAAGTAATTAAAAATATGATGAAAACACTTCATGAAAGAAAAAAAATGTACCTTTGCGTCCGAAAAGTGGTAGTTAAAACAAAAAACATAAGAAACACGAATCATGTCGGTGATGAAAAAGGTTGTTACAGCTATATGTCTTATCATGCTTGCCCTGCCGATAGCAGGGATGGCGCAACAGGGAGTCACGGAAAAGGATATGGGGGCGTACCTCTTCACCTACTTCAGCGACCCGACACACTCGCTCTTCATGGCTATCAGCTACGATGGCTACACGTTTACGCCCGTGAACGACGGAGCGCCCATCATCGCGGGCGACAGCATTGCCCAGCAACACGGCATCCGCGACCCGCACATCTACAGGGCACCCAATGGCAAGTTCTATATCGCCATGACAGATCTGCATGTCTTTGGTCGTGAGCGGGGTTATCGGACAACGCAGTGGGAGCGCCCCGAGAAGTACGGGTGGGGCAACAACCGCGGACTTGTACTCATGGCCTCCGACGACCTCATACACTGGACACACCACGTGGCCCGCATCGACCGTCTCTTTCCCGAACGTTTCGGCGAGTTAGGCTGTGCATGGGCACCGCAGACCATCTGGGACCCTGCCGTGGGAAAGCCAATGGTCTATTTCACCATCCGTCAGAAGCCCGGTGGCCGTACAAAAATGTACTACAGCTATGCCAACGAGTCGTTCACGCGTCTGGAGACGGAGCCGCAGTTGCTCTTCGAGTACCCTGACACCACCATCCAGGTGCTCGATGCCGACATCTGTCCGATGCCGGACGGGCGCTACATTATGACCTATGTGGCACAGGAGAATCCCGGGGGCATCAAGTACATGATCAGCGATCGTATCAACCACTTCGACGACTACCATGCCGAGCAGATCGATGCGGAGCGCAGCGGCTGTGAGGCACCGAATATGTGGAAACGCATCGGCCAGGACAAATGGGTGCTGATGTACGACATCTACAGCGTGCGGCCCCATAACTTCGGTTTCGTGGAGACCTCTGACTTCAAGACATTCACGCCGCTTGGACATTTTAACGAAGGGGTGATGAAGCTCGCGAACTTCACCTCGCCCAAGCACGGCAGCGTCATCCATATCACGAAGGCAGAAGCCGAGCGGCTGGAACGCTACTGGCGTGAGCAACCACACGCGGCACAGCCCGTGCGAACGCATTCATTACAAGATAATCTGATTCTGCGGACGCGCGACAGCCTTTTCTTCAAGACCGATGAGGCCCGACGGATTGGCGACCAGCTGCTGCTCTTTCAACGTGTCACGGGCGGCTGGCCGAAGAACATCAACATGGTGAAGCCGCTGACCGACGAGGAGGTTGAGGTCGTGC
The DNA here is from genome assembly GCA_015060555.1 of Prevotella sp. Lineage (GTDB taxonomy): Bacteria > Bacteroidota > Bacteroidia > Bacteroidales > Bacteroidaceae > Physcousia. The sequence continues at coordinate 54,302 of SUYG01000015.1, forward strand.
AGGCCAGCAAGTTGCGTCAGGATGACTCGACCATCGACAACCACGCCACCATCATGCAGATGGCGTTTCTGGCACGGCTCTTCCAGCAGACACGGGATGAGCGCTACAAGGTCGCTTTCTGCCAAGCGGTGGAGTACTTGCTCAGCGGGCAATATGACAATGGCGGATGGCCGCAGTTCTGGCCGCAGAACAAAGGGTATCAGGTGCATATCACCTACAACGACAATGCAATGATGAACGTGATGAAGCTCCTGAGGGATGTGCGGCAACAGGCATCACCCTATGATGCGACATTAGTGGATGAACCTCTGCGGCAGCGCTGCGAACAAGCCTTCAGCAAGGGCATTGAATGTATCCTGCGCACGCAGATTGTTGTGGATGGCGAGCCCACCGTCTGGTGTCAGCAACATGACCACGAGACGCTGCAACCTGCTAAGGCACGCGCTTATGAGCTGCCCTCGTTCGTCTCCCACGAGAGTGCTACCATCGTCTCTTTCCTGATGCAGCTCTCGTATTCTGACGAGCGCATCGTCCGTGCTGTCAATGGTGCCATGAAGTGGTTTGCGGCCCACCGGCTGAAGGCCGACCATCCGCTGTGGGCGCGCTTTTACGACTTGCAGGAGGGTCTGCCGCTCTTCTGCGACCGCGACGGACAGCCACGGCGCAGCCTGCAGGAAATCAGCTACGAACGCCGCAACGGTTACGACTGGTATAGCAACAGTCCCGCTGCGCTGTTTGAGCAGTATGAGAAGTGGAAAGCCAGGAGCCGGAGGTGATTCTTATGGCCAAAATGCTTGGCTTTTATTCACTTTTTTATTTCTGTAGGCTTTAATCTCGTAGTTTTTATCTACCTTTGCGCCCGAAATAAGGAATAAGAATATGCAAATCCCTGTCATCAATCGTTCGCATCACGCGCTGCCGCAATATGCGACATCCCAGTCTGCGGGTGTAGATCTGCGTGCAAATTTAGACAACCCCATCGTCATCGAACCGCTGGCGCGTGCCTTGGTGCCCACAGGCCTCTTCATTGCACTGCCTGCCGGGGTAGAGGCACAGGTGCGACCACGTAGCGGTCTTGCCATCAAGCATGGTATCACCGTCCTGAACTCACCTGGCACCATCGACGCAGACTATCGCGGTGAGATATGTGTCATTCTGGTGAACCTCAGCAATGAGCCCTTTACGGTGAACGATGGCGAACGCATCGCTCAGATGGTGATAGCACGCCATGAGCAGGCTGAATGGCAGCTCACGGACTCGCTGGACGAGACTGAACGTGGTGCAGGTGGCTTTGGACATAGTGGGATATGATGGGGTAGGGCCTCGCAAGGCGAGAGCCTGAGCGTTTAAAGTTCAAAGTTCAAAGTTTCAAGTTCAAAGTTCAAAGTTCAAAGTTCAAAGTTCAAAGTTCAAAGTTTCAAGGGGTTTAAAAGTGAAGGTAAAAGAGTTCTTTTTCTTGCTTTTCACTTTGGTGCTGTGCAGTTGTGGCAGTTCCAAAAGGAGTACAGCGTTGACCGATGCGGTGCCGCAGCGCGTGGTGAATGTTGCGCGCGAAGCGTTGTCTGAGGGAGACCGCCAGCGACTGGAGTACTACTATCTGGAGGCTTCGAAGCAGAAGATGCTGGGGAACCATACGACAGCGTATGAATTGTATCGTTACTGCCTGGACATTTGCCCCGATGCCCCCGAGGTGCTCTTCGACTTAGCGCTTTACCATCTGGGAATGCGCGAGGACTCCCTGGCACTGCAGCGTCTGCAGCGTGCCACGGAGCTGGACCCGCGGAACACTTACTATCGTGAGATACTGGCCAGCTACTATCTGGATCACAATAAGACGAAGGAGGCGCTGGCACAACTCGAGGAAATGGCGGCGTTGACACCCAAACGCTCCGATGTGCTCGGACAGCTGACACGTCTCTATATTGCAGAGGACCGCTTAGCGGAAGCCATCCACACGTTGAACCGCATTGAGTTGCTGGAGGGTAAGATGGCCAATGTGAGCTACCAGAAGTTTGCGCTCTACAAGGAGTTGGGCCAGGAGAAGAAGGCCTTCGCTGAGCTGGAGAGCCTGTGCAAGGAGTACCCCCATGAGATGAGCTACCGCCTGGCCATCGGCAATCAGTTGATGGCCGTTGACCGCCTGACCGAGGCACAGAAGGTCTATGAGCAGGTGCGGAAGATAGACCCCGACAATGCAAGCCTGAAACTGTCGATGCTGGAATTCTACCATCGCACGGGGGCTGACTCGCTCTTCACAGGCCTGCGCGACTCGCTGCTCTATGCCACCGCGACACCGTCGGAGGTGCGCACAACCCTGCTGCGCGACATGGTGACGAGTGAGATGCAGAACGACAGTGTGGGGCGTCCGCGTGTGATGGCGACGCTCGACAGTCTCGACCACCTTTTCCCCAAGGACTTGGACATCCTGCAACTGCGCGCTGCCTACTTCGCCACCTACGACAAGAGCAACGATTCTGCCTTTGTGGAGGTCATGGACAGGGTCATCGACCTGGAGCCTGAGAACACGCAAGCGCTGTTCTTCCTGATTCAATACTATGGTCAGCGTCAGGACTTCGTGCGGTTGGAGAACCTGTGTCGTCGTGGCGTGCTGACACATCCCGAGGAGCTACCCTGCCACTACTACCTGGGCATCGCCTGCTACCAGCAAGACAAGAAGACTGAGGCGCTGCAGGCTTTCAGTGAAGGCATCCGACAGAAGAAACCCGACAGCCGCCCGGAGATGGTGTCGGACCTCTATGGCATCATGGGCGACCTACTGCATGAGATGGGGCGCCAGCAAGAGTGCTTTGCTGCTTACGACTCCTGCCTCGTTTATCAGGATGACAATGCCAGTTGCCTGAACAACTACGCCTATTATCTGTCACTGCAGGACAAGGATTTAGACCGTGCAGAGGAAATGAGCTACCGCTCCATCCGACTGCAACCTGACAACAAGACATTCCTGGACACTTACGCCTGGATTCTCTTCATGAAGGGACGCTACGGCGAGGCGCAGGCATATATGAATAAGGTGTGTCCTCCCGAGGCTGATGACTCCTTGCTGCTCAGCGACCCCTACATCGGCGGCGTCGTGCTGGAACATGCAGGTGACATCGCTGCCATGAACGACCTTCCCGACCAAGCCCTCCGCTTCTGGCAGCTGGCGGAGAAAGCGGGTGGCGACGGCATCACAGCCGTGCTGCCCAAGAAGATAAAACTCAAGAAGTACGTGAAGGAGTGAAGAGTGGAAAGTGAAAAATTAAAAGTGGAAAGTGAAAAATGTCGAAATGTCGTAATAACAATATAACGCCCCAAAACAATAACAACCAGAATAAAAGATAAATAGAATGATGAAACTTCAGAAATATGGCTTCCTGGCATTGCTCATGATCGCAATGCTCGTTGCTGGTTGCCGCTCCAGTCGCAAGGCAGCGAAGGAGGCAGAAGGAACGGAAGTAACAACGTCTGTTGACGGCGTTACCACGACAGTGCCCGAGGTGACAACGTCGAAGGCCAGCAAGCAATCTACGACAGCCGTGACTAAGGTGGCAGAGAACCGGCAGAGTGTGCGCGGCATTCGTTCCAAACTGAATGTGGCGTTGCTGAGTGGTTCGCAGATGTCCGCAGGCGGCACACTGAAGATGAAGCGCGACGAGATCATCCAGATCTCCTTGTCTGCTGTTTTGGGAATGGTGGAGGTGGGACGTCTGGAGATGACGCCCGAGTACCTGCTCATCCAAGACCGCATCAACCACCAGTACATGAAAGCCCTGTGGCACGGCATCCCTCATCTTGGTGCCGCCGGCATCAATTTCTACACCTTCCAGAGTTTGTTCTGGGACGAGCTCTTCGTGCCTGGCAAGATGGCGCCTGATGCCTCGGACTTCGAGACCAAGAAGCAGGGTGACGACTATGTGATGACCCTCGCCGGCAGCGCTGACAGCGATGCCATGCTGAAGTTCCTGGTTGAGGTAGCAACGGGACTGGTGCGGCAGACTTCTGTGAGCTCCACAAATGTCAACGCTGCTGTGGCGTTGGACTGGACCTACAGCTCATGGACGACGCTGGGTGGCAAGCCCTTTCCCACGCAGATGCAGATGGACCTCAACTCCAGCAACGGCCTGACATCGGCGCGCTTCACACTGTCGCGGCCACAGGTCGATGAGACGATGGGCGACATCCGCACTACCATCGACACCAATCGCTACGAACAGGTGAATATCTATCGACTTATCAACCGCCTCTTCAAATAACAGCAGCCGATGAAACAGCGCTTCCTCTTCGCTATCCTGTCGCTGGCAGTGGCCCTGAGTGCTACTGCCCAGACCAAGCAAATCAAGGACCTCAAGAGCCGGAAGGTCCAGATGGAGCGTGGCATCCAGAAAAAGAAAACAGAGCTGGACAAGACGCGCCACGATGCCGTGAAGAAGGAGCAAACCGTTGATTTCATCGAGGATCAGCTGCAGAGCCGCCTGCGCTATATGCAAGGCCTGCAGCGTGACATCGACACATTGGACAACCGCATCGTAGCCCTCACCGAGGAGCGTCGCCAGCTGCAGCATGAGTTGGACGAGCGCAGGGACAAATACATCCGCAGCTTGCGCATGGCGCGCTACTCAAGCAACCTGCGCAACCCCCTCCTGTTCATGTTCTCGGCCAAATCCTTCCCACAACTCTATCGACGTATGCGCTATGCCCGTGAGTTCGCAGCCCTACAGAAGCGGTTGGGCATACAGGTCATTGAGCAGCAAAACCGTGTTCGCGATAAGCAAAATGAGCTCCTTGAGGTGAAGGAAGAACGCAGCAACACAATGCGCGAGGTCATTCGCCAGCGCAAGCAACTGACAGCCGAACATTCTATTGTGAAGTTCAACGCTGCCAAGCTGCGCCAGCGCCAGAAGCAGATAGAAAAAGAAGTGGCCGAGCAACAAAGGAAACTCAATGCTCTCAGCAAGAAGATCGATGAACTCGTGGCCTATGAGATTGAGCAGGCCCGCAAGCGTGCCGAAGCCGAGGCCAAGCGTAAGCGCGAAGCCGAAGAACGGGCGCGTGCAGCCAAGAACGCCAAGGGAAAGAGCGGGAAGACGGCTCCCAGCAGCACCTCCAAGAGCACTGCAACCACAAAATGGCTGACCGCCGAGGACAAGAAACTCAACGGAAGCCTGGAGCAGAACAAAGGCCGACTGCCCGTGCCCATCACAGGACCCTATCGCATCGAACGTCGCTTTGGCCTTACACACATCACCAGCTCCGTGGTGCTTGACAACAAAGGCATCAACTACCAGGGACAGGCTGGTGCCCACGCCCGTTCTATCTTCGACGGCGAGGTCTCAGCCGTCTTCCAGCTTGGCAACATGAAGAACGTGCTGGTGCGCCATGGCTCCTACATCTCGGTTTATTGCAACCTCTCAAGCACCATCGTCACACGCGGTCAGAAGGTGAAGGCCCGCGACCTCATAGGTACCGTCGCTCCCGATGATCGCGGACAGTTCGTCCTCCACTTCCAGCTCCGCAAGGAAGTCACCAAGCTCAACCCCGAACAGTGGATAGGGCGCTAAGGCATTGAGCCTTCACGTCAGCCTATGGTGCTGTCGTGCTCAGCTCCGGCCAGCCGCCGGCCGTCCAGCTGATGGGGCGTTGGATGAGCATTGCAGCACCGTTACGGGTGGCGCTGTAGCCGTGACAGATGAAGACATCCTCGCCGTCGAAGGTGTAGGCGGCGCAGTGCCCTGCGGCCTCCCATTCCTTCTTGTCACCCTCTAAGAACAGCGTGCCGCCGCCCATGAGCATGTCCTTGCCGTTGCGGTCGAGGTACGGGCCGCTGACGCTCTTGCTGCGACCCACGGCCACGCGGTAGTTGCTCTTGGCACCTCGACAGCAGTAGTCCCACGATACAAACAAGTAGTAGTAACCGCCGTGCTTGAAGATGAACGGTGCCTCGATGGCGTTACGACCGGCAAAGCGCGAGGTGGGGTTCTCTGCTGCCGCAGGGTCACCCGGACGGTGGCGGCGGGCGATGGTACGCGGACTGCCGGCCATGTGCATCGTCGTGTCGAGCGGTGCCAGCTGTATGCCGTCCCAGAAGGAACCCCACACCAGCCAGGGCATATCGTTGTCGTCGATGACGAAGTTCGGGTCTATGGCGTTCCAGTTGTCACCCGTCATCTGTCCGTCGGCACCCTTCTTCCAGTCGTGCGAGCAGACGATGCAGCCCTCATCCTTCCACATATCCGACTGCAGCGAGCGCGTGCTCAGCAGACCTATGGCCGAGCCGTTCTTGCCGAAGGTGGAGCAGCTGTAGGCCAGCCACCAGCGGCCGTGCCACTGGATGACATCGGGCGCCCACACATGGCTACCGAAGCCCGGCACAGAGTCCGTCGTCCAGCCCGGGATGACGGTCATCACCGGCTGTGGCAGCACCGTCCACGTCTTCCGGTCCTTCGAGGTCATCTGCTGGATGCCCATGCCTGTGGCATAGAGGTAGTAGGTGTCGCCCTCCTTGGCCATCACGGGGTCGTGGGCCATCGGTGTCTCTGTCTGAAAAGCTTCGCGCTGGAAGCGGGGGCGGCGCGGTCCCTGAGCCTGTGCAGCCAGGCAGCAGGCTGCTACTATCAATGTGAGAAAGAGTTTGTGCTTCATTGCCATAGAACAATTCGTTTGCTTGTGTTGCGTGCAAAGATACTCATCATCTTTCATCCGACCAAAAAGAATCCCTACTTTTCGATGTTGGGGGCCATTTTTCGGTCGCATTAACTCATAAACAAACAGAAACGGCCCTTCTCACGAAGAGCCGTTCCTAAAGCTATGAACAAATCTTTGTTGAATCTCAGAATAACTTAGAGAACCTAAAACGAAGTTATTTCTCTTGCTTCTTCTGGTCGCATCACTGCGGCAGTAGTGCTTTTTTCGCTATTCCGAATAGATACCCCGAAGGGTATCCTGCAATCAACTTACCTTAACTAACTTACCTAAAGTGTGAGCAGCAAACACTGCTCGGAGATGAAAACCTTTAAAACTAACCTAATACCATGAAAAACCGTATATTATAGATGTATCTTCTCAGACACCGTCTATCTGTTGGAAATGTCTTTTCTCTTAAAGACAGTGCAAAGGTATGGAGATTTCGTGTATGTTGTACACTAATTGATATTTTTATTGTACATTTTTCATCCTTTCTTGATATATATCAAATATCGTAGGCGTGCTTGGGGTAATCGACGGTGTAGTGGAGGCCGCGGCTTTCCTTGCGCTCGATGGCCTGACGGGTGATGAGATAGCCGACATTGACCATGTTGCGGAGCTCGCAGATGTCCTTGGAGGCTTTCACGCGCTTGAAGAGTTCTTCGGTCTCCTCGTAGATGATGTCGAGGCGCGTCCAGGCGCGATGGAGGCGCAGGTCGGAGCGTACGATGCCGACGTAGTTGGACATAATCTGCCCGACCTCCTTCATGTCCTGTGCGATGAGCACTTTCTCCTCGTTGGTCAGCGTGCCCTCGTCGTTCCACTCGGGCACCTGCGTGTTGAACTGGTAGTCATCGATGTGTGCGATGCTGTGTTCTGCGGCCTTGTCGGCATAGACGACGGCTTCGATGAGGGAGTTCGAGGCGAGGCGGTTGCCGCCGTGCAGACCCGTGCATGAGCACTCGCCGACGGCGTAGAGGCGGTGGATGGAGCTCTCGCCGTTGAGATCCACCTTGATGCCACCGCACATGTAGTGGGCGCAGGGCACCACGGGGATGTACTGCTTGGTGATGTCGATGCCTATGCTGAGGCACTTGGCGTAGATGTTGGGGAAGTGGTGCTTGGTCTCCTCGGGGTCTTTATGGGTGACGTCGAGGCAGACGTGGTCGATGCCGTGGATCTTCATCTCCTTGTCGATGGCACGGGCCACGATGTCGCGGGGTGCCAGCGAGAGGCGCTTGTCGTACTTCTGCATGAACTCCTCGCCGTTGGGCAGGCGCAGGATGCCGCCGTAGCCACGCATGGCTTCGGTGATGAGGTAGGCGGGATGCGTCTCGGCGGGGTTGTAGAGCGCTGTGGGGTGGAACTGCACGAACTCCATGTCCTTGACAATGCCCTTGGCGCGATAGACCATGGCGATGCCGTCGCCCGTGGCGATGTTGGGATTCGTGGTGGTGGCATAGACGGCACCTGTGCCGCCGGTGGCCATCAGCGTGACGCGCGAGAGGAAGGTGTCTATCTTATGCGTGTCGGGGTCGAGGACATAGGCGCCGTAGCACTCGATGTCGTTCATGTGGCGGTTGACCTCGCGGCCGAGGTGGTGCTGTGTGATGATTTCCACGGCGAAGTGGTTCTCCAGCACGGTGATGCGCTTGTTGCGGCGCACGGCACGGATGAGGCCCTGCTGGATCTCGTGGCCCGTGTCGTCGGCATGGTGGAGGATGCGGAACTCGCTGTGGCCGCCTTCGCGGTGGAGGTCGAACTCACCGTCGTCGTTCTTGTCGAAGTGCACGCCCCATTTCACGAGATCGGCGATGCCCTTGGGCGCGTTCTTCACCACCTGCTCCACGGCGGCGGGGTCGCTGATGAAGTCGCCGGCCACCATCGTGTCGTGGATATGCTTCTCGAAATTATCTACTTTCAGGTTGGTGACTGATGCCACGCCGCCCTGTGCCTTGTCCGTATTGGCCTCGTCGATGGTCGTCTTGCAGATGAGAGCCACCTTGCCCTTGCCGCTTTGCGCCACCTTGAGGGCATAACTCATTCCGGCTACACCTGAGCCGATGATGAGGAAATCGAATTTACGTATCACGTTGCTTCTTGACGTTTAAAAGATTCAACTGAAAAGCTCAAATTTGAGCACAAAAGTAGGAGAAAATGTGAAGCCACGCAATAATCGCGGTGAAAAAAGATGATTTTTCGCTCAATTTTTATGATATGAAAAAGAAAAAGCTCTATCTTTGTGCACAAATTGAGCGCCTAAACACTCAACGTTCATCAAAACTCACTAAATATTCATCGCTAAACGCTAAACGTTAAACGAATCAAGACTATGGCTACAGCACCCGATTTCAAGTACGCCCCGATGTTTCAGCTGGGCGAAGACAAAACCGAATACCGCCTTCTGACGAAGGAGGGCGTCACCACTTCCTCTTTCGAGGGCAAGGAGATTGTGAAGGTCTCCCCTGAAGCCCTGACACTGCTGGCCCAGCAGGCCTTCCACGATGTGGAGTTCATGCTGCGCCGCGAGCACAACCTGCAGGTGGCCGCCATCCTCGATGACCCCGAGGCCAGCGAGAACGACAAGTACGTGGCCCTGCAGTTCCTGCGCAACGCCGAGGTGGCCGCCAAGGGCATCCTGCCCTTCTGCCAGGACACCGGCACCGCCATCATCCACGGCGAGAAAGGCCAGCAGGTGTGGACGGGCTTCGAGGACGAAGAGGCGCTCTCACGCGGCGTCTTCAACACCTTCACGCAGGACAACCTGCGCTACTCGCAGAATGCCCCCCTGAACATGTACGACGAGGTCAACACGCGCTGCAACCTGCCCGCACAGATTGACATCGAGGCCACCGAGGGCGCCGAATACCGCTTCGTGATGGTCGCCAAGGGCGGCGGCTCGGCCAACAAGACCTATTTCTACCCGATGACCAAGGCCACCATCCAGAACGAGGGCACCCTCATCCCCTTCCTCGTGGAGAAGATGAAGAGTCTCGGCACCGCAGCCTGCCCGCCCTACCACATCGCCTTCGTCATCGGCGGCACCTCGGCTGAGAAGAACCTGCTCACCGTGAAGCTCGCCAGCATCAAATACTACGACAGCCTGCCCACGACGGGCGATGAGACGGGCCGCGCCTTCCGCGACATCGACCTCGAGAAGAAGCTGCTCAAGGAAGCCCACAACATCGGCCTCGGCGCACAGTTCGGCGGCAAGTACGTGGCCCACGACATCCGCGTCATCCGTCTGCCGCGCCACGGCGCCAGCTGCCCCATCGGCATGGGTGTCAGCTGCTCGGCCGACCGCAACATCAAGGCCAAGATTAACCGCGACGGCATCTGGCTGGAGAAGATGGACAGCAACCCCGCAGAGCTGATTCCCGCCAAGTACGCCAAGGCTGGCGAAGGCAAGAACACCATCGTCATCGACCTGAACCAGGGCATCGACGCCGTGCGCAAGGAGCTGACCAAATACCCTGTTTCCACGAGGGTAAACCTGCGTGGCACAATTATCGTGGCGCGCGACATCGCCCATGCCAAGCTGAAGGCCCGCATCGACGCCGGCGAACCCATGCCGCAGTACTTCAAGGACTACCCCGTCCTCTATGCCGGTCCCGCCAAGACTCCAGAGGGCTACCCCTGCGGCTCCATGGGTCCCACCACCGCCAACCGCATGGATCCCTATGTGGATGAGTTCCAGAGCCTTGGTGCCAGCCTCGTGATGATTGCCAAGGGCAACCGCTCGCAGGCCGTCACCGACGCCTGCCAGAAGCACGGCGGCTTCTACCTCGGCAGCATCGGCGGCGTGGCAGCCGTCCTCTCGCAGTCCAGCATCAAGAGCATCGAGTGCGTGGAGTACCCCGAGCTCGGCATGGAAGCCATCTGGAAGATTGAGGTCGAGGACTTCCCCGCCTTCATCCTCGTCGATGACAAGGGCAACGACTTCTTCAAACAGCTGAAACCCCTCTGTTGCAAGAACTAAGTCGCAGCCACGTTGAAGGATGAAGAATAATCGTCCTCCCGCACTCTCGGGAGGACTTTTTTTGTATTTTTCCACCCCTTTCCGCATTTTTCCGTGCCTCCCGTGTTTTTTCCGTGCAAAATCCTTTGCCCGAATCATATTAATCGCTACTTTTGCGGCGAGAAACCAATAAATACCAATGAAATATGGGAATTTCTGTTGAAACAATCTGGAGTCAGGCCCAGCGCCTGACAGACAGCGAACGCCTTGCTTTGTCGCGCCGCCTACGTGAGAGTGTCAGCGAGACGGAGTCCGCTCGCCGCAAGCGTGTAGCCTCGGAGATTGACCGCTTCTTCGGAGGATGGAGTGATGATCCCCGCACAACGGAAGAAATTACGGAACAGATTCGTGCTGGGCGTACAGCCAATACCTATCCAGTTCTTTAAAGTATCTATGGCTACATTCAAATATCTCTTAGAAACATCAACGTGCATAGAGCTGTTACGTGGCAATGAGCGCGTGCGCCAACAATGCATTGAGCACAACCCTTTGTGCTGCATCTCTGCCATCACCGCTATGGAGTTGCTCTATGGAGCCTATAATGCTCCTGAACGCTATCGCGAACAAGAGATTGGTAAGGCAAAGATGTTGATAGACTATTACACAGTAGTTGGTATCGACGAGATCCCTGAAGCCTTTAGCTGCGAAAAACTTCGTCTGGAAAGCATCGGTCAGATCATTGAGGACTTCGACTTGATGATTGGTATAACAGGACGCGAGGCCAACATGATCGTTGTCACCCACAACCTCAAGCATTTCAACCGTATAGAGAATATTAAGACCGAAGACTGGGCTTAATACAAGATACTTAAACTCTTTAAACTTAACCCCTTAAACTTTAACCCCTTAAACTTTAAACTTTAAACTATTTATGAAATAAACCACATTAGATAGACATACAGACTGAAGCGTCCGCTTAGATTCTTGTTCTACAAATTTCGCCAATATTTAAGAACTATCAAGAGTAAAAGCTCGGATGCTCACGCTGATGGCGTGGGCTTTTACTCCGATATGATAGTTGGGTGTTTGGCGATACCTGTAGGACATAGACGAAGTGAAGTCCACGTTTTTGTATTTTAGCGAACTTCCTAATCACCAACCCATCTTAACATAAAATCATGAAGTTAAAAAGTTTTATTCTATCGCTCCTGTGCCTTCTGACTGCGTCGGCTTCTGCTGTAAAGGCTACAGACGAGACGGAACCGTTAAGTGTTCTGGAGATTGCCGTTCCCAACACGGACCACGACCCAGATGTTACAGAGTCGCCAGTAACTCTGTTCACCTACATTGAACTATCACAGCAACCCATCATCAGTTGTCATCATCAGTTGATGACCATCATCTGGCTGGATGCAGAGAAGGATTATCAAGAATTACAATTGCCAGAAGGCGTAGGCATGCGCCTTATCCGTCCTTCGGAAATGCCTAATGCCATTCATGCAACGCGAGAGCACGCGGGGAGTGTCGTTTTTGATATGAAGGAGCCGGACATCGTGCGCGTACGCGGATTGAAACAAGGTATGCGTGTGACGGCCTTCTCTACAGGTGGGCAGTCCGTGAAGACGGCTGTGGCCAACGCTAGCGGCGAAACGACCCTGAGTCTGAAAGGCCTGGCACGCGGAATCTATGTCATCAGTGCGGGTGAACGTGAAACCTTTAAAATCGTTAAACAATGAAGAAGCTTATACTTTCCCTCACGGTGTTTGCCGCCTCGCTGACGGCCATAGCACAACAATTCGTCATCATCGATGGACAGGTCGATAAGGGCGATGGCGTTGTCGTTCAAGAACAACAGGCTTTTCTGGCCGATGACATCGAAAGTATTCGATATGAGAAGGATCCGGAGTTCATCCTCATGGCTGATGCCATCGCAGACGATCAGAAGATTCAACTATTTAGTCAGGCCCTGCAGCTGACGGGATTAGCAGACTCCTTGTCAGCCTATTATGACTATGATTATGATGGCCGTGACTTTATCAATCTTGACGGTAGATATTACGTTAATACTCATTCCCAATATGTCGAGATGCTTCGTCGGCGCTACTTGAGATTCACGGCCTTCGTGGAAACAGATGAGGTGCTGGCTGCTCACGGCATTACGACGCTGGATGACTTAAAGGCTTATGCCAAGACTGTTTATGACGAGGTCTATCCAGAGGATGCTGGCATCACAGACCCCACAGACCGTTGTCACTCGCTGAATCGCTTCGTGGCCTATCATCTTCTGCCATTTGCAGATTATGGAAGAATGCTGACGGCCTTCCCCAACTTTTTCAACCAGAATCTGGCAGATGTCGCCGATTGGTATCCCACGCTGATGCCCCATGCCTCGTTGAAGGTATCAAACCCACGCACAGCGAACGAACCATCTTCGTCACTCGGCTACTTCCTGAACCGGCGCGGACTGCAGGAGGGCCCGGACAAATATGGTGTGCAGGTGCCGGGCATCAAGATAGACCTCATGGGCTCTTATGATACACGCAACGGAGTTGTCTTCTACATTGACGACATCCTCACCTACGACAAGAAGACGCAGACAGAGACGCTTCAAGAGCGTTGGCGCGTGGATTTCGTGACCCTCTCCACAGACTTCTTAAACGCACAGACACGACATAAGATGGCATCATCCTATGACATTCCCGAATCCCCAAGTAGTGCTGCCATTGGCTTTGTCAGCGAATATACTCAGGGAATCAGCTGGAACGATGACGCAAATCTCTTCATCGCTCCAATCCGCTCGTACTATTGGTGCTATGGCGGCGATGAAGTGTACATGACCAGCGAAAATAATAGGTATGACGTCAGCATAGACCTGCCCTCTTTGCCAGAGGGCGATTGGGAGCTGCGTCTTGGCACCTGTCTAATGCCTTCTGCACCAGTGGTGCGCTTCAGCTTGGACAATGAAGTGATTTGCGACAACGTGTCATTAGCTACTTCTTCTTCTGGTTCTGCTGAGGAAGGCTGGTTGCCGGGACCTGCAGAATACAGGTATGCCAACGTAAACCTTGACATCTCTTCATTTTGGACAGAAAATAATTCCACACCTATGTCTTCAGTTAATAATCTTAGCCGGCGCATCATCGGACGCTTCCATTCTGACGGCAAGACAGACCACCAGTTGCGGATTACCTCTATCTCTGCTGAAGGTTATGCTGTGCTGGATCTTGATTATCTGGAGTTCTGTCCCGTCAGCATAGCCGACCATCCGACAATCCCAGAGGACTGATTGTTAAACCTTAACGACACAAAGAAAATGAAACGAATACTTTTTCTCATCATAACGTTGCTGTCATCGGTTATGGCCGTGACAGCGCAGGAGCGCCTTCTCGTCAAAATGAAGGATGGCCGCGTGCTGTCGTTTCCCAACGGCATCGAATATACTGATATCTCTTTCTGGGGAACAGCCACAGAGGGCGAAGAACAAGCCGAGTTCATGGCTTCAGACGAAAGCAGCCAGTGGCAGCCCGCGTGTGAAGAGCTACACGTTTCCGACTACTCTCACGTGTCGGGGCAATACGCCGTAGCCATTGCCTGGCCCCTTGTGAGAGGCGTGCCCAGATGCGCCCGAATGGGCATCTGCATCGGCAGGGAGCCGAATGTTTCGGCCGAAAACTGCGACTCTATCTATTATCCCGCATATAATCCCAATTACCCTACAGCTAACGATTTTCTTGCAGAAGCCTTGTTTCCACGAAGCGCAGAGCACCCCTATTGTTGCTACACATTATTGGGAGACTCCCTGACCTTCTTCAAAGGTAATAATGACAACGGGAAGAGGCAATGGTTAGGTACACGTGTTTCAACCGAACAGTGGTCGGTTAACGACCGATTCCCATGGTTCAACTGCCCCTTGGAAAATGGTGAGACATACTACTATCGCGTCATTGCCAACCTGCCCTACAATGAGAACACCGGCGAGGCCTTCTTCTATGGTCCGGAGATGAGCTTCCGTGTACCCAACCTGAAAGCGGATGCAGGCTATGACAGCGGTGACGTCTATTTCTCCGATGAGGCCTGGGCATCATTTATGCAATACTTCCCCGCAGACATGCCAGCCGACAAATCAGCAACGTGGCAGAAGGTGATGCGCTCCTTACAGAAGAAATGGGAAGCAACCTTAGAGAACTCGCCATACGACCTGACGACGGCCACCAAACTCACTTTCGACGACGGCATCGCATACGTCCTGCCGGAAGTGCCCGAGGCCTTCTATACGTGGATGAGCACACGCGAGCTCGTCATCCACGCCTCACAGGAGAGCGAGTATTGCAGTGCAGAAATAAACGTGAACAACCAAAAGGAACCGCAGACATCCTTTGAAATAGTGAGTGATGTGGATGCCTCATGGGATGTTCCTTCAAACAGCTATCTCGTGTGCACCCCTGCTGTCTATGAAGGGGTGACAAGCAACATCTCTGCCTCCGTCTATTTCAACCTCTCCGAGGCTGTGCCAGGCATACGCTACAAACTGACCATTACCTTCGCCCCCGAGACACGTTATACGCCTGAGAAGGACGAATCGGGTAATTATATTGGTGAGAATGCATCACATTTCCTGCCTGTACCGATACGAATATACAGTTATTCTCTGGCATCTGCAGGCAATAACGTAACGCCCTTTGGTATTCTCGGACGTTCCACAACTATTGAGAGCAAATATACTACAGCAGCCATCGCAAAAGATGTCATTGTGCATGATGAAGAGATGTTTGACTTCTCGTGTTCGCTGCTGAATATTCAGAGCACAACTCCAAGAAGTGCGATTAATCGCGGAACGCAGACAAATGAACTGCACATTGCTGAAGTGCGCCTCACTCCGATACCAATAGATGAGTAAGAAACACCCGATACTTCAAATTAAGTGTTTGTCCGATCATAGAATAATGATTCCGTTCATTTAATTTCATTCGGACGGGTATAATTAGTACCTCACGTCCTTGAGGTTCCACATCCAGCAGGCTGCATCGCACGATGCAGCCTGCTGTCCTCTCATGCCCTACAGAGGGGACTCTATAGTCTCCATGCATACCCTCTACAGTGTCTGCGCGTAGTCTCTATAGAGGGTAAGGCGAGGGAGTAGTAGTGTCTTGCGTGCGGGGTTAGAAAAAACTTTTGCGGAAAACTATACGAACCCTCCGCTGGCGGCTGACATCAAAAAAGAGCTCTTAATAATCTCAACCGAAGAGGTTATACAACCATACAAGTTCATCATGTCGTGCGAAGGATTAGGGTCTTTCGTTATTTCTATGTTTTTTGCATGAGGGGTGCTTGAAAAGAAGGTCTGGTCCCTATGGCGATAAGGTCATGCCCTTATGGGCTGAAGGACTGGTCCTTCTTGTTTTTCTCACCAGTGATAAAAGGTTTTCTCACCAGTGAGAAACTCGGTAGGACCTAGGTCTTCGGGCGGTAGGACCTAGGTCTTTGGGCGATAGGACCTAGGTCTTCGGGCGATAGGAGCTTGGTCTTCGAGCTGTAGGATCATAGTCTTCGAGCTGCAGGAGCTTGGTGTTTGGGCGGTTTTGCTGGGTTTTTGAGGTGTTTTTGCCATGTTTTCTTGGCTGTTAGAAAGAAAAAGGGTACTTTTGCAGGCACAAAAGTTATCAACGGCATGATAGAACAATTATATAGCGGCGCAAGCGATGCCACGGGCTTCAGCTTTGAGGTGCTGCCGCCGCTGAAGGGAACGGGAACGGGGTCGCTGTTTCAGACGATTGAGACGCTGGCACCCTTCCAGCCTCGTCACATCAATATCACTACACACCGAGCCGAGTACGTCTATCGCGAGTTGGAGGGCGGACTGGTGGAACGCAGCCGCGTGCGCCGTCGGCCAGGCACAATCGCCATCGCAGCGGCCATCCAGCAGCGTTGGGGCATCCCTGTGATTCCGCATCTCGTGTGTTCCGGCTCCACGAAGGAGGATATCGAGTATGCGCTGCTGGACCTGCAGTTCCTGGGCATCGAGGACGTGTTTCTGCTGCGCGGCGACAAAGCTAAGGAGGAGAGCATGTACCAGCCCACGCCCGGCGGCTACACCCATGCGCTGGAGCTCATAGAGCAGGTGAACCGCTTCAACGAAGGCTTTTTTGCCGACGGCTCGCCGATGAAGGTGCGCGGCAAGCGCTTTGAGTTCGGCGTGGCGGCTTACCCTGAGAAGCACGAGGAGGCGCCGAATCTGGAGAGCGACATCCGCGTGCTGCTGGAGAAGCAGCAGGCAGGTGCCTCGATGGCCATTACACAGCTGTTCTACGACAACGAGAAGTTCTATCAGTTTGTGGCACAGGCGCGTGCCGCTGGCGTCACCATCCCCATCATCCCAGGCCTGAAGCCCCTCTCCAAACTCAGCCAGCTCGCCACTGTGCCCAAGACGTTCCGCTGCGACCTCCCCTTTGCGCTCAGCGAGGAACTGCGACGTTGCAAGAGCGATGACGAGGTGAAGCAGGTGGGCATTGAATGGGGCATTGCCCAGTGCCGCGACCTCATCGCCCACGGCATCCCCAGCCTCCATTTCTACACGCTAAGCGCCGTTGACAGCATCCGCCAGATTGCCGAGGCCATCTACTGAGACATGGTCCGGCAGCGGGGCTTATATAAAAAAGAAAAGCGATGATCCTCACGGACAATCGCTTACGAAATCATTTACCTTATAAACTAACTAACTAAATCTCTATGCAATGGGACTCTTCCCTTTTGCGCTGCAAAGGTACGGCGAGATTCTGGAATAGGTGTAGGATTTATGTTGAAAAGCATAATATTTTGCATTTTCCTTGACTTTTGTCAATTCAGAATGCGGTGATTCGAGATTTTATTGTACCTTTGCACCCGAAATCAAACAACACACGGATGTTAGAAATCAAGAATCTGCACGCCACAATCGGTGGCAAAGAGATACTGAAAGGCATCGACTTGACAGTGCGCCCAGGCGAGATTCATGCGCTGATGGGGCAGAACGGTGCTGGGAAATCGACGCTCTCCAACGTGCTCGTGGGTCATCCGGCTTATACGGTGACAGAGGGTACGGTGACCTTCCACGGCAAGGACCTGTTGGCAATGTCGCCCGACGAACGTGCGCATGAGGGTTTGTTCCTGTCGTTCCAGCAGCCGGTGGAAATCCCTGGGGTGTCGATGGTGAATTTCATGCGTGCAGCCCTCAATGCGAAGCGCAAGTACCAGGGCCTGGAGCCGCTGGACGCTGCCGCCTTCCTGAAGCTGATGCGCGAGCGCCGCAAGATTGTGGAGCTGGACAATAAGCTCACCAGCCGCTCTGTGAACGAAGGGTTCAGCGGCGGCGAGAAGAAGCGCAATGAGATCTTCCAGATGGCCATGCTGGAGCCCACGATGTGCATCCTTGACGAGACGGATTCCGGCCTCGACGTGGATGCTCTGCGCATCGTGGCGGAAGGTTTCAACAAGTTGCGCACGCCGGAGACCGCAGCCATCGTGATTACACACTACCAGCGTCTGCTGGACTATCTGAAACCCGATGTCGTCCACGTGCTCATCGACGGCCGTATCGTGAAGACGGGCGGACCGGAGCTGGCGCTGGAAATTGAACAAAAGGGATTTGGGGACTTGAAAGACTGAGACATTGAAAGGGACTGATCAATATATTGAATTGTGGCGGGCAGAGCGTGCGCGCATTGAAGCCTGTGCTCCAGCGGCGCTGAATGCGCGTCGCGAGGCGGCAGCTGCTGCTTTCGAGCGCATGGGATTCCCGTCGCGTAAGGTGGAGAGGTATAAATACACCGATGTGGCGGCGGCTTTCGCACCCAACTACGGACTGCAGCTGGCTACAGCGACTGCGGCTCCCCTGACGGAGGCGGTTGCTGCCCGCTACGGCACGCTGGCCGATGTGGAGGCGGATGCCGTCACGGCGCTGAACACCATGCTCGTGCAGGATGTCCTCGTCATCCATGTGGCTGCCGGCGAGCGGAAGGAGCATCCCGTGCAGATCACGAATACGCTGCGTGCTACGGCGCCGCTGATGCAGAACCGCCGTCTGCTGATTCTTGCTGAGGCCGGCGCACACGTGCAGGTGATTCTCAGCGACAGGGCTGCCGCAGATCAGGATTTCCTGACGACGCAGGTCACAGAGATCTTCGTGGAGCCGGGTGCCCATGTGGAACTCTACGACATAGAGGATACCGCCGAGCGCTGCCATCGCTTCCATCAGGTCTTTGCCGAGGTGGCGGCTGGTGGTCATCTCACCCACACCACATTCACGCTGGCAGGCGGTCTGAGCCGCAACCAGACGGACGTGCGCCTGATGGGAAAAGGTGCTGAGGCGGTGCTGCTGGGCTGTGCCATCACCAACGGCACACAACACGTGGACAACAATACGCTCATCGACCACTGTGCCCCTGGCGGCATCAGTCGTGAGCTATATAAATATGTTGTGGATCAGCAATCCACCGGCGCCTTCGCCGGCAAGGTGCTGGTGCGCGAAGGTGCTGTGCAGACGGAATCCGTGGAGCGCAATGCCAACCTGGTCTGCACGGAGGAGGCGCGGATGTGGACACAGCCGATGCTGGAGATCTACGCCGACGACGTGAAATGCTCCCACGGCAGCACGGTGGGGCAACTCAACGACGAAGCGCTCTTCTATATGCGGCAGCGCGGCATCAGCGAGGTGGAAGCCCGGACGCTGCTGAAGCAGGCTTTTGCCAGTGAAGTCCTCAACGAAATACCCCTCGAAGCATTGCAACAGCGCCTCCACGTGCAGGTGGAGAAGCGTTTCCGCTCCTGCGAGGATTGTAAATTGTGTGCCAAGTGATATCGTTTCAGACCATAAACGTGGCGATGCCCGACGTGGATGCCGCAAGCATCAGGAAATGGGTGCAGGCGGTGGCCGACGACTATGGTCGTCGAGTGGGAGATATTGCCTATGTCTTCGTCGATGACGAGGAGATATTGCGGGTGAACCGCCAGTTCCTGCAGCACGACTACTACACAGATATCATCACGTTCGACGACAGCCAGGGCTCAGTCATCAATGGCGACTTGTTCATCAGCCTTGACACCGTCCGCTCCAATGCTGCCGGTCTGGGTGTCGCCTATGAGCAGGAACTCCGCCGCGTCATCATCCATGGCATCCTCCATCTGTGTGGCATCAACGACAAAGGACCTGGCGAGCGCGAAATCATGGAAGACGCCGAGAACAAGGCGCTGGCGCAATATCCATCAGCCTCGTAGTCCCAAAAGCATCATTACCAAACCCCTAAATAAAACATCTATGAAGAAAGTTCTCTCTTTTGCTGCGCTGGCCATCATGTTGTGCATAGCAGCCTGTAAAGACAATGGTTACAAGGTGACAGGTACTGCCACAGGTGCTGAAGATGGTGACACCGTCATCCTGGCCAATATCCAGAACCGTTTTGACATCGACACGATTGCCGTCACCACGGTGAAGAACGGAAAGTTTGTGTTCGAGGGCATTCAGGACACCGCTGCCATGCGTTATGTCATCTGGCGTTCCAACACCAATGAGGACCTTGCTATTGCCACGCAGTTTGCACTGGAAAACGCTGCTATCACCATTCAGCTGGACACCGCCGCGAATGCTGTGGCCGTCATCAGCGGTACCCCCGTCAACGATGCCATCACAGAGCTCTCTCGTAAGGAGCTTGAGATCAATGAGGTGGGCGAGAAAGTCTTTGCCACCTTCAATAATCCTGAGGCCAGCGACGAGATGCGCGCTGATGCTGAGAAGCAGCTCAACGACCTGCAGGAAAAAATGACCGCTATCTACAAGGACTTCATCACTGCGAATATCCAGAACGTGGCTGGCCAAAGCTATCTCGCCACCTATGCGCCCATGATGGAGGATGAATTCGTTATCGAACAGCTGGCAGCTATCCCCGAGGGTGCTGACAACGAGCGCATTGCCAAGCTCCGCGAGATCTACGACGTGAAGGCCGCCACTGCCGTTGGCAAACCCTACAAGGACATCAAGGCCGCAACACCCGAGGGCGTTGAACTCGCTGTCAGCGACGTTGCCAAGACGGCAAAGGTGCTCATGATTGATTTCTGGGCCAGTTGGTGTGGTCCCTGCCGCGCTGAGATGCCCCATGTGAAGGCTGCCTACGACAAGTTCCACGCCCAGGGCTTTGAAATCATCGGCGTGAGCCTTGACAATGATGCCGATGCGTGGAAGCAGGCACTCAAGGACCTCCAAATGGAATGGCCGCAGATTTCTGACCTCAAGGGTTGGGAATGCGAGGGCGCTGCCACCTATGGCGTTCGCTCTATCCCTGCCACCGTGCTCATCAAGGATGGCGTTATCGTTGCTCGCGACCTGCGTGGCGATAAGCTCGCAGAGAAAGTCGAGGAACTGTTGAAATAAAAGATCGTGACCTTGAATGCCGCCACGTTAGAGTTTATCCATGCACACGCCAACGACGATGTCCGGCAGTTGGCATTGAGGCGTGTACCCGATGGCGTGAACCTACGTGAGGCTTTGACACAGATTGAAGGCCGTCAGTTGGCAGCGTGCAAGCTCCCCGCTTGTGCTGCCACCGGCGGCTTCCTCTTTCCTCCCCGCCTCAGCTTAGAACAGTGTTCCAGCGAGGCCACGGCTTCCTATAAGCGTCGGATTGCGGAGCGCCTGCTCGCATCGTCACTTCAGGAAGAAGGAGGAGGGGGGGCTGCTACTTCCGCAGATCTCACGACTTCCTTCGCAGATCTCACAGGAGGCCTCGGCATCGACTTCATGGCCATTGCGCCTCTCTTCAAGAGCGCCACTTATGTGGAACGCAACCTCGAGCTCTGTGAGCTGGCACGCCATAACCTGCCCCTCATGGGCTGCCCTCATGCAGAAGTCGTCTGTCAGGAAATAGAGGCAGAGAGCGCCTCGTTCTTCACTCGTTGCTATACCTTATTATATATAGATCCTGCACGTCGTGATGCATCAGGAAGGAAGGTGGCACGCATTGAGGACTGCACACCCGATGTGTGTGTGCTGCAGAAGCAGCTTCGTACCCATGCCGGCCACGTCCTTATCAAGCTGTCCCCCATGCTCGACCTCACGTCCGCCCTCCGTGCCCTTGATGGCATCATCGAGGCTCATGTGATTAGTGTTGAAGGGGAGTGCAAGGAGCTTTTGTTGGTGATGAAAGGGGGCAACAGTCCAAGCACCCTTCGGCTGGAAGACATCCCTATCCATTGTGTGGATTTGAAGGCGCATCCCACCGCTTTTTGCTTTACGATAGCCGAAGAGAAGGCTGCCGCATCGACCTCTCTTCACGAGGGGTGGAAAGGAGTTGGCTTCTTCCTCCACGAGCCCAATGCCGGTATCCTCAAGGCCGGAGCCTTCAAGACGCTGTGCCAGCGCTTTCCTGTGCAACAGTTGGCGCCTAACAGTCACCTCTATGCAGCAGAGACCATCGTCCCCGATTTCCCAGGTCGCTGTTGGCGCATTGTGGATCAGGCTACGTTCAACAAGAAGGAGCTGAAGCGCTTGTTGCAGGGCTTGGAGGCTGCAGAGCTCACCGTAAGAGGGTTCCCCGCTTCTGTGGCTACGCTGCGCAAACAGTTGCGGTTGCGCGATGGCGGCGATGCCCATTTCATCGCGACGACTCTTGCTGACAATACAAAACTTCTGCTGAAAGTTCTGCCCGTCTAACATTCGTCATTGACCTTCGGTCGAGCCTGCTCACGCTCGGGATAGTTCAAGCGAGCTTGACTCTCCTCTCACTTAATCGCAGCCTTCATCATTCATCATTCGTCATTCATCATTCATCACTTTCCATTGACTACTGCCTACCTCGCACCCATCTCATGGTATCGCACCTTTCGTGCTACCCCCGACGCCGTCATCGACGCCGATGAGCACTATGTAAAGCAGACGATGCGCAACCGTTGTACCATCGCCATGCCCGATGGTCCTCAGCATCTGGTCATCCCTGTGGTGGCAGCCTCCAGTCATGTCCCTGTCCGCGACATCCGCATCAGTGAACACGGCAACTGGCGCCATCACCACTGGAACGCCCTGCGCACAGCCTATGGCAAGAGTCCTTTCTTCGAGTATTATGCTGATGAGATGGCTGTTTTCTACCAGTCGCGCACCTATGATTTCCTCATTGACTTCAATGCAGCGCTGCATGAAGTGGTTTGCGGCTTGCTGGATGTGCAGCAGGAGGTGCCTGCGGAACAGCGTCGTACCGGTGAGCCTTACTACCAGGTCTTCGCACAGCGATTGGGCTTCCTGCCCGACTTGAGCATCGTCGATCTCCTCTTCAATATGGGCCCCGAGTCCATCTTTTACCTTTGAACATTTGATTATAACCAACTAACATCATTCAACAATGAGAACACTCCTTATTCCACTGTTATGCCTGGCCACAACATTACAGGCAAAGACCAGCGAACACCCTGCCACTGGTTATCCCATCACTCCTGTTCCATTCACAAGCGTCAGCGTGACCGACAACTTCTGGGGTCAGCGTCTGCGCGCTACCCGTGAGGTGACCGTTCCCTTGGCTTTCTCCAAGTGCGAGGAAACCGGACGCTACCGCAATTTCGAGAATGCCACCGCCCACCTGAAAGACCCCTCCAAGGTTTTTGAAGTCAAGGAGAGCACCTTCCCCTTCGATGACACCGACCCCTATAAAACCATCGAGGGTGCCAGCTATCTCCTGCAGACCTACCCCGACAAGCGTCTGCGCCATTACATCGATTCCATCATCGACATCATCGGGGCTGCCCAGGAGCCCGACGGCTATCTCTACACAGCTCGCACACAGAATCCTGCCCACCCTCATCCCTGGTCGGGTAGCAGCCGTTGGTCAAGCGAAGAGCAAGGCAGTCATGAGCTCTACAACTTGGGTCACATGGTGGAGGCGGCCATTGCACACTACCAAGCCACAGGCTCGCGCAAGTTCCTGGACATAGCCATCCGCTATGCCGATTGTGTCTGCCGGGAGGTGGGGCCTGCTGCTGGTCAGGCTTGTATCGTCCCGGGTCATCAGATTCCGGAGATGGCGCTGGCAAAGCTCTACCTCGTCACAGGCGACAAGAAGTACCTCGACGAGGCGAAGTTCCTGTTGGACTATCGCGGCAAGACGACGATCGTACATGAGTACTCTCAGGCCCATAGGCCTGTGGTAGAGCAAGATGAGGCCGTGGGTCATGCTGTCCGCGCTGCCTATATGTACGCCGGAATGGCAGATGTCGCAGCGCTCACGGGTGACACAGCTTATATCCATGCCATCGATCGCATCTGGGATAACATCGTGAGTAAGAAGCTTTATATCACTGGTGGTATCGGTGCCACCAGTCAAGGTGAAGCCTTCGGCAAGAATTATGAACTGCCCAATATGACAGCCTACTGCGAGACTTGTGCAGCCATCGGTTTCACCTATGTCAACCATCGTCTCTTCTTGCTCCACGGTGAGTCCAAGTACTACGATGTACTGGAGCGCACTCTTTACAATGGTCTCATTAGCGGTGTCAGCCTCGACGGCGGCACTTTCTACTATCCCAACCCATTGGCCTCCAATGGTCAGCACAAGCGCCAACCCTGGTTTGGCTGTGCTTGCTGCCCCTCGAACATCTGTCGTTTCATCCCCTCGCTACCAGGCTATGTCTATGCCGTACGCGACCGTTCCGTCTATGTCAACCTCTTCTTAGCCAACAGCGCCACGATGACGGTGGGCGGAAAGCGTGTACAGCTCAGCCAGCAGACCTCCTACCCATGGAATGGTGACATAACGATCACTGTCGATAAGAACGCTGCCGGCAGCTTTGCCCTGAAGATCCGTATCCCAGGGTGGTTGCAGGGTCGCGTTCTTCCCTCGGACCTCTACAGCTATAGCGATGACCTAAAATTACAGGGATACACTTGCACGCTCAATGGTGAGGAGGTGCTGAATACGACTGCTGCTACCCTCACAGCCGATGGCTATCTCACCCTTGCAGACAGGAAATGGAAGAAGGGCGACCGTGTGCAGTTGCACTTCGATATGCAGCCTCGTACTGTCCGCGCCAATGCTCATGTGCGTGAGGATCGTGGCATGATTTGCGTGGAGCGTGGCCCGCTGGTTTATTGTGCCGAGCGGCCTGATGGATATGCTGCCGCTGAGAACGACTTCGACATTACACGTCTGCTCATGAACCAGACGCCCCGCTTCCAGCTGGGGAGCCTGACAATCGCTAATACGCCAGTTACCACACTCATTACGGATGCCCAGCTGCTGGACTTCGATGCGCAGGGCCGTCTGTCTCCCACCGATGTCCGCCTGACGCTCATTCCTTACTACGCTTGGTGTCATCGTGGCAGTGGAAAGATGCGTGTCTGGTTGAGACGGGATTTATAAAACAATGCAGGAGGCCTCAAGAATGGGGCCTCCTGCTGTTTTCTGTTGTTATCTGTTGTCTTAGGAGATGACTTTGTTCGCACCGCTGGTGGGCCTGATGGCTTCGGGATGCTCGCGGGCGAAGCTGTCAATGTGGCGAACACGTTTCTCGTCGAGAATCTCATCGATGGCGATGAGGATGCCTGTTTCCTCAACATCTCCAAAGCCGTAGTTGATGGCTGTTCCGAACATTTTCATGGTAGGCGAGAGACTCATGTAGGCGTTCACAAGAGGTGGGATGTTGTAGCCCCGCAAGCGTACTTCGCGGTTGAGGATGCGATAGTCGGCCTTGAATTCATCTTCGCAGAAAAGAGCTGCCAGTTGGGTCGTGTCAGCCTCAATTTGTAAAGGTTTCATCGGGATGATGAGCTTGTCGGAGTCGGCAAAGTGCTTCTGCAGGAAGAAGAGAATCATGTCGCGTGCTTGGCGATCATAGCTGGGGTACATGGTCATCTTGCCGAAGAGATAGCGTATCTCGGGCATCACCACGGTGAGAGCACCGAGACCATCCCACAGGTTGTCGAGGGCGAAGAGTGCTTTCGCGCCCGCGCGCGTACTTTGATATTCTAATGTCACCCAGCTGCGACCCAGCTCGATGGTGTAGGGCAGGTAGTCACGGATGAAACGCTCGGAGAAATGAAACATGTGGGACGTGGCGAGAATGGGCTGACCCTCGGCATCGAACTGTGCTTCTGTGCCCAGTAGGTAGCGGTAGCCACCAAGAATCTTCTCCTCCTCCGGATCCCAGACGATGAGTTGCTTGTATGGATTCTCCATTGTGTCGAACTCATCAAGGTCGAGGGGCTTGCCCGTGCCACCGCCAGCCGCGCGGAAGGCAATCTCACGCAGGCGCCCAATCTCACGCAGCACGTTGGGAGCGTTCTGCCAAGTGACAATATAAACCTCGTTGTGGCTCTTGTTGGTGAACCGCAACCGCTTGTCTGCCGTGAGTTCGCTCTTGAGGATCTCAACAGGGATGGGGGCAATAATCTCTTCCATATCTTTCAGCTTTCAACTCAAAGTTTATATACTTCATCCTGTACCCACTGTGCCCATTCGGCAGGACTGTGGGAATGGTCGAAGGTTTGCCAAGGGATGGGCTTTCCGAAGCGCACGGTGAAATGCTTGCCGCATGAGCGGTACATCTCATCGGGCAGAAACAGCTGGGCCAAGTTGAACTTGATGCCTAAGCGCTTGCACCAGTTCGCTATGCGATAGAAGCGAGGCGAGTTCTGTGCGATGAAATGGATGGGTACGACATCGCGCTGTGTCTGTACGCTCTTCTGTATGAACGCCTTCCCCCAAGGGAGATCATGTATCACTCCGTTAATCTTGCGTGAGCAGATGCCGGCGGGGAACATGATGATGTGGTTGTCGCTCTGAAAAGCACCATCAATCAGCTGCGGCAGGTTACGTGCCTGAGCGCCAAACTTATTGATGCCGATGCACAGCGGTGCCAGACCCTTGATGTTCATCAGCAAGTCGTTGACCAGATACTTGACATGGCCGTTGTACTTGCTGCCAATGATGCTGCCCAAAGCAACGCCGTCGATACCGCCAAGAGGATGGTTGGAGACAAATGTGAAGCGGCCCTCTGCAGGCAATTCGTCCAAGCCTTCTATCGTCAAATGGACACCAAGGTACTCGATACCCTTCGTGCAGAAGTTGACGCCTATATAGCCGCGGCGGAGAAATTCGTTGATAAAGTCCTCGTGGATGAAGCGCTTGAGCCAACGTATGACGAAACCGGGTACGCGCTTGCCCGCTCTCTCACGGATGATGCGCTCTAAGTCGATGGTCAGTTCGTTGTGCTCAGACTCGGACATACATACGTTCAATAAATGGTGAACTTACGGTTGTTAATCAGGTAACTGCCTTTGGGTAGTCCGGAAATCCAGTTGGTACCCTTGGAAAGACGTACTGCCGTGTAGAATGTCCCGTTTTCCGTATAGACGGGCAGCAATTGGTTGTAGCGGCTTTGTACACAAAGCTGTCGCCCTTGTTGGCGGATGCTGACAGGCAGCGGGCTCGTCATCATACGGGGATGCACTTCGGATCCCTGCTGCGTTAGCACAGGCTGCCGCGACAGCGTGTCGTTGCGCTGCACCTGCGATGCCGCATGGACAGGCAGAAGAGCAACGGCGACCAGGGCGATGCCGGCAAAAATCAGGTTGCGGAAGTGCTTATACATATATTATATGTTTGCCAAGAGGCGATTTTCGGAGCAAAGGTAGGCATTTCTCTCTGCCTGACCAAATTCTCGGGCAAAAAAGATGCAAAAAATAGCGCAGAAACATATTTTTAGGTGCTGTTTCTGCGCTTTGGGTTCAAAAAATCACCAATCGTCGTCTTCGTTGCCTACGATTCCATTCTTCACGGCCTCCTCCACTTTGTCCATGATAGCGTTGGAATAAGCGTGTGTCATTCCAGCGCCTTGGCGCAAGTGCGCTTTTTGTTGTCTTTGGGCACAAAGGGGTAATATGACTTGTGCACTCACAGTGCCACAAGTGAGGAAAGCGGTAGCCAGGATGAAAAGGATTTTTCTTATAGATTGTTTTGACAATGTGCACATTATTCAGCCTTTCTGAAAGGCTCCTGCTGTCTGCTCAACCCTCGTTAGTCGAGTTCTTCATCAGCCTCGTAGCCACCCATTTCGCGTAAGGCATTCCTCAACAGTGTATGCTGCTGGTAGAGGTTGTTGACAGGACTTTCGTTGGCGGTGTAGTCGTGCATCGGGCTCTTCAGATAAAAACTGAGGAAGCGCTGTATGCCATAGCGCCCGGCACGGGCAGCGAGGTCGCTGAGCAGACAGAGGTCCAGACAGAGGGGGGCTGCCAGGATGCTGTCGCGACACAGGAAGTTGATTTTCACCTGCATGGGGTAGCCCATCCAACCGAAGATGTCAATATTGTCCCAGCCTTCCTTGTTGTCGTTGCGAGGGGGGTAGTAGTTGATACGTACCTTGTGGAAGTATTGCGTGTCCTCGTCATTGCCATGGCCGTAAAGGTCGGGCTGCAGGTCGGGGCGCAGGATGGTTTCGAGGGTGGAAAGCTTGGAGACTTCTTTTGTACGGAAGTTCTCTGGCTCGTCGAGCACCAAGCCGTCGCGATTGCCCAGAATATTGGTGGAGAACCAGCCGTTGAGGCCCAGACAGCGGGATCCTATGATGGGCGCGAAGCCGCTCTTGACCAGCGTCTGTCCTGTCTTGAAGTCCTTACCGACAATGGGCATACGGGTCTTTTCTGCCAACTCCCACATCGCCGGGATATCGACGGTGGTGTTGGGGGCACCCATGATGAAGGGAGCGCCTTCGGACAGGGCGGCATAGGCGTAGCACATGGAGGGGGCTATGCGCTGGCGGTCGTCGGCGTGCATGGCAGCTTCGAGGTCAGCAAGGTGATAGTGGACGCTTTCGTCAACAGGCACATAGATTTCTGTGGACGCGGCCCATAGCACGACGATGCGTGCACAGCCTTTTTCAGCCTTGAAGCGGCGGATGTCTTCGCGCACGGCTTCAACCATCTCCCAGCGAGTGTGGCAGGGCTTGATGTGATCGCCATTCAGGCGTTTGGCATAGTTGTGGTCGAAGGCTGCGGGCATCGGCACAATCTGCTCCAGTTCTTCGCGAACGGGCTCGATGTCCTTCTCGCGCAATACTTCGGCATAGATGGCGGCCTGATAGGCGTTCTGCGGATAGACATCCCAGCAGCCGAAGACGAGGTCGTCGAGCGATGCCAGGGGGACGATGTCACCATATTTGAGATAGCGCTTGTCTGCGCCACGGCCGACGCGGATCTTGTCGTACTGTGTCATAGCACCGACAGGCTTGGCCAGGCCCTTGCGGGCCATGAACACACCTGTCATGAAGGTGGTGGCTACAGCGCCGTTGCCGACAATGAGGATACCCAGCTTACCATCAGCGGGTTGTACGTTGTTTAGGCTCATATATTTGAGTTGATATGTCAGTTCAAAGTAGTTTGCGGTTGCAAAGATAGTCTTTTTCAGCGAGAATGAACTAATAAAATCGTTTTATTCACAAAAAAACTGAAAAAAACTATTTTCTGAGCAATTGAGGCAAAGCGGAGAGGTGCTGAATGATGGCGGTGGGGATTGTTTCGTCCACTTTCTGCTCGTCCCACCCCTGGCCGCGAAGCCATACCGTTTGGCAGCCGAGGCTATGGGCCGGAAGGATGTCTTTGTCAAATGAATCGCCCACGACCACGACCTCTTCAGGGCGGAGCCCCAGAGCTTCAATGCCCAGTTGGAAGATGCGTGGTTCGGGCTTGCGGACGCCAACGACGGCTGATTCAATCACGGCGTGGAAAAAGTCCAGATGGAAATCCCGCAAGACGGCATTCATGTTGCCGTAGAAGTTGCTCACGAGCGCCAATGGATAGCGCTGGCTCAGAGTGCGAAGCATTTCACGGTGGGTCTCGAGAATATGCAGTACATGGTCGTAGCAATGGAAGACCATGGTCTTAGCGGCAGAAGACCATGGTCTTCCGGCCATAAGACCTTGGTCTTTCTGCAGAAGGTATTGAATCTCGAGATGAACCTTGATGCGTAGCACATCCAGCATGGTGTGTTCTGGACGTATCAGCGGTTGCCTTGCCAGTGTGCGTTCGCCATAGACATAGGCATCGCGGAAGTCGGCTTTGCCCACAGGTATCTCGGCAGCGACAAGGCCATTCCATAGCACCTCTGACCAATGGACACCATCGGTGTCTATCGTGCCACCGTAGTCAAAGATCAGTCCCTTGCAGTTCATCGGCGAATGTTCGGCAGAAATGTTCATGTTTGTAGCGCATATACAAGTAAATGACCAAAAGGACTGTCAACTCAAAGACGGGGAAGATCCAAGGCTTGTCAATGAGGCAACCGACATAGAGCGTGACAGCTCGTGTGTTGAAAGTCAGGATGTTGGCCCATTTCATCAACGGCAGGCTCTGCTGGCGGAAACGGTTGCGGAAGTCCTGCGGAATGTCCTCGCCGTAGCGCTCCTTCAGCAGATGCCACAGGCGTTGGAACTGTGGCGTGGCCAGCTCCTGGGTGTGGGTGTAGTTGACGTAGAACCATTGAAAGATCTTCTCGATTTCATGACCTCGGAAGGGCATCGATTGGAACTTGGCTTTCTGCTGAGCGTAGTGGTCGAATTCGCTGCCCTCTTTTCCTTGAAGAAAGTAGAGGTGGATATTGCGGTAGTAATCAGCAAGCTGACACTCGTAGGTGTGTGCGCCAAAACCAGCTATGGCACTCAGTACAAAACTCCAGAGGCCCCACGTCTGGGTCTCGCAGAAGGGTATGACCTGAGGATAGAGTCGCAGGGAAATGAAGAAATAGATGGGGATGAACCACACGTCCGAGGAGGCTCCGTCGAGGATGCGACCCAACGGCGTCTTTTGACCCGTCATGCGAGCCAGCTGGCCATCAGCACTGTCATAGAAGTTTGCCCACATCAGCAGGAGAACGCCACACACGTTGAGGCCGAATCCGCTTGGCGTGTCAGCGTCGAAATAGAACATCACGCCAGAGGCGGCACCCAGCACCATTGACAGCACGGTGACGGTGTTGGGGTGGATGCCTAAACGTTTGAACAACAGCGCCCATCGGTAGCCAATGGGACGCGTGAACACTTTGTCGAGCCACTCTTCGGTATCTTGTGATTTGTAGGTGGCGCTTACTTCGTCTATCATCTCTTTCCTATTCATTTTCTGCTAATCATAAGCACGTAGTCCGCTATGGCCTCTGCGGCTGCTACGCGACAGCTGCTGAAGCTGGGCCAGTCGTTGAAGTCGAGTAGTGTGCATTGGCCGTCAGCCTCGATGATGGCATCGCCGCCATAGACAGGCACGCCAATGCAGGTGGCTACTGTCTCGCATTGTTCCTGAAGCGCCTTGGCATTGAAGGGGTAATGGTGTGGTGTAACGCTGGTGTTGTCGAGGCCGAACTTGTCAGGGGCTTCAGTGGCATAGCGCCACTCGAAGAAGCCCTCGCCAGCCACACCGTAGAACTTAATCAGGTCGCCTTGGACATGGGCGCTGAAGGCCACCTCATCGATCTTGCGACAGACAAAAGCATCCAGTGCCTTGTGTGCCTCGGCTTCATTGGAGGCGAAGATGATGTCGTCGGGCGTTTGGGAATGTTCCAAACTGCGCTTGATCCAAATGGGGTAGGGCAGTGTGTCCAGCAGCTCATAAGCATCAACCGGATCATTGGGCCACCGTTCTTTGTAGAGGCTGCCAAACCAGGTTGGAGGCTGACGGAGTGCTGTCTGATGGAACCGGTTGTAGATCTGTTGGCGATCGCTGCATGTGGTGATGCCGCTACCGCTGTTGACACATGGAATATGGTAGCATCGTTCCACAATGTCCAGCATGACGCAGGTCTGCAGGTTGCGGGACATGGTGAAGATGCCGTTGGCGTGCGTCACCAAGGCATCCATCAATGGATCGTAGGTGGGGTTGTCGTCGGGAAAGGCATTGAGGAACTGCTCATCGGTGAGGCGTGTCACGATTGCGCCTGCTGCCTCCAGCCTTTTGGCCACTGCCTCGAAGATGGCGGCATCTGCTGTCTCACGGTTGGGCGAGGCTGAGGCATCGCGCTGTATGCCAATGATTTTCAGTGGCTTTGTGTTGCTGAGGAAGGCTTCGGCTTTGGTGATGTCGCTGACATGGTCCACATCAAGAATTTTTGAGAAGGGATATGCGGTAAGGTGGAAGCCGTCGGCCACAAGGGCACGCTGGAAATTTCGCATCCGCTGTTGGCCTTCTTGAATGCAACGGTCGAGGGTGGCAAAACAACGGCTGTCGAGGCCATAGATGCCCCCTGAGATATAGCGACACTCATCCCCAACCTTGCTCGCCTGAAACGATGCTTGTGTGTCGTGGAAGCCGCTGATGGTGAGATCTGCCATTGTCGAAACCCACAGTGGACGTTCGTCATCGATGAAGTCCGTCACAGCCATCATTCCGTCCAGCGAAGCGTCAGCATTGCTAAAAGCCTGGATAAAGCGATGGAACTCGTCTTCGTTGAAAATGGTGTCCACGGTGGTGAGAATGAAGCGCCCCTCGCCCAGCAATGGCATCAGCGCATGGAAGCTGTGCATGGACGAGGGTGTCGTTTGAACGACCAATTGTACTGGGTGTCCCTTGGCTTGCAGTTGAAGTACATGCTTTTGCGTCTGAAGCGATAAGTTGTTGGTGATGATGGCTATCGTCTCTGCACCACAGCTCTCGAAGATGCGGATCAGTCTGTCCAGCATCGGTTCGCCCTGAAGTGTCACCATCGGCTTAGGCTCTTTTATGCCTTCGGCTGCCAGGCGTGAGCCTTCGCCGGCAGCCAGGATTGCAAATTTCATCGCTTGTTGCGTTGTTTCGGCTGCAAAAGTAAGGAAAAAATCGTTATGAAAACATCGAAGCAACAAAAAAGTGTGTTTTTATCTGCTTAATTAGCCAAAAACTACGATTTAAAGTTTTAAGTTAAACGAGAGCTTTAATTCATAAACCCATTAAAAACGTGTAAATTATATTTTTTAACAAAAATATTTTGCAAAGGATGGTGCTCGAATGAAATATTGTTCGTACCTTTGCGCCATGGAAACCAGTTTCTATCACATCCCCGTGCTTCTTCAGCCTGCGCTGGAGGGGCTAAACATCAGGCGAGATGGGACATACGTGGATGTGACACTGGGCGGCGGAGGCCATAGCCGAGCCATCCTCTCACAGTTGCAGGGCGGGCGCTTGTTCAGCTTCGATCAGGATGCTGACGCCATTGAAAAATGTTCTGCACTGCGTGAAGAAGCTTCCAATGGTATTGACTGGACGCTGGTGCGCTCCAACTTCCGCTATTTGCATAATTGGATGCGCTACTATGAGGTGGATGGCGTGGATGGAATCTTGGCAGACCTTGGTGTTTCGAGCCATCATCTGGATGCTGCCGAACGAGGCTTCAGTTTTCGTGCCGATGCACCGTTAGACATGCGAATGAACCAGTCGGCACAGCGCTCTGCAGCAGACATCATCAATAGCTACACGGTCGAGCAGTTGACGTCCATCTTCCGCCTCTACGGCGAATTGCATCAGGCTTCGCGGCTGGCGACAGCCATCGTCAAGGCACGTTCCAACAGACAGATTGATACTACACTACAGCTGACCGAACTGTTGTCGCCGCTTTTGGGACGCGATCGCGAGAAGAAGGATTTGGCTCGTGCCTTTCAGGCCCTGCGCATTGAGGTGAACGGCGAGATGGAAGCGCTGCGTTGCATGCTCACGGCCGCTGTCCAATTGTTGCGCCCGGGCGGACGGTTGGTGGTCGTCGCTTATCATTCGCTGGAGGACCGCATGGTTAAGAACCTTATGCGTTCTGGCAATGTGGAGGGACAGACTGAGCAGGACGTTTTCGGCCGTTGTGATGTGCCCTTCCGCCTCATTGGTAAACCTGTGGTGGCCGACGATGATGAATTGCAACGCAACCCTCGCAGTCGCAGTGCTCGTATGCGCATCGCCGAGAAGCTGTAAGGCTGGTGTCCTAAGAAAAAAGAGAAAATAAGGAGTCAGAGGTGATAGAAAAAGGAGTAGAAACACCTCTACTATCAAAGAAAATATTCGGTAAAAGTGGAGTTCACATGAAAAGTAAGAAAGAAGTCCCCCAAGACGACGTACGTCTCATTGTCACCAATCTCGAAGAAGAAGAGGACAAAGACGACGTGGCGGATGTAGCGTCTGACGATGAAGACGCAGCCGCTGAGACTGTGCCCGACGACATCCCTGAGGCTGTGACAGCTGATGAGGTGCGCGAAGGACGCCGTTCTGCATGGCGCCTGTTCTCGTCTGAGGACCTGCCGCAAGTGTCGCTGCGTGAGATCCTCGGAGGCGACTACCTGCTGGGCAGTTTCCTGCGTAAGAACATCTGGTTTATCCTGTTGCTGGTGGTACTTGGCATCATCTATATCTCTAACCGCTACGGTGCCCAGCAGGAGATCATCGAGGAGGAAGACCTGCGCCATGAGTTGGTGGAGAAGAAGAACTACGCTCTGACACAGTATGCTGAGCTCACGATGAAGAGCCGGCAGAGCAGCATTGAGCGCAAGTTGAAGCTACTGGGAGACAGCTTGCTGACGAGCGCCACCGAACCACCATTCATTATTCATGTGGACAAAGACAACATGGAGAAGGAGTAAGACAATAGAATAAAGAGAGAGAGAGCAGAACGCAACAAGAAAATAAGGAGTCATGAAATTCGACCATAAACGTATCATCCCACGCTACACTTTCGTCATCATCCTGTTGACGTTGGTGGGCGTTGCCGTGATTGTCAGTGCCGGTTATTCGATGTTCTTCGAGAAGGACTACTGGGAAAAGATTCGCGAACGACTGGCATCGCGACAGAAGGACATCCCTGCTGTGCGAGGAAACATCTATTCTGCCGACGGACAGTTGCTGGTGGGCTCTATGCCTATCTACACGCTGTATGCTGACCTCGTGGTGGTCGATCGCAACGACAGTGTGGCAGAGCGCAAACACCGTATGCACCGCGATGAGGTATTCCCGGCTAAGATAGATAGCATCAGCGTTGGGCTGAACCGTCTCTTCCCCAAGAAGAGTGTCAAGGAATATAAAGACCTCCTTCATAAAGCGCTGCGCAATGCCAGACTTCGTGAGACATCCAAGGCCAAATGTCAGCGCACCTTCGTGCTCGCGCGTAATGCGTCCTATATACAATATCGCGAGTTCCTGAAATTGCCGTATGTCAACCTGGGGCGCAACAAGTCGGGCTTCTACGGCGAAGAGATTCCACAGCGCCAGAAACCTTATGGAAACATGGCTACGCGCACGCTGGGGTCGCTGTTGTCATCCTGTGACTCTGCGATGAACGGTCTGGAGCTGGCTTATGACAGTATCCTGCGTGGCGTAAACGGAAAGATGCATCGTGAGAAAGTGCGCAAACAATGGACAGACCGCACTGATGTAGAACCCATCAATGGTCTCGACATCATTTCAACAATCGATGTTGGAATGCAGGACGCCGCCGAGAAGATGATTGTGCGTAAGCTGCAGGAGGTCAATGGTGAGGTCGGCGTCGTGGTGCTGATGGAAGTGGCCACGGGCGACGTGAAAGCTATCGCCAACATGACACGCCTGGGAACGCCTGGTAACTACTACTATGCCGAGGTGAAGAACAATGCCATCACCGACCTCTGGGAACCCGGCTCCACCTTCAAGACAGCCTCCATCATGGTTGCGCTGGAGGACGGAATGGTGACGCGCAAGGATAGCGTGCAAGTGGGCAACGGACAGTATCTGATGCACGGTCGTGTGATGAAGGATCACAACTGGCGCCGTGGCGGTTATGGTCGTCGTATCTCTGTGGATGAGTGCCTGATGTTTTCCTCCAACGTTGGTGTCAGCCGCATCATCGACGAGCACTATTTCAACCATCCCGAGAAGTATGTCGATGGGCTCTATCGTGAAGGTGTCGGTGTACCCTTCACCCTGCCTTTCCAGGGACAGGGCTTCCCACGTGTGCGACGTCCGAAGGCAGACGGCAGCAATTGGAGTAAGACGGCACTGGCGTGGATGAGCATCGGTTATGAAACGCAGATACCACCCATCTATACCCTCACCTTCTATAATGCCATCGCCAACAACGGACGCATGGTGAAACCACGCTTCGTGCGTGAGATTCAGAAGGATGGCGTGACACTCAAGGAGTTCCCCGTGGAAGTCGTCAAGGAACACATCTGCAAGCCCAGCACGCTGAAGGACATCCATGAGATCCTGGAACGCGTAGTCAACGACAAGACCGGCCTTGGCAAGAAGGCTGGTTGTAAGCAGTTCAAGGTTTGTGGCAAGACGGGTACGGCTCAGGTGGCCGATGAACATGGCAGCTACCACGGCTCTCCTGCCCGTTATATGGTAAGCTTCTGTGGCTTCTACCCCTCCGAGTCGCCTAAATATTCCTGTATCGTGTGCATCAAGAAGAGCGGCTTGCCTGCTTCTGGTGGCGGACAGTGCGGACCTGTTTTCTCGGAACTGGCGCAGTATGTGATGGCCAAGGGTGTCTTCCGCAATGCTGAGGAGGCTGCCGACAGCACTTCGGTCTTCGAAATGCCTGATGCTGTCGAGATGCCTGAACTGCAGGAGGGCGTGATGCCAGACGTGACGGGCCTTGGAGCGCGCGACGCGGTCGCTGCCCTTGAGTCTCTGGGCTTGAAAGTGCGCCTTGTAGGACGCGGATTGGTACAAAAACAGAACATCGCCGCCGGAGCTCATCTTACCGATGGCCAGACGGTCACTCTGTCCTTGAGCGATAAATAAACAATGATCTATCAAAAGCACTGCTATATGAAACTCTCCGAACTCATCCAAGTCATCAGCCCGCTTTCCCTTATCGGAAACGCTGACATTGACATCGCCGACATCGCCATAGACTCCAGGCAGGTGAAGCCTGGCCATCTGTTTATCGCCGTACCTGGCACACAGGTCGATGGGCATGCATACATCGCCAAGGCCATCGAACAGGGTGCTGTGGCTGTTGTCTGCCAAACGCTGCCCGAGAGTTGCCCTGCTACTGTGACATTCATTCAGGTGGAGGACAGCGAGAAGGCTGTAGGTCCTCTGGCTCATCACTTCTTCGGCGATCCCACAGAGAAGCTCGATCTCATTGGTGTGACGGGCACAAATGGCAAGACAACCATTGCCACGCTCCTCTATCACATGTTCCGTCAGTTCGGCTACAAATGCGGTCTCTGTTCTACTGTTTGCAACTACATCGACGGCGAACCGGTTCCCACAGAGCATACCACGCCCGACCCCATCACACTGAACCGCCTGTTAGGACGCATGGCTGATGAAGGTTGCCGCTATGCTTTCATGGAGGTAAGTTCCCACAGCGTGGCACAACATCGCATTGGTGGCTTGAAGTTCAAGGGCGGTCTCTTCACCAACCTCACGCGCGATCATTTAGATTATCATAAGACCGTCGAGGCTTACCGTGATGCCAAGAAGGCATTCTTCGATGCACTGCCCTCCGACGCTTTCGTTGTCACAAATGCGGATGACAAGAATGGCCTCTTCATGACACAGAACACTCGTGCGCAGGTGAAAACCTATAGCTTGCGCACGATGGCAGACTTCCGCGCCCGCATCCTGGAAGAGGGCTTCGATGGCATGCAACTCAGCATCAACGACCGCGAGGTTTTCGTTCAGTTTATCGGACGCTTCAATGTCTCCAACCTCCTCGCTGTCTATGGTGCTGCCGTCTGTTTAGGCAAGAAGCCCGAGGAAGTGCTGGTTGTATTGAGCACGTTAAAGCCCGTCAACGGACGTTTCGAGACCATTCGCTCACGCGAGGGCGTTACCGCCATCGTCGATTATGCCCATACCCCCGATGCCCTCGATAATGTCCTTGCCACCATCAACGAGATTTTGAAGAAGCCGGGTCAGTGCATCACCGTCTGCGGAGCCGGTGGCAACCGCGATAAAGGCAAACGTCCGCTGATGGCACAGTCGGCCGTGCGTGCCTCGGATCGTGTTGTCATCACCTCTGACAACCCCCGCTTTGAAGAACCGCAGGACATCATCAACGATATGCTCGCAGGCCTCACGGCCGAGGACATGCGTAAGGTCATCAGCATTGTGGATCGCCGCGAGGCCATCCGAACCGCTTGCATGATGGCACAGCCTGGCGACGTCATCCTCATCGCCGGAAAAGGCCATGAAGACTATCAGGATGTCAAGGGCGTCAAGCATCATTTCGACGATCACGAAGTGGTCCGCGAAGCCTTTGGATTATAATTCATTCTTCACTCTTCATTTTTCACTTCTCACACTTCATTCAATAATGCTATACTATCTCTTTCGCTATCTTGGAACATTCGGCATTTCGGGAGCTCACATGTGGAGCTATATTTCCTTCCGTGCCATTCTCACATTGGTACTCTCGCTGGTCATCTCAGCTT
Organism: Prevotella sp.; assembly: GCA_015060555.1. Lineage (GTDB taxonomy): Bacteria > Bacteroidota > Bacteroidia > Bacteroidales > Bacteroidaceae > Physcousia. The sequence goes on from SUYG01000015.1 coordinate 92,307, forward strand.
GGTTTGGCGAGTGGTTCATTAAATATATGAAGCGCCATAACCTCAGCGAGGAGCAGCGCGATGCCATCACTGATCCCTATGGTGTGGAGAAGAAAGGTGTTCCCACGATGGGTGGTGTCATCATCATTGTATCTACTCTGATTCCAGTCCTGCTCTTCGGACGTCTGCGTAACATTTATCTTTTGCTCATGGTTGGCACAACCATCTGGCTGGGCCTTCTGGGCTTCTGGGACGATTACACGAAGATGACCAAAGGCAAGGACGGCATCCGTCCTCTGTTCAAGTTGGCAGGGCAGGCTCTCTTGGGATTGGTCATCGGGCTGGTCCTTTGGCAAAGCCCCGACGCTGTGGTACATGAGAATGTCACCACGGCCCGACAGAATGGTGTAGAGGTCGTGGCACATACGAGTGAGCCTGTCAAGAGTACGGTCACGACGATTCCTTTCGTCAAGAACAATAACCTACGCTATTCCGACCTTTTCCAATGGCTTGGCAAGCGTCGCACGGCTGCGGGCTGGATACTCTTTGTGTTTGTGACCATCTTCATTGTCATGGCTGTCAGCAACGGTGCCAATATGAACGATGGAATGGATGGGATGTGCGCAGGCAATGCCGCCATTATCTGCTTTGCCTTGGGCATACTGGCTTACGTGTCGTCGCATATCAATTTAGCTGCCTACCTGAACATTATGTTTGTACCTGGTTCAGAGGAGCTGGTGGTCTTCCTGATGGCTTTCGTGGGCGCCCTCATCGGCTTCCTGTGGTATAATGCCTATCCCGCTCAGATTTTCATGGGCGATACAGGCTCGCTGGCCATCGGCGGCATCATTGCGGTGACGGCCATCATCATTCATAAGGAACTGCTGCTGCCACTTCTTTGCTTCATCTTCTTCATCGAGAGCGTGAGTGTACTGCTGCAGACCAACTACGCCCGCTACGGCAACAAGCGCGGTCTGAAACTTCGCTTCTTCAAACGTGCTCCCCTGCACGACACCTTCCGCGTGAAGCCCGGACAGCTGCCTGCTGACTTCCGTGTGCTCCTGAACTGGCCAAAGGGTTGCTGGCTGGAGTCCAAGATTACCACCCGTTTCTGGATTATCACCATTATGATGTGTGCCCTCGCCATCGTCACGCTGAAGATCAGATGAGGACCCATCCCCCTGCCCCTCCTTCTGAGGGAGGGGAGTAATTACCATAAGAAAAATAAAAAAGTGAAATATGAATCATACAATGAATAATAAAGAAACAAATAGTCAAGTAGTATCTACTCCCCTCCCTCACAGGGAGAGGCCGGAGGGTGGGTCTGCTCGTATTGTCATCCTCGGCGCTGCCGAGAGTGGCGTTGGTGCAGCCGTGCTGGCCAAGAAAGAAGGCTTTGATGTGTTCGTAACCGACATGGGAAAGATCAAGCCTCATTACAAGGAGATGCTTGATGCTCATGACATCGCTTGGGAAGAGGGCCAGCACACCGAGGCCAAGGTCCTGAATGCCGACGAGGTCATCAAGAGCCCGGGTATCCCGGATACAGCACCAATGATCAGGAAAATCAAGGATGCAGGCATCAACATCATCAGCGAGATTGAGTTTGCAGGACGTTACACTCACTCCAAGATGATCTGCATCACAGGCTCCAATGGCAAGACGACCACCACGAGCCTTATATATCATATCTTCAAGAAGGCCGGCTATGATGTCGGTCTGGCAGGAAATATTGGTCATAGTCTGGCACTGCAGGTGGCTGAGGAGCCCCATGAATACTATGTCATCGAGCTCTCCAGCTTCCAACTTGATAACATGTATGACTTCCGTGCGAACATCGCCGTGCTCCTCAATATCACCCCCGACCACCTCGACCGTTATGATAATTGCATGCAGAACTACACGGATGCCAAGATGCGTATTCTGCAGAACCAGACGAAGGATGATGCCTTTGTGTACTGGAATGAAGACCCCATCATCCAGCACGAATTGGAGAAGTACCATATCGAGAGCCGTATGTGCCCCTTCAGCATCATCAAGAAGGAAGGCATGATTGGTTATATCGCCGATGGCGAGTATCACATCGAGCGTCCTACGCCTTTCAACATGGAACAGGAGTCCTTGGCGCTCTCCGGCAAGCATAATATGTACAACTCACTTGCCGCAGGCATCGCTGCCGACCTTAGCGGTATCTCTAACGATGTCATCCGCGAGAGCCTGAGCGATTTCGAGGGCGTTGAGCATCGCTTGGAGTTCACTTGCAAAGTGCATGGCGTAACCTTCATCAATGACTCCAAGGCTACGAATGTCGATGCCTGCTGGTATGCGCTGGAGAGCATGACACAGCCCACCATCCTCATCCTCGGAGGCTTGGACAAGGGCAACGACTACAGTGCCATCAAGGACTTGGTGCTACAGAAGTGCAAGGGTCTTGTTTTCCTCGGTGTCGATAACCGCAAGCTGCACGAATTCTTCGACCCTCTGGGCCTCCCGACTGTTGAGACACACAGCATGAAAGACTGTGTCAAGGCCTGCTACCAGATGGCAGCGCCTGGCGACACCGTTCTGCTCTCACCCTGCTGCGCCAGCTTCGACCTCTTCAAGAATATGGAGGACCGCGGCGAGCAGTTCAAGAGCCTCGCCCGTGCCCTTTGAAAAGTGATAATTGTAAATTGTCAAATCGTATAACCGTCAGATCCCGATGACTCTACCCAACAAAAACGTCAATCTCGGTAATCTCTTCGAAGGCGACAAGGTCCTTTGGATGGTGCTGTTCTTCCTGTGTATTATCTCCATCCTTGAAGTCTATAGTGCTTCCAGCAACATGACCTTTGAGAAAGGGGCCTACTGGAGCCCTGTCCTCAAACATGGCATGTACCTATGCTTAGGTGTGGGGATTACGTGGGTCATACATCGCATTCACTGCCGCTACTTCGGGTGGATTGTCATCATCGGTCCCATCCTGAGTATCCTCCTGCTCTTGGCTGCCTTGCTGTCCTCTGGCAGTCTCAATGACACAAACCGTTGGCTGAGTGTCGGTGGCTTCTCCTTCCAGCCTTCCGAGATTGCCAAGGGGTCGTTGGTCGTGGTCGTAGCATGGTTGCTCAGCGTCATGCGTGACGAGAAGGGAGCCACCATGGCGGCTTTCAAGTGGATTCTGGGTGTCACCATCATCATCTGTGGCCTGATTGTCAAAGAGAACCTTTCCACGGCGCTCTTCACCTTTATTGTCATCTTGATGATGATGATCGTGGGCAATGTACCTTGGAAGCCCCTCAGTGCGCTCATCGGAATGCTCGTTATTGCCGGTTCCATCGGCTATTCTGTACTGGCTTTCACACCGGATTCCACGCTGGAGCAGGCCAGCAAGCTACCTGGCATGAAGCGTCTGACGACTTGGGCACACCGTGTCCGCAATCACACCGAGGTTCCTGCCGATCCTTTGGAGTACGACCTCAATACGAATCCTCAGATTACACAGGCACATATCGCTGTTGCCACCAGTGGCATTATCGGTTGCGGTCCTGGCAATTCCAAGGTTCGCGACTTCTTGCCACAGGCTTACTCCGACTTTATCTTTGCTATCATCTTAGAGGAGCTGGGGCTCATTGGTGGCCTCTTTGTCCTCATGCTCTATATTACGCTGCTCTATCGAGCGGCGCGCATCGCCAGTCGATGTGAAAAGAACTTCCCGGCGTTCTTGATTTTAGGACTGTCATTGCTCATCGTCACCCAGGCGCTCATCAACATGATGGTGGCCGTCGGGCTCTTCCCTGTGACGGGTCAGCCACTGCCTCTTGTCAGTCGTGGCGGCTCTTCCATCATGGTCAACTGTGCTTACATTGGTATGATGTTATCTATCAGTCGCTCAGCCCGTCAGAACGCGGATTTATCGACTTCTGCTATCTAAAGCAGAAAATAACAGGCATTCCTGAAAAAAACATCGCAAGACGTTCATCATAAGAGATTTATTTGTATTTTTGCACCAAAATTTAAACCCATAATGAATCAACCCCTTAGAGTCATCGTCAGTGGAGGCGGCACAGGCGGCCACATCTTCCCTGCACTCAGCATCGCCAACGCCATCAAGGCGTTGCAGCCCGATGCCAAGATTCTCTTTGTTGGCGCTGAAGGACGCATGGAAATGCAGCGTGTTCCGGCTGCCGGTTACGAGATTATTGGACTGCCCATTGCCGGTTTCGACCGCAAGCATTTGTGGCGCAACATCAGCGTCATCTGGAAGATTTGGAAGAGTCGCCGTATGGCACGGCGTGTCATCAAGGATTTCCAGCCTATGGTGGCTGTGGGCGTTGGTGGCTATGCCAGCGGTCCTACGCTGAACATGGCAGCCTCCATGGGCATTCCCACACTTATTCAGGAGCAGAACTCCTATGCCGGTGTCACCAACAAGTTGCTGGCAAAGTCTGCAAAGAAGATCTGCGTGGCCTATGAGGGAATGGAGCGTTTCTTTCCTAAGGATAAGATTATGCTCACGGGAAATCCTGTCCGTCAGGCGCTCCTCGAATGCAAGCTCACCCGTGCCGAGGCTGTAACGAAGCTCGGCTTCAACCCGATTCGTCCGGTCGTACTCATCATTGGCGGCAGCCTAGGTGCTCTCACGATCAATGAGAGTGTCTTGAACAACCTTCAGCGCATTGCTGACAGCAAGGTTCAGTTCATCTGGCAGACGGGAGGCTACTATTTTGAAGATATCAAGCGCAAGCTGGCAGAGCAGGGCTGTCCTGCCAACCTGAAGGTCACCGATTTCATCCAGCGCATGGATGAGGCCTATCGTGCCGCCGACCTCGTGGTCAGCCGTGCTGGTGCCAGCAGCATCTCGGAACTCTGCCTTCTGGGCAAGCCCTCCATTCTCGTTCCATCGCCCAATGTGGCCGAGGACCATCAGACACACAATGCGATGGCATTGGTCAACAGGGATGCAGCCCTCCTGGTGCGTGATGCTGAGGCTCGCGAACAGCTCATCCCCACAGCACTTACCCTTGCAGCCGATGACGCCACCCTCAAGCGCTTAGGCGACAATGCCGCGGCCATGGGTCTGCCCGACTCGGCACAGGTGATTGCCAAGGAAGTCATCAAACTCACTAACCCATAAGTCCCATAATTCTCATAAGCCCAATAGACCCAATAGCCCTATATGATTAAGATAATATCTTCTGTCTATTTCGTTGGTATCGGTGGCATCGGCATGAGCGCCATTGCCCGCTACTATTTGCAGCGCGGCCTCGTTGTGGCAGGCTACGACCGCACACCCAGTGCGCTGACGCGCGACCTTGAGCGCGAAGGTGCCCTCGTTCACTACGAGGACAGCGTAGCGGCTATCCCCGAGCCTTGTCGCGACCCGCAGACAACATTGGTGATCTACACCCCCGCCATTCCCGAGAGCCACAGCGAGCTGCAGTTCTTCCGTGCCGGAGGTTTCGACATCCAGAAGCGGGCACAGGTGTTGGGCACCCTTACCCACGACCATAAAGCTCTCTGTGTGGCTGGCACTCACGGCAAGACCACTACCAGCAGCATGACAGCACATCTGCTTCATCAGAGCCGTGTCGATTGCAACGCTTTCCTAGGTGGCATCACCAAGAACTACGGCACCAATTACATTCTGGCGCCCGACAGCGACTATGTGGTCATTGAGGCCGATGAGTTCGACCGCTCCTTCCATTGGCTGGCTCCTTATGCTACCGTCATCACTGCCACAGACCCCGACCACCTCGACATCTATGGCACTGAGGAGGCTTATCTGGAGAGCTTCCGCCACTACACAGAACTGATTCGTCCCCAGGGCTTCCTGGTGATGCATACGGGTCTGAAGATGCGTCCCAACGTGCAGACGGGCGTGACCACCTATACCTACTCCCGCTGCGAGGGCGACTTTCATGCTGAGAACATCCGCATCGGTGGCGGCGAGATCACGTTCGACCTTGTGTCGCCTTTGGGCCATATCGCCGACATTCAGCTGGGCGTGCCTGTGAGTGTCAATATCGAGAATGGCATCGCCGCTATGGCTTTGGCTCAGATTGCGGGCCTTGGTGCCGACGAGATACGTCGCGGTATGGCTTCCTTCCGTGGTGTGGAGCGTCGTTTCGACTTCCGTGTCAAGAACGAGCGTAAGGCGTATCTCAGTGACTATGCCCACCACCCCGAGGAGTTGCGCAAATGCATCGAGAGCATCCGCGAGGTGTATGCCGGCAAGCGTATCGTGGGCATCTTCCAGCCCCACCTCTACACCCGCACTCGCGACTTCTACCATGAATTTGCCGATGCCCTCTCGCTGCTCGACGAGGTCGTCCTCACCGAGATCTACCCTGCTCGCGAAGCTCCCATCCCGGGCGTCACCAGTCAGCTCATTCTCGATAACCTGCGTCCGGGGGTGCAGGGGCGTCTGATTCGCAAGGCCGACGTCTTGGATGTCGTCCGCCACGCAGACTTCGATGTCCTCATGACACTCGGTGCCGGCGATCTTGAGGACTACTCTGCCGACATCGCTAAAATCGTTGAAACCCTCTAACCCCTCACCCCTCTCAACCCTAATCCCTCACCCCTCACCCCTAACCCCTCCCCCTTATGTGGAAGACCCTCACAAAAATATGCATCCTTTTAGGTGTAACAGGCTATCTCATCTACGCCGTTGTCGCCTTCAATAAGACCGACGAGAGCAAGGTCTGTACCGGGCTGGACATCATCGTCAATGACAAGGACTCCACGGGCTTCGTCAACGAGAATGAAGTGCGTGAGTTGCTGGTGAACAACAAACTCTTCCCCGAGGGCAAGGCACAGAAGGACATCGACTTGGTGAAGATGGAGCAGGTGCTCAAGGCCAGTCCCTATATTGATGAGGCCCTCTGTTACAAGGCCTCCGACGGTCGCATGACGATTCAGGTGACGCCGCGCATCCCCGTGCTCCATGTGCTCAACCAGGCTGGTGAGGACTTCTACATAGACAACCGGGGAGGCATCATGCCGCGTGGACATCACCACATCAACCTCATCGTGATGACGGGGCACGTGAATAAGAAGACGGCCGGGCCGCTCTATTCCTCGCTGGGTGTGGCACTCAACAAAGACACCTTCTGGAACCGTCAGATACAGGAAATTTACGTCACACAGGGCGGCGAGCTGGAGCTCACGCCGAGCGTAGGTAACCATATCATTCAGCTGGGCGACACCTCGCACCTCAGCGACAAGCTCAGCCGCATGAAGACCTTCTACGCCGAGGGATTGGGCAAGGCTGGGTGGAATCGCTATAAGACCATCAACCTGAAATTCAGCAATCAGGTCATCTGCACCAGACGCTGATGATGTCTTTCCATCTTTCAATTTCTCAATTTTTCAATCTTTCAAAGTCTCAATATTTCATTATTATATAAGTTATGGGAGTAGAAAAGAACATCGTTGTCATTGAGCTCGGGTCATCGTCCGTACGAGCTATGATGGGGCAGAAGAAGCCCGACGGGAGCCTTCAGATTGTTGGCCTCGAGAAAGAGTATGCGCCGGACAGCATTCACAAGGGTGTGGTCTATAACATCGATAAAACGGTGCAGGCCATCGCCGCAGTCATCAAACGCCTCGAAGAGCGACACAAGGTCTTTATCAACAAAGTCTATGTCGGAGTGACGGGACAGTCGCTCCGTACCGTCGGCAACATCGTCAAGCGACAGCTCGACGTGAAGGTGGCCATCAACGAGGAAATCATGGACGCTCTCAAGGATGAGAACCGCATGCAGCCCTATCCCAACGCAGAAATCCTCGATTTCATCCCCCAGGAGTACCGCGTAGGCAGCCATCTCACGACAGATCCCGTGGGCATCATGGCCGACCACATCGAGGGATGCTACAAGAACATCGTGGCCCGCAGGACACTCTGTGAAAACCTGCGCCGCTGCCTGGAAGGGGCAAAGCTCGAACCCTACGACTTCTTTATCTCACCGCTCCTGCTTTCCAGCTATCTGCTCACCGATCCCGAGAAGCGCTCGGGATGTGCACTCGTTGATTTCGGTGCTGAGACAACCACCGTCACCATCTACGAGAAGAACATCCTGCGCCACCTCGTTGTCATCCCGCTCGGCGGCGACAACATCACGACAGACATTGCTACCCTCTTCCACATCGAGCGCGAGGAGGCCGAGATGCTCAAGCGCACACACGGCTTCGCCTATACCGACGAGAGCGAGGACTTGGAACAGCAGACTATCAACATCAGCAACGACCGCCAGATCGACAAGAAGCGCCTCCTCAGCATCATCGAGGCTCGCCAGCAGGAAATCCTCGAAAACGTCTGGGAGCAGGTCAAGAACTATTCCGACCGCCTACTCTCTGGCATCATCTTCACAGGTGGCGCTGCCAATATGCGTCAGTTGGAGACGGCTTTCGTCAAGTACCACCACTTTGACAAGGTCAAGACACGTCTGATGCCAGCCGTCGCAGAGTTTTCCACCAACCTGCGCCTCGATCCGCAGACCACAACCCTGGCTACCCTCATCGCCATGCTCCGTCGAGGCGACGAAGCCTGCACCAGCGAGCGACCTGTCGAACCGGGACTCTTCGATCCCGCACGTGAGGAACCTGTCATCCCCATCGCCAGCACCAAGGAAGAGGGCGTGGTCATGCAACCCAAGCCCGAGCAGCCCGAGGAGACGACGCCCCCCGAACAGCCTGAAGAATCCAAACCCGAGAAGCCGAAGAAGGAGAAGAAAGGCCCAGGCGCTTTCTCCAAGGTGGGAGCGTGGTTCAGGAATCTCGCCAGCGACCTGGTCGAGGAAAAGTAGTTCCCCTTTAGGAATCTTTCCATGTTTCAATTTCTCAATTTCTCAATCTCTCAATAGACTCATTCCATGGCAGAAGAATATAACAACGAGGCTGGCGGCATTCAGTTCAATCTCAAGGTCAGCAACCCCAGCATCATCAAGGTGGTGGGCGTAGGCGGCGGTGGAGGCAACGCCGTAACGCACATGTTCAACGAAGGCATCCATGATGTCACCTATGTGCTTTGTAACACAGATAGTAAGGCGCTCACCGACTCTCCGGTGCCCATGAAACTGCAGATGGGCGAGGGACTCGGTGCTGGCAACCGTCCCGAGGTGGGCCGCCAGGCGGCTCTCGACTCCCTCCCTCAGATTCGGGAACTCTTCACCGACGGCACCCGCATGGCCTTCATCACCGCTGGCATGGGAGGTGGCACCGGCACCGGCGCAGCGCCCATTGTGGCTCAGTGTGCCCGCGAGCTGGACATCCTCACCGTAGGTATCGTCACCATCCCCTTCCGCTTCGAAGGACATAAGAAAATCGACCAGGCACTCGACGGTGTCGAGGAGATGAGCAAGCACGTGGATGCACTCCTCGTCATCAACAACGAACGCCTGCGCGAGATATACCCCGAGCTCACGGTTCTCAACGGCTTTGCCAAGGCCGATGACACCCTCAGCATCGCCGCCAAGAGCATCGCCGAGATCATCACCATGCGAGGCATCATCAACCTCGACTTCCAGGATGTCAAGACGGTCCTCAAGGACGGTGGCGTGGCCATCATGTCCACGGGCTACGGCGAAGGCGAGAACCGCGTCACCAAGGCTTTCCAGGAAGCTCTCCACAGCCCCCTGCTGAACAACAACGATATCTTCAACTCCAAGAAGGTGCTCTTCTACATCACCTTCAGTCGCAACGACCAGAACAACCAGCTCACGATGGAGGAGATGAACGAGGTCAACGACTTCATGAGCAAGTTCAATCAGGACAGCGTGGAGACCAAGTGGGGTATGGGCACCGACGACAGTCTCGGCGACAAGGTGAAGATCACCCTCCTCGCCTCTGGCTTTGGGCTCCAGAATGTGCCCAGCATGCAGGACCGCATGGCCAAGCTCACCCGCGAGGAAGAAGAACGCGAGCGTCAGCGCGAGGAGGAACTCGAAGAGAAAGGACAGCGTCGCGAACAGTTCTACGGCACCGACGACAACAAACCCCAAAAGCCCCGCCGCCAGATCTTCATCTTCAACGAGAACGACCTCGACAACGACGACATCATCTCCATGGTGGAATCCACGCCGACTGTTGATCGCAAGAAGGATGAGCTTCGCCGTATCCAGGAGAAGTCCAACCGCGAGACCAACGACGAGAAGGCAGCACCCGCTGCCGATGCCTCTGAAGACGGCCTCGCCTTCACCATCACCTTCTAATCAGACTCGTTCCCTCCCATTCTGATAGAGCAGGTTGCCAGCATCCCTGGCAGCCTGCTCTATTTTTCCTTGCATGGTGCAACAGCCTTCGCAGCTTGCTCCTCACGTGAGTTCCACCGGTGGAACTCGTCATAAGACCAAGCTCTTCTCGTCATAAGACTAAGCCCTTCTCGCCATAAGAGCATGGTCTTACGGCATGAAGAGTTATTGTTTCAGTGAGGGGGATTTAATCAATGCCGATGATGCGGCGGGCATTGATGAAGCGACGGGTCCAGTAGGCATCGCTTGAAGAGTCAATGCGGACACCGCGCGAGGTGCTGGCATGGATGAAGCTGAAGGTGTTGTCCTCGGCATTGACATCGGTGACGATGCCTACGTGGTTGACGGCTTTGCCGCCACGGCCGAAGAAGACGAGGTCGCCGGGGAGCATCTGGCTGACGTCGGTGATGGCTTCGCCCTGTGTGTGCTGCTCCTGTGAAGAGCGCTTCAGGCTGATGCCTAAACGCTGGAAGACATAGCTTGTGAAGCCGGAGCAGTCGAAGGCCTTAGGACCTATGCTGCCACGACGGTAGCGCGCGCCGATATGGTTCTTGGCGGTGGCGATGAGGTCGCGGGTGATGGTGGCTGTTATCTTGTCGGCGAAGGCGCTGACGGCGGGCGTGGTGCCGGCGATGGGCGCTGTGCGCAGCATCTCTCTCATGCTATGTTGTGTGGCAGCGTCGAGGACCACGGCATCGGGCTGTGTGGCAGCAACACGATGCCGCAAGGGACCTTTGGCAAATCCCACACTGCTCAGGCATAGTAAGATGATGATATACTTTTTCATAACCTTTTTGGCGTCGTGAATATCCCTCAAAGGAGGGGCGTTATCCGGTAAGTCGCCGCAAAGGTACGAAAAAAAGACGGAGTGACGATGGGCATTGACATTTTATGTGTATTTTTAACACTATTAATTGTCTTATGTCAATCGTCACTCCGTCAGGGAGTTACTTATTCAGTGTCCATGTGGCACCATCCTTGCCGTCCTTGATTTCGAAGCCGAGGGCGTTGAGTTCGTTGCGGATCTTGTCGCTCGTGGCCCAGTCCTTGTTGGCTTTGGCGATGGCGCGCTGTTCGAGGAGCATATCGACGACATGGCCGAAGGCCTCCTCGCGGGCACTGGCCCCGCTCCCCGCTCCGCTCGTTGAGAGTTGAGCGTTGAGCGTTGAGAGTCCGAGGATGTCCTCGGCGAAGAGGTGCATGGCAGAGGAGAGTTCCTCGAAGTCCTCGGCAGAAATACTCGGGGCAACGGAGCCCTCCCCCCCACGGGGGGAGCGGGGAGCGGGGCTGCTGATGAGTTTATTAATTGTCGAGCAAGCCTCAAAGAGGTGGCTGATGACGGTGGGGGAGGCGAGGTCGTCGTTCATGGCGTCGTAGCACTTCTGGCGCAGCTCGCTGGCGACCTTGTGCGTCTCGGCATCGCTCTCGGCGGCGGGTGTGATGCGCTTGAGGTCGGCGATGGCGGTCATCAGGCGCTGCAGGCCCTTCTCGGCAGCCTGTAGGGCTTCGTTGGAGAAGTCCACGGTGCTGCGGTAGTGCGCCTGCAGGATGAAGAAGCGGATGGTCATGGGCGAATAGGCCTGCGAGAGCTTCTCGTGGGAGCCGGTGAAGAACTCGTTGAGGGTGATGAAGTTGCCCAGGGACTTGCCCATCTTCTGGCCGCCGATGGTGACCATGTTGCAGTGCATCCAGTACTTCACCATGTCGTCGCCCTGACTGGCCACGGCCTGCGCTATCTCGCACTCATGGTGCGGGAAGACGAGGTCCATGCCGCCGCCGTGGATGTCGAAGTGGTTGCCCAGGTACTTGCGGCCCATGGCCGTGCACTCGCAGTGCCAGCCGGGGAAGCCGTTGCTCCAGGGCGACGGCCAGCGCATGATATGTTCGGGCTGTGCGCACTTCCAGAGGGCGAAATCCACCTGGTTGTGCTTCTCGCTCTGGCCGTCGAGCTCGCGGCTGTTGTTGATGACGTCGGTGAGGTTGCGGCCGCTGAGTTTGCCGTACTGATGCTTTTCGTTGTATTTCTCCACGTCGAAATAGACGCTGCCCTGGCTCTCGTAGGCGTAGCCGTTGTTGAGAATCTCCTTGACGAGTTCTATCTGCTCGATGATATGTCCTGTGGCGTGGGGCTCGATGCTGGGCGGCAGGCAGTTGAGGGCGCGCATGGCATCGTGGAAGCGGTTGGTGTAGTACTGTGCCACCTCCATGGGTTCCAGCTGTTCCAGGCGTGCCTTCTTGGCAATCTTATCCTCGCCCTCGTCGGCATCGTGCTCGAGGTGTCCCACGTCGGTGATGTTGCGCACATAGCGCACCTTGTAGCCGATGTGCTGCAGGTAGCGGAACAGGAGGTCGAAGGTGATGGCGGGACGGGCGTGGCCCAGATGTGCATCGCCATAAACGGTGGGACCGCAGACATACATGCCCACGCGGCCCGGAACGATGGGGCGAAACAGCTCTTTCGTTCTACTCAACGTGTTATATAGCAACAAATTTTGCTCGCTCATAGTGCTATTGTTTAATGGAAACTTTTATTTTTCACTTTTCATTCTTTCATTTTTCACTCCATCTTCTTTCCATCCTCTTCGATGATGGAAAGAAGATGAGCTACCGCTTCTTCCTCCGGGATATTCTTTTCCACACATTCTTTTCCGCGATAGAGGCTGACCTTGCCGCGGGCGGCACCGACATAGCCGTAGTCCGCATCGGCCATCTCACCCGGACCGTTGACGATGCAGCCCATGATGGCTATCTTCAGCCCTGCGAGGCGCTGGGCCAGCGCAGGGTCTGCGCTGCCAGCCTGCTCGAAGGCAGCCTTGACGCGCTGGATGGTGGCGGGCAGGTCGTAGAGCGTGCGGCCGCAGCCGGGACAGGAGATGAACTCCGTCTTGGTGGTGCGCAGGCGCGCGGCCTGCAGCAGGGCGTAGGCCACCGGAATCTCGTTCTCGGGCGGCTCGCTGAGGCTGACGCGGATGGTGTCGCCGATGCCGTCGATGAGCAGGGCACCGATGCCCACGGCACTCTTCAGGCGGCCGTCCTCGCCCTCGCCGGCTTCCGTGACGCCGAGGTGCAGGGGGAAGGTCATGCCTTCGGCCTCCATGGCGCGGCACAGCAGGCGCACGCTCTCCACCATCACCACGGTGTTGGAGGCTTTGATGCTGACGACGACATTCAGGAACTGCTCCTTCATGCACACACGCAGGAACTCCATGCACGACTCCACGATGCCGGCGGGCGTGTCGCCATAGCGCGACATGATGCGGTCGGAGAGCGAGCCGTGGTTCACGCCGATGCGTACGGCGGTGCCATGCTCGCGGCAGATGTTGAGGAAGGGCACGAGGCGGTCCTCAATCTTGCGGAGCTCGGCGGCGTACTCCTCGTCGGTATATTCCAGCTTCTTGAACTTACGCGCAGCATCCACGTAGTTGCCGGGGTTGATGCGCACCTTCTCGCAGTAGCGGGCGGCCACGTCGGCCACGGCGGGGTTGAAGTGGACGTCGGCCACCAGGGGCACGTCGCACCCTGCGGCGCGCACGCGCTCACGGATGACACGCATGTTCTCCGCCTCGCGCACGCCTTGCGTGGTCAGGCGCACCAGCTCACCGCCTGCCTTGGCGATGGCCAGGATCTGCTGCACGCAGCCGTCGGTGTCTAAGGTCGATGTTGTGCACATCGACTGCACGCGCACGGGGTTGTCGCCGCCGATGCCGATATTGCCGACACGTACTTCGTGGGTGGGGCGTCTTCTAGCCCCGCTCCCCGCTCCCCCCGTGGGTGGGAGAGCTGCGTTACTGCTTGTATTGCTATGATTCATAAGAAGATTCTATAATAAATGCAAAATTCACCCTTATTAGAGGCCCTCCCCCCCACGGGGGGAGCGGGGTGAGGGGCATTTAAACTTATACTTCACAGCTGCCAGCTCCTCATTGGCTTTCACAATCTTCTGCGCCAGACCTTTCTTGTAGTCGCGCATCCGCCCAGCCAGGGCCTCGTCGGTGAGGGCCAGCATCTCGCAGGCCAGCACGGCAGCATTCTGTGCACCATTCACGCCGACGGTGGCCACGGGGATTCCGGGAGGCATCTGCACGATGGAGAGGAGGGCGTCGAGGCCGTCGAGCATCCCCTTGATGGGTACGCCGATGACGGGCAGCGTGGTGTTCGCCGCGATGACGCCGGGCAGCGCTGCTGCCATGCCTGCAGCGGCGATGATGACTTTCAGGCCGCGCTCTTCAGCCTCGCGGGCGAAGCTTTCCACCTCGGAGGGTGTGCGGTGGGCGGAAAGGGCATTCATCTCAAACGGCACTTCCATGTCGTCGAGGAACTTGGCAGCTTTCTCCATGACCGGCAGGTCGCTGGTGCTGCCCATGATGATGGAAATGAGAGGGGACATGATTGGGTTTATGGTTGATGGTTGATGGCCTTATTCGTCATTCGTCATTCGTCATTTTACACGGCAAAGGTACGGGCTTTTTGTGGAATAGCCAAAAAAAAGAAGGAAATAGGGGGCTGTATCGCAGAAAGTTTGTATTTTTGCAGCCGTTATGCTCTACGTCAACGACCATCTTCAAGACTTCGACCTCGCCCTGGCACTACAGCAGCTTTCAGGGCAGCGACGGGAACAGGCACTGAAGTACAGATATGAAATGGGACAGCGCACTTGTGCTGCCGCCTACCTCTTGCTGTGCAGGGGATTACGCGAGGAATATGGCATCACGGAGCTGCCCATCTTCGAGTACGGCGAACACGGGAAACCCTCTATTCTGGGACATCCCGAGATTCATTTCAATCTTAGCCATTGTCGCGAGGCTGCCGTCTGCATCATCAACGATCGCCCCGTTGGCGTGGATGTCGAGTCGGTGCGCCCGTTGAAGAATTCACTTGCTGAATACACGATGAACGATGCTGAGTTGGAGGAAATCCGTCAAGCCGCTAATCCCGCTCTGCAGTTCACGCGATTCTGGACGATGAAGGAGGCGTTACTGAAGCTGACGGGCGAGGGTATCAACAATCATTTGAAAAATGTTCTTCACAGGTCGGATGTCATTTTCGAGACCACCGTGGCCCCCGACATCCGTTACGTGATTACGCACTGCCGCTTCCTGTAAGCCTTCTGCCACGTGTGCGCAGCGCCTATATTAAATATAATAAATGTACGCGCGCGAGGCGTTTTGACCTATATCAAGAATGCGTAAAAAGTTCAATAAAATTGCGAAGTTTTTTGTCGAAACGCT
>SUYG01000016.1:0-71426 GCA_015060555.1 Prevotella sp.
AGGAAATAAGGGCAATGACTCAAAGTGATGTGGGAGTAACCCCTACATCCAGTGTCTACTGCAAGTACGGCCAAGCCGTCCGAGAGCTTCTTCATGAGTACTCTCGGGCGGCTTTTTCACGTCACTGCTGCTTCGCCTTGACGAACACGCCCTCCATGCGCTGACGATAAACACCAGTAGCATAGAGCGGATTCTTGCCAATGTATAATCCAACCAAGGAGGAACGTGTTTACTATCACCTGTTTCTCTTTGGAAAGTTTACCAGACTTTTCAGCACAGATGAAAGCATACGCTTCCTTATATGTCTGTCGCAGCAAACAAAAGGGCCCGAAAAGGCCGTAATGTCCCTTACGACGCTACAAAAATAGAAAAATATTCTGAATTGACAAAGGCTTTTCCCAGAAAATCGCGAAAAGGAACGGAAATATGCCGAAAAGATAGCTTCAAGAATGAAAAAGCAGCATTAAAATTTGGCGGAATCGCAGAAAATGCGTTTCTTTGCGGTGTCAAAACATCAGTTTTGAATATCCGGGTAGAATCCCGAGAGGGCAGGACCGCATCGCCACCGCCCAAATATAAAGGCCACTTCGGTGGCCTTTCTTATTTATGATATGCCTTGATGAATTTACCAATGAAGTCCTTGCTCTCCGCTGACACTCTCTTCACCTGAAGACTTCTATTCCCCTTGAATATCAAGACCTCTAACGCCTCCTTATTTGACTCAAAATAGGTTTTGATGTCAGAAGCTAACAAACGCGCATTATAATCTGAAGATAATCACTCTGCTCGTTGCTGGCGCTGAAGATATGGTCTTCACCCTTCACGGGGTGAAACTCGCCTTCGGAAACTACGGCCATCACGACTAATCGTAACGGCCCGAAGGACACATCGTATTTTGAGGGTTGATAGTTGACATTGAAAATTGAAGCGCCCCGTTGCTCACGACGAAAGCGAGCAGCGGGGCGTGGTGTGATGAGGCTACATCATATTTTTATTGAACCAAATGACAAAGAGGGGGTCGGAAAGGAAGAGGCCGGATTCCGTCTCATCTATGAATTCACGGTCAATGAGTGCTTTCTTCAGCTTGGGCAGGTTGGAACGAGTACCTAAGGCGAAGCGACTCGTAACCTCCTGTTTGCCAAAATCGGTGTGATAGCCGGAACAGATCGCACGGATAAGATTAAGTTGATAGGATGAAAGGTTCGCCGTTTGTTCCACGAAGAGGGGGGCGACCTGGGCCTGTGTCGCCTCCAGCCCCTCGATGAAAGTCTGCTCAGTGGCCTCCGTTTCCGTAGCTGTCAGAACATTCCACGCCAATTGCTGTACGTATGCTGAATAGTTCTCCACGGTTGTACATATCTTTTCCGCCAATGGTACAGAGATCTTTCGTCCGGCCACTTCAAAACGGCTAATAATAAAGGGTATCCATTTATCAGTGGGTATTTTTCTAAGGAAAAACATATCGCCGAACTGGTAGAAGGGAAGCTTCCGACTATAGAACAGCTTGCTCATCAAATGCTGTTTGCTGCCGAAAAGGCAGTATGACGTGTGCTGATGGTGCTGCCACACGCTGCGAATGGTTTTCTGTATGGTCAGCGAGTCGGGCATCTCACCTATTTGTTGAAACTCATCGATGCAAACCACAATCTGTATGCCACGCTTGCGGGCAATCTTTTCTGGCAAATCAAGAATTTCTTCTGCATTATTTGCACGTGGGTTCAAGCCCAACGACAAGGAGAACTCTGTAGTAGGTTCTGGACTAAAAACAATTTTCGGGCTCACACCCATCAGGAATTCCTTGGCATTTTCTGCCATTCGTTCCATCTTGGTAGATGTAGCTTGAATGACGGCTGAAGCGAACTTCTCATAGAACTCGTATTCTGTGCGACATTTATAAATGTCCATATAGACGACCTTCAGGCTCGGGCTCTCCACGAGACCTTTCACTTTTTTTACAAGTGAAGTCTTACCCATACGACGAGGAGATATGAGAATGGAATTAACCCCATTCTCGAAGTTCAGCTGCAGTCGTTTTGTCTCCAATTCCCGGTCTGTAAAGAGGTCTCCCTCTACTGACATCCCGTAAATAAATGGCTTACTCATTGTTTGGTAATTAATGAATTTGTGCTGGCAAAAGTATAGAAAGAGTACGACGTACACAAACCCATTGCACACCAATCGGTAAACATTAATGATATTTAACTAAATCGCAGTAAATAAGCAGATTTAATCTTCATAAAGAATGTTCACCAAGTGGTGTAACACCAACTGGTGAACATTCTATTGGAAGCGCCCCTTTCCAGAAGTGGCGCTTCATCGTCAATTTTCAATTTTCAATTCTCAATTTTCAATTATTCTTACGCCGCCTTTGTCGGCACTGGCCACGCTCTGAGCGTAGGCGCGGAGGGATTTGCTGACCACGCGGTGGCGCTGCAGGGGGCGCTGCGGACGGGCAGCGAGGTCCTCGTCGGTGAGCTTGACGTTGATGCTGCGGCTGGGGATGTCGATGACGATGATGTCGCCGTCCACGATCTTACCGATATTGCCGCCGCTGGCTGCCTCGGGCGAGATATGACCGATGGAGAGGCCGCTGGTGCCGCCGGAGAAGCGGCCGTCGGTGATGAGGGCGCACTCCTTGCCCATGTGCATGGATTTGATGTAAGAGGTGGGATAGAGCATCTCCTGCATACCGGGACCGCCCTTGGGGCCTTCGTGGGTGATGACGACGCAGTCGCCCTTCTTCACCTTGCCGCCGAGGATGCCCTCGCAGGCGTCCTCCTGAGAGTCGAAGACGACGGCAGGACCTTCGAAGTGCCACAGCTCGGGGGCTACGCCAGCGGTCTTCACGACGCAGCCGTCCTGCGCGATGTTGCCGAAGAGCACGGCCATGCCACCGTCCTTCGTGTAGGCGTGTTCGATGTCGCGGATGCAGCCATTGGCGCGGTCGGTGTCGAGGGTCTCGTAGTGCGTGTCCTGCGAGCCCATGCGGGTGGAGAACTTGCCTGCCGGCGCGCAGCTGTAGATATCCCACGGCGACAGCGCACCATCGGAGATTTGACAATTGGACGATTTACAATTTGACAATTGATTGTCGGCTGATTGACCATTTACGACTTTTCCGTCTTTGAGCTCCAAACCGACAATACTGTACTTGACAATGTCCTCGCCGAGGGTGGCGCCGTTGACGCGCTTGCAGCTGAGGTCCAGCAGGTCGCCCTTGGCCAGCTCGCCGAGGATGCCGAGGATGCCGCCGGCGCGGTTCTCCTCCTGAATGGAGTACTTCTGCCAATTGGGAGCGAGCTTGCAGAGGAACGGCACCTTGCGCGAGAGGGCGTCGATATCGCTCATCTTGAAATCCACATCGCCCTCCTGGGCTACGGCCAGCAGGTGCAGCACGGTGTTGGTGCTGGCGCCCATGGCGATGTCGAGCGTCATGGCGTTGAGGAAGGCAGCACGCGTGGCGATGGAGCGCGGCAGCACGCTGTCGTCGCCGTCCTCGTAGTAGGCCAAGGCGTTCTTGACAATCAGCCTGGCGGCCTGGCGGAAGAGCTGCACGCGATTCACATGGGTAGCCAGGATGCTGCCGTTGCCGGGCAGCGAGAAGCCCAGGGCCTCAGTGAGCGAGTTCATGCTGTTGGCCGTGAACATGCCTGAGCAGGCGCCACAGCCGGGGCAGGCGCTGTGTTCGATGACTTCCAGCTCCTCGTCGCTGACGGTGGGGTCGCCACCCTTGATCATGGCCGTGATGAGGTCGGCATTCTCGCCGTTGACCTTACCGGCTTCCATGGGGCCGCCGCTGACGAAGACGGCAGGGATGTTCAGGCGCATGGCAGCCATGAGCATGCCGGGCGTGACCTTGTCGCAGTTGGAGATGCACACCATTGCATCGGCCTTGTGCGCGTTGACCATGTACTCCACGCTGTCGGCGATGATGTCGCGCGAGGGCAGCGAGTAGAGCATGCCGTCGTGGCCCATGGCGATGCCGTCGTCCACGGCGATGGTGTTGAACTCTGCGGCATAGCAGCCCAGCGCCTCAATCTCGGCCTTCACAATCTGACCTATCTCGTGGAGATGGGTGTGGCCCGGCACAAACTGGGTGAATGAGTTGACGATGGCAATGATGGGTTTGCCGAACTGCTCGCGTTTCATGCCGTTGGCGACCCACAGGGCGCGGGCGCCTGCCATGCGGCGGCCTTCAGTGCAGACGGCACTGCGAAGAGGATGCTTCATTTATTTGGTTTAATGTTGATAGATTAAAATTGAATCTTGAATCCTGAACTTTTGGAGCAGCGAGAGCAATCAAGCTTGCTTGAATTACCGAGTCGTGACAAAAGTCAACGATGTTAATCTTGAATCCTGAATCTTTAATGAATCCATTTTGCGTGCAAAAGTACAGCTTTTTCTTCATCTTTTGCCATTAAAAACAGGATAAATTTGTTTTTGCGCTCATTTTAATGTACTTTTGCGCCCAAAAATATAAAATTGTCATCCAACAAGAGCTCTTTAAACGCTTAAACTCAAGAATAATGTCCCAACGATTCCTTAAGGTGTCCTACCAAATGCACACCAACACCGCTGCCAGCCACAAGCTGCTGTATGAGACCCAAGCCACCCAACCCGTTGCTTTTGTCACGGGAATGGGTTTGATGATTGAAGCCTTCGAGGAGAAGCTGACACAGCTCACCCCCGGCTCCACCTTTGACTTCACTCTCCAAGCCGCAGAGGCCTTCGGCGAGCGCGACGAGGAGCTGGTGCGTCCCGTACCGCGTAAGGTCTTCGAGATTAACGGCAAATTCGACGACGAGAACATCTTTCCCGGTGCCGAAGTGCCCCTCATGAACAGCGAAGGCGACCACTTCATGGGGACCATCGTAAAGATTACGGACAACGAAGTGACTGTGGATCTCAACAACCCATTGGCCGGCAAGGCCCTGCAGTTCACTGGCACGCTCCACGAGAACCGCGAAGCTACCCTTCAGGAAATCGAGCAAACCGCCAAGATTCTCAGCGGTGAATGCGGCGGCTGCAGCGGTTGCGGCGGAGGCTGCGGGAGCTGTGGCGACGGCAAGTGTGGCGGCTGTGACAATTGCAATTCTCAAATCTGATAATTTCAAATATAATGTAAAATCTCAACTTTGCGATTTGCAATTAAAATTTGAGATTTGAGATTTAAAATTTGACATTACACAATGAACACGTTCGGAACCCTCTTTCGTCTCACGACCTTCGGTGAGAGTCATGGTGCCGCCATTGGCGGTGTCATCGATGGTTGCCCCGCCGGCATCACCCTTGACCTCGACTTCATCCAGGCAGAACTCGACCGCCGCCGTCCCGGCCAGAGCCGCCTCACCACGGCACGCAAGGAAGGCGACCGCGTAGAGTTGCTCTCGGGCATCATGGAGTCTTCCAGCGGGGAGCTCAAGACAACGGGTACGCCCATTGGCTTCATCGTCCGCAACGAGAACCAGCACAGCAACGACTACGATGACCTGCGCGATGTGTTCCGACCATCGCACGCCGACTACACCTATTATATTAAATATGGTATCCGCGATCATCGCGGCGGCGGACGCTCGTCGGCACGCGAGACCATCAGCCGTGTCGTTGCCGGTGCCATTGCCAAGCTCTGTCTGCGACAGTTTGGCATCGATGTGAAGGCGTGGACACAGCAGGTGGGAGACATCGCCTGCGAACGCGACTGGACAAGACTCGACCTCAGTCTCATCGAGAACAACGACGTGCGTTGTCCTGACCCCGCCATAGCCCGACAGATGGAAGACCTCATCCTGCAAGTGAAGGGCGAGGGCGACACCATTGGCGGCATCATCGCAGGTGTCATCACAGGATGTCCCGCAGGCCTCGGCGAACCCGTCTTCGGCAAGCTCCACGCCCAACTCGGTGCCGCCATGCTCAGCATCAACGCCGTCAAAGGCTTCGAATACGGCGACGGCTTCGCTATGGTCAACAAACGTGGTAGCGAGGTAAATGATATATTGGTCCCCCGGTCGTCCCCCGAGGGGGCTGTAGGGGGGACTCTATCCAATCACTCCGGCGGCATTCAGGGCGGCATCAGCAACGGCCAGCCCATACCCTTCCGCGTGGCCTTCAAGCCCGTGGCTACCCTACTCCGCCAACAAGAGACCATCGACATTCATGGCAATCCCGTCACCATCAACCCACGCGGTCGTCACGATCCCTGTGTCCTTCCCCGTGCCGTTCCCATCGTGGAAGCCATGGCCGCCATCACCATTCTGGATGCATTTCTTCTGAATGGCAAATCTAATAATTTCAAATTTCAAAACTGATGTAAAATTTCAAATTGATAAGACATGGATGATTTCAAATTTTATAAAGATATAGAAGACAATCCGACTTTTATCAAGTGCTTAGATTTTGCCATTCGCATGGTTCATTTATTTGAATTTCTGAGGGATCAGAAAAGTGAAAATGTAATGAGTAAGCAAATACTAAGAAGCGGTACTTCAATTGGTGCAAACTATAGTGAAGCCTTAGGAGCAGAGTCCAAAGAAGACTTCATCCATAAATGCTCTATTGCATTAAAAGAAGGTAATGAGACAAAGTTTTGGTTAATGCTTTTGCATAGAACTCATTATCTTTCAGATGTAGAATACCAATCACTAATTAATGATTGCCAGGAAATAAGAAACATCCTTGGCTCAACTGTCAAAACGACAAAAAAGATTCGGAAATAATTCTTTAATTACAAATCACAAATCTCCTAATTGCAAATTAAATCGCAAATTTGAAATTTTACATCAAATTTGAAATTATCAGATTTGAAATTTGAAATGATATGATTACTTTCATCATCGCCATCATCGCCCTCATCCTGGGCTTTCTCCTTTACGGAACCTTCGTGGAGCGCACCTTCGGCATCGAAGCTGCGCGCGAGACACCAGCCTACCGCCTGAAAGACGGCGTCGATTACATCCCGATGCCCACATGGCGCGTCTATCTCATCCAATTCCTGAACATCGCCGGCACGGGCCCCATCTTCGGTGCCATCATGGGCATCCTCTTCGGTCCTGCCGCGTACCTGTGGATTGTCTTCGGCTGCATCTTCATGGGCGCTGTCCACGACTACCTCTGCGGCATGATCTCACTGCGTCAGGACGGTGCATCGCTGCCGGAGATGGTCGGCAATGAGCTGGGCGGCACGGCGCGACTGGGTATGCGTGTGCTCAGCCTCGTACTGCTCGTGCTCGTGGGCACCGTCTTCGTGACCACCGCCGCAGGCTTGCTGGCCGCGATGACCACCGGAGCCTGGAGCCTTGACAATGCCACCTGGAAATGGATATGGATCGGGCTGGTGTTCTTCTACTGCGTGCTGGCCACGCTGCTGCCCATTGACACCCTCATCGGCCGCCTCTACCCCATCTTCGGCGCAGCACTGCTGATCATGGCCGTGGGCGTGGGCATAGGTCTCTTCACCCAGAATGGTTGGATGCCAGAGATTACGAATCACCCCTTCACCAGCCACCACCCCAAGGGGCTCCCCATCTTCCCCTTCCTCTGCATCACCATCGCCTGCGGTGCCATCAGCGGTTTCCACGCCACACAGTCGCCCCTCATGTCACGCTGTATCCAGAACGAGCGCCGCGGACGCCTTGTCTTCTACGGTGCCATGATCACCGAGGGCATCGTGGCTATGATATGGGCCGCTGCAGCCATCAAGTTCGCCGCAGGTGCTGCGGTACCTAACCTCTCGGCTGAGATCATCGCTGGCGGACAGCACGGCGCTCCCGGCCCACTGCGCGAGCCCTTCCACGCCCTCAACGCCCTCCTCAACGCGGGCGGAGGCACGAATCCCGCCTTCCTGGTGAACCTCATCTGCAAAACATGGATGGGACGAATCGGTGCGCTGCTTGCCGTTCTCGGCGTCGTGGCAGCTCCTATCACCAGCGGCGACACCGCCTACCGCTCTGCCCGCCTCATCGTGGCCGACTTCCTGCACCTGAACCAAAAGAAGATTTTCAACCGTCTTCTGCTCGCATTTCCCCTCTTCGCCATCTCTGCAGCCCTCGTGTTCGTGGATTTCGACATCCTGTGGCGCTATTTCGCGTGGACCAACCAGACGCTGGCCACCTGCTTCCTGTGGACTGCCGCCGTATGGCTGCTAAACCATGGCCGCAACTACTGGATAGCCTTCCTGCCTGCCGTGTTCATGACGGTCGTTGTCACCAGCTACATCATGGCAGCGCCCGAAGGTTTCAAGTTACCTCTCACACCCTGCATCATCACAGGAGCCGTTCTGGCCATTGGCCTCGCAATATGGTTTCTGCGAACGGTTCGGAGTCGGAGGAAACAAGCATAAAAATAAAGCGGCTGTGCTCATTAGCACAGCCGCTTTATTGTTTTCTACAACGAATTATACGAATTGTCGAGGGGCCTCTTAGACAGCCATTTAAGGAATTCGTCTAATTTGTATAATTCGTTGTAAAAAAACGAAACCGGGGCTGTGTCGTTCATTTTGACACAGCCCCTTTTGTTTTATAGAAGAGGAACCTCACAGCGGATGGTACTGCACGAAGGCCTCCATGGCCTCGTAGGCAGCCAAGCCCAGACTGCTGTAGAGCTCTGCGGTGGCGTGGTTACGATCCTCTGCACGCTGCCAGAACAGACGTTCGTCGTTGCCCAGGAAGGGAGCGCTCTCCATCTGACTGGCGTGCTTGAGGATGGCATTGCGCTTGGTGCGGAGTTCCTCTGGGCTGATGGGCACCGCCATCTCAATGTGCTCAATCTCCCACTCTGCCCAGGCACCGCGATACATCCAGATGCGGCAGTTCTTCAGCCACTCGGCACCCGCTTCCTTCTCGATGTCGATGGCTGCGAGTACGGCATCAGTGCAGACACGGTGTGTGCCATGCGGGTCAGCCAGGTCACCGGCGACAAAAATCTGATGAGGTTTCACCTCGCGCAGCAACTGCAGCACAATCTCTACATCGGCCTCACTGATGGGATTCTTCTGGATCTTACCCGTCTCATAGAACGGCAGGTTCAGGAAGTGCACACGCTCCAAGGGGATGCCGCTGTACATGCTGGCGATGCGTGCCTCGCCACGACGGATGAGTCCCTTCACCTCCAGGATGTCACGCGTGTCAAAGTCCTCGGGCTTCTTTTTATTGATGAAGTCGATAAACTCTTTGTATCGAGCGTTGATGACCTCATCCTTTCCATCTTCAAAGAGGTCGTTGAAGCCCTTCGTGAAGTGCATGAAGCGGAACACCTCCTCATCGCCGACAGCGATGTTACCACTGGTCTCATAGGCCACGTGTACCTCGTGTTTCTGCTTCACCAGACGCTGCAGCGTGCCACCCATCGAGATGACATCATCGTCAGGGTGCGGTGAGAAGATGATGACGCGCTTCTGTGCAGGCTTCGCGCGCTCGGGACGGTTCGTATCATCGGCATTGGGCTTGCCGCCGGGCCAGCCGGTGATGGTGTGCTGCAGATCGTTGAAGATCTTGATATTCACCTCGTAGGCCGAGCCGTACAGGGCAAGGAGTTCACCCAGACCATTCTCGTTGTAGTCCTTGTTGGTGAGCTTCAGGATAGGCTTGCCTGTCTTCTGGCACAGCCATACGATGGCGGAGCGGATGAGCTTGTCGTCCCAGTCACAGCTGGTGACCAGCCACGGGCGACGGATACGCGTGAGGTTAGCGGCGGAGCTCAGGTCGAGGACCACCTCCACGTTGTTGTGCATCTGCAGGAAGGTGGCGCTCTGTGCGTCGGTCATCTCGCCTTCCACGGCATTCTTGATGACATCGGCCTTCTCATCGCCCCATGCCAGGAGGAAGATCTTGCGGGCTTTGCGGATGGTGCTGACGCCCATCGTGATGGCGCATACGGGCACGTTCTGCTCGTTGCCGAAGACCTTGACGGCCTCTGCGCGGCAGGTGGCGTCGAGGAGCACGAGGCGCGTGTGGCTGTTGCGCTGTGAGCCTGTGACGTTCATGGCAATGTTACCCATACGTCCGATGCCGAGGAGGGCGATGTCTATGCCGCCCAGCTGCTCAATCATCTTCTCGTAGGCCATGCAATGCTCCGTGACGC
This sequence comes from Prevotella sp., assembly GCA_015060555.1. GTDB lineage: Bacteria > Bacteroidota > Bacteroidia > Bacteroidales > Bacteroidaceae > Physcousia. The sequence continues at coordinate 10,075 of SUYG01000016.1, forward strand.
GCTCCTGCGGTATGGTGCCGTCGAGGGGGTAGATGTTCTGCGAAGGAATATCCACGCGGTCGAAGAACTGTTCCTTCAGCGTCTTCAGATTGCTCTGCACGCTGTCAGCGGGCAGCGGGTAGTACTCGTGGGTCACGAAGGCCACGACATTCTGGAAGCTGAGGCCTTCTTCCTGATGCATGCGCACGAGGTGGTTGAAGACCTCCGTCATGGTGGCACCGCCCGAGAAGGCGATGGTGCAGGCGCGAATCTCGCGCTGGCGCTGGCGAATGGTGGCCGCCACCTTCAGTGCCACTTCCTGTGCCCCCTCTTCGATGGTGGCAAAGATTTCTGTAGGCAGTTTCTCAAAACGTGTGAGCACAGAGCGCTCGATAGTGCCGTCGGGACGATAGTAGCGCGGCGACACACGGTCAAGGGTGATTTGTGAACTTAAATTAGTTTTCATAGGACTCTCCCCCAACCCCTCCCTATGCAGGGAGGGGAGTAGTTTGTAATTGACTGTCAGATACGAGTTCGATCATCGGGTTGCTCTTCCAAAGGTTTCCTATGCAGGGAGGGGAGTAGTTTGTAATTGACTGTCAGATACGAGTTCGATCATCGGGTTGCTCTTCCAATGGTTTCCTTTGCAGGGAGGACTCGTAACAAATTACTCCTCGCATGTTTAGGTTGGGGTTGGGGATTTGTTGTTAAGGGTTTATATTAAAGGTTTATATTTAGCTCTTGTTACAAGGTCTATATCTTTGTATTAAAGGTTCTTTATCAGGTACTCTTTGATGGTTTGCAGGACATCTTTGGTGTGGTATATAACATCTTCATTGGTGAAGCGAAGGATCTGGTAGTTTTTCTTGCGGAGGTAGTCATCACGCTGTAAATCTCTTTCCCGCTGTTCAGGCGAGTCATGGTAAGAGCCATCCACCTCGATGACCAGACGCTGTTCGTAGGCAAAGAAATCAACGATGTAGTCTCCTATGATGTGTTGGCGCAGGAACTTGGCATTCAGCGGGCGCTCCCGCAACTTCTGCCACAAGACTTTCTCTGCAGATGTCGCGCGCTTGCGCATCTCACGCGCCCTCTCTCTCAAGAGTTTATAGGCAAAAGCATCTGCCGTGTGTCCAGTCCGTTCATCGCTCATCACCTATCATTCTTTCTTTTTATCGTACCATTCATTATTCTATACCTACCATTCCTCACCTATCCGTCCTCACTCCCGCATCCACTCAATTACATCCCACTCCCCTCCCTGCATAGGGAGGGGCCGGGGGTGGGTCTTAGAAGTAGTAGCCGAAGCCTATCTTCAAACCGACCGTAGAGGCGTCTGCGAAGTTGTTCAGGGACATACGGTAGTAAATGGCGGGCTCAAGGGTCACATGCTCATTGAGGAAGAAGGCATAGCCTAGCTCGGGGGTAACGAAGCAGTTGTGCGTCTTCTCATCCTCAGCTTTCGTGAAGGCATAGGCAACACCCAGCCCCAGATAGAGACCGTTCTGGATAATGTAGTAGCGTCCGCCGACGCCAATCTCCAGAGAATGAGCCTTGGCCCAATGTCTGTAATCATAGGCCACATTGGCCAGCAGCATCCAGTTGTCAGCCAAGAGGCGACCTGCAGTAGCAGAAATGTCGAAACACACTTTTGACTCCTTGTTGTAACTCAGTCCCAATCCGGAAACTGAAGCACCGATGTAGTTTTTACCTGCCTCGAACTGTGCGGAGGCCGTGAGTGCTGTGAGAGCCATCACGAGGCTCAGAATCATTTTTTTCATACGTCTCTTTTCTTTTTAGGGTTATTGATATTGTTACTCCTTTAATTGTTTTCTGCATTTTACCCTGCAAAACTAACCAGAATCCGTATGTTTTCCAAAGGAAAGCGTATTATTTTAGGCTTATTTAACGCGAAAAGAGCTTAACGAACGCCCGAAATCATATTTTCGTTATGATTACCACACTTTTTGCATACAAAAACACGTCTTAAGTCGTATAAAAACCGTACCTTTGCGGACGAAATCACCCAATCATCAACCTATGAAGATATCTTTCCGATTCTTGCTGTTCGCGGCAGTATGTTTGACGAGTTTTACTGTATCAGCCCAACAGACGCCCCCCAAACGTGAGTTCCGCGGAGCCTGGATACAGGCCGTCAACGGTCAGTGGCAGGGCCTCAGTCGTGATGCCATGCAGGCAGAGCTGACACGTGAGCTGAACATTCTGCAAGCCGATGGCATCAACGCCATCCTCTTCCAATGCCGCGTTGAAGGCGACGCGCTGTATGCTAGTCAGTTGGAACCTTGGAGCCGCTACCTGTCAGGGCAACAAGGCACCCCACCCTCCCCGTACTGGGATCCCCTGGAGTGGATGGTGGAACAATGCCATGCCCGCGGCATGGAACTGCACGCATGGATCAACCCCTATCGCGCTAAGACGAAGGGCACCACGGCGCTGGCCACGACACACTACGCCGTGAAGTTCCCCGAACGCTGTTTCCGCTACGAGGACCTCCTCATCTTCGACCCGGGAAGCCCCGAGAACCGCGCCTTCATCTGTCAGGTGGCAGCAGACATCGTGCAACGCTACGACGTGGACGGATTCCATATTGACGACTACTTCTACCCCTACCCGGTCGCCGGCGTGCCCATCCCCGATGATGCCACCTACTCCGCTTACGGCCAAGGCCGCGACCGTGGTGACTGGCGCCGCGAAAACGTGAACACCTTCATCCGCGAATTGTCGGAAACCGTCCACAGCGTGAAGCCTTGGGTAAAGTTCGGCGTGTCGCCCTTTGGCATATACCGCAACCAGCGGTCATGGGCTGAAGGCTCTGCCACCAATGGTCTGCAGAACTACGACGACCTCTATGCCGACGTGCTTCTGTGGGTCAATGAGGGGTGGGTAGATTATAACATCCCGCAGATTTACTGGGAGATAGGCAATAAGGCCGCGGACTACGACACGCTCATCCGCTGGTGGAGTGCCCACGCCAACGCGCGTCCTTTATATATCGGTCAGGATGTAGAGCGTACAGTGAAGTACCCAGATCCCCAGAACCCGACACAGAACCAGCTACCAGCCAAGATGGCACTGCAACGCGGGCTACCCGGGATCTACGGTTCCTGCCAATGGTATGCCCGTGCAGTGGCCGACGATACGGGCAGCTACGGAACAGCACTACGCACGACCTACCACCGCACACTCGCATTGCAACCTGAGATGCCATGGCTGGACAAGAAAGCGCCAGGCAAACCGCGCAAGGTGAAGCCCGTGTGGACTGACGACGGCTACATCCTCTTCTGGACAGCGCCACGCGCTAAGAAGCCGCTGGACGAGGCACGGTTGTACGCCGTATATGTCTTCCCCAAAGGCATGAAGGTGGACCTCAACAACAGCAACCAACTCATCGCCATCACCTCCGACACGTTCCTGAAACTGCCCTATACCGACGGCACCACGCAATGGACCTACGTCGTCACCGCCCTCGACCGACTGCAAAACGAGAGCAAAGGTGCGAAGAAGAAAGTGAAACTATAAAGAAGAATGAAGCCCGCCGTTCTGGCGGGCTTCATTCTTTATGGTAGTTTGCTTACTTCTCACAAGGTGCTATCACCTTCCAGCAACCTGCTGCCAAAGCCGCACCAACGAAGGGACCTACGATGAAGACCCAGAGCTCTGAGAGAGCCTGACCGCCTGCAAAGAGAGCAGGACCGATGCTGCGGGCGGGATTTACGCTCGTACCAGTGTAGTGGATGCCGACGAGGTGGATGAGAATCAGGGACAGACCGATGGCCAGACCGGCAAAGTTGTTGGTAGCGCCGTTGGTCTTCGAAGTGGCGCCGAGAACGACGAGCACGAAGATGAACGTGAGCACGATCTCAACAATCAGACCGTTGACAACGCCATAAGTGCAGGCGTTAGCACCGGTAGCTGTCGTGATGACGATGGCAGGATCCATGCTGACGATGCCATAGAGCACAGCAGCAGCGATGATGGCGCCGATAACCTGGCCGCAGATATAACCGCAAGCATCCTTTGCAGAGATGCCACCGTTGAGGAACACACCAAGCGTGATGGCGGGGTTGATGTGGCAACCGCTGATGCCACCGATGGTGTAGGCCATGGCAATGACAGACAAGCCAAAGGCGATGGCTGTGCCTACAATCGCGGAAGTGTCAGCACCACATCCTAAACTAACGGCAGTGCCGCATCCTAACAAGGTGAGTACGAACGTACCAACCATTTCAGCAAGATACTTTTTCATACAGTTTTTGTTTTTAAAGGGTTAATAAATAAGGTAACTAAAAGTTCAATGTTCAAAGTTCAGCTTCGCTGACTTTTGTCACGACTCGGCAATTCAAGCAAGCTTGATTGCTCTCGCTGCTCCAAAAGTTCAAAGTTCAAAGTTCAACGTTCAATGTTCAACTTCTGCCGCAGGAAATGTCCTGTATAGCTTTGTTCGCAGGCGATGGCTTGCTCGGGAGTACCGGCACAGACGACGTTGCCGCCTGCAGCACCACCCTCGGGACCGAGGTCGATGATGTAGTCGGCCATCTTGATGACATCTAAGTTATGTTCGATGACCACGATGGTGTGGCCACGCTCAATAAGAGCGTCGAAAGATTGCAGGAGGCGACGGATGTCATGGAAATGGAGGCCGGTGGTGGGTTCGTCGAAGATAAAGAGTGTAGGATCCTGTTTCTCCATGCCGATGTAGTAGGCCAACTTCACGCGCTGGTTCTCGCCGCCTGAGAGCGTCGAAGAACTCTGGCCAAGCTTGATGTAACCGAGGCCCACGTCCTGCAGGGGCTTCAGACGCTTGACAATCTTCTTCTCACCATGCTCCGCAAAGAACTCCATGGCTTGGTTGACGGTCATGTTCAGCACATCGTTGATGTTCTGTTCGTGGAAACGCACGTCGAGGATGTCGCTCTTGAAGCGTTGCCCATGGCAGCTCTCGCACTCCAGCACTAGGTCGGCCATGAATTGCATCTCGATGGTGACAGTGCCCTCGCCCTTACATTCCTCACAGCGACCACCGTCGGTGTTGAACGAGAAATGGCTGGCCGTGAAGCCCATCTGCTTGGCCAGCGGCTGGTCGGCGAAGAGACGACGAATCTCATCGTAGGCCTTCACGTAGATGACGGGATTCGAGCGCGAACTCTTGCCGATGGGGTTCTGATCCACGAACTCCACCGTCTTGATGGCATCTATATCGCCCTCTAAAGCCGTGAACTCACCTGGGCGGTCACAAGCCTCATCCAGCCGGCGCTTCATGGCACGGTAGAAGATGTCACGCACGAGTGTGCTCTTGCCGGAGCCGCTGACACCCGTCACACACGTCATCACATTCAGCGGGAACTTCACATCGATGCCGCGCAGGTTATTGGCGCGTGCACCCTTGACTTCAATATATCTGTTCCATGGGCGGCAGACTCTCCCCACCCCGAGGACCCTCTCCCCTGCCCCTCCCTTGTAGGGAGGGGAGTATATGCCAAGGAGCCATTGAAGGGTGTGAGAGCGCTCAACTGTTTCTTGAGGGATTCCTATACTTGATAGGTAACCACTCTCCTCCCTACAAGGGAGGGGCAGGGAGGAGGGGTCTCCACTCCACACCACTTCTCCTCCTAAGCGTCCTGCCTCCGGACCGATATCGATGATATAGTCGGCTGCACGGATGATGTCTTCGTCATGCTCCACGACGACCACAGTGTTGCCGAGATCCACGAGCTGGCGCAGCACCTTGATGAGGCGTTGTGTGTCGCGACTATGCAGACCTATGCTGGGTTCGTCCAGGATGTAAAGGCTGCCCACGAGGGAGCTGCCCAAGGATGTCGCCAGGTTGATACGCTGGCTCTCACCACCGCTGAGGCTGTTGCTGCGACGTCCCAACGTCAGGTAGCCGAGACCTACGTCTAAGAGGAACTGCAGGCGGTTCTCGATCTCCACCAACAGTCGCTTGGCAACCTCGAAGTCGTGAGGACTCAGCTTTAGTCCCTTTATCCATTTCATCAGCTCGGTGATGGGCAAGTCCACCAGCTCGGTGATGGCCTTACCTGCTATCTTCACGTAGGTAGCTTCCTTGCGCAGACGTGTGCCGTGGCAGTCCGGACACTCTGTCTTACCCGTATAGCGCGCCAGCATCACACGGTTCTGTATCTTATAGCGTGCCTCGCGCAAGTAGTCAAAGAAGAGGTCTATGCACACGTCGCCACGATACCACCGGTCATCAAGTGAGAGACCTGGATGACGGCCGTGCCACAGGATATTCTTTTCCTCCTGCGACAGCTCGTAATACGGCTTGAAGATGGGGAAACCGTTACTTTCTGCATGACGGATGAACTCCGTCTTCCACTCGCTCAGCTTCTCGCCGCGCCAACATTGCACACAACCCTCATACACGCTCTTGCTGCTGTCCGGGATGACCAGGTGCGGGTCTATGCCCTGCACACTGCCCCACCCTTCACAGGTCGGGCAGGCTCCCATGGGTGAGTTGAAGGCAAAGAGTTGGTCGGAAGGTTCCTCGAACGTCATCCCGTCGGCTTCGAAACGCGTGGAGAAGACATGCACGATACCTGCCGGCAGGAACTTCAGCATCATCTCCCCATGGCCCTCAAAGAACGCAGTCTCCGTGGAATCGGTAAGACGGGAATAGGGAGACTCTCCCCCCGCCCTCCCTATAAGGGAGGGAGTGGTTTGTATTTGAGCGGTCGGCGTTTCAGGCACCGATAATCGGTCTATGAGAAGATAGAGAGGATTCTTTGAGAAATTGGAATTATGAGATTCCTTAGAAAGTTCTGCTATATAATCCTCAATGCGCCAAATGCCATTGGTATCTGCTCCCTCCCTAACAGGGAGGGCGGGGGGAGAGTCTGTTACCACCCTCGTATATCCCTCCTGCAGATATGCCTTCAGCTGGTCTTCGAGCGTGCGGCCCTCTGGCAGGCGGATGGGGCAGAGGACGAGGAAGCGGGTACCGGGAGAGTATGAGCGCACTGTCGCTATCACGTCCTCCGTGGTGTGCTTCTTCACCTCCTGACCGCTGATAGGGCTGTAGGTGCGGCCGACGCGGGCGTAGAGGAGGCGCAGGTATTCGTAGATCTCGGTGCTGGTGCCTACGGTGGAGCGCGGGTTGCGCGAGATGACCTTCTGCTCGATAGCGATGGCGGGCGGGATGCCGCTGATGTAGTCGCATTCGGGCTTGCTCATGCGCCCAAGGAACTGACGCGCGTAGGCATTCAGGCTCTCCACATAGCGGCGCTGCCCTTCGGCATACAGGGTGTCGAAGGCCAACGAACTCTTTCCCGAACCGCTCAAGCCGGTGATGACCACCAACTTGTTCCTCGGGATGTCCACCGTCACATTCTTCAGGTTGTTGACGCGGGCTTTCTCAATATGTATCGACTCACCTGTTGGCATACATATTCTCGTAGTACTTCTGGTAGTCACCGCTGGTGACGTTGTCCATCCAGGCCTCGTTGTCGAGATACCAGCGGACGGTGCGCTCTATGCCCTCCTCGAACTGGAGAGAAGGCTCCCAGCCGAGTTCGCGCTGCAGCTTGCGGCTGTCGATGGCATAGCGCAGGTCATGACCGGCACGGTCGGTGACATAGGTGATGAGGTCCATGTCCTCACCTTCCTTACGGCCCAGCAGGCGATCTACGGTGTTGATGAGCACCTTGATGATGTCGATATTCTTCCACTCGTTGAAGCCGCCGATGTTGTAGGTCTCGACAATCTGTCCCTTGTGGAAGATGAGATCGATGGCACGGGCGTGGTCCTCAACATAGAGCCAGTCGCGCACGTTCTCGCCCTTGCCATAGACGGGCAACGGCTTGCGATGACGGATATTGTTGATGAACAGCGGTATCAGCTTCTCGGGGAACTGATAGGGGCCGTAGTTGTTGGAGCAGTTGGTGACGATGGTCGGCATACCGTAGGTGTCGTGAAAGGCGCGCACGAAATGGTCGCTCGAAGCCTTGGAGGCACTGTAGGGGCTATGGGGTTGGTACTTCAAGTCCTCAGTGAAGAACTTTTCGCCGTAGGCAGGATGTGCGTTGGCAGAAGCCTTCGTGGTGAAGGGCGCCGGAACGCCTTCGGGATGTGTCATCTCCAAAGCACCATATACCTCATCGGTGGAGATATGGTAGAAGCGCTTGCCCTCATACTTCTCAGGCAGCGACTCCCAGTAGAGCTTGGCGGCCTGCAACAGGGAGAGGGTGCCCATCACATTGGTCTGTGCGAAGGTGAAGGGATCCTTGATGCTGCGATCGACATGGCTCTCGGCAGCGAGATGGATGATGCCAGTGACGTGCTCCTCCTGCATCAGCTTGTAGAACGCGTCGAAGTCGCAGATGTCCATCTTCACGAACTTATAGTTCGGACGGTCCTCGATGTCCTTCAGGTTGGCGAGGTTGCCGGCATACGTGAGCTTGTCGAGGTTGATGATACGGTACTCAGGGTATTTGTTCACAAAGAGGCGAACGACATGGCTGCCGATGAAGCCGGCGCCGCCGGTGATTACGATTGTTTTCATAGGGCTTATGGTTGAGGGTTTATGGGGCCTATTAGGCTTATTGGAAATTGAACGGACTCTCGAAGTCCTTGAGGAAGGGATGTTTGGTATCTTTCTCGCTGAGGATGGCCTCGTCGAAGGGGATGCGCCAGTCGATGCCGAGGGAAGGGTCACAGAGCTGTATGCCGCCGTCGGCTTCCGGATGGTAGAACTCGTCGCACTTATACTGGAACACCGCCTCGTCCGAGAGTACGGCGAAGCCGTGTGCGAAGCCTTTGGTGATAAAGAACTGGCGGTGGTTCTCCTCTGAGAGTTCCACGGCTACGTGCTGCCCGAAGGTCGGCGAACCCTTGCGGATATCCACGGCCACATCGAGGACTGCGCCACGCACGCAGCGCACGAGCTTCGTCTGGGTGTAGGGCGGACGCTGGAAATGCAGACCGCGCATGACGCCACGTGTGGACATACTCTCGTTGTCCTGCACGAAGGTGACAGGCCCCACCTTCTCGTCGAACTCACGCTGTGAGAACGACTCGAAGAAGTAGCCGCGCGTGTCCTTGAAGATACGCGGCTCAATAATGAGCAGGCCCTCTATCGGTGTCTTGATAACTTCCATTTAATATAAAGCGCTGTCGCGCGGTTAAGGGTTTATGGCTTAATTCATCATTCGTCATTCATCATTCGTCACTCGTCATTCGTCACTCGTCATTCATCACTCGTCATTCATCACTCGTCATTTAAAAATTCCCGAAGGGATCATACGCCGTCCCCGTCGTCTTCCAGTTCTGCTTCACCGCGTTCATCGCGTGTGATGACAATGCCGCCATTGGTATCGACCTTCATCAGCAGCGGTTCGAACATATCGCTCTGAGGCAGGCTGACGCTCACGGCGAAGCGGAGGCCGGGGAGGCTCTTGTCGCACATCATGCCGTCGAGAATTCCCTTCTTCTGGAACTCTTTCGAGAGGTATGAACTGAAGGTCGCCTTCGTGAAACGACGTTGGAAGACAGTCGTGCCGCCGGAACGGATCGTCAGGGTATAGACATTGTCTGCAAAGCGGTTGCCTTCATCGTCAATGATGAGCGGCAGGCTGTCTGAAGCCTCTCTGTGGATGGTGTAGATAAAGGTCTTACCATCTGTGCGTAGCGTGTCGGTGAAGTCATATAGCATCATGCGCTCAATGCCGTCGGCCGGTTCCTCGCTATCTGTAACGTTGGGGTTAACTGTCGCTTCAGAGGTCTTTCCTCCGCCACAGGAAACCAGCATGACGAGCGCACATATCCCAGCAAAAGAGATTTTTTTCATTTCTTATTCTATTGGTTATTTTTGTAGTTAAGGATATCCTCTAATCCCTCGGCGAGTGCCTGCATGGAGGGGAAGAGCCAGCTGGCACCCTCGTTGAGCAGCAGCTGGGGGTCGAGCGGACCGGTGTTGACGGCGATGGTCTTGATGCCAGCCGCCACAGCAGCTCTTACTCCCAAGGGTGCGTTTTCCACCACGAGTGCTTCGTCGGCGGTGATGCCGGCTTTCTGCAGAGCCATCAGATAGGGCTCGGGATTGGGCTTGCCATAGCGCACATCATCACCCGTGACCATGAGCTCTGGTGTGAATTGCCCAGGGTAATGCTTTTCAAGCCGCGTGAGCAGCGACTGTTGTGCCGACCCTGTCACCAGAACGCGCATCAGTCCTCGCGCGCGTACCTTATTTAATACATCCCCTGCCCCGGGCATCTCAGGAGCCTCGCCACCTCGTTTTGACATATACTCGTTGAAGACGATGGTCTTCTTGTGGTACAGCTCGCGTGCTTCTTCCTCTGTGGCATCGCGATTCCAGTAGCGCTGGGTGAAGATGCTGATGGTGCCAATGCCGGTGCGCCCCTCATGCTCAAAAGCATCGGACTCCTTCATCGGCAACCCATACTCCGTCATCACCTTCGCCCACGCATAGGCATGGCCCGGCATACTGTCAAACAGCACGCCGTCCATGTCAAAGAGCACTCCCCTCACCATCAAAGCCTTGCTTTGATGGTGAGGGTTTCCTGCTCGTAGCCGGGCTTACCCAGCAACGCGAACATATTCTTCTTGTAGGCCTCCACACCAGGCTGGTTGAAGGCGTTGACGCCGAGGAGCTGGCAGTGGATGCCGCAAGCCTTCTCGAAGAAATAGATGAGCTGACCAAGGTGGTAAGCGTCCAGACGCTCGATAGCAATGCGGATGTTGGGCACGCCGCCATCCACGTGAGCCAGCTGTGTGCCCAGCTCGGCCATCTTGTTCACCTCATCCACGCGCTTGCCGGCAAGGAAGTTGAGGCCGTCGAGATTCTCCTCGTCGCTGGGGAAGAGCATCTTGTGCTCGGGGTTCTCCACGCTGATGACCGTCTCGAAGATGGTGCGTTCGCCATCCTGAATCCACTGGCCCATCGAGTGCAGATCGGTGGTGAGATCCACGCTGGCGGGATAGATACCCTTCTTGTCCTTACCTTCGCTCTCGCCAAAGAGCTGCTTCCACCATTCTGCCATGAAGTGCAGCTTCGGCTGATAGTTGGCCAGGATCTCTATCTTCTTACCCTTGGTGTAAAGGGCATAGCGGGCTGCGGCATACTGAGCAGCAGGATTCTCTGCCAGCGGCAGTGCAGCAGTCTTCTCCATATCCTGAGCGCCCTTCACCAGCTGATCGATGTCGAAGCCGGCAACGGCAATCGGGAGCAGGCCCACCGGAGTCAGCACGCTGAAGCGGCCGCCCACGTTGTCAGGAATGATAAAGCTCTTGTAGCCTTCCTTGTCTGCACAGGTGCGGGCAGCGCCACGCTTGGCATCCGTGATGGCTACAATCACCTTCTTGGCCGTCTCCTTGCCCATCTGCTCCTCGCACTGCTTCTTCAGCAGACGGAAAGCGAGGGCTGTCTCGGTGGTGGTACCGCTCTTGCTGATGTTGATCACGCCGAACTTCTTGCCCTTGAGGTAAGAGGTGAGTTCGCAGAGGTAGTCCTCAGAGATGTTGTTGCCAGCGAAAAGAATCACGGGATTCTTGCCATCGTTCACGAGCCACTGGAAACTATTAGAGAGCGCTTCGATGACGGCCTTGGCACCCAGGTAGCTGCCGCCGATACCAGCCACGACAACAGCATCGCACTCCTGGCGCAGCGTGGCGGCTACGGCCTTGACTTCTGCGAGGAAGTCTGCAGTGATGCTGGAAGGCAGATGGAGCCATCCCAGGAAATCGTTACCAGGGCATGTGCCCTCTTCCAATGCTTTCTGTGCCTCAGCCACGCGGGCTGCAAGGCCATTCACTTCTGCGACGCTCACCACAGGAGCGATCTTTGCTAAATCAAGTTTTGTCATAATAGTGTTATTGTTTAAGATATTTATCGTATAGTTCTTGTGCTATCTGTATCTCGTCACCTTCCGGCGCAGCCTTGAAGGTGTTGTAGGGCAAAGAAGTGCCATTCACAAAAGGCCACTCGTAGTCAGCAAACCACTGTTGCGACATGCAGCCATTCGCGAAGAAGGCTTTCCAGCGGGGATAGTAGTAGGCAGCCAGGAGACCCTGCCACTCGCGGTTGGCGTAGTCGTGGAGGCCGCCGTTCTCGCACTGAGCGCGGTCGCCCCAAGTAGTGAGAAGCATCCGGGCGTTCTTCTCATAGAGGTCTTTCTCTGCGGGCGAACTGCCGAGCGCACGGGCCGCCTCAGTCCAACGTCCGAGTCGCAGCTCGCTGCGTGTACCCAGCAACCTATCTTGATCCAGGATGAGTCCAAGGAACTCTTCCATTTTTAATCGTTCAGTTTTCATTTTTATTTCGTCTAGCAGCACCTTGCCATAGTCTGCAAGCGCCTGACGGGTGATATCGACAAGGTCGTAGCGGTAGTTGTCGTTGTCCTTCAGCTCATCGCTCACGGACAGCATTTCACGCAGTGCTGTGCGCAGGTCGGCAAAGTCCCAATACCATGTGGAGTTTGCCCAACTGCTAACGGTTCCTGCCGTGAGCGACGGACGCATCAGGAAGACACTTTCCGTGGTGCCCTGTTGGGCATCGTTAGGGCATTGATAGATGCCGGCTGCGAGGCGCTGCCAAGCAGACAGCAAAGTCTTGAAACTTGAATCCTGAAACTTGAAACTTCCAAACCCATACCTCATCCTCACATAATCCTCTACCCACGTGGCACGGGTGTAGTCGGTATTGGTCCAAGGCAGCGCGTAGAGCAAGTCATAGAGCATGGCGTTGTTCTCGATACCCTCGGGGAGGGCACCGATACCGACTAAATGATTCTCAGCTTTGTTGTTGCGTGCTGCATAGAAGCAATCAATCAGACGATCCACACGGCCAAAGAGGCCTACATTGCCGCCGAAGTTCGACACCTGTCCCCACACCCAGTCGTGGACAGACCCCTCTAAATCTCCCCGTGAGGGGAGACTTTCAGGCTCAACTGCTGCACTCTCCCCTCCTTTATGGGAGGGGTCAGGGGTGGATCTGCTCGTGTGATGGCCACTACATTCTGTGTCGGCATATTGATCGCCATGCAAGTCGAGGATGATAAGACGGCCACGCGGGATGGTGTGTGTGACGATGGTTGTGGGATTCTCCTGCCAATGCTGTGCCACCCACACGGCTTTGGCATCGTAGGTGGTCAGCGCCTCCCACATAGCTGCCACAGAGGCTGCAGCGCTGGTGACACCGCCGGGAACGCCGCCCTCGTGGAAGGGGTCAATGGCATAGAAATGTGTATCGCAGACATCACCGAAGAGCGCTTCAAAGGCGGCATAGTAGTTGGCAGCGAACTCCTTCAGGCGGGCGGTTTCGTTCACGAAATAAGGGCGCACGAAGGAGCACCAGTTGCCGCCATTCACAATATCGGAAGCCTTCCAGCCCGTTATCTTAGTGGCCTCAGCCTGCGACATGAAATCCTTGGGAATCATGCCCACATACCCGGGAATGACAGGCTGCATACCGAAGTCTTTCATGCGTTGGAAAATCTTGCGTCCCAACATCTGTTGCTGGGTGTACCAGCTCTCGGGTTGCGGGCCGCCCCATGCCGTGAGGTTGTTCATGAAGAACCAGCCGTAGTAGGCACTGCCGCAAACGAAGGTGTTGACCTCGTCGAGCGTATAGCCATAGGCCTTCATCAGCACCTCCTTCCACACACACTCCATGCCTGTGATGGCCAGCGGCATGTTGATGCCATGGAGTGCCATCCAGTCGAGTTCCTGCTGCCAACGCTCCCAGTCCCAGAAGGCCATGGAGTAGCTGTAGGTACAGAAGTTGAGGTAGTAGCGCCAGGGGACACTGGCGGTGTGGGTCTCTCCGGCACAAGCGGGTAGTGAAGACGGGAGTGTGGCCGTGGGGCTGTTCCATGAGATGTCGATGCCGGCATAGTGCTGCAGGTACCAGTTGATGCCGGTGGCAATGGCGATAGCGTCGGAACCGGTGACGCGAACCTTGCGACCGTCGCAGGACAGCATGAACTGTTGTGCCTCGCCGCTTGTGATGCGCCATTCAAACTTCTTGGCATCGCCGTTGTGGGGCAGGACACGCGAGAGAAGCCCGCTGATGGGGTCGGCAGAAAGACAAGTGAAGAATGAAGAATGAAGAATGAAGAATAAAAGAATCCTGCGCCAAGAAAAACCTACTTGACGTAAGAGAAGTTGCTGTTGGTAATCCTTATTCTTCATTCGTCATTCTCTATCTAAAGCTATCCGTCAGGAGCTTGATTTCGATGGTGGGTGCGATACGCTCATAGAGGATGTTATAGACGGCGTCGAGGATGGGCATGTTCACGTGGAGATGGCGGTTGATGTCCTTCATGCACTTGGCGCCGAAGTAGCCCTCGGCAATCATTTCCATCTCTATCTGAGCACTCTTGACACTGTACCCCTGCCCTATCATCTGACCGAAGACGCGATTGCGGGAGAACTGGCTGTAGCCCGTCACGATGAGGTCGCCCATGTAGCAACTCTCGAAGATGCTGCGCTGGATGGGGTGCACGGTGGCCAGGAAACGGTTCATCTCCTGCAGGGCATTGGACATGAGCACCGCCTGGAAGTTGTCGCCGTACTTCAAGCCCTTGCAGATGCCTGCTGCGATGGCATAGACATTCTTCAGCACCGAGGCATACTCGATGCCAATGACATCGCGTGAGGTCTTCGTCTTCACGTAGTTCGAGGCCATCATGTCAGCGAAGGCCTGCGCCTTCTCTTCGTTGGAACACCCCACGGTGAGGTAGGTCAAACGCCCCAGCGCCACCTCCTCGGCATGCGAGGGACCGGCGATGACGGCGAGGTTGTCGTCGGGTACATTATAAACTTGATGAAAGAACTCCGAGACACAGAGGTTCTCATCAGGCACAATACCCTTGATGGCGGTGACGTTGAACTTATCGCGCAGGCGTTCCTTCAGTTTCTTCAGGTGCCCCTTGAGATAGGGCGAAGGCGTCACCCAGATGAGTACATCAGCGTGCTCCACGACCTCATTGATATCGCTGGAGAAATGGATACGGCTGACATCGAAGTGTACGCTGGTGAGGTAGGCCGGGTTGTGACTCAGGCGCAAGAAATCATCGATACGGTCCTGGCGGCGCAAGTACCACCAGATGCTGTCGTTCTTCTCCAGCATCATCTTGGCGATGGCCGTAGCCCACGAGCCGCCACCCATGATGGCGATAGAAGACCCTCCCCCCTGCCCCTCCCTTGTAGGGAGGGGAGTAGAATCCTTTGACTGTTTGTTACCGAAGCCTAACACGTTTTAAGAATGAAGAATGACGAATGACAAATGACGAATGATGAATGATGAATGACGAAGGCTGCGATTAAGCGAGAGGAGAGTCAAGCTCGCTTGAACTTTCCCGAGCGTGAGCAGGTTCGACCGAAGGTCAATGACGAATAGTTTATGCTGTCCAAGCGGCGATAGCATCCTGCGAGGGTTTCTCGAGGTCCAGTTTATATTTCTTGACGATCTCAATAATCTGCTGCTGGATCTTTGCCGGCTTCTCGCCTTTCAGCGTAGCTACGAGGTTGTAGCCGGCCTTGCGCAGGACGGGAATAAGGTCCTGAGGGACACCTAAAGCCAAGAAGGCCTCGTCCTTGTCGCGCGGAGCCTTCACCTCGGGCTTCATCTGCGGGAAGAGCATCACCTCGCCAATGGCGAACTTGCCCGTGAGCAGCATCACCAGACGGTCAATGCCGATACCGATACCGAAGGTGGGAGGCATACCGTACTGCAGGGCGCGCAGGAAGTCCTGATCAATGATCATGGCCTCGTCGTCACCCTTGTCAGCAAGCTTCATCTGCTCGATGAAACGCTGCTCCTGATCGATGGGATCGTTGAGCTCGGAGTAGGCGTTGGCCAGTTCCTTGCCGTTGACCATCAGCTCGAAGCGCTCGGTGAGGCCGGGCTTGCTGCGGTGCATCTTCGTCAGGGGGGACATCTCCACAGGATAGTCGGTGATGAAGGTGGGCTGGATGAACGTGCCTTCGCAGGTCTCACCAAAGATCTCATCGATGAGCTTGCCCTTGCCCATGGTCTCATCCACCTCAATACCGAGTTTCTTGGCCACCTCACGAATCTCGTCTTCGTTCATGGGATAGAGGTCGTAGCCCGTCTTCTCCTGGATAGCCTCCAGGATGGGCAGGCGGCGGAAGGGGGCCTTGAAGGAGATGACCTGACCGTCAATCTCCACTTCGGGTTTACCATTCACAGCCGTGCAGATCTGCTCCAGCATCCGCTCTGTGAAGCCCATGCCCCAGTTCAGGTCCTTGTAGCTCACGTAGAGTTCCATGCAGGTGAACTCGGGGTTGTGGGTCTTGTCCATGCCTTCGTTGCGGAAGTTCTTGCCCATCTCATAGACACCCTCGAAGCCACCCACGATGAGGCGCTTCAGGTAGAGCTCCGTGGCGATACGCATATACATATCCTGGTTCAGGGCATTGAAGTGGGTCATGAACGGACGTGCCGAGGCGCCGCCGGGGATGTTCTGCAGAATGGGCGTATCGACTTCCGTGTAACCGGCCTCGTCGAGGATGCGGCGCATCGTGCGGATGATGGTGGCGCGCTTCAGGAAGGTCTCCTTCACACCGGCATTGACGACCAGGTCAACATAACGCTGGCGGTAGCGCAGCTCGGGGTCATCGAAGCTGTCATAGACATTACCCTCGGCGTCCGTCTTCACCACAGGCAGCGGCTTCAGGCTCTTGCTCAGCAGCGTCATCTCCATGACATGCACGCTGATTTCGCCTGTCTTCGTGCGGAAGACATAACCCTTCACACCGATGAAGTCGCCCAGGTCCAGGAGTTTCTTAAAGACAATGTTATAAAAGTCAGCCCCAGAGGCCCCCCCTACTGCCCCCGAGGGGGCTTCATTACCATTGGCTGCTGTAGACAAAGGCGCCGTAGCCCCCTCGGGGGCGGAATGGGGGGCCGCAAGGCTGTCGCGCTGCACATACACTTGAATTCTGCCCTTGGAATCCTGCAGCTCTGCGAAGCCGGCCTTACCCATGATGCGTTTGCTCATGACGCGGCCGGCGATGCTCACGACGGGGCTGTTCTCGGGTGTCGCCGTCTCGCGCACATCATTGCCATCCTCGTCCTTTCCGACGACGGGCAGGTCCACGAAGCTGCTGATGATATCTGTGCTCCAAGCCGTGACAGGGTATTCCGCTGCAGGATAAGGCTCAATGCCCATATCGCGCAGCGCCTGCATATTCTGACGGCGAACAATCTCCTGTTCGCTCAACTCAAGTACTTTCAAATCCATGATACTTCTATAATCTAATGTTATTCCGCTGCAAAGATACAACAAAATTTCGATTCGCAGAGCCTCGGTGCATATATTTTAGCTATCTTTCACATAGAAAGGGAGCGCCCGGCCTCACCCCTGCCTGAAATCCAACGGCGTCATGCCTGTGAGACGGCGGAAATATTTCGAGAAAAAGGAGGGGTTCGCAAAGTGAAATTCCTCGGCAAGTTGCGAGGCAGACTTTTCGGTGTGCCGTAATTCTATCTTGATACGTGTGACCAGAGCGCGGTCTAGCCAATCCTTGGCTGTGGTGCCACTGGTCTGACGCACGACGGTGCTGAGATAGCGCTCGGTGAGGCACATACGAGTAGCATAATAACTGATTTGATGTTGCTCGCGACAATGCAGATTGACAAGCTGTATGAAGCGGTCGAAAATGGTTTGCTCGCGTGAACGAGCCAACGACTGTTGATCGGCCTGGCGTCGGAACAGATGGTCGTAGTATTGCATCAAGGCGCCCACAAGGGATGACACAGTGGGCATATCGAAGTCGGGCTGGTGTGCAAGCTCCCAAACACATTGGAGGATATCGGATGCCACGTTCAGCTCCGCGCTGCTCACCTGGAGCTGAAAATCGCGCACCTGCCCGTTGAAGGCCGACGGCCATTGGCCTGAGGCAAAGGGCATAGGGAAAGTGGAGAAGAGGCCGATGCCATAGATTTCCAGATCGCTGCTAAAGCGGAGAGGGGTGATGATGGTGCCGGGGCCGATATAGACAAGCGCCGGTGCGCTGATGTGATGGTCAACCAGATTGAAGTTGATGTCACCCTCACCGCGGATGACGATGCCAAAGCGATGATCATTGATGATGAACGGCGGCTCCTGCTGCATGATGAAGCGGAAGGGCTCCGGTGCGCCGTGGAGGATTCCAAAAGCCGGACTGAGATAGAGATGCTCGCGCAAGTGCTCCAGATGAGGACCCAGGATGTCTCTGATCCCGGACAAATCCATTAGACGGGGTCGTTTGCTCATACTTTTTATTGTTATTCGAACGCAAAGGTAATACTTTCTTGGGTAAAAATATCCTTTTCTGAGATAAATCTTACAAAAAGGACATTTTTCTTGCCAATAAGATAACAATCATTCTAAATACTCGCCATACCTTTGCAGCGGAAAAAGAAATCATTGAATACAACTATGAAACAAAAACTATTGTTTTTATCACTGCTCGTCTGCGCTCACGCCTTCGTGGCGGCACAGACGATCGAGGAGTGTCAGCAGGCTGCCGAACGGAACTATCCGCTGATAGCGCAGTACGACCTCATCCAGAAGACAACGGACTTGACGATAGCCAATATCCAGAAGGGATGGCTGCCGCAAATTACGGCTTCGGCACAGGCAACCTACCAGAGCGACGTGACTGCCTGGCCTGATGCCATGAAGAACATGATGCAACAGATGGGGCTGAACATGCAGGGCTTGAAGAAAGACCAGTATCGCATTGGCATCGATGTACAGCAGACGGTGTTCGACGGCTTTGCCATCAAGACGCAGAAGGCCGTAGCTCGCGAGCAGGGAAAGGTGCAAGCAGCACAGAATGAGGTGAATATATATAATGTTCGCCAGCGCGTGAACGAGATGTACTTCTCTCTCCTACTGCTCGACAAGCAGATTCAGCTCAACCGCAACCTGCAGCAACAGCTGAGCGGCAACGAACAGAAGCTGGCTTCAATGGTGAAGAACGGCACTGCGGCAGAGAGCGACCTGCAGAACGTGAAGGCCGAGCGACTGAACGTGGAACAAAAGCTTGTCAGTTTGGCATCGCAGCAGCGGATGCTCCAGATTATGCTTTCTACGTTCTGCGGCATGGAGGTGAAGGAGGTGCAGAAGCCATCCCTGTCGGCTGCAGCGTCGCAACATGCAGGTAACTTGCGCCCTGAGCTGAAGGCTTTGGATGCGCAATTGGGACTGATTAACGCACAGGAGAAGGCGCTCAATGCAGCGCTGCTGCCCAAGCTGGGTGTTTTTGCTCAAGGCTTCTACGGCTACCCGGGCTACAATATGTTTGAGGACATGATGAGCCATCGCTGGAGCCTCAACGGGATGATAGGAGCACGGCTGACATGGAACATCGGGAGCCTCTACACCCGCAAGAATGACAAGGCAAAACTACGCGTGCAACGCGAAATGACGGAGACGAACCGCAACGTGTTCCTCTTCAACAACAATCTGGAACAGATTCAGCAGAACGAGGACATCAGCCGCTACCGCCAGTTGATGGCGAACGACGAGGAGATTGTAGCGCTGCGCTCTGAGGTGCGGAAGGCTGCCGAGTCAAAACTCTCACACGGCATCATTGATGTCAACGACCTCGTGCGCGAAATCAATGCCGAGAACGCCGCACGCGTGCAGCAGTCGATACACGAGATTGAAATGCTGAAGGAAATCTACGATAACAAGTTCACGACAAACAATTAAGGTTATGAGAAAAATATATCTACTGGCAGGCATTGCCCTGCTGACAGCCGCTTGCGGCAACAACGAGAAAATGTACGACGCCACGGGCGTATTCGAGGCCACGGAGACGACGGTGTTTGCTGAGCAAAACGGCACACTGCTGACATTCAGCGTCGAAGAAGGCGACAACATCAAAGCCGGCGCCGAGGTAGGAATCATCGACACCACCCAGACATGGCTGAAAATCCAACAGCTCGGAGCTACGAAGCAAGTCTATCAAAGCCAGAAGCCCGACATGGAACGCCAGATAGCGGCCACACGCCAGCAGCTGGCCAAGGCGCAGCAGGACGAGCAACGCTATCGCGAGCTGGTGGCCGACGGTGCAGCACCGTCGAAGTTGCTGGATGACGCCGCCAATCAGGTGAAGGTGCTGCAAAAGCAGTTGGACGCACAGGTCAGCACGCTAAACACCCAGCTCTCAACGCTCAACTCGCAGCTTTCCACGGCCGACGTGCAGATCGACCAACTGCGCGACCTGCTGCGCAAGTGCCACATCCTGGCGCCCACAAAGGGAACGGTACTGGAGAAATACACGGAGCGAGGCGAGTTTGTAGCCATCGGCAAGCCGCTGTTCAAGATTGCAGATACCGAGGAGATGTACTTGCGGGCTTACGTCACTTCGGCACAGCTTCAACAGATTAAGCTCGGACAGAAGGTGAAGCTGTTTGCCGACTACGGCGACAGCCAGCGGAAGGCTTACGACGGCACCATCTCATGGATCTCCTCGCGCTCGGAATTCACACCCAAGACCATCCTCACCGACGATGAGCGTGCCGACTTGGTGTATGCCGTGAAAATCGCTTTCAAGAACAACGGCTACGTGAAGATAGGGATGTACGGCGAGGTCGTATTCAGTGAAAAGTAAAAAAGCAGCTCCGATATGTATGCGATTGAGGTAAAGAATGTTAGCAAACGCTACGGCGCGGTGCAGGCACTCGACGACGTGTCGTTCAGCGTCAAAAAGGGCGAGGTCTTCGGACTGATAGGCCCCGACGGCGCCGGCAAGACAACGTTGTATCGCATCCTCTGCACGCTGCTGCTGCCCGATGCCGGCTCGTCCTTCGTCGATGGTTTCGATGTGATGAGTCAGATGCACGAGGTGCGCAAGCGTGTGGGCTATATGCCGGGCAAGTTCTCGTTGTACCAGGACCTCACGGTGGAGGAGAACCTGAAGTTCTTTGCCACGCTCTTCGGCACTACCATCGACGAGGGTTACGACTCGATCCGCGCCATCTATTCACAGATTGAGCGCTTCAAGGACCGCCGCGCCGGTGCGCTGTCAGGCGGCATGAAACAGAAGCTGGCGTTGTCGTGTGCCTTGGTGCACTCGCCCAGCGTCCTCTTCCTCGACGAACCCACGACGGGCGTGGACCCAGTGAGCCGCAAGGAACTCTGGGACATGCTCCTGATGCTGCGGGAACGAGGCATCACCATCATGGTCTCCACCCCTTATCTCGATGAGGTCAGGCGTTGCGACCGCGTCGCATTCCTCAATCAAGGTAAGATGGAGGGGATTGGAAAGCCAGATGTTGTTTTAGAACATTTCAGGGATATATTCATGCCGGAGGCTCTCCCACTCCACGGGAGTGCGGAGGGTGGATCTCCCATCATCTCCGTATCCCACCTCGTCAAGGCCTTCGGCTCATTCCACGCTGTTGACGACATCTCGTTTACGGTGCAGAAGGGTGAAATCTTCGGATTCCTGGGGGCTAATGGCGCTGGCAAGACCACCGCGATGCACATGCTGACGGGCCTCAACCAGCCGACAAACGGTACTGGCACGGTCGTAGGCTATGACATCCGCACGGAGTACGAGCAGATCAAGAAACACATCGGGTACATGAGCCAGAAGTTCTCGCTGTACGAGGACCTGACCGTAGCAGAGAACATCCGTCTGTTCGCCGGCATCTATGGAATGAAGAAGAAAGAGGTGGAAAGGAAGATGGACGAGCTGCTGCACCAACTGAAGTTCGAGGAACATAAGAACGACCTCGTGGGCAGCCTGCCCCTGGGGTGGAAACAGAAGCTGGCGTTCTCAGTCTCTATCTTCCACGAGCCGGGCGTCGTGTTCCTCGACGAGCCCACGGGAGGCGTGGACCCCGCCACGCGCCACCAGTTCTGGGAGCTGATTTACGAGACTGCCCAACGTGGCATCACGGTCTTCGTGACCACTCACTATATGGACGAGGCCGAGTACTGCGACCGCATCTCCATCATGGTTGATGGCAAGATCAAGGCGATAGGCACGCCCGAAGAACTGAAGAAAGAATACCACCAGCCTGACATCGACGGCGTCTTCACGCTGCTCGCCAGACAGGCCACACGCTCAAGCGACTGACTATGAAAACGTTTCTATCCTTTATCCTCAAAGAAGCCAAGCATATCCTGCGCGACAAACGCACAATGCTCATCCTCTTCGGTATGCCTGTGATGCTGATGCTGCTCTTCGGCTTCGCCATCACCACCGACGTGAAGAATGTCAGGACAGTGGTGGTGACCTCCTTCCAGAGCCCTCAGACCCAGGCGGCCGTCGAACGGCTGGCACAGTCGGAGTACTTCACCATCACGCAAACCGTGGCCACGCCTCAGGAAGCGGAACTACTGATACGCAACCAGAAAGCAGACATGGGCCTCATCCCCTCTCCAAAGGGCGGCGGGAGCGATGGCCTTCAGTGGCAAATAATGGTTGACGGCTGCGACCCCAATATGGCGCAGCAATGGACCACCTATGCCCAGAGCATACTGTCTCAGCCCATTGACGCCAAAAACTACACACTCCCCTCGCCCCTCGAGTTCCCCTCGCCCCTTGGAGAGGGGTTAGGGGCGAGGTCGTGGCTGAGCGTGAGGCTTCTGTACAACCCCCAGATGCGCTCGGCCTACAACTTCGTGCCAGCCATCATGGGTATGCTCCTGATGCTCATCTGTGCCATGATGACCTCCATCTCCATCGTCCGCGAGAAGGAGCGAGGCAATATGGAGGTGCTACTTGTTTCGCCCGTGCGACCGCTGATGGTGATCATCGCCAAGGCTGTGCCCTATCTCGTGCTGGCCTTTGCCATCCTCATCATCATCCTGCTGATGGCTCACTATGTGTTGGCTGTGCCCTTGGCCGGCTCGCTGTTCTGGATTCTTGTCGTCTCCACCATCTACATCATCCTTGCCTTGTCGCTTGGCCTGCTCATCTCCAACATAGCCAAGACACAACTGGTGGCACTGTTGCTCTCGGCTATGGTGCTGCTGATGCCCGTGGTGATGCTCAGCGGCATGATGTTCCCTGTGGAATCGATGCCCGTAGTGCTGCAATGGGTCTCCGCCGTGGTGCCGCCGCGCTACTACATCGAGGCGATGCGCAAGCTGATGATTATGGGCGTAGGCATCGGCGATGTGGCCAAGGAGGTCATCATCCTGACAGGCATGACCTTGCTGCTGCTTGCGGTAGCGCTCAAGAAGTTTAATGTGCGATTGGAATAATTACTATGATAAGTCATCTCATTCATAAAGAGTTCCTGCAGATACGTCGCAACGCATTCCTGCCACGCCTCATCGTGCTGTTTCCCATTGTCATCATGTGTGTGATGCCATGGGTGATGCAGATGGAGGTGAAGAACGTCGTGGTGGAGGTCGTGGATATCGACCACACGGTAGCGTCGCAGCGACTCATCCAGCAGATTGCCGCCAGCAACTACTTCATCTTCGGCGGCCAGCGAGCCTCCTACGCCGAGGCCCTGAAAGACATCGAGAAGGGCAAGGCTGACATCATCCTTGAGATTCGCGACGGCCGCTATCTCATCGCTGCCAACGCCGTCAACGGCACCAAAGGAAGCCTCGGCAGCGCTTACCTCAGCCAGATTGTCGCCAGCGGAAAAGGCTCCCCCTCCCTTCTTCTGTACAACAAGCACCAGAACTACAAGCTCTTCATGATTCCTGCCCTCTTCGCCATCGTGATGATGCTGATGACAGGCTTCCTGCCCACGCTGAACATCGTTGGCGAGAAGGAGGCCGGCACGATCGAGCAAATCAACGTGACGCCTGTAGCTAAATGGGCTTTCATCCTGGCCAAGCTGATTCCCTACTGGTTGATAGCGCTGTTCATCATCACCGTCAGCCTCCTCTTAGCGTGGCTGGTCTATGGCATCACGCCCGCAGGTCCCGTGGCGCTCATCTATCTGTTGGCGATGCTGCTGGCGCTGTTCTTCTCATCGCTGGGCCTCATCATCTCCAACTACAGCGACACAATGCAGCAGGCCATCTTCGTCATGTGGTTCTTCGTGGTATGCCTGCTGCTGCTCAGCGGACTGTTCACGCCAACACGCTCGATGCCCGACTGGGCTTACGCGACGACGTATGTCAATCCCATGCATTATTTCATCGATGCCATCCGCACGGTGTTCATTCGCGGAGGAGGCTTCGCTGCCATCGCCCACCAAGTCCTGGCCCTCGCCGCCATTGGACTTGCAATGAGCGGTTGGGCGGTGGCGAGCTACCGTAAGAACAGCTGAGAAAGCTGCCGAAAGTGAAAATATTTATTAAATCCCGAAGCAGATGTGCTCTACTTCGGGATTTTTATGTATTTTTGTGGCGGAAAACGAACTCATGTTAACTTATAAACACATAAAACATCATGAAAGAAGAACTGATTCGCAAGTCTTACGAGATTGCACGTGAACGCTATGCCGCCATCGGAGTGGACACCGACAAGGCAATTGAACAACTGGAAAAGACACCCATCAGCCTCCACTGCTGGCAGGCCGACGACGTGGTGGGCTTCGAGCGCAACGAAGCTCTCAGCGGAGGCATTCAGACCACCGGCAACTACCCGGGTCGCGCACGTAATATTGAAGAGGTACGCGCCGACGTGGCCTTCGCCAAGAGCCTCCTCGCCGGCAACCACCGCCTGAACCTGCACGAGATCTACGGCGACTTCGGCGGACAGTTCGTGGATCGCGACCAGGTGGAGATCAAGCACTTCGAGAGCTGGATTCAGTGGGCCAAGGAGCAGGGCTTGAAACTCGACTTCAACAGCACCAGCTTCTCACACCCCAAGAGCGGCAACCTCACCCTCAGCAACCCCGACCCCGCCATCCGCGAGTTCTGGATTGAGCACACCAAGCGCTGCCGACGCATCGCCGACGCCATGGGTAAGGCTCAGGGCGACCCCGCCATCATGAATATCTGGGTGCACGACGGCAGCAAGGACATGACCGTAGAGCGCAAGCGCTACCGCGAGATCTTCGCCGAGAGCCTCGACGAGATTCTGAAGGAGGACCTGCCCGGCATGAAGACCTGCCTCGAAGCCAAGCTCTTCGGCATCGGACTCGAAAGCTACACCGTGGGCAGCCATGACTTCGTCGCTGGCTACTGCGCTACCCGCAAGCTGATGTACACGCTCGACACGGGTCACTACGAGCAGACGGAAAACGTCTCCGACATGGTCGCCTCGCTGTTGCTCTTCGTGCCCGAACTGATGCTCCACGTCTCACGACCCATCCGTTGGGACAGCGACCACGTCACCATCATGAACGACCAGACGCTGGACCTCTTCAAGGAGCTCATCCGCGCCGATGCCCTCCACCGCGCACACATCGGTCTCGACTACTTCGACGCCAGCATCAACCGCATCGGAGCATATATAATAGGTACGCGCGCTACACAGAAGTGCCTCCTCCAAGCCCTCCTCGAGCCCCTCGCCAAGCTGCGTGAATACGAGGACCGCGGCCAGCACTTCGAGCGCCTCGCCCTCCTCGAGGAAGCCAAGAGCCTCCCCTTCGGCGCCGTCTTCGACTACTTCAACCTCAAGAACAACGTCCCCGTCGGCGAATCCTTCATCCCCGCCATCCAGGACTACGAGAAGAACGTCACCAGCAAGCGTTAACATCCCTTCGCTGTGCACAGCCCAAGCCGCTGTGCACAGCGAATAAACTTTCACATCACATTCATCTTCACTTCCCAATCAATCTAAAACATTTTTTCAAAAAAACTATCACATCTATCACGCCACCATACAAGCCATTTATCCTCTGCTTGTTACAGCGTGATAGATCGTGTGATAGATGTGATGGATTGAGTGATGGATGTGATAGATATGAGGGCTTTTTCCGCATAATCCTAAGACCCTTACTTCATAATCTTAAAGCTTTTGCCATAGATGGCAAATGGTTTTGTCACCAGTGGCAAATGATTGCACAATGTGTGACATTTGATTGCGCAACGTATAGAAAGGAGGTTTGCCACCGGTGGCAAAAGGCGGCAGCGCACGTTTGGGGCTCATATCCCTCACATCCCTCACACAATCTATCACACTGTAACTTCGTGATTATAAATCCGTAAAGATGAATTGTGATAGAAGTGAGCTATTTTTCGGTAAAATCACATCGTTGAGTTCACTGATAAAAGCGTTTCATTCATGTCCTGTTAAATAGAGACACCAATGAAAAAAGTTTTTCTTTTCATCGAACATTTCCCCTCTTTCGATATGGTTTTATCATAAAATTGGTATCTTTGCAGGCGTAAACATCATCATAGCCGAAGATATATGGAACAGGCAATAGACAAAGGAGAGAGGCTGTGGAGACCGGTGGATCCTATGCGGCACCATCGTGAAAAGGGATGGGACTACCGGGGGCGTGCCATCTATCACTTCACGCTGCCGGTGGAGGGGCGTTATCCGCTGTTTGGAACACTCGAGGGCGATAGTGCTGAAACGGCGGCGGTAAGGCTCAATGCTTACGGGCGGCGGGTGTGTCAGATGCTCAGCGGACTGGCGCAGTTCTACAAGGGGAAAGGCTATGCACTGAAAGTGCTGGCGCAGATGGTGATGCCGGACCATGTGCACCTGGTAATCCAGGTGCTGGAACCGCTCCCGCAAAGCATTGGAGCCGTGGTGCGGGGATTCAAGAGCGCGTGCACCAAGGTGTACAAGGAGGAGTTCTATGGCAGCGGCGAAAACGCCGCTGAAGTGCACGGGGGGGATGAGAGTGAGGCGAGAGGGAATGAGAGTGAGGCGAGAGGGGATGAGGGCGGCGCCCCCGTGCATTTTGTCCGCATCTTTGCGGACAGGGGTAGTGTCTGGCAACAAGACCCCGCATACTACCACGAGCGCATCCTTCATGCACCGGGCCAATTGCGCAGGATGATTGACTATGTGAAGGACAATCCGCGGCGGCTATGGCTGAAGACCCACAACCCCGATCTCTTCAAGCTGCACCGACGGACAGTGGCTGCCGGCCTGTCGTTCACCTCGATGGGTAATCATTTTCTCCTCAACTGGCCTGACGGCCAAACGGTGGAGATGTCACGCAGCGCCAACAGCGAGCAGATTCAAGAGCGCCTGCAAACGGTGCTGGCAGCGGCGCACAACGGAGCGATCACCTATACCGCGGCTATCAGCAAAGGCGAGCAACTCATCGCTCGCTCTTTACGCCTGCAAGGTTATCCGTTGGTAGTGCTGCTCAATGATGGTTTCCCTAAGGAAGGGTCACCTCATGAACGATACTACAAGCCTGGGGGTGTCTATTTCGAGGCGTGTTCGAAAGGGCAGTTATTGCTGCTGGAGCCCACGGAAGAGGCGTTCATGGATGCCTCCATACAGGAGGCTGTGGAAGCGGCACTGCGCCGTAAAGCTGAAGAACGACATTACAGCTATACGCCCATTCCTGTCACCTCTCAGCGTTATCGCTTTATGGCGCTCAACGAGATGGCCAGGCGTTTGGCGAATCGATGATGCCTTCAGCGGAGGGCTCGTAGGGTTTTCTGCAAAAATATTTTTTGGAAGCATCGCATCGTGCTTTCGAAGTAGTGATATGTGCTAACTATTTTGAAAAAAGTTTTTCTTTTCATCTAACATTTCTGCTCTTTCGATACGACATAAAGAGAAAATTGGTATCTTTGCAGGCGAAAAAGAAGAAACGCTATTCAATTGAATGAAATAACATGGGTAAAACATCGTCTTTGAAGAGTACTATTGCGGTATCTCTCAACAACTATCTCGATGCGGGAGCTATCGTGGCAGGTGCCAGCGGCATCACGCTATGGAAGAACTACTTAGGACTGAGCGAGATGCATCTGGGATGGCTGAATGCCATCAGCGCCAACGCGCTTGGCGCCGCCATCGGTGCTATCATCGGCGGCTTCCTGGCCGACAAGTTCGGACGTAAGTTCATCTTCACGTACAACCTGCTGGTATATATGCTGGGTGTGCTCATCGTGATGCTGTCCGTGAACTTCCCGATGCTGCTGTGCGGTTTCCTCGTCACAGGCATCAGCGTGGGCGTCGGCGTGCCTGCATCGTGGACGTATATCTCGGAGAGTTCTGAGGTGAACAACCGCGGACGTAACATCTGCATCTCGCAGATGTCGTGGGGCTTGGGGCCCATGATTATCCTGTTGTTCGGGATGCTGTTTGCTCCCGGCGGTTACCTCTATGGCATTGTGGATTCTATTGCTCACGCCGTCATCGGTGCTGATGCAGCCGAAACGGCTGTGCAGGTGTTCTCGTCGCGCGTGGTGTTCTTCACGCTGTTCGTGGTGGCCTTCATCGCTTGGAACCTGCAAAGGCAGTTGGAGGAGAGCAAGGAGTGGGAGGCCCCCCTGTCGTCCCCCGAGGGGGACACAACACCGTCTTCCAAGCCGTCGATAGCAGACAATATGAGGTTGTTATTCACCAATAAGATTGCCGTGAAGACTGTTGTCTTCCTCGCCTCTATCTACCTGACATGGAACCTGGTGGCCAGCGTTATGGGCTTCTTCCAGCCTCACATCTATGAGACCGCAGGCGGGTTGAGCAATGAATATGCCAATATGCTGAGCTGTGTAGGCTGGCTCGTGGTGGTCGTGGTGACGTTCTGCCTCTCGTTCTTCATTGACCGTCTGCCCCACAAGCTGTTCTATGTCCTTGGCCTCGTGGCCGCATTGGCAACGTGGGTCGTGATCATCAACGGTGTCACGGGCGTCGGCAGCCTCTGGGCTTTTGCCATTCTGTGGGGCGTCAATGGCGGCTTGAGCGTGCAGATCTTCTACGCCCTGTGGGGCAGCGAGTTGTTCCCCGCCAAGTTCCGTGCAGGTGCCCAAGGCCTGATGTTCTTCCTCGTGCGTGGTCTGTCCGCAGCCTGGGGCCTCATCTTCACCTTCATCTATGGCGAGAACGGCGAAGGCTTCACGCTGGCAGCGTGGTGTATGATTGCCCTGCTGGCCCTCTCGCTCATCATCGGCGTCATCGGTGCTCCCGACACGCGCGGCAAGTCGCTCGCACAGATCACGAAGGAGCGCTACGGCGACAATATCTGAACAAGGCTCATTCTCATACATCTCATCTTTTACACATCTATCGACTATGTCATTCTTAAGAGCTCTCTTAGCTATCTTCTTTCCACCCCTCTCTGTCATCGACCGCGGTTGTGGCTCGGTGCTGATAGTGCTGATACTCACCATCTGCGGTTGGGTGCCGGGCGTGATTGCCGCGCTGGTCATCCTGAACAAGAACTAGTAAGGCGACAATAGTAAGGAATGAAGCCATTAAACTTTTAAACTCTTAAACTCTTAAACCAAACATATGAAAAGTATCTTAGAGGGGCGCCAGGCGCTCAAAAAAGCCGTGGGCGACGTGGCAGAAGTTGCCGGTTACCTGTGGCAGAAGGGATGGGCCGAGCGCAACGGCGGCAACATCACGGTAAACATCACGGAGCAGGTGGACGACGCCATTCGCGCGCTGCCCGCCATCTCACCCGTCTATCAGATCGGCACTACCCTGCCCCATCTGAAGGGCTGCTATTTTTACTGTAAAGGAACACAGATGCGCATGCGCGACTTGGCACGCTGGCCGATGGACAACGGCAGCATCATCCGCATTCTTGACGACTGCGCCAGCTATGTCATCATCGCCGACAACCCTGTGAAGCCCACGAGCGAGCTGCCCTCTCATCTGGCCGTTCATGACTACCTGTTGGCCAAGGGCTCACCCTACCGCGCCAGCCTCCACACCCACCCCATCGAGCTGGTGGCGCTGACCCACAACAAGACATACATGGAGAAAGACGTAGCCACGAAGATGCTGTGGTCGATGATTCCCGAGACGAAGGCTTTCTGCCCGCGCGGACTGGGTATGGTGCCTTACATGCTGCCTTCGAGCGTAGAACTCGCCGACGCCACCATCAAGGCCATCGACGATGACTACGACGTGGTGATGTGGGAGAAGCACGGTGTCTTCGCCGTCGATACGGACATCATGAGTGCCTTCGACCAGGTCGATGTGCTCAACAAAGCCGCTCTCATCTACATCGCCGCCAAGAACATGGGCTTCACGCCCGATGGCATGACAGACGCGCAGATGCAGGAGCTCAGCGATGTCTTCGGACTGCCGAAGTAGGACTCTCCCCCTACCCCTCCCTAAACAGGGAGGGGCGTATTTACCTGGACTTTAGCCAACGAATCGCCTCACCCACCAACAGGACGGGTGAGGTGATTGCTATAATGATGAGCCAGTCTGACAGCTCGAGAGGGACGACATTGAACATCGGACCTCCTACCTCAACGATGAAGATCTGGCCGAAGAAGATGAGGGCCGCGATGGTCAGGAAGCCTTTGCAGCCACGAAGCAGCAGGGCGCTCTGTCCAGTGAGGAAAGCGCGGGCATTGAAAAGGTTCCAGAACTGCAGCATCACGAAGGCGGTGAAGAAAAGCGTGTGCTCGCGCGGTGTGAAACCGTCACGCTCCAGCCACCACAGCAGAGCGGTCATCAACAGGAAGAAGAGGCCGCCGACACTGAGGATGAACCACCACATGGGGGTAGAGATGATGAACTTACGACGGTCGCGCGGACGCTCGTGCATGACAGCCTGGGAAGGCGGCAGCGAAGCCAAAGCCATCGCGGCGAAAGTGTCCATGATGAGATTGACCCACAGCATCTGGGTGACAGTGAGCGGTGCCTCGGTTCCCATCATCGCACCGGCGAGGACGGTGAAGCAGGCACAGACGTTCACCGTGAGCTGGAACAGGAGGAAGCGCTGGATGTTGCGGTAGAGAGAACGTCCCCAGAGAACAGCACGCCCGATGCTGGCGAAGGAGTTGTCGAGGATGGTGATGTCCGAGGCTTCCTTGGCGACGGCGGTACCATCACCCATGGAGAGCCCTACATGGGCAGCGTGAAGGGCTGGAGCATCATTGGTGCCGTCGCCCGTGACAGCGACCACTTCGCCGCGCGCCTGCAGTGCCTGAACCAACCGTTTCTTGTCCATGGGCCGGGCACGCGCGATGATGACGATGTCACCCGCCCGCTCACACAGCTGCTCATCAGAGAGCGCTGCGATTTCAGGACCGGTGAAGACATGTCTTTCACCTGCCGGCGCATCACCCCTTACCTCCATCAATCCGATTTGGCGGGCAATCTCTGTTGCGGTAGCAGGTGTATCGCCAGTGACAATCTTCACGGCGATGCCGGCTTCCAGACATTCCTGCACGGCTGCCGGGACATCCGCACGCACAGGGTCAGCGATACCGACGAGCGCGTCGAGGACGGGCGTGGAAGCATCCGCTGCATGAGCAAGGGCGAGAGTGCGGAGGCCACGCTGTTGCCAGGTAGTCAGGACGTTAGCGAGTTCCTCATTAGCGGAACTGGCCATCGCGCACATCTCCATGACAATCTCTGGAGCCCCCTTAATATATAGGAACGTGCGCGCGAGGGCATCGGAAGCCGGTGCCGCAATGCGCGTTGCCATGTATTTACGCTCGGTGGTGAAGGGGACCTCCTCGACAATGGACGCGGCAGCACGCAGGGCGGCATAATCCTGTCCCTGAGCCCGCAGCCACAAGAGGAGTGCGCCCTCGGTGGGATTACCCAGAACATGGTCCCCATCAAGGGATGCCGTGCTGTTGAGGGCGATGTTGTCAAAGATGAAATGCCGTTCACTCCTGACGACCATCTCCGCCACCGTCATCTGGTTCTGCGTGAGCGTGCCGGTCTTATCCGTACATATCACAGTGGTAGCACCCATTGTCTCGCAGGCGTGGAGCCGACGCACGAGGTTGTTGGTCTTCAACATTCTGCGCATGGAATAAGCCAACGAGAGGGTGACGGCCATCGGCAGACCCTCGGGCACCGCCACGACGATGAGCGTGACGGCCAGCATCAGGGACTGGAGGAGGTAAGCCAGAAAGGTGACGAACTGAAAATCGGCAGTACCCTCTGTGATGAACCAGAGGGCGATACGGGCAACGACGACGAGGGCGGCAACGGCATAGCTGAGTCGTGCGATGAGCGCCCCGAGGCGGTCGAGCTGTTCGTTGAGCGGTGTGCGAACACTATCGTCAATCTGCACCTCGGTGAAGAGGCGCCCATTCTCGGTGGCGTCGCCAACGGCGGTAACGCGCATCACGCCGTGCCCCTCAAGGAGCTTTGTGCCACGCAGCACCGTGTTGGAAGGGAAGGTAGCATCGCTGTCCTGCTCCTCAGGGAGTACACTCTTGGCACAGACAGGCTCACCAGTAAGCGTGGATTCATCCACCTGCATCAGCGTAGCCTCCAGGAGGAGACCATCGGCAGGAATCTCATCGCCCGTGGCCAGAAGCACAATGTCATCGACAACGATGTCGCGGCGCGGCACCTGAGTCTCCTTACCATCACGGATGACGCGCACGGGCTCGAGGTCGTTCTGCTGGCTGAGCAGCTGGAACTCGCGCCCAGCCTTTTGCTCGAACCAGAAGGCCAACACGGTAGCCAGGAGAATGGCAACGATGATTCCCACGGGTTCGAAGAAAGCCTGGGTGCCGGCATCGAGCTGGAAATACTCATAGCAAGAGATGCCGATGCTGAGGACCGCGGCCACAAGTAGAATGACGATAAGAGGATCTGCGAATTTCTCTGCAAGCTTTCTCCACCAAGGCAATCGCTCGCGCGGTGTAAGAACATTGGTGCCGTGGGCAACGCGGCTTGCCTCTACCTGCTGCTGTGAGAGACCAACGTATCGGAGTGTCGAGTTTTCGTTCATGATGTGCAAAGGTACAACAAAAGTTTCCACAGCACGCCGTTTACAACCAACTTTCTTGACTTTGGGGCCTCTTTTTTGTCATATTTGTCCTTTCGAAGGAAAAAAATCTACAAAGCATGTC
This sequence comes from Prevotella sp., assembly GCA_015060555.1. Taxonomy (GTDB): domain Bacteria; phylum Bacteroidota; class Bacteroidia; order Bacteroidales; family Bacteroidaceae; genus Physcousia. The sequence goes on from SUYG01000016.1 coordinate 42,912, forward strand.
AGTTATCCGAAGAATTCTTACTATCTTTGCACATCACTTTAAGAAAGTCATGACCGAGACATACCCAACCCCAGCCATACGCCCAGAGACAATGGAGAATACGCTGCGCCAATGGTGGCAGGAGCGTTTTGAAACGCCGCTGCCAGACGACGTGCGCGAATGGTTGCGCAATCTTTTCCGTCAGGAGATTTCCCGCGCACGCCTCCATGAACAGCTGCTGGACGATGCTACGATACAATCCATTCACGAGGGGCGCCGCCTCTGCCAGACCAAGCTGGCACATCTGGACGAGACCGCCATACAGCTGAAGCGCCAATTGGAACAGCTGCACCAATACCTGAAGGTGAACACTGAGATGACGGAACAGCGCGAACGCCTGTACCGTCTCAACAAAGAGTTGGCCACCATCCAGGCCGAGCGCCAGGAGCTGGAACGTTTTGAAGCTTTTGAGCCGGTGAACGGTCAGGTGCAACGCATCCATCTGTTGGCACAAGATATCGAGAGAACACGTCAGGCCAGCAGCCGCCAAGCACTTGAGATAGATCAGGCACAGAAAGAAACCGACACCGCCGAACAGCAGATGACCATTGAAAAAGAGAACGTGGCCGATGCCTTGCAAAGGCTGCTCTCATCTGCCGTGAAGATGGCTGATGGCGAACGTTTGGGAGCCGAAGTGGAAGAAGGACGGCAACACGCAAGCGAAGTAGATGCGAACCTCAAGCTGCTACGTGAGCGCGACAGCATCCTTCAAAAGAACATCCGCGAGAACAGCCTTGAGGAAGAACGCATACAAAAAGAGCTCTCAGAACTACGCGTGCAACTACAGGCTCTCGATGTGCATCAGCAGATGCTGGTACACAGCGATGCGGTGAAGATGATGATAGACGAGTTGGTGCTCGCCGATCAGCAGCGTACGGAGCTCACCCGCGAGCTGGACTTGGCCATGCGCCGACAAGAGGAGCGCGACGAACACCTCGGACGTCTCTTCTCTGAGAACCAGAAACTCGGCGCCACCATCAAATCCAAACAGGAAGAAGCCGACGGCCACCGCCGGGGCATCGCCGGAAAGGACAGCTACAACCTGCAGCGGCGCGCGCTGGAACTGCGCAGCCGCATGCTCATGTTGAAGATGAGCGCCACACTGTGGCACGGCATCGCCATGGGCTATGACCTCGTCGAGCAGAAAGAGGAAAGCATCACACGCCTGCGTCTGCACGCCGACCACCTGAACCGCGACATTGACACGCAAGACCACGACGTGCGGCAGTTGACACAGCAACTGGAACATAAGATCTATCATCTGACGCTGTCGAAGAGCCAGAATGTCATAGAGCTGCGCGGCGACCTGGAAGAAGGAACGCCCTGCACTGTCTGCGGTGCCACACACCATCCCTGGCAAGGCGAGACTATCGTGGAACAGAACGCGCTAATAGCCACGCTGAAGGCAGACTGTGAGACATTGCGCCGCGACCTGGAAGCGAAGCAGCGGCAGCTGGAAGATTCCAAGCAGGACCTGACGCGCACGCTGTCGCGGCTGGACACCGAGAACGAACACCTAAGTACACTGCGCCAACGCCAGCACGCCGACGTGGAGGAATGGAAGAACTTCCGCAACCTGGACCCGTCATTCTCCGACTGCTCACCCTCCACCAACCGCGAGGCACGAACTACGCTCATACAACTGCTCATCGAGAAGGCGTCCGTGGATGCAGAGACAGCAGAGAAAGAGCTGGAAGCCTTTACCTTCCACCTGGATGCCATCTCCAACATCGGCGTCACCATACAAAAATTACAACAACAGGCCGACGACCTGTCCATCCGTCTCAACGAAGCCAACACAGCCTGCCAAGTCATGGCCGGACAGGTGGAGCGCCTCAACAAACGCCTGCAGCAGACCACGAGCACCTACCGCCAACGCTACGATGCCCTAGAACTGGTCATCACGCTACCCGAGTGGTCGTCACAGTGGAAGACTTCACCCGAAAACCTCAAGCAACGCATTCAAGGGATGCGTGACCACTGGGAAGACATCAACAACAAGTTGCGTGAAGCCGAATTAGATGCCATGCGCCTAAAGACCGATGGACTGCGCCTGCAAGAGAGCCGCCAGCAGCTGCTGACCGACATCGCATCACTGGAGTCCTACACCAACAAGCTCCACGAGCACATCGATAAGTCCGAGAATGCATGGAAGAAGCTCATTCCTGAAGGTGACAACAAGCAACCCTTCGAACAAGCACGTGCCCAACACGCCACGCAAACCGAACTGCTGGAAAAAGCCCGCAAGGAATACGAGAAACGACTGTGGCAACAGTTATCTGCTGTAGCCTTGAAGGAGGCGCTGGACAGTCACGCGCACGACTTCGAGCAGGAGATTGCACAGCAACACCGCAGCCTTGATTTGTGGATGAACCGCTACAATGCCAACCACCCGCCGGTGCAGATTCAGGAGCTGGAACGTGTGCTGGCCGGCGAGAAAGATTGGAGTGAGCTACGCGAACATGTGCGTAAAGTGCAGGATGAGCAGTCCATGACGGAAGCCCGCGTCGATTACCTGCGCGCTCAAATCATCGCACTACAAGCCGAGGGGTTGCGCTCCCTCTCGGATGACGGCGATGCCGAACGCAAGGCGCTGCAAGCGAAGCTCGCCGAGTTGGAGCAGCAGCAACGCGAACTGCTGAAACAAATCGTACAATACGACTTGCGCCTGCAGACACACGAACAAGCGAAGGCTTTTGTTTCTTAATTATTTTTAAAATGTATGGTTATTTCCCAGCTTATTCATACTTTTGTACCCAAAATTCAATAACAACACAAACTACGAACAATTAAAACTATGTCAAAGTACAACCTTCGCGAGAGAAAGGACGCACCGGCTCTCTACCGCACAGCTATCAAGCGTGAAGTCATCGATGAAATCTGCGAGCAAATCCTCCGCAAGATGATCGTCGAGAAGCGCTATCGTGACCCACAGTACAATGCCCAGAAGTTGGCACAGGAAATCCAGACGAATGCACGCTATGTGAGCGCGGCCGTGAGTTTACGCTTCCAAACCAACTTCCCCACGCTCATTGCCGGTTATCGCCTGCGCGATGCTATCGCCATGATGACTGACAAACGTACACGCGACCTGACCATGGCCGAGATTTCCAGTGCCAGCGGCTTCGCAAACCGTCAGTCCTTCTATTCATCGTTCTTCAAAGCCTACGGGAAGAGCCCCAAGCAATATCAAAAAGATTTCTTTTCCAAGGTCAGAACTCCCAAAGGCAGCAAGAACAAAACCACTTCTGTAAATGAATCTTAAACACTTTACAACCGGAATGCTCATTGCAGCAACAACCCTCGCCACGTCCTGTGGCACCCAAAAAGAAGAGACAGAATTCGAGTACAATGACGAACGCTTTGCCGACCTGCAGATGCTACGCTACAAGGTCGAGGGCTTCGAGGATCTCTCGCTGCGCCAGAAGACGCTCGTCTATTACCTCTCACAGGCAGCCCTCAGCGGCCGTGACATCCTGTGGGACCAGAACGGGCGCTACAACCTGCGCATCCGTCAGCTGCTGGAGTCCGTCTATACCGACTATCAGGGCGACCGCGAGAGCGATGACTTCAAGCAGTTTGTCATCTACCTCAAGCGCGTCTGGTTCTCCAATGGCATCTACCACCACTACGGCTGCGACAAGTTCCAGCCCGGCTTCTCCGAGGACTTCCTGCGCACTGCCATGAAGGATGTGGCTGCCGAAAAGCTCCCCTTCGACACAGAAGAGCTCTTCCCCGTCATCTTCGACCCCACGGTACTGCCCAAGCGCACCAACCAAGCCGACGGAGAGGACTTGGTGGTCACCAGCGGAGGAAACTACTACGGGCCGGGTGTCACGCAAGCCGAGGCCGAGGACTTCTATCTGAAGATGAAGGAAGCAGATCCCGACCCCGCACACCCCATCATGTTCGGCATGAACAGCCGCCTTGTGAAGGAGAACGGTGTGCTGAAGGAGAAGGTGTGGCGCAGCGGAGGTCTCTATGGCGAGGCCATCGACCGCATCATCTACTGGCTCGAGAAGGCCAAGACCGTCGCCGAGAGCGACAAGCAGGCGGCCGTCATCGACAAACTGATAGAATATTACCGCACAGGCGACCTGAAGACCTTCGATGCCTACAGCATCCTATGGGTGGAGGACACCGAGGGCGACGTCGATTTCACCAACGGCTTCACCGAGAGCTATGGCGACCCGCTGGGCATGAAGGCCAGCTGGGAAGGCTATGCCAACTTCAAGGATAAGGCAGCCACCGAGCGCACCGAGAAGCTCTCCGCCAACGCACAATGGTTTGAGGACCACTCCCCCGTAGATCCCCGTTTCAAGAAGCAGAACTGCAAGGGCATCACAGCCAAGGTCATCGTCGCAGCCATCCTCGGCGGCGACCTATACCCCAGCACCGCCATCGGCATCAACCTGCCCAACAGCAACTGGGTACGTGCTGAGCACGGCTCCAAGAGCGTGACCATCGGTAACCTCACCGATGCCTACAACAAGGCTGCCCGCGGCAACGGCTTCCAAGAGGAGTTCGTCATTGACCAGACCACACGCCAGTGCATCAACGAATACGGCGATATCTGCGACGACCTCCACACCGACCTGCACGAATGCCTGGGCCACGGCAGCGGCAAGCTGCTGCCCGGCGTGGATGCCGACTCGCTGAAGGCCTACGGCAGTGCCATCGAAGAGGCGCGCGCCGACCTCTTCGGCCTCTACTACATCGCCGACCCGAAGCTCGTGGAATTAGGTCTCACGCCCAATGCCGATGCCTACAAGAGCCAGTACTACACCTATATGATGAACGGTCTGATGACACAGCTCGTGCGCATCGAACCGGGCAACAACATTGAGGAAGCACACATGCGCAATCGCGCTCTCATCGCCCACTGGGTCCTCGACCATGCGAGCCCTTCAGCGGACGCTGAGGGAGCTGTGGCAGCCATCGAACTGGTCAAGCGCGATGGAAAGACCTACGTGCAGATCAACGACTACGCCGCCCTGCGCACACTCTTTGGCGAACTGCTGGCTGAAATCCAGCGCGTGAAGAGCGAGGGCGACTTCGAAGGTGCCCGCCGCCTCATCGAGCAGTACGGTGTGAAAGTAGATGCCGACCTGCACCAGGAAGTCCTCGCCCGCTACAAAGCCCTCAACCTGGCTCCCTACAAGGGCTTCATCAACCCTGAGTACGTGGTCACAGAGGACAAGGACGGCAACATCACCGATGTGCAGATCCGCTACGGCGAGGCCTATGACCACCAGATGCTGCGCTATAGCCAAGAGTACAAGACACTCCCCTTCATCAACGAATAAGTCCCATAAGTCTTTAAGTCCCATGAGCCCCATCCAAGCCATCAAAGCTGACCTGCGCGCTGCCATGAACGGCGTGGCCTCCAAAGCCATCCGCGAAAGCGGCATGGGCTACAAGCTGGTCTTTGGCGTGGAGCTGCCCCGTCTGCGCGAGATTGCTGCCGGCTACGATGCTGACCGCCGTCTCGCCCTGGATTTGTGGCAGGAGGACATACGTGAGTGCAAGATGCTGGCTATCATGCTCTACCCACAGGAGGAATTCGACCGCGACATTGCCGACATGTGGATCAGCAGCCTGCACCCGGAGCAGGCCGAATTGGTTCAGCTCATGGCCCTCGACCGTCTCTCAAAGATGAGCGATGCCTCCGAACTGGCCTTCCTGTGGATGGCTGACGAGCGCCCTCTCTTTCAGCTCTGCGGTTTCCTCATGCTCAACCGTTTGCTGATGCAAGGTGCACAGCTCTCTCCCGATGCCGAAGCGGAATTCCAGGATCAGGCGGCCGCCACCCTGCCCTCCCCTTTTCTGCCACTGCGGAAAGCCGTACAGAACGCCCTCGTTCGCCTCGAAGAAAGCAAGAATGGTTGAAAACTGGAGTCATCCTTTGGTCATTTCGGAGAAATATAGTACTTTTGTGCCCGTATGAGCGATCAGACAAGCCTACAAGCCAAGGTGGCAGCGCAGTTCAGGGACTTCCTCATTGCCCACCAACTCCGACAGACCCGCGAGCGATTTGCCATCTTAGAAGCGATCTATGATATCGAAGGGACCTTCACGATAGAAGACCTTCAACAGACGATGCAGGACCGTCGTTTTCCTGTGGGCATCGCCACGCTCTATCAGACCACACAGCTCATGGTGCAGGCGAACCTACTCATCCGCCATCCCTTCCTGTCGTCGGCAGCAGTCTTTGAGCGCATCGCAGACGACCGCCCACACAGCTACCAGATTTGCAGCGACTGCCATCGTATCACGCGCATCAAAAGCAAGGAACTCGCATCCAGTCTGGAAAACTACCACACACGGAGCTTCCACATCACACACCGCATCGTCTATGTCTATGGCATCTGCGTCTCCTGTCAGCGACAGGCTCGCAAGCAACTGAAAATCCATCTGCAACTCTCTGAAAATAAACCAAAAAAACATAGTAGAAAATGAAACAAGGTCATGTTGACGCCCTCTTAGGAATCGTCTTCGGCGACGAAGGAAAAGGAAAGGTCGTTGATGTCTTCACCCCCAAATACGACGTTGTAGCCCGCTTCGCCGGCGGTCCCAACGCCGGTCACACCATCATCTTCGATGGCAAGAAGTTTGTGCTCCGCTCCATCCCCTCCGGCATCTTCGACGAGGGTAAGCTGAACATCATCGGCAACGGCTGTGTCATCGCCCCCGACCTCTTCATGAAGGAGGCACGCGAGCTGGAGGAAGCCGGTTATGACCTCAAACAGCGCTTGCACATCAGCACCCGCGCTCACCTCATCCTGCCCACACACCGCGTCCTCGACCGCGCCTACGAAGCTGCCAAGGGCAAGAACAAGGTTGGCACCACAGGCAAGGGCATAGGCCCCACCTACAGCGAGAAAGCCAGCCGCACCGGTCTCCGCGTGGGCGACATTCTCGAGGGCTTCATGGAGAAATACCAGGCGCTGAAAGCACGCCACGAACAGATCCTGCGCGACCTCAACTATACCGACTACGACATCGCCGACGAGGAACAGCAGTGGCTGCAGGGCGTGGAATACATGCGACAGTTCCCCCTCACCGACACCGAGATAGAAATCAACCGCCTGCTGGCCGAAGGCAAGAACGTGCTGGCCGAAGGCGCACAGGGCACGATGCTCGACATCGACCACGGCACCTACCCCTTCGTGAGCTCCAGCAACACTACCACAGGCGGCGTCTGCACAGGCCTCGGCGTAGGCCCCAACAAGATTCGTGATGTCTTCGGCATCTTCAAGGCCTACAGCACACGCGTCGGTGCCGGCCCCTTCCCAGTAGAGCTCTTCGACGAGACGGGTGACCGCATACGCGAGATAGGCAATGAGTACGGCGCCGTGACAGGCCGCAACCGCCGCTGCGGATGGGTGGATCTCGTGGCGCTGAAGTACGCCATCATGATCAACGGCGTCACGCAGCTCATCATGATGAAGAGCGATGTCCTCGACGGTTTTCCCACCATCCGCGCCTGTGTGGCCTACGAGAAGGACGGCGTTCAGGTCACCGACATGCCCTTCGACACCGAAGGTTGGAGCGCCGTCTATCGCGACCTGCCCGGCTGGAGCGAAGACCTCAGCACCATGACCTCCGAGGACCAATTTCCCCAGACCTTCAAGGACTACATCACATTCCTCGAGACCGAACTGCAGACGCCCATCTGCATCCTTTCGGTCGGTCCCGATCGCGCGCAAACCATTATAAGGAAATAAGAGAAGCAGGCTGCAAGGACATTGCAGCCTGTTTTTTTTCAGCTCATGATTAAACCCTTTTGAGAATGCTGTGTCATACCATTGCCAACCGGAAATGATTGACACATGAATTTGAGACAATTGATGGCGGTGGGTCTTGCACTCATCGCCATCGCTTTTTTCCCGAACACTGCTGTTGCACAGTGGTTTAACGTACGTGGGACCGTCTATGAGAGTTCCACGCTGAAGCCATTGCCCGGTGCCAACGTGCAGGTGAACGATTCAACGGGAAAAATGGTAGCGGGCAGACAGAGCCGCGACAACGGACAATTCATGATTCCAGGTGTGCCCGTGGGCAACTACACCCTGAAGGTGTCTTTTATGGGTTTCAAGACGCAGTCGTTCCAGCTCACCCTGAAAGGTAAAGGCGGCAACAAGAAAGTACAGGACATCCTGCTGAAGGAGGATGCTACGCTCATGGCAGAGGCCGTCGTGGAAGGGAAGATGCCAGAGATGGTAGTCGTGGATGACACGGTGATGTACAACGCCTCGGCCTTCTCGCTGCCACCGGGGTCGATGGCTGAAGACCTGCTGAAGAAGTTGCCGGGCATCGTCATTGACGAAGACGGCAAGATTACGCACAACGGCAAAGAGGTAAGACAGATACTGGTGGATGGCAAGACCTTCTTCAACAACAACCGCGAGCTGGTGCTGAAGAACATCCCCGCAGAAATCATTGACAAAGTGAAGGCATACGACAAGCAGAGCGATCTGGCACGCATCACCGGCATTGATGACGGCGAAGAGCAGACGGTACTGGACCTGGAAATCAAGAAAGACAAGAACCGAGGGTGGTTCGGTCAGGTCATGGGCGGCTACGGCACCGAGAAGCGCTACCAAGGGCGTGCCAACGTGAACCGCTTTCTGGACAAGCAGAAAGCCAGCGTCGTGGGCAATGCCAACAACACCAACGGCAATGGCATGCAAGACAACCAGGACGCAGCAGCGAGCCTGAATCTGGAATGGGACAAGCTGGAACTGAACGGCGGTGTAACAGGACGTTTCAACCAAGCACATGGCAGCTCGTGGAGCAACTCTCAGAATTTCGAGAACCGCAATGCCGCCTATAGCAATCGCGCCAGCAACAACAACAGCCACAGCAATGCCTTCGAGACACGATGGATGATTGAATGGAAACCCGACTCGATGACGAACATCATCGTGCGCCCCCAGTTCAACCTCAACCACAGCGGCAGCGACAGTCGCAGTGAAAGCGCCACCTTCAAGGAGAACCCCTACAACTATGTCAGCGACCCGCTCAAGCAAATCGAAGCGCTACGCCACATCGGCGTGAACCACAATCTAAACGGCAACGGCAGCCACAACAAGAACATCAGCGGATCTATGTCCATCCAAGTGAACCGCCGTTTGAAGAAGCCCGGGCGCAACATCACCTTGAACCTGAGCGGCGGCCTCAACGAGAGCAAGGGAAACAGCAGCAGCTACTCGCAAATCGACTACTACCAGCTGCTGGCATACACTGGCGGCGACAGCATCTATCACAAAGTACAGTACGATGACTCGCGAAACATAGGCAAGAACTGGTCAGCGCGCTTCTCCTACACCGAGCCCCTGGCCACAGGCCAGTTCCTGCAGTTCTCGTACAACTACTCCTGGCGCTACAACGACCGCGACCGCACCGTCGCCAGCATCTTTGACCCGAGAGTCGCGGCCAACGCCCTGAACATGGACAACTACGACGGCCATCAGGATTTGGCTACACCAGACACCGCTCAGTGCAACTACACGAAAAATCTCTATCAGAATCACGACCTGCGCCTGCAGTACCGTATCATCAACTCGAAGCTGCGCCTGAACGTCGGCCTCAACCTGCAGCCACAGGTGAACAGCGTCGATTACACAAAGGGCTGGAAGCACTACGACCTCTCGCGCACCGTCGTGAACTGGTCGCCGACGGTGAACTTCCGCTACCGCTTCACCCGGCAGCACCAGGTAGAGGCGCGCTATGGCGGGCAGAGCGGACAGCCCTCCATCACAGACCTCATCCCCGACACACTCTCCAATGCCAACCCGCTGAACATCCGTTTGGGAAATCCAGCCCTAAAGCCTTCCTTCACCCACACGCTGCGCGCCGAATGGCGCCTGTCGCAGCCCGATATCCTGCGGACCTACAACTTCAACATCGAAGGGCGAGCCACGCAGAACGCCACCGCCAGCCGCACTGAATACAATGACAATACGGGCGGACGCGTGACAATGCCTGTGAACATCAACGGCAACTGGAACGGCCGTGCCAACTTTAACTTCAACACCGCCTTCCGCGACCAGCGCTTCCGCATCAACACAAACACTTCCTATAACCACACCACCAGCAACGGCTACGTCTATCAGTCGGCAACAAAGGAGACCGTGAAGAACGTGACCAACTCCGACAACATCAACCAAACGCTGCGTCTCTCCTACCGCGAGACCTACGAGAACGAGAACACCCTGGAAGTCAACGTCCGCGGTTCGGGAGCCTATCACCGTGCACGTTCCACAGCCACTTCGGCCAGCAACCTGGACACTTACACCTACTCCTACGGTCTCAGCGCCATCATGAACTTCTGGTTCGGCCTGAACCTCTCCACCGACCTGAACCAAAGCAGCCGTCGCGGTTATGCAGACGAGGCCATGAACACCAATCAATGGATTTGGAATGCCCAAGCCTCCTACTCGTTCCTGAAACAGCGTCAGGCCACAGTGACGCTGCGCTGGAACGACATCCTCAAGCAGCGTGATATGGTCAACCGTTCCATCTCTGCCACCTCACGCACCGACTCCGACAGCGAGCGCGTGGTATCTTACGTGATGCTGTCCTTCACCTATCGCTTCCATGTCTTTGGTGGACGCAATATGAATGGAGACCGCCAGCGTCGAGGCCGCAACCGCGATGAAGACTTCGACGGCGGCGACCGTGGCTCCCGTGGCGACGGTGGCGGATTTGGTGGCGGTCGCGGCGGCTTCGGAGGACCTGGAGGCGGTCGCGGCGGAGAGATGTAAGCAAAGAGAATGCAAAAAAATCGCGTTTTATTTGCACGAATAAGCAGAAAACCGTACTTTTGCCCCCGATTTTAAAACATCACCGCAATATGCATCATTCAAGCGTCATTATTCTGGCTATTCTGGACATTCGACTGCGTACAGCAATCGGAAGTGTGGTCAGTGCCTGACGCGAAGGTCAAATAGAGCAACGAAACAAAAGAGCCTTTCACACTTCCGAGTGCATGAAAGGCTTTTTTTGTTTTAAATGATAAATGACAATCATTAAATGATAACTATTAAATAGCATGAGCGACAGACTTTTTATTTTCGACACAACACTGCGCGACGGCGAACAGGTGCCCGGCTGTCAATTGAACACAGTAGAGAAAATCCAGGTTGCAAAAGCACTGGAGCAGCTGGGCGTGGACGTCATCGAAGCGGGCTTCCCCATCAGCAGCCCGGGCGATTTCAGCAGTGTCATTGAGATCTCCAAGGCTGTAACATGGCCCGTCATCTGTGCACTAACCCGTGCCGTAGAACGCGACATTGATGTGGCATTTGAGGCTTTGAAGTATGCCAAGCACAAACGTATCCACACGGGCATCGGCACCAGCGATGAGCACATCCTCTATAAGTTCAACTCTACGCGCGAGGAGATTCTAGAGCGCGCCGTGGCTGCCACGCGCTATGCCAAGAAATATGTGGATGACGTGGAATTCTACTGCGAGGACGCCGGACGCACCGACAACGAGTACCTGGCGCGTGTCGTGGAGGCCGTCATCAAGGCCGGTGCCACCGTGGTGAACATCCCTGACACCACGGGTTACTGCCTGCCACAGGAGTATTTCGAGAAAATCAAATACCTGAAAGAGCATGTAGATGATATCGACCGCGCCATCATCTCCACTCATTGCCACAACGACCTCGGAATGGCCACGGCCAACACCTTCAACGGTGTGATGGCTGGCGCCCGACAAGTGGAAGTGACCATCAACGGCATCGGAGAGCGCGCTGGTAACACCTCTCTGGAAGAGATTGCGATGATCCTGAGATGCCACAAGGGATTAGGCATTGAGACCAATATCAACACACAGAAGATCTACCCGACCTCGCGACTCGTCTCGTCGCTCATGAACATGCCGATTCAACCGAACAAAGCCATCGTGGGGCGCAATGCCTTTGCGCACAGCAGCGGCATCCATCAGGACGGCGTACTGAAAAATGTGCAGACCTACGAGATTATGGACCCCAAGGACGTGGGCATCGACGAGAATAACATCGTGCTCACCGCGCGCAGTGGTCGCGCAGCCTTGAAGCATCGCCTGCACATGAACGGCGTGGACCTCGAGGATGAAAAACTCGACAAGATTTATGAGAAGTTCTTGAATCTGGCCGACCAAAAGAAGGAGGTGACAGACGCCGACGTGCTGATGCTGGCAGGTGCCGACACCGCCGATGCCCATGCCGTGCGTCTGGATTTCCTGCAAGTGACAACAGGTAAGGGCGTGAAGAGTGTGGCCTCCATCGGTTTGGACATCAGCGGACAGAAGTTCGAGGCCGCCGCCAGTGGCAACGGCCCTGTAGATGCAGCCATCAAGGCGCTCAAGAAGATTATCATGAAGCAGATGACCCTCAAGGAGTTCACCATCCAGGCCATCTCCAAAGGCTCCGACGACGTGGGAAAGGTACACATGCAAGTGGAATACGACGGCCAGCTCTACTATGGTTTCGGTGCAAACACCGACATCGTGACCGCCAGCGTCGAGGCATATATTGACTGTATCAACAAGTTTAAGAAGTGAAGGCCATGAAGACTTTATTCGACAAGATATGGGACGCTCATGTGGTGCAGGACATCCCCGACGGTCCTACACAACTCTATATCGACCGCCTCTACATGCACGAGGTGACTTCTCCGCAGGCATTCGACACACTGCGCGACAAAGGCATCAAGGTGCTGCGTCCACGGCAGATCTTTGCCATGCCGGACCACAACATTCCATCGGCGCTGCCGACGGAAAATAAAAAAATAAAAGTGGAGAATGAAAAATGTATTTCACTCTCGATTGATGATGAGAAGGGGCGGAAACAAGTGGATACGCTGAAGCGCAACTGCGCTGAGTTCGGCATCACGCACTTCGACATGGGCACGCGGGACAACGGCATCATCCATGTCGTAGGGCCGGAGAAGGGGCTGTCGCTGCCAGGCATGACGATTGTCTGCGGCGACTCTCACACCAGCACCCACGGCGCCGTAGGCGCACTGGCGATGGGCATCGGCACGAGCGAGGTGGCACAGGTGCTGGCCTCGCAATGCATCCTGCAACAGAAGCCCAAGACGATGCGCATCAACATCGAGGGCACACTCGCCAAGGGCGTTACTGCCAAGGACGTGGCCCTCTACATCATGGCTCAGATGGGCACGGGCGGTGCCACAGGCTATGCCGTGGAATACGCCGGCAGCGCCATCCGCTCGATGTCGATGGAGGGACGCCTGACGCTCTCCAACCTCAGCATTGAGATGGGTTCCCGCGCAGGCCTCATCGCTCCCGACGAGACCACCTTTGCTTATCTGAAAGGGCGAGAATATGCGCCGAAGGGCGAGGCGTGGGACAAGGCGGTGGCAGCATGGAAACAGCTGCGCAGCGATGACGACGCCCTCTTCGACAAAGAGATTACCTATCGCGCCGAAAACATCGCGCCCCGCATCACCTACGGCACGAATCCGGGGGCAGGCATCGCCATTGACGAATGTATCCCTGCCCTGTCAGCGGCTTCAGAAGGCGTTGCCAGCGCGGCCGATCTGGCCTACATGGACTTTAAGCCCGGACAGAAGTTAGAAGGCGTGCCCGTGGACTACGTCTTCCTGGGCGCCTGCACCAACGGCCGCATCGAGGACTTCCGCGCCTTCGCCTCTATCGTAAAAGGCCGCACGAAAGCGCCCGACGTGGTGGCGTGGCTTGTGCCTGGCTCATGGGCTGTGCGCCAGCAGATTATCGATGAGGGCATCGACAAGATCTTGGAAGAGGCAGGCTTTGAGCTTCGCCTACCCTCCTGCTCCGCCTGCCTGGCCATGAATGCAGACAAGGTGCCCGCCGGCAAGTTGTGCATCAGCACCTCCAACCGCAACTTCGTGGGTCGCCAAGGTCCTGGAGCTCGCACCATCCTGGCAAGCCCGCTGACAGTGGCCGCTGCCGCGGTTACGGGCGTGATTACAAATCCGCGGGAGTTCATCGTTTAAGGTTTAAAGTTTAAGGTTTAAAGTTTAAAGAATTTATTGTCCATGATGAACAAGCAATTCAATACCATCACCTCCACCTGTATCCCCATCGCCATCGACAACTGCAACACGGATCTCATCATCCCTGCCCGCTATCTGGCCAGCACCACACGCGACCCCAAGTTCTTCGGCGATGCATTCATGCACGACTTGCGCTACGATGCCAGCGGCAACGCGGTTCATGATTTCGTCATGAACAAGGAAGAATTCAGCGAGGCTCCCCATGAGGGCGTTCACGAGATCATTGTGGCAGGCAAGAACTGGGGCAGCGGTTCCTCGCGCGAACACGCCGCTTGGGCCATCGCCGGCTACGGTGTGCGCGTGGTCATCAGCAGCAGTTTTGCTGATATCCACCGCAATAACCTGCTGAACTGCTTCGTGCTGCCCGTCATCGTCAGCCCCGCTTTCCAGCAGGAGCTCTTCGAGAGCATCGCTGCCGACCCGCAGACCCAAGTGTGTGTGAATCTGCCTTCGCAGACCGTCACGAACCTCGCCACCGGGCACAGCGAACATTTCGACATCAACGGCTACAAGAAGTACTGTCTGATGAACGGACTGGACGATATAGATTTCTTACTAAAGAACGTGGGGACCCTCCCCCCTGCCCCTCCCTTGTATGGAGGGGAGTAGTCACCTGTCAAGAATAACTTTTATGAACGATAGCAAACAGTCAACACATTCTGCTCCCTCCCCAACGTTCCCCTCGCCATTTGGAGAGGGGTTAGAGGTGAGGCCCGGGAGGGCGGGGGGAGAGTCTATCGAAATCATGGACACCACCCTGCGCGATGGTGAGCAGACCAGCGGTGTCAGCTTCATGCCACATGAGAAGCTGCTAATATGCAAGGCACTGCTGGAAGAGCTCCACGTGGACCGCGTGGAGGTGGCCTCAGCACGCGTCAGCGATGGCGAACTGGAGGCCGTGCAGCGCATCACACGTTGGGCCGACAGCAAGGGCCTTCTCGACCGCGTAGAAGTCCTCGGCTTCGTCGATAATGGCAAGAGCCTCGACTGGATCGAGCGCGCCGGAGCACGCACCATCAACCTCCTCTGCAAAGGCTCACGCCGCCACTGCGAAGGACAACTGGGCAAGACGCTGGAAGAACACATTGCCGATATCCGTCGCAATGTGGAGATGGCAGCCCAGCGCGGCATCGCCGTGAACCTGTATCTGGAAGATTGGAGTGGGGGGATGAAGACTCTCCCCCATACCCCTCCCTATCAAGGAGGGGAGTATATACCTTCTGAGACAGAGAACAATTATGTTTTCCAACTCTTAGATTCCATCAAAGATCTCATTACTCAAACACATACTACACCATCCCTACAAGGGAGGGCGGGGGGTGGGTCCGCGGTCTCCAGAATCATGCTGCCCGACACCCTCGGCATCCTAAACCCGTTGGAGACGTTGGAGTACATGAAGCAGATGGTGGCGCGCTACCCTGGCGTACACTTCGACTTCCACGCTCACAACGACTACGATCTGGCTGTGAGCAACACCCTCGCAGCCGTCCTCGGCGGGGCACAGGGACTCCACACCACCATCAACGGATTGGGCGAACGCGCCGGAAATGCGCCGCTTGCCAGCGTGCAGGCAATCCTAAAAGACCACTTCAACGCAAAAACAAACATCAGTGAGAATCAGCTATACAAGGTAGCACACCTCATAGAGAGTTACAGTGGCATTGCCATTCCACCCAACAAACCCATCACGGGTTCGGCAGTCTTCACACAGGTGGCCGGCGTCCACGCCGACGGCGACAACAAACAAGGCCTCTACCAAAACGCGTTGAAACCAGAACGCTTCGGCCGACGTCGCGAATACGCCCTCGGCAAAGCCAGCGGCAAGGCCAACATCCGCATGAATTTGGAGGAGCTGGGACTGGACCTCAGCGACGAAGACATGAAGAAAGTCACCGACCGCATCATTGAGCTGGGTGACAAGAAGGAACACGTCACACAGGAGGACCTGCCGTACATCATCCGCGATGTGCTCAAACACGCTGAGAGCAACGACCGCGTGCAGCTGCTGTCGTACATGGTATCTACAGCCTATGGCCTGCGGCCGATGGCTCAGGTACGCCTCCAAATCGACAACAATATCTACGAGGAAAGCGCTCAGGGCGACGGACAATATGACGCCTTCGTACGAGCCGTGAGACACATCTATCGTGACCGCCTGGGACGCGAGTTCCCATGGCTCTCCAACTATGCCGTCACCATTCCACCCGGCGGCCGCACTGACGCACTCGTGCAAACCACCATCGAATGGGTGTTCGAGGAGAAAACCTATCGCACTCATGCCCTCGATGCTGACCAGACAGAGGCCGCCATCAAAGCCACCATCAAGCTCCTCAACATCATCGAGCCACTTTATTAGCATGAATCCCCCCCCCCGTCATGGTTTATTTAGGTGAACTAATTTCTATAGGCGTCGCGTTCTCATGGACAGCGACGGCATTGCTGAGCGAGTTCGGTTCCAAACGGCTGGGCAACCTCACACTGAATGTGCTGCGGATGGCGCTGGCACTGCTGTTCTCACTGGTATTGTTTGGTGTTGTCACGGGCTCTCCCCTGCCCTCAGGGGCTTCGGCAGAGGCCGCAGGCTGGATGCTGCTATCGGGACTCGTAGGCTATGTCATTGGCGACTTCTGCCTGTTTCAGTGCTACATCATCATCGGCTCGCGCTACGGCCAGCTGTTCATGACGCTGGCACCGCTGTCGGCAGCGCTGATGGCCTGGCTGACGTTAGGGCAGAAAATGACGACCATGAGCATCATAGCGATGCTGGTAACACTCTTCGGCATCAGCATCTCGGTGCTGGGACGCGGCGAGCATCACAAGGTATCACTGAAGCTACCCCTGAACGGCGTGCTCTTCGCCATCGGGGCTGCTGTCTGTCAGGGTGTAGGATTGGTTCTGAGCAAAATCGGGATGAATCATTTCGAGGTAGCTGCCGACACGCCCGAATGGCTCATACCCTTCAGCGCTAACTTCTACCGCTGCATCGCGGGCGTCGCAGGTTTCTTGCTGCTGCACTGGCTGCGCGATGGCATGGCACCGCTTTGCGAGGCGCTGCACGACCGCAAAGGACTGATTGCCGCCATCGCCACCACTGTCTTCGGGCCCTTCATAGGCGTAGGGTTCTCGCTAATGGCCGTGCAATATACAGGGGCCGGCATCGCCTCGACACTGATGGCGATAACGCCCATTATCATCATCCTGCCCTCCTACTGGCTCTTCCACGAGAAGATTACCTGGCGTGCCGTCCTCGGTGCCGGCATCTCGGTTCTCGGTGTCAGTCTGTTTTTCCTGAGCTAACAGCAATGAAGCTAAGTCGGACAGTTTTCCCATCCGTTTCTTACACGTAGTACAAAGTGCTATTTGACGGGTTCCATGTGTAGGGTGACATGGGTGCGGGGGCCGAAGTGTTCCTTTAGCTTTCCCTCTATGGTGCTGGCACGCTCGTGAACGGTCTTCAGCGGTAGCTGGCCGTCCATTCTCACATGTGCCTCGATGGCAATGCGGCTGCCGATGCGCCGAGTGCGAAGATTGTGAGGCTCCTGCACATCGGGGAAGGATTGGATGATTTGCACGATTTCCTGCTCCGTCGCTGCCGGCAGCGACTCCTCCGTCAGCTCGCCCACGCTGGACTTCAACAGCTGCCACGCCACACGCACCAGCATCAATCCCACGACGATGGAGGCCAACGGGTCGAGCACAGTCCAGCGGTTGCCCAGCCAGATAGCGCCGCCGATACCCACGGCCGCGCCTATCGAAGAGAGGGCATCGCTGCGGTGGTGCCAAGCGTTTGCCACCATCACCTGCGAGTCCAGCTGTCGTCCCTTGCGGGCCGTATATTGGTAGAGCAATTCCTTGATGACGATGGACAACAGAGCCGCCCACAGCGCAATCCAGCCGGGAGCCTGTAGCATCTCGCCGCCCCACCAAGCCACCAGCTTCACGCCTCCCGACACGACGATGCCCGTAGCGGCTGCCACCAGCGCCAAGGCAATCAGGAACGAGGCGAAGGTCTCGAACTTGCCGTGGCCGTAATCGTGCGACTCATCCTGAGGTTTTGCGCTAATGTGTACAAAAACCAATACCACCACATCCGTCAGGAAGTCCGAGAGAGAATGTACGGCATCAGCCACCATCGCCGAACTGTGCCCGAGCACGCCGGCGACAAACTTGAAGGCCAGCAACACAACGTTGCCGATGCTGCCGACAAGTGTCACTCTAGAGATTTCGTTTTCGCGTGTCATTTGACTTAGAAACGTGATTCTGCGTGCAAAGATACGAAATCTGATGACAACTTATATCAGTTTGAACAGCTTTTCTAAAAGAAATCATCCGTTTTATTGTCGAAAAGTCAAGAAATTGTTGTATCTTTGCGCCGCAATTTAAGAAAGCATCAAAAAAATGGCTCAAAAACCCAGTATTCCCAAAGGAACACGCGACTTCGGACCTGCCGAAATGGCACGCCGCAACTATATCTTCGACACCATCCGCAGCGTCTATGCCCTCTACGGCTTCCGCCAGATTGAGACGCCCGCCATGGAGAATCTATCCACGCTCATGGGAAAGTACGGTGAAGAAGGCGACAAACTGCTGTTCAAGATTCTGAACAGTGGCGACTTCCTCAGAGGCATCAACGCCAACGAACTGACGGGAGAAGGTTCCCCGAAGCTGGCCGCACAGCTATGCGAGAAAGGCCTGCGCTACGACCTCACAGTGCCCTTCGCACGCTATGTAGTGCAGCACCGCGAAGAGCTGACACTGCCGTTCCGACGCTTCCAGATTCAGCCCGTATGGCGCGCTGACCGCCCACAGAAGGGACGCTACCGCGAGTTCTACCAGTGCGATGCAGATGTCGTGGGCAGCGACTCGCTGCTCAACGAGGTGGAGCTGATGCAGATTGTCGATGAGGTGTTCCGCCGTTTCGGCATCCGCGTATGCATTAAGATTAACAACCGCAAGATTCTCTCCGGCATCGCCGAGATGATTGGGCAGGCTGACAAAATCGTGGATATCACCGTGGCCATCGACAAGCTCGACAAGATTGGTCTCGACAATGTCAATGCCGAACTCGCTGAAGCCGGCATACCAGCCGATGCCATCGAGAAGCTGCAACCCATCATACAGCTCAGCGGCAGCAATGAAGAGAAGATTGCCACGATGCGCAACGTGCTGAAAGAGTCTAAAATCGGACTCAAGGGCTGCGACGAAGTGGAATTTGTCCTCTCTAAACTCTCAACCCTCAACTCTCAACTCGAATTCGACCTCACCCTCGCACGCGGCCTCAACTACTACACGGGCTGTATCTTCGAGGTGAAGGCGCTCGACGTGGAGATCGGCAGCATCACAGGCGGTGGCCGCTACGACAACCTTACAGGCATCTTCGGCATGCCGGGACTCTCCGGCGTCGGCATCTCCTTCGGTGCCGACCGCATCTACGATGTCCTGAACCAGCTGGACCTCTATCCCAAGGAGGTGAGCACGGCCACGCAACTGCTCTTCGTGAACTTCGGCGATGCCGAGGCCGCTTACGCACTGCCCGCCGTGGCAGCCTGCCGCCGTGCCGGCATACGCTCCGAGATTTACCCCGATGCCACGAAGATGAAGAAGCAGATGGCCTACGCTAACGCCCGCGAGATTCCTTTCGTGGCACTGGCCGGCGAAAGCGAGATGGCTGAAGGCAAGTTCACGCTGAAGAACATGACCACGGGCGAGCAGAGCGCCGTGACCGTGGAGGAGCTGATAGCAACAATCAGCGAGACTCTTTAAAGACTTTAAATATTAAAACGTATATATGAAAAAACAGGTATTCTTGGTTGCGATGACATGGATGTGGGGGCTCTCAACCGTATCAGCACAACAGGTGCTGACGCTGGACAGTTGCCGCGCATGGGCCATCCGCAACAACAAAGAACTGAAGATGAGTGCCCTGAAACAAGAGGCCGCTCATTGGCAGCGAAAGAGTGCTCTCACGAACTATTTCCCCAGAATTAACGCAGTGGGCACATATCAGTACACCTCGAAAGAGATATCGCTGCTCAATGATGAACAGAAGTATAAGCTTTCGCATCTAGGAACGAACATTTCCAACGCTGCCACCAATGGTTTCCAGAATGGCTTACAGCAGGGTGCTGAAGCACTGCAGCAGCGCTACAACGCATTCTTGCAGAGCCCCGAGTTCGCCCAACTGATGCAGAACCCGGCCATCCAGCAGATTCTGGCTCAGAACCCGCAGCTGATGCAGATTCTGACGAACCCGCAACTGATCCAGCAGATGGCACAACCAGCCATCCAACAGGCTACCACAGCCTTTAGCGGTTTGTTGAGCAATATGGCATCCCTGTTGGATGCTGAAGGACAGAGCATCGTGGATGCTTTCCGCACTGACACACGCAACCTGATGGGGGCCACCGTGATGCTGACACAGCCCCTGTACATGGGAGGCAAGATCCGAGCCTATGACAAGATTACGCGTCTGGCAGAAGAAGCCGCCGGCGAACAACACTCTATCGAGGAACAGGACTTGCTGGTGAGCGTGGATGAAGCCTACTGGCGCATTGTGGCACTGCAGAGCAAGAAGAAGTTGGCCGAGAGCTTCCTCAACACAGTGAAAAAATTTGATGAGGACGTGGAAAAAGTCATCGCTGAAGGGATGGCCACAAAAGCCGACGGCCTCTCTGTGAAGGTGAAGTTGAACGAGGCCGAGGTCGCTGTCATTCAAGTGGATAACGGCCTCACCCTTTCGCGCATGGCATTGGCGCAGATTTGTGGTTTGCCCCTTGACGAGAACTTCATCCTGCGCGAAGAACTCGTAGATAACGACGCTCCGCAAGGCAGCGCTGCCGGCCACGACATCGTCAGTGCCAATATTGACGACGAGGAGGCCGTGAGCATCGCCATGCAAAACCGCCCCGAACTTAAAGCCCTGGACATCGCCGCTCAGGTGAAAGACCAGCAGGTGAAGGTGGCACGATCGGAGTATTTGCCCAACCTGGCTCTGACAGCAGGCTATCTGGCAACCAACCCCAACCTCTATAACGGTTTCCAGAAGAAGTTCGGAGGTATGTGGACAGTAGGTGTGGTGCTGAAGGTTCCTATCCTCACCTGGGGTGACCGCATCTACAAGGTACGTCTGGCAAAGGCCGAAGCCGCCATCGCACACACACGTGCAGAGGAGGTTCGGGAGAAAATAACGCTGCAGGTGAACCAAAACCGCCAAAAGCTGCAAGAGGCCCAGCACCGCCTGGCCACGGCTCAGCGCAGTCAGGACCAGGCCGACGAGAACCTGCGCATGGCAACGTTGGGAATGAAAGAGGGCGTCATCCCCGTCTCCAATGTGCTGCAGGCACAGACGGCGTGGCTCTCGGCTCACTCCACGCTCGTGGATGCAGAAATTGACGTCCGTCTGGCAAGCCTCTACCTACAGAGAGCAAAAGGTGTGATTCGTTAATTTTGATAATAGATAATACAAAATACTATGGCTAAAAGAAGTAAACTGAACAATCTGCTGATCATCGCCATTGTGATTGTGGCTGTGATTCTTGTAGTGATTATCATGGGCGTCTTCATGCCCCAACCCAAAGAGGTGCTGCAGGGCCAGGCCGAGACCACGGACTATCGCATCTCCAGCAAAGTCCCCAGCCGCGTCAAGGAACTGCGCGTGAAAACGGGCGATAAAGTAAAGGCCGGCGACACACTCGTCATCATGGACTCCCCCGAGGTACGTGCCAAGATGATGCAGGCCGAAGCCGCCGAAGCCGCCGCTAAGGCCATCGAGCAGAAGGCACAAAACGGAGCTCGCCAGCAGGAAATCCAAGGAGCCTTTGAACTCTGGCAGAAGGCCAAGGCTGGCCTGGAGGTCTGCGAAAAGACATACAGCCGCGTGAGCCGACTCTTCGACGAGGGCGTCATTCCCGCACAGAAACGCGATGAGGCCGAGGCACAGCTGAAGGCAATGCAAGCCACCGAGAAGGCTGCCAAGAGTCAGTATGAGATGGCGTGCGAGGGTGCCCGCCGCGAAGACAAGGCAGCAG
This sequence comes from Prevotella sp., assembly GCA_015060555.1. Lineage (GTDB taxonomy): Bacteria > Bacteroidota > Bacteroidia > Bacteroidales > Bacteroidaceae > Physcousia. The sequence continues at coordinate 65,030 of SUYG01000016.1, forward strand.
CTGCCGCACAGGTGGCACGTGCCCAGGGCGCTGTCACCGAAGTGCAGGGCTACATCAACGAGACTGTGCTGCTGGCCACTGCCGACGGCACTGTCACCGAGATTTTCCCCAAGGAGGGCGAGCTCGTGGGTACCGGTGCTCCCATCATGAACATCGCCAAGGACAATGACATCCGATTCATCTTCATGGTACGCGAGGACTACCTCCCCGGCATGACCCTCGACACCGAACTCAACTGCTACGTCCCCGCTATCGACCGCGAACTCAAAGTGAAAATCACCAGCATGAACGTCATGGGCAGCTATGCCACGTGGAAGGCCACGAAGGCACTTGACCAGTACGACCTGAAGACCTTCGAGGTCACCGGCCGTGCCGTGAACGATGCCGACCTGAAGGGCATTCTCGCTGGCATGACCGTTGTCATCAAGTAACACACTGCAATGCTAAAAGCATTAAATAACATCTGGAAAATCACGAAGCGTGAGCTGCGCGCTTTCAGCCGCCGCCCCATCTTCCTGATGATCATGTTCGTGGCGCCACTGGGTTTCCTGTGGCTGTTCACGAGCCTCATGGACGCGGGTCTTCCCACGAAGTTGCCCGCAGCGCTGGTCGATGAAGATGACACCCACGTCACACGTCAGCTCACGCGTATCCTTGGGACGATGCAGGAGACGAACTTCGTCATCACGACCAAGAGCTTCACCGAGGCACGCCAGGCCATGCAGCGCGGCGAGATCTACGCCATCTTCCGCATCCCCAAAGGCACCACCGAGGCGGCGCTCACGCAGCGGCAACCCGTCATCTCATTCTACACGAACGACACATACTATGTGGCCGCGTCACTGATGATGAAGGATATGCGTAAGATGAGCGAGATGGCCGGACTGGCCATGACACGCGCCACGATGCGCGCCCGCGGCTTTCGCGACGACCAAATCATGGGCACACTACAGCCCATCGTCATCGAAAGCCACCCCCTCGGCAACCCCCATCTGAACTACTCCGTGGTGCTCACGAACCTCATTGTGCCCGGACTGCTGATGCTGGTCATCATGTTGACCACCAGCTACGCCTTCGGCAACGAATGGAAACGCGGACGCCAGAAACACCTCTACGAGATGGGCGATGGCAATATGGTCGCTATCGTGACGGGAAAGCTGCTGCCCCAAACCGTCATCTACACCATCCTCTTCTGGCTCTTCGACATCATCTTCTACAACTACCTCGAGTTCCCCTGCGCCTGTGGCATCCCCCGCATGATGCTATGGGGGTTCCTCGCCGTGCTGGCATCACAGGGCTTTGGACTTCTGATGTTCATAGCCTTCCCCGGACAGATGCGCATGGCCATGTCGGCCTGCTCGCTGCTGGGTGTCATGCAGTTCTCGCTCGCAGGCTTCTCCTTCCCCGTGTCGGCTATGGACCTGCCTTTCCAGTGGCTGTCTAACATCTTCCCCCTGCACCATTATTTCGTCATTTACGTCAATCAGGCCCTCAACGGCTATGCTGTCCACTACGTGTGGCCCAGCGTCATGGCCCTTGTGCTGCTCTACATGCTGCCACAGTTCTTCGCTTTTCGCCTGAGAGATGCGTTCCTTCATAAAAATTACCAAGAATGAGAAAGCCTAAGTTCCCCATCCTTCATGTATGGCTCGACGAGCTCAATGAGATCGTGAAAGACGAGGGCATCCTCATCTTCATCATCCTACTGCCCCTCGCCTACCCCCTCCTCTACGCTATGATCTACAACACCGAGACGCAGCGCGAACTGCCCATCTGTGTCGTAGATGACAACATGAGCGACCGCAGCCGCGACTTCATCCGTCGCGTTGATGCTACCCCCGAGGTGGAGGTCGCCACCCACTGCACCAACATGGAGGAGGCCAAGGAGCTCATGCGCCAACGCCGCGTCTTTGGAATACTTCACATCCCACGCGAATTCAACGAACGTCTGTGGCGTGGACAGCAAACCGTGGTGGGCCTCTACAGCGACCTCACCACCATGCTCTACTACAAGGTCGAGTATCTGGCAGTGATCAACGTGGCACAGGAGCTCAACCGCAACATCAAAGTCCTTGAGCGTCAGGGCAATGCCACTACAGCCCGCGAAGAAAGCGTGGCACGCTGGCCCATACGCTTCGAAGAAGTCAAGCTCTACAACTCCGCAGGCGGCTTCGCGGCCTTCCTCATCCCGCCCGTCCTCATGCTCATCCTCCAGCAAGCCCTCTGCCTCGGCGTGGGAATGTCCATGGGACGCTCGCGTGAGCACTTCCGCGGCCTCGTCATCCCGCCCAACAAGCACTACAAGAATGCCCTCGCCGTCGTCCTTGGCAAGGGGCTCGTACACTTCCTCATATTTCTGCTCATGGGCATTTATATGTCCGTCTGTGTCACACGCTGGTTCGGCTTGCCTAACCTCGGACATTTCTGGGAGATTGTGGGCTTCCTTGTGCCCTATCTGGCTGCCAGCACCTTCATGGCCATGTTTTGGTCCAGCTTCATCTATCGTCGTGAGGACTGCATCCTCCTCTTCGTCTTCATGTCCATCCCATTGCTCTTCCTGAGCGGTGTCAGCTGGCCCGGTGCCTCCATCCCGCCCTTCTGGCAGGCTGTCGCCGGTATCTTCCCCTCCACGTATGGCGCCAACGCCTACGTGCGCATACAGAGCATGGGAGCCTCCATGGGCGACTGCCATTATGAGTTGACCCGTTTGTGGATTCTCACCGGCGTTTACTTCCTTCTCTCCTGGTTCGTCTATCTCTTCGAGATTCGCAGGTCAGTGGGTCGCACCATCCTCAAATAACATCCTATCCATTCCATACGCAGGCCGCCAGGGATTCTTCCCCGGCGGCCTGTGTTGTATTAGGAGCTACGGAACTCACTCGGTCTCATGCCTGTCCGCTTCTTGAACAGCGTGGCAAAGTACTCGGGGTTCTCAAAATGCAAACGAAAAGAGATTTCCTTGATACTATCGTCTGTCGAACGCAGCAGCTGCTTGGCGCGGTGCAAGCGCAGGTTGATGAAGTACTGCGAAGGCGCCAAGCCCGTATAATGTTTAAACAAGCGGCGGAAAGTAGTGTAGGACACGTTAAGCGCCAAAGCCACATTGGGCATCGTTATATCTTCTTCAATATGTTGTTGCATATATGCGCGAGCATGATTGATGAGTTCGGGCACATCGCCCTCATCGCCGAAGTCCATGTTGATGCTGGTCATGAACATCAGCCCAAGCAGATGGTTAACGATGCCGCACAACAGCTGCTGGAAGTAAGCCTCCTGGCGCATGGCTACATGTAGGGCGTCGCGATAGAGCCCCACGGCGTCCTCTAGGTAGCCAACGCGATATACAGGATGCTCGGCCGAGAAGAAGCCCGCCGCAACACGCTGGTCAATGTTCGGGCCCTTGAAACCTATCCAGTACTCGTCCCACCCCGTCTCCGGATTAGGCTGGTAAGTATGCCACTCGCCGGGGAAGATAAGGAACATAGTCCCCGCCTCTATGGAAATTTCGCCGGCATGTTCGCTCTTCAGCATCCCGCGACCTTTCACGACATACAGAAGCTGGTATTCCTGCAGAACACGTCCCGCCACTGGATTAAAGAGATAGTTCTCCGCATGGTGATGTGGAGGATAGGAAGCACCAGGCTCAACACTCTGATAGCCAACAGAGCAGACAGACAGTCCCCAGCGTAAATCGCGCTCGCTCTCCGTGATGTATTGAATAGGATTCATAACGTTTCTTGAAGGTTGATGCGGCGAAGATACACGAACTTTCGCAGAGAAAAAAACTTTTTGGACAGAATCTACAGGCAAAAGGTCAAAAAACATAGGTCACCTCAGCCCCAACACCCTTATCTTTGCACTCCACATTCCCCATTCGTCATTCGTCATTCATCATTCTTCATTCTTCATGACCCACTATCTTTCCGTTGACCTCGGCGCCACCAGTGGACGCACAGTCATCGCCTCTTTTGATGGCGAGCGCGTGGATATGCGCGAATTCACCCGCTTCGAGAATCCTCAACTCCCCCTCGCGGGCCATATCTTTTGGGATTTGCCCTATCTCTACAATGAAATCCTGCGCGCTCTGAGGTTCGTAAAAACCGAAGGCCTTCAACTCCAGAGCATCGGCATAGACACCTGGGGTTGCGATTTCGCCTTCTTCGACAAGAGCGGCCAGCTGCTGGGACTCCCCTACTGCTACCGCGACCCGCACACCGACGGTGCCATGGAATGCTACTTCGCCGAACAGATGTCGCAGCATGAAGTCTATGAGCACACCGGCATTCAGTTCATGCCCTTCAATTCGCTCTTCCAGCTCCATACCCTACGCCGCGCCGGCTGCACAACCCTTGCCAACGCCTGCAAGATCCTCTTCATCCCCGACGCCCTCATCTACATGCTCACCGGTGAAGCCGTCTGCGAATACACGGTGGCCTCCACATCGCAGATGCTCAATCCCAACACAGGCGACCTCGACACAGAACTGTTACACACCCTCGGTCTCACACGCGACCACTTCGGACGCCTCGTGCAACCCGGCGAGCGCGTGGGTGTACTCACGCCGCAGGTGCAGGCCGCCACAGGGCTCGGCGACATCCCCATCGTGGCCGTAGCCTCGCACGACACCGCCTCTGCCGTCGCCGCAGTGCCCGCCGAAGATGCCGACTTCGCCTATCTCAGCTGCGGCACATGGAGCCTTTTGGGCGTCGAATCCCCTACCCCAATCATCAACGAGGACAGCTACACCAACAACTTCACCAACGAAGGCGGACTTGACCACACCACACGCTTCCTCAAGAACATCACAGGACTCTGGATTTTCGAGCAGTGCCGCAAAGAATGGACTGTGGACAACGATTTACCCGTTGCCATTCCCAAGGACGTCAACGCGCTGAACGCCCTTTCACTCGCCTCCGCCTGCGACAGTCTCATCGCACCCGACGACCCCCGCTTTGCACATCCCACCTCCATGACAACCGCCATCTGCGACTACCTGACAGAGACCGGGCAGCAGTTGCCCGAGTCACCCGCCGACTACGTCCGCGTCATCTTCCGCTCGTTGGCTGCCAGATACGCCGAGGTCATCAACATGCTGCGTGACCTCACCAATGTCGAGATCCACCGCCTCCACGTCATCGGAGGAGGCTCCCGCAATGAGTACCTCATGCAGTTTACAGCCAACAGCCTTGGCATACCCGTCGTTGCAGGACCACAGGAAGGCACAGCCCTCGGCAATGCCCTCGTGCAAGTTCGTGCCCAAGGCCTCGTCAACACCCTCGCTGAAATGCGAGCCATCATCAAGAACAGCATTGAACTGAAAACCTTTCGGCCCCAATCGACGGATTAACAGATTTACCGATTATCAGATTACCCTTCCCATAAGCCCCACAAGACCCATTACACCCATTAGTCCCATAATGAAGAACTTAGACTGGAAGACCCTCAAGAGCGAGTACCTCTTCAAGCGCCCCTGGCTTACCGCACGCCGCGACACCTGCCAGCTGCCAGACGGCCGCATCAACGATGAATACTACGTACTGGAATATCCCACATGGGTGCATGTTGTAGCCGTAACCAAAAACGACGAGATGGTCATCATCCGACAATACCGCCACGGCCTTGGCCACACCTGCTTCGAGATTGTCGCAGGCTGCGTTGAAGAAGGCGAAGAACCACTGATAGCGGCAAAGCGAGAACTGCTAGAAGAGACCGGCTACTCCGGCGGCGAATGGCACGAGGCCCTGCAGTTCTCATGCAACGCCAGTGCCATGAACAACATCACCCACAGCTACGTGGCCGTGGGAGTGGAGAAGACCGCCGACCAGCACCTTGATGCCACCGAGGACATTGAAATCTACACCTTCACACAGGAGAAGGTCAGACAGATGCTCCACGATGGAGAATTCATGCAAGCCTCCATGATTGCCGCCCTCTATAAATTCTTCTCCCATCAATAATTAACACCCCCGCGACACCCAATGGAGCGAACGGCTACACCCTATGGAACAAACGTAAACACTCCATAGGCTATAGCCGTTTTCACCAGAGGGTGTAAGTCCGTCCCCCTGGGATACCTAATACACTTGAAGCCTTAAACCACTAAACTCCTTGAACCCTTTGAACCAGATATTACAAATCTTACACGCTTAAGATTACTAATTTTAGCGCCACAAGATTACCAATCTTAACCCCATAAGATTACAATTCTTCTTTTACGAAGAAAACCCCGCGCACATCGTTGTGCTCGGGGCTTCTTGTAAAAGGGGCGGCTACCTACTCTCCCACGGGTGTGCAGTACCATCGGCGCAAGCGGGCTTAACTTCTCTGTTCGGGATGGGAAGAGGTGGAACCCCGCCGCTATAACCGCCTAAGTCTTTTCAGAGTGATAGTCTTTAAG
>SUYG01000017.1:0-36061 GCA_015060555.1 Prevotella sp.
TACCTCACCCTCTCCATCTGCCGTGGGTCCTCGTTGAGGAACGACAGCGTGGATATCTCGCGGATGTTCCTGTAGTCACACTTGTACGCCAGGTCCTCGCGTAGCGGCAGCGTGGCGATGCGCTCGCAGAACTCCTTCGGTCGCGCCGGGTAGTTACACTCCCAGCGCAGCAGCCAGTGCACCCCCGCCCATTTCTGCTTTGTGTCCAGCGCCTTCCCGTCTCCACATATCGCCTCTATCGCCCGCGCTATCTGCACGTCCGAATATCCCTCCCTCATCTCCCCTCCCCCCTTTAATCTCTCCTCCCCGTTCTCCCCTCCCTCACGGGGGAGGGGGCGGGGGAGAGGCCGTTCGAGGGCGTAAATATACTGCTTCTCCACCCTGTCCACATGTTGGCTGCCGCTGGCATAGATGTTGATGATGTTGCCGCCGTGGTGATGATCAGTCTGGTGCAGTCGCTCCAGCACTTCATTCAGCTTCTTCAGGACCTCGGCGGGCAGCACGTCGCCGAGTCCACCCAGTTCTCCCAGGTCTTCTCCGTTGATATTCATATTCCTATGAATTAAAGATGATAAAAAGTGGATGATGAAAAAACGGAGAGCGTGGGGCTGTATTTTGGAGATAACACCAATCTTACGGGCTTAGCAGTTCAGGTGCCCTGTACAGATGTTATGCCAAAAGCCCACGCTTCCGTATGGCATGCGTGAGCCGGCAGACATCCTTTCCTGTACATTTAACCTGTTGAACTGCTAATTCGAAGATTGTCAAGAAAGCTGTCGTTGCTCTTTGGGCGCAAAGATACTCCATTTCTTTGAATCGCCCAAAAGAATAACGTATAATTTAAGGACTCATTGTTTTTTTAAGTAGGTGCTCACAATTAGTTTTCTATCTCACAACGAATTTCACGAATTAGATGAATTACGTAAGCATCTGTTATCAACAAGGAATTCGTGTAATTCGTTGTGAGAAAAGATAGTATCATTATTTTTTAATAAACTTTTGAGTTAATATTTCCTCTCCGATTATAGCCCGCGCGGAATATATTCCAGCGCCCCACTCTGAGGTGTTGATTGTCATCGACTTATCCTTGACATCCCCAGAGAAAAGAATTTGACCTGTTGTTGTGTTCACAATGATTAGTTTCCATGTTGGGACGTATGTCTGTTCTATGCTTCTCGTTGCGTCAGCAGTTTGTCCTGATATAGAAAACGTATAATCATTTCCACTGTTGTTAACGGATAGATTAAGTGATAGGATTGGGTTATCTATGATAGGAAGGTCAGTGCCTATGACGGTAAACCAAAACTGTTCGCAAGTGCCAGGATATTGTCCTGTAATCGTTATAGAAGCGGGTTCACCTGGACGTGCAACTGAATTTGGATTATACGGATTTATGATATTGGGGAAGGGGAGGTATTTGAAATGGAAAGATATGGTATTACCACTTACCGTCCAGTCATGAACGGTATGTCCAGTTCGAGAGATTGTTGCACCAATGAAGCTATTTGATTGCAGTGTGATTGTACTGCCTTTATGCAATAATAATATATCGCCATGGTTGAAGGGCATTCCGACTACGGCGGGATAGCTCAAGTTTGGATGTGTGAAAGCCTCTTGACTATAAATACCACTAATGTTGACTGCAGAATCAATAACTTTTTCTATTGTTAAGATAGTGGATCCATTTTTGGATATTGTGGCTACTAATGTGTTATTGATGTAAGATGAATTATCGCGGGTTATTGTACAATAGTTGGGATATGGTGAGTTTTGAGTTATCGGAATCGAGCAAGTATTTTTCCAAGACCAAGTAACGGAATAGTTGGATGGTAGGTTGCTCACATAATAGATGCTCGTGCCACATGGAACTGAAGGGCCTATAATGGAGACTGATGCTGCTTGTAGATGTGGCAATGCTTCTATTGCGTTCCTCATCCTTTCTCCTTGTCCTGATGAGAAATATGTCATACAACGGATATCCGTATAGGACATAATTTGACGTGTGTCAGGCTGATAGTAGTCACCATTTGCATCTTGTCCGCTGCCCAGCCATTGATAAGTATTGGGATTAACATTAAAATGAAGATGTGGATCGGCAGGAGTATCCATGACATAATCTCCGCATACTGCGGAGTTACTTCCATTCACCAACTCTGCACATGGGTTGTCATTTCCTCCTTCAGGATATGTCCCATGGTGTGTGTGCCACAAATAAAGGACATGTCCCATCTCATGTGAGACTACATGTGATGTAATTAGTGAGGGATAAGGGGAAATCCAGTATTTTCCAGCAACATAAAATTCCGAGCTGACTCCAACGCCATTCGCAAGGCCATTACCAGATCCCGAAATGTCATCAGGATACAAATAAATATCTATTCCGTCAGTGTGATTGTTATAATTGAAAATGCTGCTGGAAGGAGTGTAATAGCAATAACTGTTGTCGATATAGTCTATAGAATCGTTCCAGACAAAATATATATGTTGTGGATTATAGTCAGTGTTTAAAATCTGAAATGCCTGTTCCACGTTGGAATAATTTTGTCCTCCAGTTCCATCAGATTTTCGAATCACATGGAAATAGACTTTGAGAAGATAATTTTGATTGTATGACCTTTCAGATCTAGTTTGTATTTGTTGCATACGTCTGTTATTAGATTCATCCGTCAATGACGGTGTCATACAATAATTCTGTGCTTTTAAGGAGCAATTCATAAAAAGAACACAGATGAGAAGTATATGGGGTCTTACGTATTTCATAGGTCAACGGTTTATGAGTTTGAAAATATATACAGGAGCATCCCACGCAGAGCCAGTATCAATGATTAGCTCTTTATCCTTTATTTGATATTGATATGTGGAACTGTCAATGGTAATCTGACTCTTTTTTTCATTAAGAGCATATTGATGCTCTCCTCTCGTTAGGAAGATTCCACGTCCGTCCTCTTCACTGTCGTCCGAAACTATTAATTTACCAGTGCTCAAGAATTGGTATTCAATATTCATCTCAGAACAATTCCTGGTGCCTCCAAAACCGAGATCAACTTGCTGCAGCTGCCATCTTCCAATTATACGATATGTGGTGATAGGATTTTCAATCTCGGTTGTGTCTTTATCGGTGCATGACGATAATAAAGCCATGGACGAAATGGCCGCTAAGAGTGTGAAAATGATTGGATTTTTTATCATATTAGTTAGTTGTTGATTGGTAAGGCGTTACAAATATAGATATCTCTTTCTTATCAACAAAGAAATATCTCCGATTTCTATTATTGGAAACGTATTTTATAGATATAATGGTGGCATACAATATTTAATAATTAGATGATGTTGTTTTAGAATCACCCATTCCATCGGCATTCAAATACCGATGGAATGGGAAGAAATACGAGATTATAGATTGATGTCGGCGTAGAAGAGCCAGTTGTCACGGATAATCTGTAGCTCGAAGGTGCCGGAGAGGGTGGAGGGGAGGATGAGGGAGGTGGTTCCAGCGGGAATCACGATGGTATAGACCACATCGTCGTACTCATCAACCAACTGGAGTGTGCAACCGTCGCACGGAGTATCGAACGTCAGTACGTTACCATCTTGATATACAATAGGTACGCAAACGGGGGATTTGGGCTTTCCAGGCCATGGCTCTGTGGGATCGACATATCCTGTATTAAACGGAATAGGGTCGCCTGGCGCATTGCCTGCGTTCATGAATGCGGGCATCGCGAGGATGCAGAGAAGAGTTAGAAACTTTTTCATTGTGTTGAACTTGTTTTTGAGGGTTTAACGCCGCAAAATTAGTTCAACACAAGAAACACCGCAAATAATAACCTGTGTAAAAAGTACACACCCGCCCTTTAGGTCGCGTGAATAACGGCGCGAAGGTTCACTGGTAACGTAGAACTGGTGTCATCTTTAAATAAAAGACGATTCGCCTGTCGTTGTATGTTATTCATTCTTTGTGCTCCCTGCCCCATGAGAAATGCCATATCACTATTCCCCATTCCCATGTCCACAAGAATGCATACATACCATTCGTAGTCACTTAGGGGATGCGTTTCCGCTACGAAATCCTTGAAGTGAGGGAAGGTATCACAGAACAACTCGCGAAGAAGTATAAAGTCTTTTCCAGATGGGACGTTCTTACGTTGAATGGCGCAGTCAATAATCTTTTGTACAAGTTCATGGGCATAATAGTTTCCCACCTTATTCTTTGCCCGTAAAGAGTTGGCGAGCAACTCTAATTGTTCTTTTTCCTCTCTCAGCTCATTCAGCTGCTGCTCTAATTCAGTCGTATAAGAATGTTTCTCTTCATTCTCTGCAAGCAAAGAATGATAGTCCTGCGATACTTTTATATAGTTCTGTTGAATTGTATTGAGGGCATGTTCCCTCTTACGTTCCTTCTCCAAATTCTTCGTATAAAGATAATAGCCTGTAATCACCAAAGCTAGGATGATAATTATCGTAACGTAGAGCGCAATCAAGCGTTTTTGTGATTTTTGCTGTTCCTCCTTAGCTGTGCGCAAGTGACGGTTATAATTATATAAAGATGTGGTCTTATGGACTTCGGCGGAATTCATCTCACGGTGCATGGCATCGTTGGCATCGGCATAGAGCGGGGCGAACTTGGCGATGGAATCTGCGATGCCGCGTTTGCTATAGACAGAGAGTAGGCCTTTGTAGCCAGCTTCCAACTTGTTAGAAGCAAGAACCCGACGATAATAATACTCCGCAGAATCAAGTCGGTTGAGTGTGTCAAAATACAAGCCAAGGGTATAGTAGAACATCTCACATCCAGGTCTCAGATTCCCTTCCTTATCAAATATTCCTGCTTCCGCTCGTATTTGATCAATATGCATCTTAGCCTGATCTATATCAGCGCGCTCTATATAAATATAGGTAATACCGACATAAGTCATGGCTGCAAAGTCTGGGCGTCCATATTCTAATAGTTCTTTCTCTGTTTTCTGAGCGGTACGTAGCATATTGGAGGTGTCTGATAGAAGGAAAAATGGTTTTATCAAAGAACCTTCTCCCATAATAGCCTCCAACGTATCTCCTATTACCCATGAATAATGAATAAAAGCGGAATCGGCCTTCAATTCATCCTCTGGTAAATTCTGTGCATGAAACACCTCAGCCATCTGTCCATACACATTTCTTAGGAGTCTGAAATCGCAGTCTTGATCTGTCGTGTCGGCACATTCAACCGCTGTCTGGTAGTCCTCGATGGCCTGCGGCGCCTCACCCATGTCGGCATGGGCGCGGCCGAGGAGGTAGTGGGCCAGCATCTGGTCGTTAGCGCTGTGCCAGGGGTGGTCGAAGTACGCCACTAGCATCCGCGCCACGCTGTCACTCGTGAACACCGTGTCCGCCTGGTTCCACTCCTGCAGCTCCCTCAACGCCGCGTACATTGCGCGGTCACGCCGCACGGCATAGGTGATACCCGCCGCCAGTGCTGCCACCAGCACCAGCCCGCAGGCCATCCAAACAAAGATGTGCTTTTGTCTCTTCATGTGCTGGAATCTACTCTCTATTTCTGTCCGAGTGGCAAAGGAGGTTGAACTCATAGGTTAAAAGCGGAGAATATATTCATCTTCTTCCTTGAAAGCGTTGCAACGTTCCATATAGTCGCGCACCTCCTCAAAGTTATCCCCACGAATGTTATAGCTGAACAGGCGTACACGTTGGATTGCCTTAATCAGTTTTTCGGGATTGTCCTTTCTGGTAAGTTGGCGCAGTGCATTGAGATAGTCGGTACGGAACACGGTGGGAATAATTATCTTTGACTGTCCAGCGGCTGTGAGTTCGGCATTCATCATGATGCGGGAAATGCGTCCGTTGCCATCGGAGAAAGGGTGAACCTCGCTAATCATAAAGAGCATGAAGAGGGCACGGGCAAAAGGGTGACGTAGGGCACTATAGATCTCAAAACCTTTTTTCAGCGTACCTCGAACCTGACTGAAATCGACGAAATGGGTCTCGCCAGCACGATTGTTCTGTGTCTTGAACATGCCAGGATTGGCTTCTGGACGGGCTGACATCATCACGCGGTGACGATGCTGGAGGATGTCAAGCAAATGGTCGGGCGAAGTGGGCGTGATGCTCATTTCCTTCCGGTTGGAAACAAGATAATATGTGCCCAGCACGTCATGACTGTCTGCTCTGCGGGCTGGCATAGGTGTACGGCTCTCTATGATCTGTCGGGCATCCTCTACCTCGAACTCCGTTCCTTCGATATAGTTGGAGAAATAGCTCTCAAAGAAGGCGAAGTTGTTGTAGGCGGCATCCGTCTCGTTTGGCTCAGGGAAAGACTCAAACTCGCGCTCGTTGAGAGCAGCCAACAGAATACTGAGGAGCTTCAGTCGCTGACTGTCAAACGGCTCTCCCAAAGCACGGGCTTCGGCAACTGAGGATGTGAGAATCTTCGAGGGCTTAGTGGAAAGGATGGCTCCGATGATGGAGTCCAGTTTCTTGTACTCGTCGGCCATGCCGAGCTGCTCTGCTATCTCACGGGCTGTGTCGCGTAGCTTGTTCAGTTCGTCCTCACCATTGGTCTGCAAGACTTTATCCAGTTTCTCTTCGATAACGTCCTGTGGCAGACACTTGGAAACGCCATCGCGGCTATAACCTGTCTGAAGGTTTTCAAGATAGGCCCTGGCGCTGCAAGACATGTGCAGACCTCCCATGAAAGGATAGTCGGCGGGAAGCGCTTTCCGGCCTTCAAGCAAATGGATGGTAATGCCCGGCAGCGATACTTTCTTCGTGTAATTATAGGTTAGATAGATGTGCCCGTCATTAGTGGGACGGCACTCGAAAGCGCTACGATGACTCATGACGGCACTGGGGTACAGTTCGCCAAGGATAAAGAAGAGATTACGGCGGATGATATTCTCTGGGCTGTCGTTGAGATTCGTGGTATATATCTTCGGGGCTATCTTGATGAGACGGCCTTCTTTCTTCATCTTTGTAATGAAGTTGTTGGTTGTCTTGTCAGAAGAAGCCATCACGACCTCATGATTTAACAAAGCATTTCTTTCCATAAATTATCGCAATTATGGTGCAAAGGTAGTAAAACCTTCCAAGACAACACCGAATTTATGGAAAATTTTCCAAATTCAAGATTCTTTTTGTTATTATTGTTGCTCAATATGAGCACAAAGATATGGACTTGTGTTGAATCTGCAAAACATTTTCGTCCAAATGTGGGGTGTTTTGTATGGATTTGGACAAATATGTTGCACGTAACCAACATTTTCCGCCAAAAGTGTTGTCTGCGCGCAACACTTTTATTCCTTTTGCAGCGTCAAAACAATCATTTAAGGACGCTTTATTCAGAAAACATGACCGATTGTTGGCTAACACCAGCATGAATATCATCCGTGAGGAGAGACAAGCTATCAACGGCTCCATCCTTATTTCGTGTTCACTGATTATTTCCACTTAATGTTCAGCCATATAGTTACCTCTTTGTCAATTCTGACGATTTTCTCAATTCTTGAGTATTTACTTTGTAGTATTTGCAAGGTCCCCCATTTACGGAGGACGCACAGGGATGTTTCGCGCGAGCACGCGCGTACATATTTTAATATGATAGCGGCCAGAATGGTGGAGTGGGGGGAGCGTGCTCTTGATTTTTATGGCCTTAGGTGAAAAATATGGCGAAATTCTTTGGTATTCGCGAAAAAGGTTGTACTTTTGCGCCCGCTTATCGACTTTGTCGAGGCATTAACTCTAATTATTAACCCTTTATTCAACAATCAACATGATCGTAGTACCTGTTAAGGAAGGCGAGAACATCGAAAGAGCTCTGAAGAAGTTCAAGCGTAAGTTCGAGAAGACTGGCGTAGTGAAGGAACTCCGTCGTCGTCAGCAGTTCGACAAGCCCTCTGTGCTGAAGCGTCTGGCAAAGGAGCACGCCGTGTATGTGCAGCAGCTCCGCAACGTCGAAGCCTAAAAGAACGTGAAAAAAGTCAAGTGTAAAATGAACTTTTGCTGATTTCATTTGGCAGTCTGAAGAAAAACCTCTAATTTCGCCTCGGTGAAACAACAATTTTGAGGATTTTATGCTGCTGAAGGCCTATCTTGATTACCTCCGCTACGAGCGGGCCGCGTCTGAAAGGACAATATCGGAATATCAAGCCGACTTGAAAGCGTTCGAGTCGTTCTACAAGGGTCTTGACAGCGATCTTTCCTGGGAAACCATCGACACGGACATCGCCCGTGAGTGGGTGGTGGACATGATGGCAAAGGGACATAAGGCCACTTCTGTGCATCGCCGGCTGACGGCGCTGCGCTCGTGCTACAAGTTCCTGTACCGTCGCGGCTTCGTTGAGAAGGACCCGGTGCACGCCATCACAGCGCCTAAGCGCGAGCGGAGCCTGCCGGCTTTCATCCGCGAGGAGGATATGGACCGCCTGCTGGAGCAGGAGGGCATGTTCGAAGATTCCTTCGAAGGGCGGCGCGACCATCTGATCATAGCGATGTTCTACGAGACGGGCTTACGCCTGAGTGAACTTGTGGGACTGGATCTGGTGGACGTGAACTGCACGGCGGCGACGCTGAAGGTGACGGGAAAGGGCAACAAGCAAAGAGTGGTGCCATTCGGCGACTCGCTGCTACACCTTATTAATATATATATAGGTGAGCGCGGTCAACGGTCCTTGGAGGACGAGCGCCCGTTCTTTGTTTCGGATAAGGGCCGGCGGCTGACGGCTGATGCTGTTCGACGGATGGTGCGCGACAAGCTGTCGCTCGTGACGACGCAGCAGAAGCGCAGCCCTCACGTACTTCGCCACACCTTTGCCACCTCGATGTTGAATCACCATGCCGACTTGGAGTCGGTGAAGGAACTGCTGGGTCACGAGAGCCTGTCCACGACGGAGATCTACACCCACACGACCTTCGAGGAACTCAAGAAAGTGTATCAATCAGCCCATCCAAGGGCCTAACCCTATTATTAACACCAAAACAAAGGAGGTTATTATGGAAATCAAACTTCAGGCAATCCGATTCGAGCCTACGGAGAAACTCCAGGACTTCGTGCAGAAGAAAGTAGGAAAACTCGAGAAATTCAGCGATGAAATAAGAAAGGTAGAGGTGTCACTGAAGGTCGTCAAACCAGAGACGGCGATGAACAAGGAAGCATCCATCCGCGTGAACGTTGGAACGGAGCTTTTCGCCGAAAAAGTTTGCGACACATTTGAAGAAGCAATCGACAATTGTCTGGATGCATTGGTCAAACAGCTCCAGAAAAACAAGGAAAAACATCAGAATCGCTAAAAAAACGCCAAAAAGTTTTTGCGGTTCAAAAATTATACCTACCTTTGCAGCCGTTTTCGAGATGGTTTGCTGTCCGGCAGCGGCTGCAGAGGCTCTTCAAGGGCGGATACCAGAGTGGCCAAATGGGGCAGACTGTAAATCTGCTGGCGCACGCCTTCGGTGGTTCGAATCCATCTCCGCCCACCGAACGAAGCAGAACGCGGAAGTAGCTCAGTTGATAGAGCACTAGCCTTCCAAGCTGGGGGTCGCGGGTTTGAGCCCCGTCTTCCGCTCAACGTTCGAAACGAAACTTGCTGTTGTAGCTCAGTGGTAGAGCACTTCCTTGGTAAGGAAGAGGTCACGAGTTCAATCCTCGTCAACAGCTCCACGGATGCCGGCTGGTGGCTGGCGACAAAAAGAAATAGTAACAACAGATCATTCAATAATCACCTTTAATAATAATTAGCTATGGCTAAAGAAAAATTCGAAAGAACCAAACCGCATGTAAACATCGGTACAATTGGTCACGTCGATCACGGTAAGACTACCCTGACCGCCGCTATTACAACTGTTCTGGCTAAGAAGGGCCTCTCAGAGGTGAAGAGCTTCGACCAGATCGACAACGCTCCCGAGGAGAAGGAGCGTGGTATCACTATCAACACCGCTCACGTTGAGTACGAGACCGCAAAGCGTCACTATGCTCACGTGGACTGCCCGGGTCACGCCGACTATGTGAAGAACATGGTAACTGGTGCTGCTCAGATGGACGGTGCTATCATCGTGGTTGCTGCTACTGACGGTCCCATGCCTTAGACCCGTGAGCACATCCTGCTCGCCCGTCAGGTGAACGTTCCCCGTCTGGTGGTGTTCCTTAACAAGTGCGATATGGTCGAGGACGAGGAGATGCTCGAACTCGTTGAGATGGAAATGCAGGAGCTGCTCGCTGCTTACCAGTTCGAGCCTGAGACTCCTATCATCCGTGGTTCTGCCCTCGGCGCACTGAACGGTGTTCCCGAGTGGGAAGAGAAGGTGATGCAGCTGATGGACACCTGCGACGAGTGGATTCAGGAGCCCGTCCGCGATATCGATAAGCCCTTCCTGATGCCTGTTGAGGACGTGTTCTCCATCACAGGTCGTGGTACTGTGGCTACCGGCCGTATCGAGACTGGTGTTGTCAAGGTTGGCGACGAAGTCCAGATCCTCGGTCTCGGTGAGGACAAGAAGTCCGTCATCACCGGTGTTGAGATGTTCCGCAAGATCCTCGACGAGGGTGAAGCTGGCGACAACGTCGGTCTGCTCCTCCGCGGTATCGATAAGAACGAAGTGAAGCGTGGTATGGTTATCACCCACCCGGGTGTCATCAAGCCCCACAAGAAATTCAAGGCTTCTATCTATGTCCTGAAGAAGGAAGAGGGTGGCCGTCACACTCCGTTCGGCAACAAGTATCGTCCTCAGTTCTACCTCCGCACCATGGACTGCACGGGTGAGATTCACCTCCCCGAAGGCACCGAGATGGTGATGCCTGGTGACAACGTGGAGATCACTGTTGAGCTCATCTACGCTGTTGCTCTGAACGTCGGTCTGCGCTTCGCTATCCGTGAGGGTGGTCGCACAGTCGGTTCCGGTCAGATCACAGAGATCCTCGACGATTAAGAATCGGCTCTCATAGAAGCTATAGACTCTATAGATACTATAGCAGCTATAGCAACTATTGAAAGATGGATAAAAGGAGCCCCCGTTTTTGGGCGGGGGCTTCATTTACGGGAATAGCTCAGTTGGTAGAGCACTGGTCTCCAAAACCAGGTGTCGGGAGTTCGAGCCTCTCTTCCCGTGCTCCAAAAGATAAACATATATGTTCAAGAGATTTTATAACTATTGCAAGGAATCATACGAAGAACTCGTGCATAAGACCACTTGGCCCACGCGTTCGGAACTGTTCAACAGCGCGATTGTAGTATTATCTGCTTCCCTACTCATCGCGGTGGTCGTTTTCGTGATGGATTTCTGTTTCCAGCATGTGATGGAACTCATCTATCCTAACTAATTGGAGGCTTATGGCAGCAACTCAGCAAATGAGGTGGTACGTTATGCGTGCCATCAGCGGTAAGGAAGGAAAAGTTAAGGAGTACATTGACGCACAGGTGGCTCAAGGCGACTACGGCGACAAGGTCTCCCAAGTGCTTATTCCCAAGGAGAAGTATGTCGATGTTCGCAACGGCAAACGAATCGTTAAGGAACGCTGTCATCTCCCCGGTTACGTATTGGTAGAGTGTATCCTCGCAGGTGAAGTGCAGGGAATGCTGCGCAACACGCCTAATGTGCTGGGATTTCTTGGCGAGACGAAGGCCACAGACACCCCGCTCCCCATTCGTGAGGGCGAGATGAAGCGTCTGCTGGGTATCGTCGATGAGATGGCTGATGTACCCGAAGACATCCAGATCCCCTTCTTTGAGGGCGATGCTGTCAAGGTTACAGACGGTCCATTCTCCGGTTTCGATGCCGTCGTCGAGGAAGTCAACAACGAGAAGAAGAAGCTGAAGGTTTCGGTCAAGATCTTCGGGCGCAAAACGCCGCTCGAACTCGGTTTCATGCAAGTCGCGAAGGAGTAAGGCGATTGTTACACGCCAGAAACTGCGCATATACAATCAATTATTAATGAATCACAACAATGGCTAAAGAAGTTGCTGGATTAATCAAATTACAGATTAAAGGAGGCGCTGCAAATCCATCACCCCCAGTAGGTCCCGCTCTCGGTTCCAAGGGTATTAACATCATGGATTTCTGCAAGGCATTCAACGCCAGAACTCAGGACAAGGCCGGCAAGGTGCTCCCTGTTGTTATCACCTACTATACCGATAAGTCTTATGACTTCATCGTGAAGACTCCCCCCGTGGCTGTCCAGCTCATGGAGGCTGCCAAGGTAAAGGGTGGTAGCGCAGAGCCCAACCGCAAGAAGGTTGCCAGCATTACTTGGGATCAGGTGCGTGCCATCGCCACCGACAAGATGCCTGACTTGAACTGCTTCACAGTGGAGTCGGCAATGAGATTGGTTGCAGGAACAGCCAGAAGTATGGGTATCACCGTTAAGGGCGACTTCCCCGCATAACAATTAAACTTCTATTGAACTATGGCTAAATTGACAAAGAATCAAAAGCTGGTCGCAGAGAAGGTTGAAGCAGGGAAGGCATACACCCTTAAGGAAGCTTCACAACTGGTCAAGGATATCACCACGACCAAGTTTGATGCCTCTGTGGATATCGACGTGCGTCTGGGTGTTGACCCCCGCAAGGCCAACCAGATGGTCCGCGGCGTCGTATCGCTTCCCAACGGCACGGGTAAGGTTACCCGCGTGCTGTGTCTCTGCACTCCCGACCAGGAGGCTGCAGCTAAGGAGGCTGGTGCTGACTACGTAGGACTCGACGAGTATATTGACAAGATTAAAGGCGGCTGGACGGATATCGACGTCATCATCACCATGCCCTCCATCATGGGTAAGATTGGTGCTCTCGGCCGTGTCCTCGGTCCCCGTGGCTTGATGCCTAACCCCAAGAGCGGCACTGTGACAATGAACGTTGCCCAGGCTGTGAAGGAGGTGAAGCAAGGTAAGATTGACTTCAAGGTTGACAAGACCGGTATCGTGCACGCTTCTATTGGCAAGGTGTCCTTCTCCGCTGAGAAGATCGCCGAGAACGCCAAGGAGTTCATCGCTACCATCATCAAGCTGAAGCCCGCCGCTGCGAAAGGCACTTATGTTAAGAGCATTTATCTTTCGAGTACGATGAGTCTCGGTGTCAAGATCGACCCCAAGGCCGTTGAAGAAATCTAATTTTAAGACGCTACAATCATGAGAAAGGAAGATAAAGAACTCATTATCGCTCAACTTGGCGAAGTCCTCAAGACCTACCCCCATTTCTACCTCGTTGACGTCACCGGCATGGATGCAGCCCGCACCAGCGCTATGCGCCGCCAGTGCTTCAAGAGCGAGGTGAAGATGGTGGTCGTCAAGAACACGCTTCTCCATAAGGCTTTCGAAGCCAGCGAGATTGATTACTCACCCCTCTATGAAACGCTCAAGGGCACGACGGCAGTCATCTTCTCACAGGTGGCCAACGCTCCCGCCAAGATGTTGAAGGATTTCAACAGCAAGAACCCCAAGGGCGTGACGATCCCCGAACTGAAGGCAGCTTATGCTGAAGAGAGCTTCTACGTAGGAGCCGACCAGCTGGATGCCCTCGTTGCCATCAAGAGCAAGAACGAAGTCATCGCAGAGATTGTGGCTATGCTGCAGTCCCCCATGCAAGGCCTTGTTTCTGCACTCGAGTCTGGAGCCAACACCATCCACGGTGTCCTCGAGACCCTCGCCGAGAAGGGCGAATAATTATCAATTACTCCAAGTCAAACAAACAAAATCACATTTATTACTATGGCAGATATCAAAGCAATCGCTGAAGAGTTGGTTAACTTGACAGTGAAAGAAGTAAACGAGTTGAAGAACCTCCTCAAGGAGGAATACGGTATTGAACCCGCAGCTGCTGCTGTGGCTGTTGCAGCTGGCCCCGCTGCTGCTGGTGCTGCTCCCGCTGCTGAGGAGAAGACTGACTTCGACGTCATCCTCAAGAGCGCTGGCGCCGCTAAGCTTCAGGTCGTGAAGACTGTGAAGGAGGCTTGCGGTCTCGGTCTGAAGGAAGCTAAGGAGCTCGTTGACGGTGCTCCCAGCACACTGAAGGAAGGTATGCCCAAGGCCGACGCTGAGGCTCTGAAGAAGACCCTCGAGGAGGCTGGCGCAGAGATCGAGCTGAAGTAAGCAACGATCCCGTAACCACTCGGACACAAACGGTAGAGAACTCTCTGGTAGAGAGTCCTCTACTTTTTGCGTCTAACAACAATAACAACGCCCGTTCCCCTTATTCTACAAGAATAAATCCCGGCCTGATGTGCTCTCATGAGCCTGTGGCCCTCTGGTGACGAAACAAATCAATACATCATATACAACATTAATGGCTAAGATTGTTAACGACAGAGTCAATTTCGCTTCGGTGAAGAATCCGATGCCCTATCCGGATTTCCTCGAGGTGCAGCTGAAGTCCTTCAACGACTTCTTGCAGTTGGACACTCCCCCGGAGCTGCGCAAGAACGATGGCCTCTACAAGGTGTTCTCAGAGAACTTCCCCATCGCCGACACGCGCAACAACTTCGTCCTTGAATTCCTGGACTACTACATTGACCCGCCTCGCTACAGCATCGAAGAGTGTCTGGAGCGCGGCCTCACCTACGCTGTGCCCTTGAAGGCCAAGCTGAAGCTGTACTGTACGGACCCCGACCACGAGGACTTCGACACCGTGATTCAGGATGTCTTCCTCGGCCCGATTCCTTACATGACAGCCAACGGCACCTTCATCATCAACGGTGCTGAGCGCGTGGTGGTCAGCCAGCTGCACCGCTCTCCCGGCGTGTTCTTCGGCTCCAGCCTGCACGCCAACGGCACTCAGCTCTACAGCGCCCGCATCATCCCGTTCAAGGGTTCCTGGATCGAGTTCGCCACGGACATTAATAATGTCATGTACGCGTATATCGACCGTAAGAAGAAGTTGCCTGTCACGACACTTCTGCGTGCCATCGGTTTCGAGAATGACAAGGACATCCTCGAAATCTTCAACCTCGCAGAGGAGGTCAAGGTCAACAAGACTGCGCTGAAGAAGAGTATCGGCCAGAAGCTGGCAGCACGTGTGCTGAAGTCATGGGTCGAGGACTTTGTCGATGAGGACACCGGCGAAGTCGTCTCCATCGAGCGCAACGAGGTCATCATGGACCGCGAGACGGTGCTCACCGAGGAGAATATCAACGATATTCTCGAGAGTGGTGAGCAAACAGTGCTCATCCACAAGGAAGACCCCGATGCCAGCGACTACAGCATCATCTTCAACACCTTGGCCAAGGACCCCTCCAACTCCGAGAAGGAGGCTGTGCTCTACATCTATCGTCAGCTGCGTAATGCAGATCCCGCCGATGATGCCAGCGCCCGCGAGGTTATCAACAACTTGTTCTTCTCCGAGAAGCGTTATGACCTGGGCGATGTAGGCCGTTTCCGCATCAACCGCAAGCTCAATCTGGACACCGATCCCGATGTGCGTGTGCTCACTCGTGAGGACATCATTGAGATTATCAAGTACCTCATTGAGCTGGTGAACTCCAAGGCACAGGTGGATGATATCGACCACCTCTCCAACCGTCGTGTCCGCACAGTCGGCGAGCAGCTGGCCAACCAGTTTGCCATCGGTCTCAGCCGCATGAGCCGCACGATTCGCGAGCGCATGAACGTTCGTGACAATGAGGTGTTCACCCCCACGGACCTCATCAATGCCAAGACTATTTCCAGCGTCATCAACTCGTTCTTCGGAACCAACGCCCTGTCGCAGTTCATGGACCAGACCAACCCGCTGGCTGAGGTCACGCACAAGCGTCGTCTCTCTGCACTGGGTCCTGGCGGCTTGAGCCGCGAGCGTGCTGGCTTCGAGGTCCGCGACGTGCACTATACACACTATGGTCGTCTCTGCCCGATTGAGTCACCTGAAGGTCCTAACATCGGTCTGATTTCTTCACTTTGTGTCTATGCGAAGATTAACGACCTGGGCTTCATCTCGACACCTTACCGCAAGGTCAACAATGGCGTGGTCGATCTCACCGACGAGGGCATCAGCTACTTCACTGCCGAGGAGGAGGAGAACCTCATCATTGGTCAGGGTAATGCACCCCTGCGCGACGATGGCACCTTCATCCGCAAGGTCGTCAAGTGCCGTCAGGACGATGACTATCCTGTCGTGCCTCCCACCGAGGTGGACCTCATGGACGTGGCTCCGCAGCAGATTGCCTCTATCGCAGCATCCCTCATCCCCTTCCTGGAGCACGACGATGCTCACCGCGCACTCATGGGATCTAACATGATGCGCCAGGCCGTGCCCCTCATCCGCACCGAAGCTCCTATCGTCGGTACGGGCATCGAGAAGCAGGTCTGCGAAGACAGCCGTACAATGATCGTTGCTGAGGGCGCTGGCGTTATCGACTATGTCGATGCTACCACCATCCGCATCCTCTATGACCGCACAGAAGAGGAAGAGTTCGTCAGCTTCGAACCCGCCCTCAAGGAATATCGTATTCCCAAGTTCCGTCGCACCAACCAGAATATGACCATCGACCTGCGCCCCATCTGCGAGAAGGGACAGCGTGTCGAGGCCGGCGACATCCTCACCGAGGGTTACTCCACCGCCAACGGCGAACTGGCACTCGGTAAGAACCTGCTTGTGGCTTACATGCCTTGGAAGGGTTACAACTATGAGGATGCTATCGTGCTCAACGAGCGTGTCGTCCGCGAAGATATCCTCACCAGCGTCCATGTCGAGGAGTTCTCCCTCGAGGTGCGTGAGACCAAGCGTGGTGTCGAGGAACTGACCTCTGATATTCCCAACGTGAGCGAGGACGCCACCAAGGACCTCGACGAGAACGGTATCATCCGTATCGGCGCTCAGGTGCTGCCTGGCGATATCCTCATCGGTAAGATTACGCCGAAGGGTGAGAGCGATCCCTCACCTGAAGAGAAGCTCCTGCGTGCCATCTTCGGTGACAAGGCCGGCGATGTAAAGGATGCTTCCCTCAAGGCTTCTCCCTCTCTCTCGGGTACCGTCATCGACAAGAAACTCTTCTCACGTGCCATCAAGACACGTCAGGAGAAGGCTCGCGACAAGGTGCGTCTGCCAAAGATTGACGAGGAGTTCAATATGAAGGTTGATGACCTGAAGGCCATCCTCATCGATAAGCTCATGGAACTCACCAAGAACCTCACTTCACAGGGCGTGAAGGACTATATGGGTGCTGAGGTGATTGCCAAGGGTGCTAAGTTCACGGAGGCTGCCCTGAATGCGCTCGACTACACAGGTATTCAGCTTAGCCACTGGACCAGCGACGAGCACGTCAACGGTCTCATCTCCCAGCTGATTATCAACTTCATCAAGAAGTATAAGCTTCTGGATGCCGAGCTCAAGCGCCGTAAGTTCGCCATCACCATTGGTGACGAGCTGCCCTCTGGCATCATCCAGATGGCCAAGGTCTATGTCGCCAAGAAGCGTAAGATCGGTGTCGGTGATAAGATGGCCGGTCGCCACGGTAACAAGGGTATCGTCTCCAAGGTCGTCCGCCAGGAGGATATGCCGTTCCTGGCCGATGGTACGCCCGTCGATATCGTCCTCAACCCGCTGGGTGTGCCCTCACGAATGAACATCGGTCAGATCTTCGAGACTGTCCTCGGCGCTGCCGGTAAGGAATTGGGCGTGAAGTTCTCTACGCCTATCTTCGACGGCGCCTCCCTCGACGACCTCTGTGAGTGGACTGACAAGGCCGGCCTGCCCCGCTACTGCTCCACGCAGCTCTACGACGGCGCCACCGGCGAGAAGTTCGACCAGCTGGCTACCGTGGGTGTGGCTTACATGCTGAAACTCGGCCACATGGTTGAAGACAAGATGCACGCCCGCTCCATTGGCCCGTACAGTCTCATCACGCAGCAGCCCCTCGGCGGTAAGGCCCAGTTCGGTGGTCAGCGCTTCGGTGAGATGGAGGTCTGGGCCGTCGAGGCCTTCGGTGCTTCCCATGTTTTGCAAGAGATCCTCACTATCAAGTCCGATGACGTCACGGGCCGTAGCAAGGCTTACGAGGCTATCGTCAAGGGCGAGCAGATGCCCACACCGGGTATCCCCGAGTCCCTTAACGTATTGCTCCACGAGCTTCGCGGCTTAGGACTTAGCGTAACGCTCGAATAAAAAAGTTGAGTTGAAAGTTTAAAGTTTAAGGTTTAATGGAGAAACCTTAGGACTTCTATAAACATTAAACTTTAAACAATAAACATCAAACTGACTGTCTTTAAACTTTAAACTCTAAACTTTAAACTTAGAAAAAATGCCTTACAAGAAAGATACAAAAGTCAAGAATAATTTCACCAAGATTACCATCGGACTGGCATCGCCCGAGGAAATCAAGGAGAATTCCTTTGGTGAGGTTCTCAAGCCAGAGACGATCAACTATCGTACTTACAAGCCCGAGCGCGATGGCCTCTTCTGCGAGCGCATATTCGGTCCTACGAAGGACTACGAGTGCCACTGCGGCAAGTACAAGCGCATCCGCTATAAGGGCATCGTCTGCGATCGTTGCGGTGTCGAGGTGACCGAGAAGAAGGTCCGTCGCGAGCGCAGCGGACATATCGAGCTGGTAGTGCCTGTGGCTCACATCTGGTACTTCCGCAGCCTGCCCAACAAGATTGGTTATCTGCTGGGTATGCCCACGAAGAAACTTGATGCCGTCATCTACTACGAGCGCTATGTCGTCATCAATCCGGGTCCCTTTGAGAAGGAAGAGGACGAGAACCTGCATCTCGAGAAGTTAGACCTCCTCTCCGAGGAAGAATACCTCGAGCACCTCGACCATCTGCCCGTGGAGAATCAGTTCCTGCCCGACGATGACCCCAACAAGTTCATTGCCAAGATGGGTGCTGAGGCCATCTATGACCTCCTCGTGGAACTCGACCTCGACAAGCTCAGCTATGAGCTGCGCGACCGTGCTGGCAGCGACACCGCCCAGCAGCGTAAGAACGAAGCACTGAAGCGTCTGCAGGTCGTAGAGAGCTTCCGCGCCAGCCGCGGAATCAACCGTCCCGAGTGGATGATCATGAGGATGCTTCCTGTCATCCCGCCCGATTTGCGTCCTCTCGTGCCCCTGGATGGCGGCCGTTTTGCTACTTCCGACCTCAACGACCTCTATCGTCGTGTCATCATCCGCAACAACCGTCTGAAGCGCCTCATCGAGATCAAGGCTCCCGAAGTCATTCTCCGCAATGAGAAGCGTATGCTTCAGGAAGCTGTCGATAGCCTCTTCGACAACAGCCGCAAGAGCAGCGCCGTGAAGAGCGAGAGCAACCGCCCGCTGAAGTCCCTCAGCGACTCGCTGAAGGGTAAGCAGGGCCGCTTCCGTCAGAACCTCCTCGGTAAGCGCGTGGACTACTCCGCACGTTCTGTTATCGTCGTGGGTCCTGAACTCAATATGGGCGAGTGCGGTCTGCCGAAGCTGATGGCTGCCGAGCTCTACAAGCCGTTCATTATCCGTAAGCTCATTGAGCGCGGCATCGTGAAGACGGTGAAGAGCGCTAAGAAGATTGTCGATCGCAAGGATCCTGTCATCTGGGACATCCTCGAGCATGTCATGAAGGGTCATCCCGTGCTCCTCAACCGTGCGCCGACACTGCACCGTCTGGGTATCCAGGCCTTCCAGCCTCACATGATTGAGGGTAAGGCCATCCAGCTGCACCCCCTCGCATGTACAGCCTTCAACGCTGACTTCGACGGCGACCAGATGGCTGTGCACCTTCCCTTGAGCAACGAGGCCATCCTGGAGGCACAGATTCTGATGCTCCAGAGCCACAACATCCTGAACCCGGCCAATGGCGCTCCTATCACCGTGCCTTCTCAGGATATGGTGCTCGGTCTGTACTATATCACCAAGCTCCGTCCCGGTGCCAAGGGCGAAGGTCTCACCTTCTACGGCCCCGAGGAAGCCATCATTGCTTATAATGAACGTCGCGTAGATGTTCACGCTCCCGTGAAGGTCATCGTCAAGGATAAGCTTGAGGATGGCACCATCGGCAAGCGTATGGTGGAGACCTCCGTAGGTCGCGTCATTGTCAACGAGATCATCCCCGTGGAGGTCGGCTTCTTCAACGATGTCATCTCCAAGAAGACCCTCCGCGGTCTCATCACCGATGTCATCAAGACCGTTGGTGTGGCCAAGGCCTGCGCCTTCCTCGATGGTATCAAGAACCTCGGCTACAAGCTTGCCTATGACGGCGGTCTGTCCTTCAACCTTGGCGATATCATCATCCCTGAGGAGAAGGCTGCCCTTGTGAAGCGCGGTAACGACGAAGTCGAGCGCATCATGGGCGACTACAACATGGGTTTCATCACCGACAAGGAGCGTTACAACCAGGTCATCGATGCATGGACACACGTCAACAACGACCTCAGCGCCGTGCTGATGAAGACCATGCGCGAAGCCGACCAAGGCTTCAACGCCGTGTACATGATGCTTGACTCTGGTGCCCGTGGTAGTGCCGGTCAGATCTCACAGCTCTCAGGTATGCGTGGTCTGATGGCTAAGCCCCAGAAGGCCGGTGCCGAGGCACAGATCATCGAGAACCCGATTCTTTCGAACTTTAAGGAAGGCATGAGCGTGCTGGAGTACTTCATCTCCACCCACGGTGCCCGTAAGGGTCTTGCCGATACCGCTCTGAAGACTGCCGACGCAGGTTACCTCACACGTCGTCTGGTTGATGTCAGCCATGACGTCATCATCACCGAGGAGGACTGCGGCACGCTGCGTGGTCTCGTGTGCACCGCCCTCAAGAACGGCGACGAGGTCATCAGCTCCCTCTACGATCGCATCCTCGGTCGTGTCAGCGTCCATGACATCATCAACCCCTCCACCAACAAGCTCATCGTGGCTGCCGGCGAGGAGATCACCGAGGCTATTGCAGCCGAGATCGAGGCCAGCCCCATCGAGAGCGTCGAGATTCGTTCCGTGCTCACCTGCGAGAGCCGTCATGGCGTTTGCATGAAGTGCTACGGCCGCAACCTGGCAACAGCTCGTATGGTGCAGAAGGGCGAGGCCGTCGGTGTCATCGCTGCTCAGTCTATCGGTGAGCCGGGTACACAGCTGACACTGCGTACGTTCCACGCCGGTGGTGTGGCCGACAACGCTGCCGCCAACGCTACCATCAAGGCCAAGTATGACAGCAAGCTCGAGTTCGAGGAGCTGCGTACGGTGGACATCGTTGATGAGAGCGGTGCACCTGCCAAGATGGTCGTCGGTCGTCTGGCCGAAGTCCGCTTCGTGGATGTCAACACGGGCATCGTACTCCTCACGCAGAACGTGCCTTACGGTTCTACGCTCTATAAGAAGGATGGCGAGAAGGTTTCCAAGGGCGACATCATCGCCAAGTGGGACCCCTTCAACGCTGTCATCGTCACGGAGATGTCCGGTCGCGTCGAGTTCGAAGGTGTCATCGAAGGTGTCACCTATCGTGTCGAGACCGACGATGCCACAGGTCTTCGCGAGCTCATCGTCATCGAGTCCAAGGATAAGACCAAGATTCCGCAGGCGCACATCGTCAGCGAGGATGGCGAGCTGCTCCGCACTTATAACTTCCCCATCGGCGGTCACATCTCCATTGAGGACAAACAGACTGTCAAGGCAGGTGATGTCCTGGTGAAGATTCCGCGTGCCGTCGGCAAGGCTGGTGATATCACGGGCGGTCTGCCTCGTGTCACCGAGCTCTTCGAAGCCCGTAACCCGAGCAACCCCGCTATCGTCAGCGAAATCGACGGTGAGGTCACTATGGGTAAGCTCAAGCGTGGTAACCGCGAAATCATCGTTACGCCCAAGAATGGCGAAGAGCGCCGCTATCTCGTGCCCCTCAGCAAGCAGATCCTGGTGCAGGAGAACGACTACGTTCGCGCCGGAACTCCCCTCTCCGACGGTGCCATCACGCCTGCCGACATTCTGGCTATCCAGGGTCCCACGGCAGTGCAGGAGTACATCGTCAACGAGGTGCAGGATGTCTATCGTCTGCAGGGTGTGAAGATCAACGACAAGCACTTTGAGGTCATCGTACGTCAGATGATGCGTAAGGTGCAGATCGACGAGCCGGGCGACACCCGCTTCCTCGAGCAGCAGATTGTCGATAAGCTGGAATTTGCCGAGGAGAACGATCGCATCTGGGGCAAGAAAGTCGTCACCGACGCTGGCGACAGCGAGACGATGGTGGCTGGTATGATTGTCACAGCCCGCAAGCTGCGCGACGAGAACTCGTTGCTGAAACGCCGCGACCTGCGTCCTGTTGAGGTGCGCGATGCCGTGCCTGCAACCTCTACGCAGATCCTGCAGGGTATCACGCGTGCTGCCCTCCAGACCAGCTCGTTCATGTCCGCAGCCTCCTTCCAGGAGACGACCAAGGTGCTCAACGAAGCCGCCATCAACGGTAAGAGCGACAGCCTCGAGGGCATGAAGGAGAACGTTATCTGCGGTCACCTCATCCCCGCCGGTACTGGTCTGCGCGAGTTCGAGCGCATCGTCGTAGGCTCCAAGGAAGACTATGACCGCGTGCTTGCCAACCGCAAGGCCATCCTCGACTACGATATCGATTAATCCCACTTACATCGTCATGATAGAGCGGTGCTTCGGACTTCGGAGCGCCGCTTTTATATTTTTTAAGAGCACATATTTTGTGCTTCGGAGAACTTGTATTATTTTTGCAGCATCAAAATACAAGATACACCTTCTGTGGAACAGCAAATCGTCATTAGTCGCAATCTTCCGGCAGAGCTCACTGTTGCCATTGACCGTGTGCAGCCCGACCGTCTCTTCGTGCTCACAGATGTCAACACGCGCGACCTTTGCCTGCCTGTGTTGAGGGATGCTTTGAGTGCCTCGAAGTATCAATCTTTCAATGTCATCACCATAGGTGCCAGCGACGAGGCCAAGACCCTTGACACGCTGGCTGAGGTGTGGACAGCACTGGGCGAGGGAGGTGCCACACGCCATTCCATGCTCATCAACCTTGGCGGCGGAATGGTCACGGACCTCGGCGGCTTCGCAGCCTCCACCTTCAAGCGTGGCATAGCCTATGTTAACATTCCTACCACACTGTTGGCGATGGTCGATGCCAGCGTAGGCGGGAAGACAGGCATCAATTTCCGTGGGCTGAAGAATGAGATTGGTGTCTTCAACGCAGCCTCCACGGTCATCCTGGACACCCAGTTCCTGCAAACCCTCGATGTGCAGAACATCCGCAGCGGTTATGCCGAGATGCTCAAGCATGGTCTGATCTCTGATGAGGCGATGCTTGTCGAGCTCCTCTCCTTTGACATCTTCCACCCCGACTTGGAACATCTGAAGGCGATGGTTGCCAAGAGCGTGGCTGTCAAAGAGCGCATCGTCACCGAAGACCCCCACGAGCATGGCATTCGCAAGGCTCTCAATCTCGGCCACACTGCGGGCCATGCTTTCGAGAGCCTGGCGCTACAGGAGAATCGCACCGTGTTACACGGCTATGCCGTTGCCTGGGGGCTCGTCTGTGAGCTCTATCTCTCCGCCACGCGTTGCGGCTTCCCTACCACACGCTTGCATCAGGTGGCGCAGTTCGTCAAGGAAACCTACGGCATGTTCTCCTTCACCTGCAAGGAGTACGACCGCCTCTACGAGCTGATGACCCACGACAAGAAGAACACCGCTGGCATCATCAACTTCACCCTTCTGGGTGGGGTGGGGGACATCCGCATCAACCAACAAGCCTCCAAGGATGATATCTTTGAAATGCTCGACTTCTACAGGGAAAGCTGAAGACTCACGGATTAAAAGTGAAAAGTGAAAAAGCCCCCGAGCCCCCTAAAGGGGAGCGTTGGAAATGAAAAGTGAACTTTTGGAGCAGTGAGAGCAATTAAGCTTGCTTAAATTGCCGAGTCGTGACAAAAGTCAGCGAAGCTAAAAATGAAAAATTTTTAGGACATCGTAATAACGAAATAACGTAATAACGAAACAACGAAATGTCGAAATAACGAAACAAAACTATAACCTCTATGAAAAAGTTCTTCTTCCTTATCGTTCTCTTGGCCCTCGGACTTGACAGCTCTGCCGCACAGCCTGCAAAGCGCAAGGTGTTGTATAGCGGCAATCCTATTCTGCCCGAGTTCCATGCAGATCCCGAGATCATGTTCTCCCATCTCACCAACCGCTTCTACATCTACTCTACCACCGATGGCGCAGCCGGTTGGGGTGGCTACTACTTCACCGCCTTTTCCAGCCCCGACCTGGTGGAATGGAAGCACGAGGGCATCGTCCTGGATCTGGCCACCGACCAGGTACCTTGGTCCTCTGGCAATGCTTGGGCGCCCGCTATCATGGAGCGTCGTCAGGCTGACGGCTCCTACATCTACTACCTCTACTACAGCGGTCACGATGTGAAGAAGAACCGCAAATCCATCGGTGTGGCAATGTCCGATAAGCCCACGGGCCCCTTCTATGATCTTGGCACGCCCCTTATCGACAAGCGCCCCGAGAGCCTCAATGGCGGTCAGCAGATTGACGTGGATGTTTTCAACGACCCCGTCACGGATGAGAACTATATCTACTGGGGCAACGGCTACATGGCTGCCGCCAAGCTCAATGTTGACATGGTGAGCATTGACACCACCACCATCACCGTTCTCACCCCTGAAGGCGGCACGCTGGAGGACTACCGCTACCGCGAGGCTCCCTATGTCTTCTACCGCAAGGGCATCTACTACTTCCTTTGGAGCGTTGATGACACCGGCTCGCCCAACTACCACGTCGCCTATGGCACTGCCAGATCCCCGATGGGTCCCATCGTGGTGGCACGTCAACCAGTCATCCTGCAGCAGGACCCCGACAATGAGATCTACGGCACCGCTCACAACAGCATCATTCAGGTGCCGGGTAAGGACGAGTGGTACATCGTCTATCACCGTATCAACAAGAACTATATCGACAAACAGCGTGGCCCCGGCTACCATCGTCAGGTCTGCATCGACCGCCTGGAATTCAACCCCGATGGCACCATCCGTCCCGTCACGCCTACCCAGCGCGGCATCTCACCCGTAGAGCCTAAGTTGCCCAAGAAACGTTGACGTTTCAAATTGAAACATTGAAACATTGAAACATTGAAAGTTTCATTCGTGAAATTCTTAGCATGAAATCAGAAGATAATTTTATACATACTAAAACATTTGATTATGCTGTCCGTATCGTTGAATTGGCACGTCAACTTCAGGAGCAGAACCGAGAATACGTTCTCTCTCAGCAAATCCTAAAAAGTGGAACCAGTATTGGTGCCAATGTCCGTGAGAGTCGCAATGCACAGAGCCGCCCTGATTTCATTAGCAAGTTGAATATTGCTTTAAAAGAGGCTGATGAGACTGGCTATTGGTTGGATCTTCTTTATGCAACTAATTTTTCAATATTTCCATCTTAACATCTACCATCATAGGTATCTTTCAATCTTTCAATTTTTCAATTTTTCAATTTTCCAATGCTTCATCCAGAGAATAGTGAAGAATACAAAGGTTTGGTGGTGAACAGCGGCGTGGAACAGCCCGCTACCGTCAACCCATACCTGCAGCGCGGTCGCTTCGCACGGCGTCGCCTCACCGTCGATGACTATGTCGATGGCATCCTCAAAGGCAATGTCACCATCTTGGGTCAGGCTGTGACCCTCGTGGAGAGCACCAACCCCGAGCATCAGGCCATTGCACAGGAAGTCATCGAGCGTTGTCTGCCCTATAGCGGCAAGAGCATCCGCATCGGCATCAGCGGCGTGCCGGGTGCCGGCAAGAGCACCAGCATCGATGAATTTGGCATCCATGTCCTTGAGCGCACGGGCGGCAAACTCGCTGTCCTCGCCATCGACCCCAGTTCCGAGAAGACCAAGGGTAGCATCCTCGGTGATAAGACACGCATGGAGAAACTCTCTGTACACCCCGACAGCTTCATACGCCCCAGCCCCTCAGCTGGCTCCCTCGGCGGCGTAGCCCGCAAGACGCGCGAGACCATCATCCTCTGCGAGGCGGCAGGCTTCGACAAGATCTTTGTCGAGACAGTCGGCGTCGGACAGAGTGAGACAGCCTGTCACTCGATGGTAGATTTCTTCCTTCTCATACAGCTCGCAGGCACTGGCGACGAACTGCAGGGTATCAAGCGCGGCATCATGGAGATGGCCGACGGCATCGTCATCAACAAATGCGACGGCGACAACGTCGAGCCCTGCCGACTGGCAGCGCGCCAGTTCCAGAACGCCCTCCATCTCTTCCCCATGCCCGAGAGCGGCTGGCTACCCAAGGTACTCTGCTACTCAGGCTTCTATGGCACCGGCATCAAGGAAGTTTGGGACATGGTCTATGAGTACATTGACTTTGTTAAGCAGAACGGCTTCTTCGAGCACCGTCGTGCCGAGCAGGCCAAATACTGGATGTACGAGAGCATCAACGAGCAGTTGCGCAACGGCTTCTACAACAACCAAACCATTGCTGCCCTCCTGCCCGGTGCCGAGCAGAGCGTCCTCAATGGCCAGCAGACTTCCTTCATCGCCGCCAAGCGCCTCCTTGACACCTACTTCTCATTACTCCACTAACAAGTTAGCACACTTATTAGCGATCTATACGGATTAGACAAATGATTAGCGTAGCCGCCAAGACCCGTGATGGGCATTGGCGGCATTTTTTTATCCTGGAAACGCTGAACCATTTCACTGGCTTTTTTGTACAAGTCACTTGTTTGACTGGCTTTTTTTGGCCCAGAGGTGCAAAAAAAACCGTTTTTCTTTTGCCCTTACTGAATTTATACTTACATTTGCCCCGCAAATTACCCGCAATGGGTTCTTTGTAATCATATTTTTTTGCTCAAATCGTCACTCGAATCACCACCTCGACCAAGACTTTCGGGCAATTAATTAGAACCTGTAAGAGTATGCGCTAGGCGCAGACTTCTCTGTAAGGTTCTATTGGCTTGTGGTGAGCCAGAGTGGCGTACGACGAAGGCTGCGCTTTTCTTTGCTCACAAGTCTCG
This sequence comes from Prevotella sp., assembly GCA_015060555.1. Taxonomy (GTDB): domain Bacteria; phylum Bacteroidota; class Bacteroidia; order Bacteroidales; family Bacteroidaceae; genus Physcousia. Next base: position 26,926 of record SUYG01000017.1, read on the forward strand.
TAGCGTCGAGCATTCCAGCTGGTTTTTAGTGCATCCTTGTTCGTTCAACATTTTTTTTCGAATCAACAAGTATGAACCAAAAACTAATAATCAAACATGAAACGAAAAGAACAGCTTATTTCGGTAGAGAGGAAGGTCTATACCCGTCCTCTTACCCTCGCTATGCACTTTGAGGCAGAGCGTATGATGGCGCTTTCGACTACGGAAAAGAACGCCACAACAAATGAAGTCCTCACCAAAGGAAACAGTGACCACGGAAATATTTGGGATGATGACGAGGAGTAATCGAAGACCAACTATCAAACACATATTATATAACTAAATCTTTCAACAACATGAAAAGAAAATTACTTTTCGCGGCGTTATGCGTCGTTGGTGCGCTTGGTACACTAAGGGCACAGACTACACTGACCGGTGTGTCGGAGATTACGAGTGGTCAAGAGTACTACATTGTAAATGATGAGACAGGTCTATTTATGACTCCTGGAAATAATTGGGGTACTCGAGCCACGCTTGATGAGTCTTCCGCGGGAACAGCAACCGTGACACTAGCAGATGGTAAATATACCATTATTTTCACATGGCCTTCCCATGGAAATGGCTTGTTCGTAGATTCTGATGATGGAAGTAATGTGTATTGTGATAGAAATAATCAGGGCAATTACTTCTGGACAATCACTTCAAACGGGGATAATACATTCAATATTCAACTAGCTTCTGATCAGGCTCGGTATAATGCTTCGTCCTATTTGACAGCTGAAAGTAGCAACGTGTGGGCAAACGTCCAATATAATAGTGGCAACGAAAATCTTCGTAAGTGGCGTTTTATCTCGCCATCCGCAGTGAAGGACGCGATGTTGAGCAGCTCGTCAAAGATGGATGTGTCTCTCTTTGTACATGGCGCTCAGGGAACAAATAATATTGGCGCAAGCAATAATAGCTTCGATCGTTTTAAGGAACGCTATTCATGGACCATCACAGGTAATAATTGGAAAGGACAAAATAATCAGTCTCTCTCTGGTTTCAGTAGATATTGGATGGAATGTTGGAGTGGATCTGCATTGACAAACCGTTCAGCCAAGAAAACGGTTTCTGACCTGCCTGCTGGTAGTTATACCCTCTCAGCCTATACTGTTGGTGGTGATGGTGTTACCTTCTATGCAAAAGTTGGTGATGGTGATAAAATAACAGCAGCTACAGGTAACGGAAGTCCGATTCTTTCAACAGTTAACTTTGATATTGAATCAGGCACAGAGAATGTGGAAATCGGTATTGAGTCAACAGCAAGTTCCACTTCTGGGTGGATTGCAATAGACAATATTAAGTTAGAGTATGTGAGCTTCAGCGCATTCCGAGATGTATATGAGGACGCTCTTAATGCTGCACAAACAGCTTCTAATACCTTAGACGGTTTTTCGGTTTTCTCTTCTCAGAAGTCCACACTGGATGGCGTGATTTCTAGTAACACACTTGCAGGAGATGATTTGAATAATCGTGAGGCTTTGACGACAGCCACGAACAATCTGGAAGCAGCAACAGCAGCTGTATCCTCGGCAGTGACAGCGTGTACACAATATGCAACCATCGTTTCTACGATTGGCGAAAATACAAATGTAAATCTAACGAGCTTTGTAAGTAATGCCGGCTTTGAGGCTGGAAATTTGACAGGCTGGACTTCTTCTAATGGAGGAGGGGTAGCTGACAATAATAACTTCACTGAAAAGGTCGGAACTTATTTTGTAGAGCGCTGGCAGCCGAATGGTGACAGCCAAGTTCAGCTTTCTGACGGTACATTAGTTCATGGCGGAATCATTCTGCCTGCAGGCCTTTATCAGATTTCTGCTACAGGCCAGGTCCAGGCGCAAAAGAATGGAACAACAGGTGGAGGCTATTACCTCTGTGGTAACAATGAACGTGTTGAAATTGGTGCCCCTGCACGCTATTCTACTTATGTCTATTTGGAGGAGGATAAGAGCGAACTGATTATTAAATTCCAACTTGACGGATGTACTGGTAACTGGATTTGCTGTGATGATGTTCAGCTTACCTACGTAGGTGAGGACTTCCCAGCTTATACACTTGTAGAGGGTAAGATGAGCGCTGCAGCTGCTACTGCACAGTCAGATGCAGAAGCCACATTTACAGGTGACAAGACCGTAGCCAATTACAATGCGCTCATTGCCGCCATTACAGCAGCTCAGGTCTCCAAGGAGGCGTATGCTTCAGCTGCCACGGCAATTGCTGATGCCAAAGCATTGAAAGATGCTCATAACTTCGTGACTTCTGCAGCCGCAACAACCTTTGCTGAGGCCATTGCAGCAATAGAGACTCCATATAACAGCGGAGCTCTTAGCGATTCCGACGCTAACAATGCTGCAACAACACTTGGTTTCTCTATTTCGGGATGGCATGGCAATGCTAATAGTGCTGCTTCCAATTATATGGAAAGCACTTTCGGTCTGAATGATTTCGATGCCGCTCTCTACGTAAACACTTGGTCAACAGAAGGTGAAAGTGATGGTTCCAACTTCAAGGTTCCCTTCTATGAGTATTGGGTTGCTGATGGCGAAAGTCTTGGCGCGAACGAATGGTCTGCAACACTTACAGGCCTTGAGAATGGCCTCTACAGCGTCAGTGCTTGGGTGCGCGTACGCGCCAAGAACGAGGTCGCTGTAGGCGATGCTACAGGTATCACGATGGATGTGAACGGTGGCGGTGAAGGTGACTACGCTGCTGTGGATGTCACTGAAGGTGCACAGATTGGCGAGAGCCAGTTCCAGATGCAGACCTATACTGCTCAAAATCTTGTCAAGGACGGCAACCTCACGCTGAACTTCAATATTGTTGCTGGCAATAATATCAGTTGGCTCAGTTTCAAGAACGTCCACTACACGAAGGTTCGCGACCTTACTCCCGAAGAGGCTGCCATCATTCCTACTGCAATTGCTCTTGACCAGACAGAAGTTGCCTTGGATGCAACAACTAGCTCAAAGACATTCGAACTGACATTCACTCCTAATGATGCAACTCAGACTGTGAATTGGACAAGTTCTGATGAGTCTGTTGCAACGGTTAGTTCACTGGGTGAGGTAACAGCTGTTCTCCCTGGTACTGCTACCATCACAGCCACCAGCACACTTGACGCTAATGTTAGTGCTTCCGCGACTGTAACTGTAACCTTCCCCGAAACAGTTACTCCCGCCAGCTACTACGTAAACAATGATGCAACCCGCACAGTTTACACTGTGGGTGACAACCTCATTAAGAATGGTACATTCGAATATCCTGACGGTTTCTATGGTTGGACGGATGCTACAGCTGGTGCAGCCAAACTGACCTCATCGAATTTTGATATTGTAACAGACGGTGAGAATAAATATCTTAGGTCCAAGAACCACGGTGGAAGCACATCTGCTTCTTCTATCGGCACAGCTTGGCCTATTGAGGCCGGGAAGACCTATGTGTTCGGTTACAAGGCTAAGGCTGTAAGCGCTGGCACAACGGAATACCATGTTGTTAGCCTTACCAATACCCTTGCAACAGAGACCTCTAAGATTAGCACAACGCAGACTGTGGGTACAGCTTGGACAGACATTCAGTACACGTTCACCAATTCCAGCAATTATGCTTATCTTCAGTTCCGTGCGCGCTGGCTCGGTGAGAATGGTCAACTTTCTAGCTTTGATGACTTCTATCTCGCCGAGGTCACCCCAGCAACCGAGGGTAATGTTGACTATGCTACAGCCGCTATTCCTACTGCAAACATCGGTACTGGCGCCTTCCAGTACTCTCAGGATGCAATCGATAATGCTAACGCTCTCGTTCAGGGTGTAGCTACCGTACAGGATGTAGAGGATGCATACAACGCACTGAAAACTGTCAATGCTCCTGAGAATGGCCAGGTCTTCAACGTTATCCTGACTTATGATGGTTGGACATATGATAACAAGGCGATGACTTATATTGCAAATGGCCGTAATGATGCTGGTCTGTATAATATCCAGTATAAGGAAGAGGCTAATACGAACTTGGCTCAGGCATTCACATTCACCAGGGTTTCTGGCAACAACTACAAGATGTCTCAGATTGACGCAGATGGCAATGCTCGCTATATCTGCACAGGTGTTCCTTATAGTGGTAACACAAGCCAGATTCGTACGACAACAAATGCTGAAAATGCGCTTGTAGTAACAGTCATCCCGACTGCAAACGAAGGTAAGTGGAATCTGTGGAACACAGAGGCTAACCAGTACATCGGATCTCAGGATGCTGGTGTCTATACAGTGAACAGCCACATCGACTTCAACATCGTTGAGACCTCTAAGCCCTCTATCACGATTAACACAACAGCAGCTGGCTGGGGTACTACGATGTTGCCCTTCGCAGTAGCTTCTCTGCCTGATGGCGTGAAGGCTTACAGATGTTATGAACTAAGTGGCGCTACGCTGATACTCGATGAGGTTGATGCTCTTGATGCAAATACGCCTTATATTATTGAGGGTGCCTGGAATGAGACGCTGAATGGCGATGCTCAGGGTATTGCTCCCACTTATACAGTTGGTCTTCTGACCGGTGTCTATGCTGCAACCCCTGCTCCTAATGGTAGCTATGTGCTTCAGAACAATGACAGCAAGATTGGCTTCTATCTGGTTAATACCGAAAAAGCTCAACCTACTGTTGGTGCAAACCGCTGTTACCTGACGGTTCCCGCTGGCGTGAAGGCTAATGCGTTCTTCTTCAATGAAGCAACTGGCATCCAGAACGTGCTCGAGAACTTGCAGGCTGGCGAGATCTACGATATCTCAGGCCGCAAACTTGGTAAGCTCCAGAAGGGCGTGAACATCGTGAACGGTAAGAAAGTGTTGGTAAAATAATTTAAACGATTACGACTATGAAAAAGAAGTATATCAGTCCCGAGTTGACAATTCATTTCGTGCAACTTGAGAATATGCTAGCGCTCTCCACCCTCGATGACTATGCGACATCTGAACCAGTCCTCTCCAAAGGCTCCGGTGATTGGGACATTTGGGGTAATGACTCAGAAACGGACTTCGACGACGAAGACTATTAATCCTCATAGGTCTCCCGCAGTTCACAGCTGGCGGGAGACCTTACCCCGCAATCAGGTTTTCGTTCCTGGTTGTTGTTAATTAATTATTGTTAGTTGATTGTCCTGCGCTGTGAAGCGCGGGACTTCTTTTTGTACGGCAGCCCCTACGCGAAGGGCACAGCAAGTCCCGCGCCCCCCCTGTCCGAAGGGCGCAGGGTGGATCACCATGGTGGTCCACTCGGAAGAGCAAGGTCTTTCTTCCTGAAGACCTTGCTCTTCTTGCGTTAAGACCAAGGTCTTCAAAAAATCGCACCATGCATTTCAGGCTGTTGCACCATGGTGCTCAGGTCATCACACCATGGTGCAACGTGCTTCGATGCATGGTGCGTTTTCTAAATGCGCATGAATCTGACATACCTTCATCATTTCAGGACTAATTGATTGAAAAGTAGTGGCTTGCATGATTTCAAACCTACATGGAACCTACATGGAACCTACATGGAATCTGCAGATGAATGGGTGAACCATGTAGAAATTATGTAGGTTTAGTGTAGGTTTGTTTTGTTGCATCTATTTATATATCACTCACTTAGCCACAAAATGATGAAGATGCTCAAAAAACGCTATAAAAAGAATTTTACAGGGAACATATATCCCCTATCAATTTGAACTTCGCTTGACACTTGTGACACCTGCCTCGTAGCAATCCGTTTTATACTATAGTGAATCTGATGAGTTCCCGATATTCTTCACCTTGCCGTTCCAAAGCTTTTTGAGAAGCTCTTTGATGTATTTTTCTCTTATGATTGTCCATATAGCGGCTTGTTTTGATGTCGAAAAGATGGTATTTAACCGCCTTTTCTCAAAATCTTTTTGCACAAAATCGCAGAATCCTCAAGTTCTATTCGGTACAAAAGCACAAAATCCTCAAGCTGTTAAGCTGACGATATACCAGCCTATTCTAGTAGGATGAATCTCGCCTTACCCTCTATAGAGATTACGCGCAGACACTATAGAGGGTACGCGCAGACACTATAGAGGGTACGCTTAGGGAGTATAGAGCCCCTTTCCGCTGGTTAGGAAATAATCAGGTCAGCACAGATTTTTCATCGGGACAAATGACTACCTATAATGTTTATCAATTGAAGATTCATGAATTTCTCTCTATAAATATCATTCTTCGGGAGGGCTATCTTTGGCAAATTACTCTTACTTTCATCCTTATTCTCGGCGAATAATTTTTAGTTTCTCTGATTAATCAGGTTCACCACAACTTTCACCATCACATCCTTCTCCTCAGTCTTGCTCTCGGCAATCATCAAGGTTAAGGCAACGAGAGTGTTGTCTGCTAAACGCTTAGAGCCATCCTTGCGATAGAGGATGTGGTTGTTGTTGAGGAACCAAAGGAAGAGGGTGGCGGCAATGCGCTTATTGCCGTCGCTGAAGGAGTGGTTCTTGGTGACGAGGTAGAGCAGCATGGCAGCTTTCTCCTCCACGCTGGGATAGAGTTCCTCGCCGCCAAAGGTCTGATAAATCTGACCTATACTGCTCTTGAATGAGTCGTCTTTCTCGTTGCCAAAGAGTACGGAACCACCAAACTTGTCTCGAAGACGGTTAATCTCTTCCATCGAATTCTCGTAAGTAGCATGGAAGGGCTCTTCCTTCGTGGTTTTCTCAATGGTCAGGCGTTCATAGTCGTAGTTGTCAAGGGTATCGAGAGCGTATGTGTAATCCGTCACTACTTCGAAGAGGGCGTTGCTTTCGTCTGTAGAAAGCAAGGGCTGGCTTTGGATAGTACGGCCAAGCATACTGACCAACTGACGCAATTCACCTATCTGTTCTTTGCGGATGCGCTCGTTGACAGCATAACCCTTCACAAGATAGTCTTTGATAACATTTCGTGCCCAGATGCGGAAAGCGGTACCGCGTTTGCTCTTGACGCGATAGCCAACGGAAATGATGACATCGAGATCGTAGTATTTTACGGTACGAGAAACCATTCTCTTTCCTTCTTGTTGAACTTGTAAGTATTCCTTACAGGTTGAGTCTCTGTCCAACTCACCCTCTTTATAAGCATTACCTATATGCATGGTAATGTTCTGAGGGGACTTCTCAAATAACTCTGCCATCTGAGCCTGTGTCAACCATACAGTCTCATTCTCCAGACGCACATCAATCTGTGTCTGTCCGTCCTCCGTCTGATAGATGATGATCTTGTTCTCTTCCATATCTTTTGTGATTTCGACGACAAAGATAACGATTAGTTTTGAATCCGCGATAGGAAGCATCTCCTTTTTTCAAAATGAGGTACAAAAAAGCCTTCCCGAGAGGAGGGGAAGGCTATATAGAATCTAAGCGGAGGTTCTCCAATCATCATACAGATTGGTGGACAGGTCCTCTTCAATGCCAAAGAAGGCCCCGATAAAACCCTCTTTTTTGCATTGATCAGCGTAAAACCCCGCTTTCCCAAGCATTATACGATTGTACTTTTTCATATCTTACTGGCCTAAATAATTCCCACCCCTCTGGAATCCCTCCAATCCACTCAATGCCACTATCTTTATATTGTCTTTCCATCATAGTTCGTCCTCCATATTATCTCCTTTAACAGAAGTCCTTTTGGCTTTTTCATCCTCAAAAGACAGGCCTTTACTGAGAATCAACACATTGTGCGACCAAGGCAAAAGTGCAACGGCGCGTTGCACTTTTACGTCTGCCTTTTCATATCGCTCGAAGAAAGTCTTCATATACCACAAGTTACGTGGCGACATTCCCATCTTTGGATAGCGTTGTTTCAAGTCCACTGAAAGCCGTCTGACTACCTGGCTGCCATGCTTACTTTCCAGCTTCTTCTCGTGTAGCAACTTTCCGATGTTCCAGTAGGTGTTGCTTACAGCTACCGACACGTGACGTGCCACGTTCGAGCGTGCCTCTTCAATAAGTGCAACGGCGCGTTGCAGTATTTCGGTATAGTCTTGTTCGTTTATCATTATTAATATCCATTTTGCAGCCAAAATCGGGTTGAAGGTATAAAAAATCTTTGAGTCCGCCATTTTTTAAGGTGCGTTTGAAGCCTTTTGAGGTCTTTTTACACCTTTTTTAACGTTCAGCGGGCAAAAATAGGCGAAATAGGCACACTTGAATTGTGCCTATAGGTGTTTTTTACACCTTAATAATAGAAAAAGAAAAAATTTTTTCTATTAGGAAGAATGAAGAGTGAGGAATGAAGAATAAAAAATACCTTGAACTTTTGCGCTCGGCGCTTGCGACGCTTCGCTTGCGAAGAACTCTTAAACTCCTTAAACTCCTTGAACTCTTAAACCAATCCATCTGCTTCCCTAAGTCTCCCCTCGGGGAGATTTAGAGGGGGCCCTATTCACCATGAACCTCCTCTCCCTTCCGCGTAGGGAAGAGGGATTGCTGAGAAGTCCGTAACTTTGCATGGTCTTAAATAAAAAAATCATGATTACGGAAAACGATTTTCTACATGAGATTGCTGAGATAATCCTCAGCTTTTTCAAGGATCCGGCCATCGGACTCACCAAGGAGGCGGTGTGCCGCGACGGACATTTCAGTCCTAAGATGCTGACAGTGGACAGACTGCTGCACATGCAATGCTCTACGACGCTGCGCCTGTTGCTGTATCTGTGCACGGTGTTGAGCGACAGTGAGTTCCACGATCTCATCAAGCGTCTGTGCAACCTTATCCTCTCGGTGGCCAACGACGACGAGGACGCGGCGTACAGGATTATCGACAACCATGCGGGGTCACCGCTGAAGAGATGAACAGCGGGGCTTACGAACTGGTGCGCCGCTCGGTGGAGGAGCATGCACTGAGCGACGACGAGCGGCTGCTGGAGCGCCTGCGCATCACGCAGGACAAGGAACTGCCGCCGATGCGCTTCCTGTTCCGTATCTTCGGAAAACCTTGCTTCCCGCGCGGGGAGCTGGTGGCGGTGACGGGTAAGGCGAAGAGTGGTAAGACGTTGTTCAACTCGCTGCTCATGGCGTGCTGCATACGGGGCGAGCGGTGCTTGTGGTACGACACGGAGCAGAGTGAACAATCGACGCAGGACATTCTGAAGA